>CALXTI010000007.1 GCA_944391395.1 uncultured Alphaproteobacteria bacterium
AAACATAAAAAAATAACGTACGTTTGATTTATTCGCTATACAGACATAAGCTTTTTGCAGTTCGGCAGCGGGTAATAAGCGTTTGTTCCGGTGTAATCCCCAGCCAGTTGGCAATCACATTCCAACGCTGTTGGTATCTTTCGCTGGCGTTGCCGCTTCTGACGTAATTCCACATATTGTTCAGCCAATAATGCGCCAGTTCATGTGGAAGCGTGGAAAAATCCGCGCTTTCATTTGTAGTCGAACTCCCTTCTCCGGGAGTTCAAATCTCCCTGTTATTTAAAAAATAAAAGCCCCGATTTGTTCGGGGCACTCATTGGCGGAGAGAGGGAGATTACTTCGTTCACGGCGTTCATTCGCCTTTTACAAAGGCTCACCGGCGTCCTTCAAGTCCGCCTTTCACTTGTAGTCGAACTCCCTTCCCCGGGAGTTCAAATCTCCCTGTTATTTAAAAAATAAAAGCCCCGATTTGTTCGGGGCACTCATTGGCGGAGAGAGGGAGATTCGAACTCCCGGAAGGGTCGCCCCTTCGACGGTTTTCAAGACCGCTGCATTAAACCGCTCTGCCATCTCTCCATATCTACTCTTTTATAACTTCTTTCCAACTCTTAAAAATTGAAAACCGTCAAACGCTTTTCACGTCTCTTAAAACTTTTGAATTGTATTTACACGATGCAAACACAAAGGTCAAGAAAATTTTTGTTGCCAACACACTGTTTTTAACGCTATGATACCAAAGGTTGATATTTAAAGGAAAACAAGATGCGCAAAAATCTTATCCCGATGGCAATTTGCTATGACTTTGACGGTACCCTATCGCCGGGAAACATGCAAGAATACAGTTTTATCAAAAAACTCGGAATGACTGCCGACGAGTTCTGGAAGACCGCCAACGGCATGGCCAAACAAAAAAAGATGGATGATATTTTGTCATACATGAAAGTTACGATTGATGAATCCCGTAAGCGTAAGTTGCCGATTACGCGGGAAGATTTTATGGCCTACGGCCACAACATCAAACTTTATAAAGGCGTGGAAGAATGGTTTGACCGCATCAACGCTTATGCGCTTTCCTGCGGCGTCAACCTGCAGCACTACATTATTTCTTCCGGTTTAAAAGAAATGCTTGAAGGTACCGCCATTGCCGACAAATTTACCGAGATTTTTGCCTCAAGTTTTTTATACGATGAAAACGGCGCCGCAGTCTGGCCGGCAATCATCTTAAACTACACTTCCAAAACCCAATACTTGTTTCGCATCAACAAAGGCTGCCTGGATGTTACCGACACCGAAGGCGTCAACCGCCACGTGGACAAAGCTTGCCGCCCGATGCCGTTTGAAAACATGATTTACATCGGCGACGGCAGCACGGATATTCCCTGCATGGCAATGTTGAACAAAGCCGGCGGCCACACGCTGGCGGTTTATAAAACCGGAACCAAAGAAAGAGCAAGCGCCTTAAACCGCGACGGTCGGGCGCACATGATTGCTCCGGCGGATTATTCCGAAAACAAAGCCATAGACCGTTTTGTTAAAGCCGTGATTGACAAGGTCGTCGCCGATAACCGTCTCAAGAACGTCCGGCCATAAGGTCATGGATACCATCCGACTTATGCAAATATTAAAAAAAAAACACTTGTAATTTACAGATGCCGGCTTATAACAAAAGGCAATGCTGAATTAGTTATGGATATAAAAAATGTCAAAAAAGATATGGACGATTGTGTTGTTATTGTTATGCTTTCCTTTCACGGTGTTTGCTGATGAAACCGTCGAAGCCGACGGTATGGACTGGAAAGAAAAAATCAAAAACACCTTAAGCGAAACCTGGAACGGCGGTCAATATGACCTTTATGTCCCGCTTTATGCCTGGCACAACCGCCTGACTTATGATGACGAACATATTGATAAATATAATGAAAACCCCTGGGGCGCGGGGCTTGGCGTTTCGCGTTATGATGCCGACGGCGACTGGCACGCCTTATATGCCATGGCTTTTATTGATTCCAACGATTATGTGGAAACCATGTTCGGCTACGCTTTCATGAAAAACTGGTATTTCGGACAGAAAAAGGATTTCCGCGCCGGTGTCGGTTTTACGGTGGGCTTGACCCAGCGGCACGAATACGCCTACATTCCGGTTCCGCTGCCGCTGCCGATGTTTGGCTTTGGCTACAAAAACTTAGACGTGCAGGCGGCTTACGTCCCCGGTGTTGAAAACGACGGCAACGTGCTGTTCGTCTGGACAAAGATCCAGCTAAATTAAAAGGACTGCTTTTACTTTACCCCCGTTGCAGCAATCCACAACGGGGGATTGTTATCGTTTTTACTAAAACAGATAATAACATTGTAAAGTTTTTGCGGGATTTTACATCGCGGAAATGTTTTATAAATAAAGTTTTAATATTTACAATAAGTTAATTTAGGGTAGAATACCGTATAAATCATACGAGTATCGGAGATACAACATGCCGCATAAAAATAAATCATATAACAGCTGTAACGAACCTTATGGGGAAACTTATTGCATTGATGATGGTCTTTGGTATGACGATGATACTGAAACACTTCCGGAACCGTTATCAAATCCCGTACAACCGTGTGTTTTTTTCATAACTTCTCTGCTTGGCGAATATTGTATAGATGATCAATACGGGATATCCATGCAAGAAAAAGAAGATTTAATTGATTGTATGAAATGGTTGGAAAAAGAAGGTAACGATCATATTGGTAATTTTGCCTATAATATTTCTTTTCAAATATACTCCGATGGCACATGCTGTAATTTTCAATATGAATATCCTCAGTTTAGATATTTAAAAGACTTTATAGAAAACGTAAAACAGAAAAAGAAAGCATTGTTTTATTCAGATTGTTATTCTTCTTGTAAATTTATCGTTTTTTACAAAAATAATGACACAATCCGATTTATCGTACAACTATACTATGATGGGTTGGATAACACATTAAAAAACATTCTGGATGTTGTGATCGACCGAAACGATTTTATACAACAATTTGAAAAGGTGCTTAATGACACACATTCTTACTTAATATCCTATATAAATAATTATTGTAAAATCAATAAAATTTCAACTCCGGCAAAACAAAAAATGATCAGGCTTGCAAACTCCGTGATTAAAAAAGGATATGAAATAAACAAGCAATAATTTATTATTTTTTATCCGGGATATTTCTTAATTCATCTATAAATTTTGCATATTGCGTTTTCTCAAACTCAAAACAAAGTCCATAATCATCGTAACATCTGATGCGGTTAAAATCTTTCCAGACAACGCCATCATCGGTATAAATCACATGAGCTTCAACACTATCGCATTCCGCAACACCGCAGCTGCAGCAAACAAGCATCGCTTTTTCCGTTCCGTTGCTTAATTGTGCTTTTTGCAGATATTCATAAAGTTCACCGGGTATCAGATGGCAATATTCAAGCGGTTCTTCATCTCTATTTTGCCGGTTTAATATTTTTATTTGAGCTTCTTTGATATATTCCAAAATATCTTTACCGTTTATCCTGATTCCGCAACGATTGAAATCTCCCAGCCAATCCCTGCTTTCATCATCTATATTAGCATCAATGCTTAATTCTATGTCATCATACCGTTTTGTCATCGTAGTATCCTTACGCATTAGATTAAATAAAGGAATTTAATTTTTCAAGAATTTAAATTAATCATATTCCCTTAAATCATCATCAATTAAAAATGAATAATCATCAGCAAACCGGAAAATCACGACGGCGAAAAATCTTGTCGTTTGACCTCGTATATCAGTATGGAGCAATTTTTTAGATTTTCGGTATTTGGTTTTGGGCTTGTATTAAAAACATCTTTTTATTGACAATAAAAAATTTTAATAGCCATACTGGATTTATGTTAATCGTATACAAAACGGATAGGCCATGAGTTCATCATATTACTGTATCGGCGTCATGACAGGAAATTCTTTAGATGCCGTTGATGCCGTCTTAACCCACTTTGAAGGAGATAAAATATCTGATATCTGCGGACATTCAAGAGAAATTCCGTCAAACATATCATTCGGGTTTCGCAGATTAAAAGAAATGTTGGCACAAAATGACGGTGATATAAAAAATATCGCCTCTAATCCGAAATTGCATTTTAAAGATTTACACGATGCTTATGTTCGTCTGGTGGCGCAAACGGTTAATGAGCTGATAGAAAAATCAAATTTTGAAAAAAATAAGATAGATGCCATAGGTTTTCATGGGCAAACTTGTTATCATCTGCCTCCTTCCGTTGCCGCAACCGGGAAACAACCAAACACCCTGCAAATAGGCTCCGGGCAAATGTTGTCTGATTTAACTCATTTGCCCGTGGCTTTTGATTTCCGTTCCGATGACTTGATGAATGGCGGCGAAGCGGCGCCGTTGGCTCCCGTGCATAATCAGCACTTGGCGCGTGATTTAAAAACAAAAGGAATATTTCCCGTCGCTTTTTGCAACGGCGGAAACACCGGAAACATCGCCATTGTTTATGAAAACAAAGTTATCGGATGGGATACGGGGCCTTTCAATCATTTCGTTGACTATTTGATGCGTTCTGAAAAACATGAAAATTGCGATTGGAACGGTAAATACGGAAAACAAGGTAAAATAGATTTATCTTTATTAAATGAACTATTTAATCATGCCGTGCAAACTCAAAGCGGCGAAAATTTTCTGCTTAAAAATCCGCCAAAATCATCGGATCCGGCATGGTATAAAAACACTCCCAAACTGATAGATACAAATATTGCTTTTGCAGACCGCGTTCGCACGGTCGAATTCTTCAGCGCTTATATATTTGCTTACGCGTTGCGCCATTCCCCCATCGGCACGCCTAGTCATTTTTTAATATTTGGCGGAGGGTGGAATAATCCTATCATAAAAAATGATTTTCAAAATCTTTTACGGGGCAAGGCGCCCATTCTTCCCGAACACGAGAAAATCTTTCAAAAAATCAAAAAAACGGACGCCGAGATTGTATGGTCCGATGATTATGGGTATAACGGAAAATATATGGAAGCCAGAATTTTTGCGGATATGACCAAATGCCTTCTCACCCAAACACCGTTTACCTATCCGGAAATAACCGGTTGCAAAGAACCGACGGTCGGAGGAATTTTGGTTTATCCCGGTCAAAAAAACACTCAGCTTTGGTCGCGGGCAGCCAAAGGATGGAAATCATCGTTATGATAAATTTTTGCACTTGCCAATGAAAAACTCAATCGTCAAAACAAAAGGAAAAATTTATTTTATTGCAAACCACTTTCAGTGGGCAACCTAGCAAAATATTGCGCAATGATTTTTTCTATCTTCTCGGCGGCGTGTCCCTTGCCGTATAAATACTTTTTGTTAAGGGCGTTTCGTGATGAATCGTCAATTTTTTTTGATGCACAAATAAAAATTTTTTGCCCCTCTACCCCGACCAACTGTCCTACTTTATTTTCGACGATTTCCGTTCTTTCCGTTTTTTCCCTTAAAATCAAAAGCTGACATCCCAAATAACACGCTTCTTCTTGTATTCCGCCGCTATCTGTCAAAACCAAACAACAATTTTTCAGCAAGTGTAATACATCAATGTAATTAAGCGGCGGAATTATATGAACATTGCCGTATTTTTGTAAATTATTGATAACAATATCTTTGACATTGGGGTTGGGATGTATCGGAATTATAATATTTATATCCGTATATTTTTCGGCAATCAGAGAAATTCCATGAATTATCGAGCTCAGATGCCGGTGATTTTCTCTTCTGTGAATAGTTACCAATATGTTTTTTTTCTGAGGTTTAAGAGGAACGTCCGTCAAAGAAATTTGCTTTTGCAACACGGATTTTGCCGCATCAATAACGGTATTTCCCGTAATATATATTTTTTTGGCAGCAATCCCTTCCCGTAACAAATTTTGCTTTGCCGTTTTGGTCGGCGCAAAATGCAACGTCGCAATTCGCGCAATCATCTGCCTTAAGGCTTCTTCGGGGAAAGGTTGCTGTAAATCATGGGTTCTTAAGCCGGCTTCCAGATGAAAAACCGGTATATGATTATAATATCCCCAAAGTGCTCCGCAGAAAGCGCTTAATGTATCTCCTTGTACGATTATTGCATCAAAATCCACACCGCAACAGCTCAATTTATCCATTATTTTGACCTGGGCGGAACATAAATTTTGATTTTTTGTCATAACATTCAAAGAAAAATTAGGATTTATATTCCAGAAAGATAACATCTGAGCGGATAATTCCCGCTGCTGTTCGGTATTGCATAAAAAAACTTTATATTTATCCTGATGTTTTCTTAAAACATTTATCAACGGGCATAATTTTATAACCTCCGGTCTTGTTCCGAATATAATTAAAATATTCAACATTAATTTTCTTCCATAAAGGCCTTTAATGTCAAAATTTTTTCTAAAATGCTTTTATCCGTGAAATAATCAGGAATAATTCTTTCCGGGGTTATATCTGTTGTCGACGAAGTTATCAGGCTCCTTGTGTTTCTATCCAACAAAAACTCACGGGCTTTTATTTTTGAAAGATTGTTTGTTAACAATTTCAAATAATCGCCGATATCTACTTCAATAACAGATTTTACTTCCTCATCCATTAATTCAAAAGAAATATCTTCTATGCCGTTTTTCAACTCAATGCCATAAAAATATTGAAATTCCCTGATTTTATACGTTGGCGCCGGATCACAGTTACAGATTCTGATTCCCAAAAATTTGAGCTGATCCGAAGAAATCTTTAAACCTAATTCCTCCCGCGTTTCACGCAATCCGGCTTCAATAATACTTTCAGCTTCTTCGACATGTCCTCCCACGCTGAAATCCATATAATCCGGCCGTTCAAAACTATATGTTTCTTTAGGGAAAATAGTTTGGAAATAAATTTTTTGCCGAGCGGCGTCATATAAGATTCCGGAAAACACCTTATGCCACAATCCTTTTTGATGCACGATTTTTTTATCTTCCATATATAAAAAATCCATTTCCGAAGAATATACTTTTAACATATTAACACCTTTCGTTATTCAAAAAATCCAACGCCGACTCAATCATCGTCGAAAATTCCGTTTCAATATCTATTTGTAAAGTATCTGCCAGAAAACTTAAAATTTCGACAATATTAAAATATATGAAAAGAAATTGAGCGCGTTCGTCTCGGTTTAAATTTGGTTTTATATTCAGGCAAATCATGCAGGAATCCAGTAATTGTGCCGATAAATTAAATAAGTCAATCATGGCTTCGGTATAGGATTCATATTTTTTAGCATTGATTGTTTTTATTTCCGAATTTTTAATTGCAAAAAAATTATAGATTGAACATACGGACAAAAAACAATCGCATAATTCATCCGAAATGTTGTTTAAGCATCTATTGGGCTGATTCCACGGCAAAACGTTTTTTATCAATCCTTGATTTATCAAGCTCTGAGATAAATGCCCGATTTGAATATTTAATTCAATGACCGATTCCTTTAATCCCCAAGTTTGATTAAATTTTTTTATGAACTTATATTGCAATTCGTTTGCTTGCGGACTTAAGTTCAAGACCATAGACATACTCATAATTCCACCCACTCTCCGTTTATAAAATAATTTTGCCAATATGAATTGTTTTTTTGTTTTTCCGAATTATGTGTTTTTCCGGCATCGGCATTTTTCAACAATCCGAAAAGTTCTATTTCTTCTTTGTTTGTTTTTTGCGGTTTTTCCCAATTATAGAACTCCCCGCAAATATTTCTCTGCGCATCTGGACACAAATTATATTTTACACATCTTGAAGATTTATACAGACCATACAAGCAAGGTTGTTTCAGCAATGATGACATCAAACATACATTATCGACAAACACTTTGTAATGATTCGCCCGGGCTAATTTTATGATTGTATCAAACGCGCCTTTGGGAACAAAGCATTCCGGATTGATGCCCGCGTCATAAGCTTTTTGAGCCTCCGGCCAATAATCTCCACAGCTCATATACGGGTACAGTTTAAGACCCGTCATACAAGAACCGATACAATATTTTTTGACCTCGTTCATAACTTTTTTCAATATTTTCGGATCACTGTTTTGCGGAATTAAAGGACGCCAATAATGCGCGCAAGGAATACCGTATTGATGCAAATTGCGCATGGAAACCAGCGCATCCAACACACCTTTATGTCTAACGCCTTTCTCAAAAGAATCGGGCAAACCGGAATAGCTGACATAAACACATATTTTCAACCCTTTTTTGATATAAGTCGAAATAATCCCGGCATCTTCCGTCGTAATTTCTCTTTTTGTTATAGCCGTTATTAAATTTGTAACTTTATTTTTTAACAGTTCTTCCAAAACTTCAAAAAAGACCCTTTTATTGTCTTTTGTTGCAAAAATATCGGTATTGGGCATTATACAGACCGGAACATCCTTTGCAAACAAAGGGGATTGCAACAGCTGCATCACAGCATCGCGCGCAGAACAAACCGACATGGGATTAATTTGTTTGTTTTTTCCTAAAAAACAATAACAGCAGTTGTTTGGACATCCTACAACATTATTTAACGCTATCCAAGATGCATGTCTTTCAACCAACATATTACCGCTCCATTGCTTTTTTTAAAGAAATAGAATGCCTTTGAAAATTTTCATAATAATGTACCCGTATTGCATTATCTAAATTAACATTAAATTTTTTTAAGAAATAAAGTAACTTATTCAGATGAGCCAGTGACGGAAAATAATGTCCGCTGTCAAGACCGATTTCAGTAATAATCCCCTTGTCGATTTTTATTGACCCTCCGCATTTAATCGGCATTCCTTTGGTCAGGGAAGTATGTTTATGATTTTTATCTCCATAGCATCCGTAAAAAATATTTTCTTTACTTAAAACAAAAAGAAATTCTTTATCTTGTGGTGTTGTCAACAATTTATCTTCATTGCCGTATAACAAGCCGTTTTTAATTTTTATTTGATGAGATTTTAAAATATCATCGGAATAATACTCTATTTGCGGAATTAAATCAAAATTACAGTGTTTTTCCAAAAAGAGAAAAAAGGGTATTTTTTGAGAATTGTTTTCCCATGCTTGAATATAGTTGGCCAAAGCCAACCGATGCACGGGATCAACAACTTCAAGAAGATATTTTCCCAGCATTAAGTTATTTTCAAAATCATAAATAGATTCATTATTCAGCGGTAAAAGTTTTTTATTTTTCAGTTCAAACAAATCTTCTATTTCAGGATTATACAACTCTTTGCGATCTCTTAATATTTCTAACTTTTGTAGCTTTTGCAGCTCCGTAAGATATAATTGCTTTTTCAATATATTATTTTTGATTTCTTTAAGATAGACGTTATCATTAGTCAAACTGGCTCTTAAACTTGACAATATATCAATTCTATCTGATAAAGAAGACAAATCGGTACAATCAATGTTTTCATAGAGTTTTAGTAAGGTCAGAAACTCTATCATATCTTTGGTATATTTATATTGTGAAAAGAAGTTAAACGATTGAATGTTTCTATAAGAAACATTCACATCCGTGCATATAAAATCCGAATTGTTCATTTTTCACATTTCTGTCAATTATAGACATATAAGTGATAGCAAAATACGCTTAATTTGTCAACAATAATCACAACTGATATTTTTTTGGCGCAAGTATATTCTGGCGGCGGCTTTAAGAAAGGCAAATTTGAGATGTTTATTTATTGACACTTATGATGTTTCGTTGCGGTGGTGGCTTGCGGCAATCCGCCGTCGATTGCGTTTTATCCCCCAAAAGACTCTTTAAAATTGCAAAAAAAAAAAACGGTTTATAATTCCGTAGAAATTGATGTTTTTATTGAGTTCGGAGGAATTTATGCAAGAAAAAGGTCGTTCCATGGTCGAAATGCTCGGGGTATTAGCGATAATCGGCGTATTGTCTGTCGGGGCGATGACCGGATATTCAAAAGCGATGCTTAAATACAAGCTCAATAAACAAATTGAGCAAATGAATCAGCTTATAAACATGACATACACATACGGTCCAAAGATTGATACCAGTTCCAATATGGCAAATACTGGTTCTTCTTATATTCCATATTTCAAAAAGCTCAATTTAATTCCGGACGGCATGACTTATGCTGACAATACGGCTATCTTTGATGCACTTAAAACCCATATTTCCGTTTTTTCCAGTTCAAATCCAAACAGTCAAGGTCATAAGATCGTGTATATAGCCATGAGATACGATGGCATTTCTGATAAAAATATTATTTTACAATCTTGTATTCAAAACATGAAGCTTGCCAAAGAATATGCCGTTGTTTATGAAAGGGACTTTTATATGGCCAAAATCTCAAATGCGGACGGAGAAGATATGGCTCAAGGCATACAGAATTTTTATGGTTCTTCGGTTGTGTCCAACTGTAAAGACCATCGCTGCTTAAAGAACGCTTCTTTGAATGATATTTATAAAGCTTGCTCTGATGCTATGGGCAAAAACCTTTATCTTACAATCAGCTTTTATTTCAGGTAGAAAAAAGCGCCGTCAAGAGCTTGACGGCGCTTTTTAATTTTTTGCTTTAAGATTTTACAGCGCTTGGCTGTCAACCTTAACACCGACACCCATGGTGGAACTTAAAGAAATTTTCTTTAAATATGTTCCTTTCAAGGATTGCGGCTTAGCTTTGATAATGGTTTCGATAAACATTTTGGCGTTATCGTAAATCTTATCTTCGCTAAACGAAGCCTTGGCTATTCCGGCATGAACAATACCGGATTTTTCAACACGGTACTGAACTTCACCGGCTTTGGCTTTTTGCACGGCCGTAGCGACATCGGCGGTTACCGTCCCTAATTTCGGGTTCGGCATCAGGCCTTTCGGACCCAAAACTCTGGCAACACGACCAGCCATGCCCATCATATCGGGCGTGGCGATGCAGCGGTCAAAATCAATCTTGCCGGACAAGATTGAATCCACCAGATTTTCCGCTCCGACGATATCGGCGCCGGCGGCTTTGGCTTCATCGGCTTTTTCACCTTGGGCAAACACGGCGACACGGACGGTTTTGCCATTGCCGTGCGGCAGTTGGCAAACGCCTCTGACCATTTGGTCGGCATATTTCGGATCAACACCCAGGTTGATGGCAACATCAATGGTTTCATCAAACTTGGCGGTTGCATTTTCTTTTACGAGCTTAACAGCGTCTTTCAAAGCATAAGCCTTGTTTTTGTCGACGTTTTTATAAGCATTTACAATTCTTTTTCCGGCCATCGTCTTACTCCACAACCTTAATACCCATGGAAACCGCCTGCCCTTTAACCATATTCATGGCGGATTCAACCGTTGAACAGTTCAAATCCGGCATTTTGGTTTCGGCAATTTCTTTAACCTGAGCCAGCGTAATCTGACCGGCAAAAGTTTTTCCGGGTTCCTTGGAAGCAGATTGAACATTGGCAGCCTTTTTAATGTAATAGGCAACCGGCGGCAACTTGGTGATAAAAGTGAAACTTTTGTCTTCATATGCCGTGATAATGACTGGAACGGGAATTCCCGGTTCCATTTTTTGGGTTTCTGCATTGAAAGCTTTGCAAAATTCCATAATATTCAAGCCTTTCTGACCCAAAGCAGGACCAACCGGAGGAGACGGGTTGGCTTTGCCGGCGGGGATCTGAAGCTTGATTAAACCTAAAATTTTCTTTTTAGACTTAGCCATTTTTCATACCTCATAAATCAGGTTTCGTGGTTGTCAAGAGCATGGCTGCCCTCCCACGAAATTATGTTAAAACAAACACTTGCCTCTTAAAAAAGCGAATCGCTCTTTTAAGACGTGGTTCATCAATAACACAACTTAAAAAAAATGCAAGCGTTTTTTGGCTCCGGTCAAGATTTTCAAACTTGACAACCCTGCGCTAAGCACATATATTTAAAAAACTTCTTTATTAATTGTTAAAATTCTTTATATATGATTATGGTTGATAAAATTATGGCAACTTCGCTGTATGCGAAAAAAAACAAGGTTGTGTTTGCCTGCGGCAATCGTCATGTGCAATGTTCGCGCCGGAAACTCCGCCTGATGCGCCAGCATGATTTGGGGGCGCTTTTCCAAAACGGAAACATCTATCGGTTGGAAGATATTTTTCCGCCACAGTCAAACGGCAGAATAAGAGTGATTCCCGCGTTTCGCCACCCGCATGACAAATGGGTCAGACGGCATCCGCTCATGGAAACTTATGACGGAAAAGTTATCAGTGTCAGCTGCGCTCAAGACGGCGACCACCTTTTGGTGGAATTGGCGCCAAACGTTTTTGGGTTTGCCGAATGCGAAAATTTTGACGACAAACACAAGAAGGTACGGTTTGTTCCTTACAAATACAACCACAAAACCAAAAAAATTTACGGGTATCTTGAATGAACAGTCAACCCCGGGGATTAAAACGGAAATCTTGTGATTTCCGTTTTTTGTTTATTTTCAACAGATTGCGCTAAAAAATGCAAGGGATTATTTACAACATATTTTTTTATTAAAGATTTATGGCTTTGTGATGCATTTTTTTATTGACAAAAACGCCAAAAGACAGTATATTGATTTTTGTCAAGGAAATTATTGTGGATATTATTCGCGGGTTTCCTTGTTTTTTTTATTCACCCTTTAATTTAAAAAAATTTATGGAAATTGTAATTCGCAGTTCGTTCGGCCATGAAATCATGGCTTGCTGTTTTGCTAACGCTTTTGATGCTAATGTTCTTGTGATTCCAAACAAGGAGACCAAGGAGGAGTATGAAGCGGAGCAGGAAAAGATTGTCCACAATCTTTCTTTTTTGAGCGACAAGCTCGTAAAAGTCCCTTTCGACAACCGTGAGGCTGTTGAATATTGGGATATTATCGGTGAACTGAAGGCCGGTACACTCTCAGACGAAGTATGGGCAGACTTTGCAAAAGCAAGCCTTGTTCCGACCGAGCCGACAGACAATCTGCCACAGTTTGCAGGACTGAAGGATAAGGTAAATATCCTGATGGTTCCGCAAAAGCTCATCAGTGATGGTGAGTGCGGTGTGTCTGCAGCCCAGCAGAGCCTCAACCCGCAGGTGTTCAATTTCCTGAAAGGGAAAGGACAGTTGGTACTCGGGCAGCACTTCCATAAGCTCGATGACTTGGCAACGGTTCAGGCTCTGGCAAAAGAGTTTGATATGTATGTTCCGGGCATGACGGAAGATACGGAAGTATTCGGTATCCGCGGCGTGCAGCACAAGATGTACTACAATATGTACAATCAGCTGTCAGCTTCTGTCGGCATCGCCGGCACCCATACCTGGATTATGCTGGCAATGTTCCCTGACATTCCACAGATTATCCTGTACAACAGGAATGGTGTGGAGCACTGGGACACCATTGCCGAGGCATTCCGCGCGAACGGCAAGAACATCTACGCCATCGGGTTTGATGAGAACACCGATATGGCGGAATTAAGTAAGGTTATAGAGGAGCAGTTCAATCAGCTCTTCTAGTTCTTTACTTATAAAGAACAGATTAGGCAGCGCAAGCTGCCTTTTTTGTTTTAAATCACGTTTATTTTCCCTGTTTCGCTTGCACGACCATTATATGTCCGAACACAGGGATTTCATAAAAGAAACGACATCTCTGGCGGTCATAACTTATCCCCACGAGACTCTTTAAAATTGCAAAAAAAAAAACGGTTTAGAATATCGGGAAAATAGGTGTTCTTTTGCAATTTTTCAGGAGTTCTTTTGATGAATTGGTTTGATTTTTTTAATTTTTTCTCTCCGGCACACAACGAAAAAAGACAAGCAGATGCGCCGTTATGCGGGCGTTCCATGGTCGAGATGCTGGGGGTATTAGCAATCATAGGTGTGCTGTCGGTCGGGGCAATGTCGGGTTACTCCAAAGCTATGTTTAAGTATAAACTCAATAAGCAAACCGAACAGTTAACGCAACTTTATTATGCTGTTTTACAGATTGATATAACTGACGGAAACATGATTCCCTATCTTGAAAAATTAGACCTCATCCCGCAAAATATGATTGCAGAAAACCTCAACTATATTTACGACATTTTTAATCTTCAAATTGTATTGTCGGCTGATAGCGCACACAAAAATGTTGTTGTTTCGATGACCGACACCCATGACCAAAACAACGCCGTCTGCTTGAATATTTTGAACTCTGCCATTCCTTGGGCCGCCGAACTTTCTCATATTGGCGTAGACAGTAAACAATCCGCCTCTGATGAACAGCACATGCAGGATTGGTTCTTTGGCGATAATGAAACCCGCTGCACGGCAAACCACCGATGTATTCGCAGTTTAACTTTGGAACAGATGCAAAATTTATGCCAAATCTGCAACAAAGACTATTGTAATTTGTACATCGCTTTTAACAAGTAGAATCCGTTTTGTTTTCATCATCGGTTTGCGCCGACGCACGCTCCAAATCTTCATAATCGCTTTCATCAAGTTCGGTCGCCGGCACGGCGTAGCTGCCGTTGAACCAGCGGCCTAAGTCAATGTCGGCGCAGCGTTTTGAGCAAAACGGACGATATTTTTCATCGTCCGTTTCTTTGCCGCAAATCGGGCATTTGTGCAGTTTGACCATATCGCAGCCTTTTACTTTTCTACCCTGCCCGTTCCCTGGCACGTCGGACATTCTTCGGTATAAATATCCAAAAGCGAGGGGCGGCGGCGCTGACGTAAAATTTCCACATTGCCGGCGCGGCTCAAACCTACCACCCGGCCGCGACACGGGTCATCAGCCAAACCGGTTTCCAAAATATCCATCACCGGTTTCATAAAGCGGTATTCGCTGGAACCGGCAAAATCAACCACTATCTTACCGGACAAATTCTTTAAGCGAATTTGACGGACAATTTCCGCCGCAGCCTCGTCATTCAAATGCGACACGGCACCGCCGGATTTCAAATCGCCGCTGTCAACATCTATGGCCACACAGGCACGGGTTTGTTCCACGTGGATACTGCCGCCGCCGGAAAGGTTGACCGTGCGACTCAAAGCCTCGACAATCTGGTCTTCCAGACCGTATTCGGCAAACGGATCGGCTGAATATGCCACCATATCGGCATCGGTTAATTCCACCAGCTCTTTTTCCAGATTATGGTCATTGACCACGATTTTTTTCAAACTTTCCTTATAACGGCGGATATACTCAAACAACGGATTTTCACGCACGTATAATAATGCCGGCGCCGATGCATTGCGCGCTTTGATGCGGATGTTTTCATAGACACCGCGCAATTTGACCATTTCCTCCAGCACATCTTCCACCGGAAAATCCACCGCCGCCGTGCGCAGCGCCCAGCCTTCCTGACCGGTGATATTTTCCCATACCGCCGTACGATAAACTCTGACCTGCTCTTTGTCTTCAATTTTGGAAGAAACATCCACTCCCATCTTAAACGGACGATACACCAAGGTGGTGCCGACAATCTGGATATTGCGAACCACTTTGGCGCCTTTTTCGGCACGCTTTTCTTGGGCAACCTGAACCACCACGCTTTGTCCTTCGGTCATGTTGAGCTCTTTTAAATCCGCTTCATACGCATTCATGAAAGCATCTTCATTATCGCCGATATTGACCATAAAACCGACGCGCCCGTTGGCAAGCTCCATTTTGTGCGTTATTTTGCCCAAATACACATTGCCTTCGGATGCTTTGTTTTCGGCGAAAACATCAATTTCACACATTTTGCCGCCGTCAAGCGCCGCCAAACGAACGTTATCCCCTTTTCTTTCATAGACCAAAGTATCTGCTCTCATTTTATTCCCGCTCCTATCAATAAATTTCTGGTTTCATATAAAGGCAAGCCGACCACGCCGGAATATGAGCCGACAATGTTTTTAACAAACCCCGCCAGTTCGCCCTCAATTTTGTAACCGCAAACGCCGACCCATTCACCGCCGGCAATATAATTTTTGATTTCTTCTTCGTTCAAACGTTTCATGGAAATCCGCGTCGTAACACAACGGCTGCTGATTTTGCCGTTTTTATCAATCAGGCAAACAGCGCTGATAACTTTATGATTGCGACCCGATAAAAGCCGCATGACCGCCTCTTGCTCCGCCGCGGTTTTGGATTTGTGAATAATCCGCAAACCAGCCGCCACCACCGTATCACAGGCCAAAACATTTTCACCCGGATTGTCTGCCGCCACTTTTTTGGCCTTTTCCAACGCCATGCGCTTAACATACGGCAGCGGCCGCTCATATTTCAAACAACTTTCATCAATATCGGCCGGAATTGTCTTTTTCGGGACATAGCCGATTTGCTCCAAAAGTTGTCGGCGCTGCGGCGATGAAGAGGCTAAAATAAAATCTTTTACCGGCATGTTTTACGCTTCGTCGTCGTAGGTTTTTTCCATCCGCTCGTGGCGTTCCTGCGCCTCTATGGAAAGTGTGGCAATCGGGCGGGCTTCCAAGCGTTCCAGACCAATCGGCTCGCCGGTTTCCTCACAATAGCCATATGTGCCGTCTTCAATGCGTTCCAAAGCATCGTTGATTTTGGCAATCAGTTTGCGGGCGCGGTCTTTGGTGCGCAAATCAAGAGATTTGTCGGTTTCCAGCGAAGCACGGTCGATTTCGTCCGGCTGGTTCAAACCGCCCTGGCGCAAATCGTCTAACGTGTCCTGCGACTGTTCGACCAGGCTTTTTTTCCAAGCCAAAAGCTTCTGGCGGAAATACTCCAGCTGCATATCGTTCATATATTCTTCATCAGCCGAAGGTTTGTAGTCTGGGGGAAGAACAATTGAATCTACCATATTTTCATCTCCTTCAAATTTTGGGTAACATAATGATTGTTATGAAAAGTAACAACTCCTGTCGATAACTGCAAGCAAATCTGCACACTTAACAACAAGAAACCTAGTTGAAGTACCAAGTTAGCGTATTGTCGTACTCATCCGTACATTCTTTGCCGACATCCGATGTTTTGGCCGGAAGTTCATAAGCCGCGTTATCAACCGAATTTGAAAATTTCCAAGCCCAGGTTTTGTTGTTGATTTTCATCGCGTCCAAATCCGAACCGTCGTTGACCAGCCAAACCCGCAGCCCAAGCTCTATGCAGGCGTCGCGCGGCACATTGTCAAATTCGATATAATAAGTCAACCCGGTATCCTCCGGATACGGTCCGATTTTGGCATCCCCGTTAAAAGCGTGCGTCCCGTTGCGCAAACTCCACGGCATGATTTTTTCATCAATCAAGGTTTGCATATCGACTTCTTTATAATCTTCAGCGGCAACGTAACGTTGGCTCACCACCTTTTTAAGATCGGTCAACTGTTGGTTTATCCGGCTCAAACGAAACTTGTAATAACCGCTGTTGACCGCGGCTGCGGCGGCTACGGTTATGGTAATCATAACGCTGATATAGCCGATTGCCTCAATCATCGACCGGCCGGCTTCATTAAATTTCAACTTTCTTTTCATCAGCCCTCCCTGCTTTCTATCATTAAGTTATACCACAAAAGCAGCAGATACTCAAAATATTTTTGCAATATTTCCTTTATTTTTTTATTATTGCTATTATGATGATAAAAAGTTATAAATCAATTAAAGGATTTTAAGTATGCATAAACAAAATTTTTTGATACCGATTGCCGCAATGCTAATCGCTCTTCCCGCGCAAGCCGCCGAGTTGAAATATGTTCCTTATCTCGGTTTGGATTATCATTATATCGACGCTTCCGCCAAAAGTTTAAGTCCGAATTATCACGCCGCGGGAATCAACCTCGGCACAAAATATAATGACTATTTCGGCACCGAACTTTTTTTTAGCCAGACCGCATCGGATGCCAAAAAAACAAGCACCGGAAAATATAAAACGTCTTACCGGGCTTACGGCCTGGACATTGCCGCCTATTTGCCGCTCGGATGTTACCGCACTTTTGATTTAATCGCCACCGCCGGTTTGGGAGAATATGTGTTTAAAGAAAAGTCAAACGGCGGAAAACATCATGACAACAGCGCCTGGGGCTACCGTTTCGGCGCCGGTTTTGCATACAATCTGACACAAAATTTTTCTTTACGGGCTTTGGCTCGTTATGTCAACTTGGATGCCTCTTCCAAATTTGACCATTTGAATGAATACACCATCGGTT
The DNA here is from genome assembly GCA_944391395.1 of uncultured Alphaproteobacteria bacterium. Classification (GTDB taxonomy): domain Bacteria; phylum Pseudomonadota; class Alphaproteobacteria; order RF32; family CAG-239; genus CAAFZY01. Next base: position 18,127 of record CALXTI010000007.1, read on the forward strand.
TTCGTTACCACTTTTTGTAAAGGATAAATGACATGTGGAAAAAAATTCTCGTTTCAGCAGTTTTAATTATTGCGATTTTAGGCGGATTGTACTGGCTGAAAAACAATTATCAAAACACACAACATGCCAAAGCCGTTCCGGCCGCGACCGCGACTTCGGAAACATTTGAAGACCGCGTCTACACCTACGATTCTTCCGATTTGCCCGCCGAATGCGCGCTCAACAGCGAAATGGCCTGCGCGGTCGAATTTGCCATAAAATGCACGCTCAATCCGGATTTTGCCGGCTGTCGGCAATCCAAACTGCCCAAATTTATCTTTATGGATGATGAATCGCTCAATCGGCCGACGCAAATCAGTTTCAAAATTCATAAAATCAAACCGGTGGCTGCCGATATGGTGGAAATTCACACCGACAGCACCTGTAACGGCAACTGGTTCGGTTTGTGCCAGGGCAACATTATTTATGTTTTGGTGCCGAACGGCGACAGCTGGCGGGTTAAAGACATATACGCCATTGAGGTATAAATCTTACCGTTATTTTTGAAAGGCGGATTAAAAAAATCCGCCTTTTTCTTATTTTGTTGCCATTCGGTTTAAAATTTCTTTTGCCGCCGCCCGGCCGGAGGCAACCGCCTGCACCACCGTGGAACCGCCGGTTTGACAATCGCCGGCATAAATGATTTTTTCATGTTCTTTTTTTTCATCGGCGCGGCTGCCGACCGCTTTGATAATCAAATCAAACGCCGGCAGGGTAATGGTTGTGCCTTCCAGCGCCGCCGCTTTGCCGTCGACAATTTTATTTTTGCAAACCGACAGTATGTATTTATCACCGTCTTTAACGATTTCCGTCGGACTTGTCAAAGGCGAAACATCTATTTCGCGGCGCAACAAATCCAAATGTTCGGCTTCGGTGATACGCATGTCGGCCAAGCGCCGGCGGACGAACATTTCCACACCCGATGCTCCCTGCGTTTTGGCGGTTAAAGCGCAGTCTACCGCCACGTTGCCGCCACCGATGATTGCCACTCGACCCGTGGTTTGATAATTTTGCGGATTTTTCAAATATTCAATGTATGAAAGCGCGTGTTCATCGCCTTTAATACGCAAACCCATTACGTTGTGTTCGCCTATGGCGACAATCGCGGCATCATAAGACGACAGCAGCGACGAGATATCATCAACCGTTGTGTTTAATTTGAGCGTTACCCGCTCGGGATTAAAAACATACGCCCAATCTTTTTCAATGACATCCCTCGGCAAACGATCTTCCGGTATCAGATTGACCGCGCCGCCGATTTTGTTTTCCGCTTCAAACAAAGTAACTTTACAACCGCTTTTGACTAATTCCGCCGCCGCCGACAAACCCGCCGGACCGGCGCCGATAACCGCCATGTTTAAGCCGTTGTCCGCAACCGGTGCAAATGCAGCTTTTTCCTCACGGTAATTTTGTAAAATGGTTGCCTGAACCTTGGGAATGTTTATCGGAAAATCAATATGCCGACGCGTGCAGGCTTTCATGCAAAAATAATCCGGACAAACCAGACCGCAGGTTTGACCCAAAATGTTTTTATCCATAATACTTACCGCCGCCGCATCATATTTTTGCGCCTTGGCAAGTTCTATAAACTCGCGCGGATTGCAACCGACCGGACAAGCATGCATGCAAGGTTCAGCTTTGCATTGTAAACAGCGGTCGAGTTCGGCTTGAAACTGAGGTTTGTTCAGGTATAAATTTTTCTTATCGGTCATCTTGTTTTCCTTTCCATAAAATCTGATATATTAAAAAAAGTTTTGAAAGTCAATAGAAAACACTTGACTTTGAGCTAACTCTAAGGATTATGATGCGATAGAATCGATTGTTTTTATTATTAGAAGATGTCAGAGGCTCGTTATTGGAGCCTGTCAGATTATGAGAGGACGTCAGAGGCTCGTTATTGGAGGATGTCAGAAGTTTGAGTTATGACTTTTATAAACTCAAACGATGGCTTTTAATAGCTTGAGTTATGGCTTTTGCAGACTCAAACGATGGCTTTTAAAAGCTTGAATGATGCCTTTGGCAGGCTTGAGTCTGGATTGTCGAAAGCATCGTTCAGAGCTGACAAAAGCGCGGCTTCAAACACGACTTGGGACTTTTGAGGGCGCAATTTTGAATTAACAAAATGTGCGGCTCAGGCCTGTCTTCAGAGTCGGTAAAGACGTAGCTTGGAGCTGAAAAAGGCGCAGCTTAGGACCTTTGAGGATGTGGTAAACGCCGGTTTGCAAACCGGACAAAGCGTTTTTGTCGCACGCAAAAGTGCCGTGCTTAGACTGATTAACAACAAACAAAGGAGAAAAATGATGAATTTTGATTTTTATGTTCCCGTTCATATTTTATTCGGCCGTGGCGAGCTGAACAATCTGCACAAACAACCGCTGCCGGGGAAAAAGGCTCTGCTGGTTATTTCAAACGGCAAATCGGCTCGTGCCAACGGTTATTTGGATCGCACGATTGAACAACTCAAAAAAGGCGGCGCCGATTATGTTTTGTTTGATAAAGTTGAAGCCAACCCTCTAAAAGGCACGGTGATGGCCGGCGCGGCAATGGCTAGAGAAAACAAATGTGATTTTGTTGTGGCCTTGGGCGGCGGCAGCGTGATGGATGCCTCAAAAGCCATTGCCGCCATGGCGGTCAATGATGGTGATTTGTGGGATTACATTATGTTCGGACAGGGTAAGAAAAAACCGATGCAAAACAAACCCCTGCCCCTGGTAGCTATCACCACCACCGCCGGCACAGGTTCGGAAGCCGACGCCGGCGCGGTCATCACCAACCCCGAAACCAATGAAAAAACTGCTTTCTTCGGTGGATTTCCCGTGCTTTCCGTCGTTGATCCGGAACTGATGGCGACCGTTCCGCCCAAGATGACGGCTTATCAAGGTTTTGACGCCTTGTTCCACAGCGTGGAAGCCTATATTTCCAACAAAGCCAACCTGATGAGCGATATGTTTGCTTTAACCGCCATTGAAAACGTCGGACGCTATCTGGCGCGCGCCGTGCAAAACGGCAACGATTTGGAAGCTCGCGAACACACCGCTTTTGCCAACACCATGTCCGGTTTCGTGATGTGCGTCGGCACCTGCTGCAGCGAACACTCTCTGGAACATGCTTTGTCAGCTTATCATCAGGAATTGCCTCACGGCGCCGGTTTGATTATGATTTCCAAGGCTTATTATCAGCACTTTATTGACAGCGGCGTCGCACCGGAACGCTTTGTTAAAATGGCGCAGGCTTTAGGTATGGAAAATGCGACCAAGCCGGAAGATTTTATCGCGGCTTTAAGCAATTTGCAAAAAGCTTGCGGGGTTGACGAGCTTAAAATGTCTGATTACGGCATCAACGAAAGCGAATTTTTGACCATGGCGCGCAACGCCAAAGACTGCATGGGCTTTTTGTTTGCCAACGACCGTCTGGCGTTAAGCGACGACGACTGTGTCAAAATTTATCGCAACTCGTACAAATAAAAAGGTTGAAGTTATGAATAAACTTTTTGTATCAACATTATGTGTTTTAACCGCATTTTCAACTGTTGTGGGAGCACAAGAAATGAAAAAAGCACCGATTGACACGGTTTTTGACCAAGGGGAACCCAATCCGTACGGAGAATTCTTTACCGGACAAACTTATCTGCAACGTTTGAGCGCCAACGATGATGTTTGGAATTCTTCCATTGCCAACGTCACGTTTGAACCAGGCGCCCGCACCAACTGGCACAAACATGACGGCGGACAGATTTTGCTGGTGTTGGCCGGCGAAGGACGTTATCAGGAACGCGGTAAAGAAATCCGGATTTTACAAAAAGGCGACGTCGTGCGCATTCCGCCCGATGTGGAACATTGGCACGGCGCAGCGCCGGACAGTTGGTTTACGCATATTTCCGTTGAAACCAATCTGCCCGATAATCAGACAACCTGGCTTATGCCGGTAACGGACGAGGAATATAAATAACGAAAAATTTTGACACACGCCGGCGATAATCTTTTTGATTGCCGCCGGCATACATGATTATTCTTTCCGGCAAATATCCGCCACCTGCAAATTTATAAGTTTTCGCAAGTCGTCCAAACTTGTTTCGACTTGCATACCGACCCGGCCGGCGCTGAATATAATCGTTTGAAACCGCAAAGCGCTTTCATCGACGATGGTCGGAAAAATCTTTTTCATGCCTATCGGCGAACAACCGCCGTGAACATATCCCGTCAGCGGCAACAGTTCTTTTTGTTTTATCATCTCCAAATTTTTTTCGCCGACAACCATTGCTGCTTTTTTCAAATCAAGCTCAGCTTCCACCGGAAGCATAAAAACGTAATGCCGTTTTGATTTTGAAACCGTCACCAAGGTTTTGAAAACCTGCCGCGGATTTTCATTTAAGGCTTTGGCTATTTCCGCCCCGCTTAACCCCGCAGCCGAATCATAATGATAACACTTGTATGAAACCTTGATTTTATCCAGCATCCGCAGGGCATTGGTATTGTTTTCCATTGTAACGACCTTTAATGCAATCTTCTTGACTCGCTATGAGTTTATGATAATTATATAAATGTAAAATATTTATTTTGTCACCTAATTTATCTATATTATGAAAACTATTATCAACTTTAAAAATGGTTTTTCTGTGTTTAAAAGCAGCCGACGCGACAATAGTTTCCCCTATTGTTTTGATTTTCTTGAACTGAAAATTGCAGAACCTGACTGCCCGTTTTGCGGTGTGCCTCTGCATAATGCCCTTTGTCATTGCCGCCAATACCGTAAAGCACTCAGATTGTTGGGAAAGGCTTACCGGACGGAGGCTGTCGGTATTATGACTTCTATCAAAACCGTTGTGACACTTCCGTTTAATCAGGAAAATTTTGACATGACGGAAACATGTGCAAATGTTTTGCCGCCAAATCTGTTTGACAACGGCAGCAAAGTTGCCCACCAGAAAGGTTTAGCCAACACATGGTTGCTTTCAAGCGGTGAATATATTGATGATACTCTGGCATTTTATGCCCGCGAGTTCGGGAAAAATAAAATTTACAAATGCCGCATTAAAAATTTGATTCTGCCGGTTGTCTTGAATAGACAAACAGTTCATCTTTGTGAGCAACAATATGGATTTGTCCGCACGCACAATAAAACCGGCGGTTACAGAACCGAAATCAAAAATAAAATCCTTACTGAGTTCTCCTACCAAGAGTTCCTGGATAAATTACGGGAACAAGTCGTGGTCGTGTAAAAAAAAACCTTGTCTGCTACACAGACAAGGTTTTTTTAATGTTTGCTTACTTTAGCGGCGACTGGCGAGCGCGGCGATATGCTGTTTGAGTTCTTGCAACGCCTTGCGATAAGCGCTTCCTTTCGGTTCGACCTCGCCGGTTTGCGGGTTTTTGTCTGTAAACGCGTAATCTTGCAAAAAGTCCCGAGGAGATACAAATTGCGGTTTTTCTTTAGTGCCGCAGACAAGGGTTAGACCCATAACAAGCATTTCACCGTCGTAGCAGCAGGTAGCACCATTCCAGATGAAGAACATGTCTTCTCCATAGTCTTTACCCAAATAAGCCCGCGGATCTTTACTCTTGGCCGAAAAGCATTTTTGGGGATGGCTTTTGGCCTCATCCCATAAAGCAAAGAATTCTTCCTTGCTCAACTTCCGTAACATTTCCATATCTACATAATTTGTTAACGAGTGGATTGTATTCTGGATTTAGGTTTTTAGCAAGGAGAATTTTAAAAATGGAAAAACACTGGTCAAATGTAGAGTATCTGCATCAAAGCGTTTCTAATCCAAACATAATCATTAAAGGAACGCACAGCTATTATTCCAACGCCTATACTGAAAACTTTGAAGATTATGTCGTACGATATTTGTACGGCGACAAATACAGCCGCGAACATTTTGAGGCGCCTTTTCCGTACGACAAACTCTACATCGGCAATTATGTCTGCATCGGCGCCGAAGCCGTCATTCTCATGGGCGGTAACAACACGCATCGTATGGATTGGTTTTCCTGCTATCCTTTTACCGACAAAATTGTGGAATCATACCAACAACGCGGCGATACGGTCATCGGCGACGGCGCATGGATCGGTATGCGCGCCATGATAATGCCCGGCGTTAAAATCGGCGAAGGAGCGGTCATTGCCGCCGGTTCGGTCGTGACCAAAGATGTTAAACCTTACAGCATCGTCGGCGGTAATCCGGCAGAACTTATCCGATATCGTTTTGATGAAAACACTGTTGCCGAATTATTAAACTTAAAAATATACAATCGTTCCGAACAGGAAATTGAAGGTTTGATACCTTTGCTTTGCAATAATGAACTGCAGCCGTTAAAAGACGTTATTTTCGCTTTGAAACGCCTTAACAAACAGGATATATAAAAATGATAGAAATTGCTCTTGATAAAAATTATGATGCGGACACTTTCCGCGGAGAAAAAAAGACGGTTTTCTGCGTTAATAATTTCATCGGAACGGATATTTCGGCATATTTAAAACTTGCAAAACAAATCATCACCCGTTTCGGCAAAGAATCCATCCTTATTTTGCGCATCAAAACACCGAATTGCAATCGCAACATGTTGGCGCTTGCCTTGTTTATCGAATCGTGCCGGACGGATAACCTGATGGACTGCGTTGTCATAAAAGTAAAAGATTATGAAAAAGCCTTGGCCGAATACAAGCCGTTTGTCGCTTTAAGCATAGCCTTTCGTCTGGCTTTGCGTTTATGCGAACAGACCGCCGATGATGTGTATCGCGAGCTGGAAAATATGCAATATCTGGGGCTTGAAATCAAAATTGATTATCTAAACAAAAAAATCTTTTCAACACTCCCCGGCGACGGCATCGTACACCATTTTACGACTTATACGACCGCCGACGCCATTGCCGCCGCCGCGACATTAAAAGCTTTGGCTTTGGCAAAACTCGGCGCCACCGTCAGCGCGGAAATCAATATCAACCGGCAGGATTCTTCTCTTGATGAAAACAAAATCATTTGCCGAATTATGAAGAACGTGCATCCGTGGATACATTAATGCTTTTTTGCAGCAAGCATTAAACGATTATAGGCGTTAAACGCCGTTTCGGCAAAAACCCGCAACGGATTGGGCAACACCGAAAGCCGCAAATCATCAGGCATGAGTTTTAAATTGCAGGCCAAATCCACGAACTCATCAAAATCCACTGCATATTTCGGACATAGGATTTTATAAAGATTATGACAATCATACCTGACTTTCGAGTCGATATAAATTCCCTTGCCGCTTACGGCCGTCGGAATCGCCGCACCGGCCGTTTCGCATCCCGAGTACGAATCCATGGTATGCACGACCAACGTGTTGCCAAACCCCAAAACCGCCGGATAAATATTGCCGATTTTAGCCTGAATCAAAAATTCTTTTTCATATTTTCCCGAATATATCCGCCATTTTTGCGGCTGCCGTTCATCATCATTCTGCGCAATTTGTTTGCAGTTATGGAACAAAATATGCGGATTGGATAAAGATGTTTCATACAAAAAATCCGTTACGTCGTTCGGCGTCCGCGGCCCGTTGACGAAAATAACTTTAAAGCCGTTTTTAACCAGACGCTCCGCCTGTTCATACAAATGGCGCATATAAGCCAGATCAAATATGATTTCTTTTCCTTCGACCCGTCCACCCAAACAAAACACCACGCGTTTTTCGGCGGTTTGAAACGCTTTGAATTTTTCAACAAACAAAGACATCTTTTTATCTTTTGCCAGATGCTGCAACTTCTCCACAAATTCTTTTTTCTTCAGAGCCACGGTGCGGCGGTTAAAATTATTGATTGTTCCGAGCGTAAACAAGATTTTTTTGCGCAATTTTTTATCCTGCAAAAGTTTTATCCGCGAGCGCAATGTCATCAGATGTTTCGGCACGTTAATCAAGTCAACGTATTTATAACCGTAAAGCCTGCCGTTAATCACGGAGGTGAGCACCGGCCCCAGATTTTTTTCTTGATAATAATCTTTAACCGCGCGGCACAACATATCGGCATTAAGTGCCGCCGAAGAAGCCTCGGTCATATCGTAAGCGGTTACAAAAATTTTGGGCGGAAAAATCACCTTTTTAAGATAAGCGTCCAAAAGTTTATATAAATAAGCCTTAAACGACTCGTAATCGGCAAATTTGCCGTATGCGATGGTTTCTTCCATGTCTGCTGCCGTGAGACAACCTTCGGGCAGCAAAAACGAAGCGTTTTCGTCATATTCCAAGCCAAATAAATCAGCCAGCGAACGCAAAGCACCCGTTATCTGATTTTGATATCCCGTTCGTGGCGTCGCCAGTGCAAAAGCCCTGATTTGCGGATAATTCATCGTCATAACTCCCAAAATTTTTTATCATGGTAACGGTTTGTCATTAAAAAAACTTTAAAATGACAAACCCCGCCGATTGGCGGGGTTGCGTTAAAACCGGTTCATCGGCTTAAAACTTGTAGTTAAGCGACAAACCGAACAGTTGGACCGAATTGGTATATTCAGCCGTTACATGGCTGCCGATATTGCTGGTTAATTCAGTATCCAAGTGAGCATCATGGGCTTTGATGTAGGTATAAGCCAAATCAAAGCTCAAGCGGTCGTTATACTGATAGTTCAAACCGGTGGAATACCAGATACGGTCAGAATCCGGAATACGCGGCGTACGGTGCTGCACGCGAACCGCGCTTTGGTCATAAGCCAGACCCAAACGCCACTTCCACTGGTGGTCAATCTGATAGCTGGCACCAATGGCAAAAAAGTTGGTATCACGCCAATGTTCTTTGGTACTGCTAAGGAAAGGATACTCCTGTCCGTGAATATCCAATGTTTTAAACGAACTCCAAAACACCCGTTGATATTCAGCCATGACCGACCATTTATCATTTATCTGATGGAAAACCCCCATTGATAACATTTCCGGTGTGTTCAGTTTGGCAAAAATATCTTGATTGAGAGAAGGAAGCGGCATTGATGCCGTTAAATCACCGGTAAGTTTATGCTTTACCTGGCTGCGGTAAGCCACGCCGACGCGGGTATTTTCGTTAAACTCATACATCGCACCCAGCTGATAACCAATATCAAAAGCATCACCTTCCATGGCCGTAGATACAGCGCCGCCATTAGACGTTCCTGTCAGACGCGCCTTAACATATTGCATTTGCAGACCGGCGCCTAAAGACAACTTATCAGTTGCTTTATAAGCAAACATCGGCGTAACGGTTGCTGTCATCACTTTAGAGGTAATGCCATGATCCGAACCCGGCCAATCCCGGTCATATTTGGTAATCATCCCGTAAGGCACGTTTAAGGCCACACCCAAAAAAGCCTTGTCATTTAATTGATGCGAGATGGTCGCGTTCGGCGCCACGGCGGCATGCACAATGTTGTTAACATCGGCACCGCGCGAGCCGTCTGCAGCCCGTACATTGGAAGCCTCGGCTCTCGGCGCAATATATGTGCCGCCGATGTTAAGCTGTGTGCCTTTTTGGCGGGTTAAACCGGCAACGTTAAAATAAGCATAAGAACCGTTTTCGGCGCCGGCGGTAGCTCCGGCAAAAGCGTTGCCTTGCGCGGCTGCAGATTGTTCTCTTAAATGGAAACCGGCCGCGTTGGCATTGGCAGCCAACAAAATCGTGCCCAATGCCGTCATGGTTAAAGCTAAATTATTTTTCATTTTTTTCACTTCTGTTGTTAATCCAAAGCAACATAATATGCCCTCATGCCTTATTTATTGTTTATTTTCTTTGCTTGTAACATTTGCGGCACATCGTAAACAAAACACATAATATGTTACGTCGGGCTTTATATACAAAATTTTTCGCAAAAGCAAGACATTAGCATTTTACGGTTGGATAAATTCTTAAAATTTAGCCAATATCAATATGTTAGAGCCGTTATTAAAGCAACTTTCCACCACGCTATCTTTTTGTCTTTACAAAAAAGCGCTTTTTGTATACAAAAATTTATATTGTTTTAACTTCGGAGTAAAAACTTTGAACAATTTTGTTAAATGGTGCCTGCGAACTTTCTTTTATATTTTCAAAACCAGATGCGCAATAGAATTTGACATAAAAAGACTGCCCAAAAAAGGCGTTTATGTATCCAATCATGTTTCTTATCTTGACCCGATTTTGTTGTATGCTTTTCTGCCCGGCAATCCGGTTTTTGCCTTAAACGGACATTTATACCGCCGCCGCGGCATACGTTTTTTGATGAAATTTGCCGACATCATGCCGTTTAACCCGATTGAACCGGGCGATATCAAAGAATTGATTGCCAAAGTTGACAGCGGCCGTCTGGTGATGATTTTTGCCGAAGGACGCATCACCGAAAGCGGCGGTTTAATGAAAATTTATGAAGCTCCGGGCTTGGTCGCCGATAAATCCAAAGCCCCGCTGATACCGATTTGGATTGACGGTCCGCAATACGGTTATTTTTCCAAAACCAAAGGCAAATTGCCGCACCGTCCGTTGCCCAAAATGCGCATTACCGTCGGCAAACCGCGTCCGTTTAAGTTAAAAGACGAACTCCGCCGCCAACGCGACCACATCAGCAACGAGGTTTACCAAATCCTGCGTGAAATGCATTTTAATTTTATTTACAACCCGAACATTTCTCTGTTCGCCCAGCTGATGAAAACCGGCAAAGTTCACTCCAAAACCGGCTTTTTCTTTAAGCGCCCGCAAGTTTTGGAGGATATTCAGCGCAAGACCAACTCTTATAAAGACATCATCATTAAATCGTTTGTTTTGGGACGCTTTTTCAAAAAAAGAACTTTTCATTTTGAACACGTCGGCTTGATGCTGCCCAACACGATTGCCGCCGTTTGCACGTTTTTCGGCTTGTCCGCATATGAGCGCGTGCCGGTCATGGTCAATTTCTCGGTCGGCGCCAAAAATATGGTTTCCATGTGCAAAACCGCGCAGGTCAAAATGATTATCACCTCCATGACTTTTATCAAAACCGCCAAGCTTGAATCGGTAATAGAAATCTTAAAAGCCAACGGGATTGAAATCTTTTATTTGGAATCGCTTGCCAAACATATCGGGCTGTTAGATAAAATCGGCGCTTTCTTGCGTTACAAAATCAAACGCGTGCCGCACAAAGACGGCGGCAGCAAAAAAGCGGTCATTTTGTTTACTTCCGGCTCCGAAGGCGCGCCCAAAGCGGTTGTCTTGAGCCATGCAAACATTATGTCAAACATCAAACAAATGTCGGCTCTGGAAACTATCAATATGACTGATTTGGTGTTCAACGCTTTGCCGATGTTCCACAGTTTCGGTTTGACGGTCGGCACGCTGTTTCCGTTATTGGAAGGTTCACGCCTGTTTTTATACCCCTCGCCTTTGCATTACCGCGTTGTGGCCGAGTTGGTTTATGAACTGGGCGCCACGGTGATGTTCGGCACCGACACGTTTTTCCGCGGTTACGGCAAAATCGCCCACCCGTATGACTTCCACAACATCCGCTTTATGTTCGGCGGTGCCGAAGCGGTCAAACTTGACACCCGTAACATGTGGATGGAACGCATGGGCATCCGCATGATGGAAGCTTACGGTGCGACCGAATGTTCACCGGTTGTGTGCGCCAACAACAGCATTTTCAACCGATTCGGTTCTATCGGCAAATTGCTGCCGGCAATCCAATATAAAATCGAGCCGGTTCCGGGGATTGCCAAAGGCGGCGAGTTGGTGGTCAAAGGCCCGAACATCATGCTGGGTTATATTTTACCTGAAAACCCCGGCGTGTTGGTGCCGCCCGAAGAAGGATGGTATCACACCGGCGACGTGGTGGATATTGATGAAATCGGTTTTGTTTACATCAAAGACCGCATCAAACGCTTTGCCAAAATCGGCGGCGAAATGGTATCTCTAAACGCCGTACATGAAATGGTTGTCAAGGCTTATGAATGGATGGGCGCGGACTTTAATTACGGCATCGTCGCCGTCCCGCATGAAAGCAAAGGCGAACAAATCGTGCTGGTTACCAACAATCAACAAGTGAAATCCGACGGCTTGCATGATTATATCAAAAACAACGGCATGTCCGAACTGTTTTTACCGCGGGTGATTTTGTATCACGATACAATTCCGCTTTTAGCCACCGGCAAAACCGACAATGTAACGTTAAAAAAGCAGGTTATGGAAGAACTGGGGCTTAATGCACCGGCCAAAGCCGCATAAAAATACTATTCTTTTGCGTTTGGCGACCAATAAATTTTATACGGCACACATGTTGTGTGCCGTAGTGTTTTATGCAAAAACCGGTTGAATGCCGAAGTTTTTATTTCCATAAAATTATTAGCTGACAAGGTTGTTCATCGCAAACTTCGCATAATTCGCTTAAATCATTCCAGCTCAAATTACGAAGACATTTAAGTGTGGAATTGTTTTTGCAATAATTATCTCCATATATGTTGCCGTGAATGGTGAAATCTTCCGAATCGTTATAACTTTTGTACGTTTCAACCTGCCACAGGTCCTGACTGTTTTCTTTGGCGACATTCACCAGATTGCGACAAATTTCAATTCCGTGCGGAGACGGGTCAAAAACATAAATGACTCCGCCAAAATTATTTTGTCTTGTTTGTCCGTCATCTGTTTCATGTTTTTGATTGTTGTAATAAACGTATAAATGATTGTTGAAATTATCATACAATGTGGATTTGTTTACATATTTTATTCCGTCGGGGATTAATCCCAACTTATAAAAAATTTCGTTATAATAAGTAACTTTTCCTTCATCACGATCAAGCTTGTCTTTATATTGCAGACCGTAATTAATCAAGGTGCTTATAGCTTCCGCCTGTTTGTTGAGCTTATACTTAAACATGGCTTTGGCATAGCCATTCATCGCCCCGACCGACAGCACACCGATTATCGCCAGCACACCAAGCATCTCAACCATGGAACGCCCGCATAACGGCGCATCTGTTTGCCTTCTTTTCGTTCGTGTACCTGATGTTATTTCCACCATGGAACGACCTTTTTCTTGCATAAACTTCTCCAAACTCAATAAAAATCATCAATTTCTACGGAATTATAAACCGTTTTTTTTTTTTGCAATTTTAAAGAGTCTTTTGGGGATAAATCGCAACCATTAGCCAGAATGCACATATTGGCGTCATTCCGGCGCGGACGCGTTGTAAACGCCGAGAGTCCGGCATTCTGTCATCAAATTCTCAGAACAATTCTTGCTGAACGTGTGTGTCAAGGGTTTGCATGGCCTCTTTGACCAACGGAACGGTAACGGCTCGCTTGCGCGCCAGCGATATCATATCCACTTCTTCCACCAGCCGGCGGGCGTAAGAAAATGAACGCTGCATATTCCGAATTATATAATTTAAAACTTCCGGGGATATCATAATCTGCCGGTCATTAAACATTTTGACCACCAACATGGTTAACATCTCGTCATCGGGTTCTTCTATGGCTATCGTCGGCACCATATTCAGCCGCGACTGCAAATCCGGCAGCTTAAAACGCATACGCGCCGGCGCATCTTCGGCTGTGAACAATATATATCCGCCTTCGTTTTGATACAAATTAAACAAATGAAACAAGGCCTCATTATTTGCGCGCGGAGTTAAATTTTCCACCACCAGACAGGGATTTTCCCGATGGATGCGCGCCACGTTTTTATTGTTTATTTCCTGCGCATTGATAATCAAAACCGGAAACGGACGTTCGGTGCAAGATGCGGCATGCTCGGCAAAAACATGTGCCAGATGCGATTTTCCCGAACCTTGCGGCCCATACACGACAAGGGCAAAAAACGGCCATTCCGGCCACAATTCGACCGCGCGTAAGGCTTTTTCGTTGCATCTGTTTGCCATAAAATCCGCCCGGCTGAAATCAACTTTAGGCTTAAATTTTAAAGGAAATTGTTTTATTCTGTCTGCCATGTTTGTTATCGATTCAATACATCAAATACTTTTTTGGTTAAATCACCCAAACTATATGGTTTGGATATAAATTCAAAATCTTCCGAACCGGCCAGTTCTCGACGGGCAATTTCTTCCGAATAACCGGAGGCCAAAATAATCCGCACTTCCGGCAGACGTTTTTTGATTTCCCGCGCCAATTCGGCACCGCTTAAACCCGGCATGACCATATCGGTAATCAGAAGATCAAACTTTTCGCCTTTATCCAGCAGCTCCAAAGCATTTTCCGCATTATTGGCCGCGGCGACGTTAAACCCTTTTTTCTTTAATGCGCGTACGCCAAATGCTCTGACCGAATCTTCATCTTCCGCAAATAAAATTTTGATTTCCTGCGGATTGCGCGTTTGTTCACGTCCTCGATCCAATGTTGTTACATTAAGCCCGAAAATGATTTTGGGCGGCTGGCCGCTTGCCGATGCCGATGTTAAAACCGGGGTTTGATCTCCGGACACACGCGCCGACGACGCGTCTGTATCTTCGTCAGCCGTTTCGAAACGCGGCAAGTGGATTGAAAACGTCGTCCCTTTGCCTACAACGCTATCCACTTTGATAAAACCTTCCGTCTGGCGCACAATGCCGTACACCATCGCCAAGCCCAGCCCCGTTCCGGAACCGACGACATTCTGTTTGGTCGAAAAGAAGGGTTCGAAAATGCGGCTTAAATTTTCCGGCGGGATACCGCATCCGGTGTCGCTGACATTGATAACGACAAAATCTCCGGGCATGATTGTATCCGCCCCAAACTGGTACGGCTCGGATAATTTTTCCGTCCGGGTCGATATACGCAAAACACCGCGGCCGTTCATGGCATCTTTGGCGTTAACCGCCAAGTTTAATATCACTTGCGAAAACTGCACCGGGTCAACGCGGATAAAGCCTAAATCATTGCCGTGATTAAACTCCAACGTGATTTGTTCACCTAAAATCCGCCTTAACATATGACTTAATTCAATAAAGTTTTCGGTAACGTCAATCCGTTTCGGCTTGAGAGGCTGTTTGCGTGAAAACGCCAGCAGCTGGCGCACCAAACCGGCCGCACGATTGGCATTTTGCTTGATTTGAATCAAATCGGCAAACGACGGATCGCCGACACCATGGCGCTGTAAAAGCAAATCGCAAAAACCAATCATGGCCGTCAGCAAATTGTTGAAGTCATGGGCAACGCCGCCGGCCAACTGCCCCATGGCCTGCATTTTTTGCGCTTGAGCAAATTTTAGTTCCAGATTCTTTTGTTCGGTCGTATCTTCCAAATACAAGACCATGCCTTCCAGTGCATTGTCCGCACCACGCATCCGTCGTTGCGGCGCCGTATAAATGCGAACGATTTTATCCGATTTCAGACGGCTCTCAATTTTGTGCATTTCGCGGTTGGCGCTGTCTTTGACATAGGTTTGATAAATGTCTTGAAGCATTTTGACCGTCGGCGGTCGGAAAAAAGATGACAACTTTTCACCGACGATTTCTTTGGATGTTTCTTTTAAGATTTCAGCGGCGCGATAATTGTTTTTTAGGATAATCCCGTTTTTATCAATAAAAACAATACCGCTGGGAGAAGTGGCAAAAAGCCAGTCGATTTCATCGGTTGCATAGTCCAGTTCGTTTTGCAGTTCCGCATCGGTAGGCAGATTTTGAATAGTCAAACCCCGTATCTTAACGGCATTGCCCTCCTTAAAATTATTTTGCAGCACAAAAAGTTCCTGATTTTGCCCCTTGCCCCCGCCTTTTTTATGAAAAACCGCCATCCCGGTATAAGACGGTCGACGCGGGTTTAAAATGCCGTCGTCATGGGCAACCAGCTCCTTAAAAGATTTAGCGGTCAGCTCATCGCGGGTGCAGCCGAGCTGCAAAGCAAAACTTTCGTTAACATATTCCAGATTATAATCCGCATCGGCAACATAAATGCCCACCGGCATATGATGAATAAAATAATGCAGCTTTTTACGCTCTTCCTCAAAAATTTTTTCCATATTTTTGGCCGCCGTAACATCTTCAAGCGTCCAGAAAAAATATGTCTCTTTTTGGATTTTTTCGATGGAAAATTCTTCTTCGAAGATGTCGCTTTTCTTTAAGTATAAAGGGCGAAGCGCAATGGTATACCATTTTGCCGAATCGTCTGTGTCCGAAACCAGCTGTAAAGTTACTTTTTCTTTTTTCAAGTTTTTGCGGGCAACTTCCAAACGTTGGAAATTAAGCTGATTTTGCCGGCTGTCTTCCAAATTTTTATGCAAACTTTCCAAAACCGGTTCGCCTGAAAAAAACTTTTTTGCCGCTTGATTTTCAATTATAGGCTCGCCTTTATTGTTATCAATACGATTGATGATTTCACGACTGTTTAATATTTCATTGGCAAAGCCGCCGTAGGTCAAAGCCTCTTCGCTGGCGGACATAATCCGTATCGCCAAGGCAATACACAAAACCGTAATTAATAAAATAAGAACAATCAGATACAGCGAATATTGCGGATAAACAAAAAGCATAAACAAACCCAAAGCCATGGCCACAACCGTATACACCAAAGCGCTCAGCGTTCCTTCAAGCTGATGATCCGGACGATTGACGGTGTTTTTTTTGAGCATTGTTTCAGGCCTTGTTTTATCAAATCGGAGATAAACCGGCATGACGACGCCATGCCGGCTTCGGGTTCTTTTTTAGGTTGTAACGTCGGCTTTGGTCTTGCCCGTTCTTTCCTGAATTTCGGCGATTTCCATTGCCGCTTTTCCCAAACCTTCAAGCATGACCAAGGGTTCGGCGTCTAAACGTTTTTGTTCGTAAACTTCCAGATATACCCGCAAAGTTGCGCCGCTGGTGCCGGTTCCGGACAAGCGGTAAACAATCCGCGAACCGTCCTTAAACCAAACAATCAGACCGTTTTTGGTGGAACTTCCGTCAACCGGATCGTTGTAAACAAACGGATGCGCGTTAAGAACCTCATAATCTCCGAAACATTTACCGGCAAGAGACGGGAGTTTCTGTTCCAAATCAGCCATCAATTTATCGGCAACGGTTGTGTCTATGCCTTCAAAATCAAATCGCAAATAGTAGCTGCGCCCGTATTTGCGCCAAAAATCTTCCGTAATTTCCCGAACGGATTTGCCGGTTGCAGCAATAATATTGAGCCAGAACAACACCGCCCAGATACCGTCTTTCTCGCGAATATGCGATGACCCCGTACCGAAGCTTTCTTCTCCGCAAAACGTAATCCGCTTCGAATCCATCAAATTACAAAAATATTTCCAGCCGGTCGGCACTTCATAGTAGCCGATGTTTAAGGCTTTGGCCACTCTGGACACCGCCGTGGAAGTGGCCGCAGATTTAGCGACCCCGTAAATGCCGTTTTTATACGCCGGAACATACTTGTAATTATCGGTCAAAATCGCCAGGCTGTCGCTCGGCGTTACAAAAAACTTGCGACCCAAAATCATATTACGGTCGCCATCGCCGTCGTTGGCAGCGCCGAAATCAGGCGCGCGATCGGAATACATCAAGTCCACCAGAGATTTGGCGTAAATCAAATTCGGATCAGGATGCAGCCCCCCGAAATCCGGTTTCGGGACATAATTGAGCACGGAACCTTTCGGAGCGCCTAAAATTTCTTCAAAAATCTTCAACGCATACGGACCGGTTACCGCGTTCATCGCATCAAAAACCATGGTAAACCCATTTTGAAACAACTTTTTAATGGCGGCAAAATCAAATATTTCTTCCATCATCGCCACATAATCTTTAACCGGATCTATCACCTCGATTTCCATCTCACCGAGCTTTTGCACACCGATTTTGCTTAAATCAATATCCGGAGCGTCAAAAATCTTGTATTCTTTAATTTCTTTGGTGCGGGCATAAATCGCATCGCTGATTTGCGAGGAGCATTGGCCGCCGGTTTTGGTGGCGTATTTGACGCCGAAATCACCGTTTTCGCCACCGGGATTATGCGATGCCGACAACACCAAGCCGCCATCGGCATGATTTTTCAACAGCACATTGGAGGAAGCCGGCGTCGAAATATAGCCGTTTTGGCCGACAATCAATTTTTTCATGCCGTTGGCCGCGGCGATTTTGATGATTTTTTGGATAGCAACATCGTTATAGTATCGTCCGTCTCCGCCTAAAACAAAAGTCTGTCCTTCAACGCCGCCAATGGCGTCAAACAAACTTTGAATAAAATTTTCAATATAATTGGGTTGGGTTACGACTTTTGATTTTTTACGAATTCCGGCCGTGCCCATTTTTTGATCGGTGTATGGTGTTGTGGAAACAATTTTCAGCATAATCATATCCTTTGATAATGGTTTAAAAAACTTTATGATTGTGTATTTTGCCTCAAAACATTTTTGAGGTAAAGCAAAATTTATCCGTTCTGCTCTGTAAATATTATTTCGGCGGCCAAATAAAAGAGGCAAGCTTTTTTAATTCACGTCGGGCATACAAATCCGGCAGGTCGAACAAAGTTTTCAACTCCGGTTGATCTTTATCCCAAACAGTTACTCCGTTTTTTAAGCCGCTTGCATATTCAAGGCGATGATGCAAGCGGGGCGCCAGCTGAAAACCCAAAATTTTTCCGCATGCGGCAATTTTTTCGATTTCTTCGTTTGAATAATCATCATTGGGAACAACCACCCAGCGAAAAGCGCTTTTACCGATTGCCGCACGTTTTTTCTTGGCATCCCATATAAAAGCGGCATAAAGGCTGTCGGTCGAACTGACGGAAAGCGCCCCCTCCCGCCCTCGTATCGGTGTGATGAGGACATCAGCGTATTTAAAATATTTCTCATCCGGAGAATCCAAGAGCATGACATCACAGGTATCGCCCAGTTCGTCAAATTTTTCTTTTTGTAAAGAATAATACGGAGGGACTATCAAATGATAATTTTTGCCCAAATTCAAATTATAACGTTTGGCAACAAACATGGCCAATGCACTGTTTTCACCGGCATTGTCCAGCACGGCAGATTTATATTCGGCGGCAAGCATAACCGCCAGATGTGCGGTAAGCGTTGTTTTTCCGGCCGCGTTGTTGACGCTGTTGATGATTACAATCTGAGCCATGATTATTTCCGCGCGTAAGCCGTATCGGCACGATAAGCGGTTACCATGCAGGAAAGACGATTTTTCTGCAGCAAACGGCAAGCTCTTCCCGCTTCATTTTTGCTCATCCCGACCAATTTTGACCGGTACATTGTCTTACCGTTTAAATTAAATTTTTCGATATCCGTGCCGCGAAAGGCAAATTTTCCCGCCAATTTGTTCTTTATTTTGTTTGCATGTTTTTGCGCCGCACCGTAATTGCCGAACGATCCGACTTGAACGGCCCATTTACCGTTTTTTGCAGATTTGGGCAAATAAGTTTCGGCTGAAGCCAATCTGACTTTTTGTTTTTGAGGAACGACACGGTTTATTTCTGCATACAACTGACGCGAATCGATTTGCTCCGCAACCGCCATTTTTGCAAGAGCCTTATCCATCATCGCATATACGGTCTTATCCCGGGTCTCCTGCCGATCATGCCCCATGGTAACGGCAATTACCCGATGGTTGCCGCGCTTTGCCGAGGTAACAATGTTGTATCCGGCAGCCGCCGTGAATCCGGTTTTCATGCCGTCGGCACCCGCAAAATCTTTTAATAAAAAATTATGCGTTTTATAAGTTTTTCCGGCGTATGCAAACGACGGAACGGAAAACCAAGAATAATATTGCGGAAAATGATGATACAAAGCCGTCGCCAAAATCGCCATATCGCGGGCGGTTGTTTTTTGCTTGGAATGTTGCAAACCGGACGCATTTTTAAAAGTGGTGTTTTTCATACCCAATTTTTTGGCGGTTTGCGTCATCAAAACGGCAAAGGCCCGCTCGTCTTTTGCCAATGCCTCGCCCAAGACCGTGGCGCAATCGTTGGCAGACTTAACAATCGTACCCAAAATAGCGGTGCGGACATCAATCGTTTTTCCGGGTGTCAGATTTAATCTGGAAGGTGAACGGTTGGCCGCCGTATGGGAAATTTTGAGTTCATCGTCCAATTTGAGCGTGCCGTTTTCCAGCGCGTTAAAAGTAATATAAAGCGTCATCAATTTGGTCAATGACGCCGGATAACGCCGCTGATCAGCGTTGTCTGCATACAAAACACTGCCGCTTTCGGCGTCAACCACAATGGAAGAAACAGACGCGAGGGCTATTGAATTTTGAAACAACACAACCATAATCGTTGCTGCAATCATACCGAAGTGTTTTATCATTTTCTTCTCTTTAAAATTTGTTTTGATTTGTTTTTGACGTTAAAACAAAAAGGAAAATAAAGAGTTAATGAGGGTGTTTTTTCTTCAATAAAAGTTTTTTCGTTTTGCAATATTTTTATATTGACTTTCGCAAAGAATATATGTAAAAGGCAATTAGTCAACGGCGAACGTAGCTCAGTTGGTAGAGCCCCGGTTTGTGGTACCGGTTGTCGTGAGTTCGAGCCTCATCGTTCGCCCCAGATTTTCACGCCCTGCAACAGGGCGTTTTTTTAATACAATATTGCTGTTGCCCGTATGGAATGAGATACCTGAACTACCAAGCGCAGCCCGGCGGTCGCGTGGTCATAAAAAATTTTGAACGCAAAGACATTGTCGGCTTGTGGGACGACGATAAAATGCCGATAGAAACTTATCCCCACGAGACTCTTTAAAATTGCAAAAAAAAAAAACGGTTTAGAATATCGGGAAAATAGATGTTCTTTTGCTTTTTTTTAGGAGAAAATAATGCGGAAAAATGGTAGAAGCGAACGACTGAAGAGCGGTGCAGATGCGCAGCCTTGTTTGAGCGACGTGTACAAAAACGGTACACGAGCGAAAAGAAGGCAAGCAGATGCACCGTTATGCGGGCGCTCCATGGTCGAGATGCTCGGCGTGCTGGCTATCATAGGCGTGCTTTCCGTCGGGGCGATGACCGGATATTCCAAAGCCATGTTTACGGGATTTTACCATCAGCTCAATTAACGACATATGCACAAATTTGAAAGACACTCGTTCTTGGATAAATTTTCAATGGTTTTAAATCAAAAAACTCTCTACCTGCCGGTAGAGAGTTTTTTGATTGATAAAAATGATTAATCCTCGTTTTCGAGCGGGGGTTCGTCCTCGCCAATCATTTCGGTCGTCAAATGACCGGCATCGGCACGGATTTTGTTTTCAATTTCTTCCGCCACTTCCGGATGATCTCTTAAGAACAATTTGGCGTTCTCACGTCCCTGCCCGAGTTTTTCCCCCTTATAGGAGAACCAGGCGCCGGATTTTTCCACCAAACCGGCTTTAACGCCCAAATCAATCAATTCACCGGTTTTGGAAATGCCCTCACCGTACATAATGTCAAAATCAACCGTTTTAAACGGCGGCGCAACCTTGTTTTTAACAATCTTGACCCGTGTCTGGCTGCCGATAACCTCGTCTTTGTCTTTAATCGCGCCGATGCGGCGAATGTCCATGCGCACGGAAGCATAAAACTTCAAAGCATTGCCGCCGGTCGTGGTTTCGGGGTTGCCGAACATCACGCCGATTTTCATACGAATCTGGTTAATGAATATAATCAGCGTATTGGAGCGGGAAACGGTTGATGTCAGCTTGCGCAGCGCCTGACTCATCAAACGCGCCTGCAAGCCCATGTGAGAATCGCCCATCTCGCCTTCAAGTTCGGCCTTCGGCACAAGAGCCGCCACCGAATCCACCACCAAAACATCTATCGCGCCGGAACGCACCAGCGTGTCGGCGATTTCCAACGCCTGCTCGCCGGCATCCGGCTGCGAAATCAGCAGGTTTTCAATATCCACGCCGATTTTTTTGGCATAAGAAGGGTCCAAAGCATGTTCGGCATCAATAAAAGCGCAGGTACCGCCTTTTTTCTGAGCCTGGGCAATCACGCTTAAAGCCAGCGTGGTTTTACCGGAACTTTCCGGCCCGTAGATTTCCACAATGCGTCCTTTGGGCAAACCGCCGATGCCCAAGGCAATGTCTATGCCCAAAGAACCGGTGGAGATGGCCTCAATATCAATGTTGGTGCTTTGTCCCAAACGCATAATCGAGCCTTTGCCGAATGCCCGCTCAATCTGGCTTAACGCCGCGTCTAATGCTTTATCTTTTTCCATATTTTCTCACTTTCTCAGGTTTAAGGTTGTTCATACTTGTCTTTATGTTCTATTTTTGTTCTTTTAGCAAGAACAATTTTCAAAATATTCAATATTATCTTTTATACGCTTTGCCTCCGGCCATGATTTTATTTAAATTGCGGCGGTCAAGCTGGCGGAACTCTTCCAAAGCCGCGGTAAACACGGCGCCGAAAATCACCACCACCCAATAAAGATACATCCAGATAAGCACCAACGGCACGGCCGCCACGGCGCCGTATAAGGTTTTGTAAGTGTTGTTTTTGACCATAAACAAGGCAAAACCGTTTCTTAACAGCCAGAACAAACACATGGCAACAAACGCACCGGCGGCGGCATTTAGAAAACCGACTTTTTTGTTGGGCACAAACACATAAACGCAGGCCAACACCAGCCATGTCAGGAAAAACGGCAAAACGCTGCCCAAAACAACCTTGATTTCCGGCACGCTTTGCAAAACATCATTAAAAGCGGCAATCCCTTTTAAGGAAAACGCCGCACCCAAAAGCAACGGCCCCAAGGTGATAATCGTCCAATACAGGGTGATTTTGGTGGTGAAACGCCGCGGGCGGGTAACCTTAAAAATAAAATTAAAACTGTTTTCTATTGTCGAAAGCAGCAAAATGGCGGTTAAGGCAATACCGACCACACCGATGGTGGTTAATTTGGCGGCAGCGTCTATAAACTGAGTAAAGTACATTTTGATGTCTTGTCCGGCATCGGGAACCAGATTTTGCACAATCAGGTTTTGTATTTGCTCACGTGTTTCATTAAAAACCGGGAAAGCCGAAAACACCGCCAAAGCAATCGCCAGCACCGGAACAAGCGCTATCAGCGAGGTGTAGCTTAAAGATGACGCCACGCGCAAAATCGTGTCGTTTTGAGCGCGTTTCAGGAGAAAATATAAAAAATCGCGGCACTTGACGCCGATTTCCAACATTCTAGTTTTCCAACACATTGTCTTAAATCTCAAAAAAATGTTTACAAATATAATTTTATTAGATAAATAACCTTCTAACGATAATCTATAAATAAAATAACTTATTAACAACAACTGTATATTAATTTTTTTTATAACGCAAAGGAAAAGATAAAAATGACTAATGTTACACCGTTGATGGCCGGCAAAAAAGGTTTGATTATGGGTCTGGCCAACGACCACTCCATTGCCTGGGGCATTGCCCGCGCCTTAAACGAACAAGGGGCGCAAATCGCTTTTTCATACCAAAATGAATCTTTGGAAAAAAGAGTCCGTCCGCTGGCCGAACAACTCGCTTTTGAGCCGACGCTCATTAAATGTGACGTTTCCGACTCTGCTTCGGTTGAAGCCTGCTTTAAAGAACTCGGCGAAAAATGGGGCAAAATTGACTTTGTGGTTCACGCCATCGCTTTTTCGGACAAAGACCAACTCAAAGGCCGCACCATTGACACGACATTAGACAACTTTTTGAACACCATGCATATTTCGTGCTACTCGTTTTTGGAAGCCTGCCGCTGCGCCTCGTCGATTATGAACGAAGGCGGTTCAATCGTAACGTTGACTTATCTCGGCGCTGAGCGTGTTTTGCCCAACTATAACATTATGGGCGTGGCTAAAGCCGCTTTGGAAGCTTCCGTTCGTTACGCCGCCGTGGATTTGGGTACGCAGGGCGTGCGCGTTAATGCGATTTCCGCCGGCCCGATTAAAACGTTGGCGGCTTCCGGTATCGGCGATTTCCGCAAAATTTTGCGCTGGAACGAATTAAACGCGCCGTTGTTGCGCAACGTAACCCAAGAAGAAGTCGGCCATGCCGCTTTGGCCTTGCTTTCGCCTTTGGGTTCGGCCATCACCGGCGAGGTTGTCCATGTCGACAACGGTTACAACACCATTGCCATGATGAGCTTGCACAACGTTGCCGAAACGGCAAAAGTTTTGGCTGAATTTTAATTGGTCGCAAAATGTTTAAGCCCGCTTCAACCGCGGGCTTTTTTATTTTTTATGCAAGGCCTGATATTCGAACCACTTGGCAATTTTTAAAAAACGAAAATGGGCTAAAACCATGGCCTGAATAAATCCTTGCGTGCCTAATAAAAAATATCTTTTTAAAAAATAATAATGTAAAAATTGCCGTGGAAATTCCGTATAAAGACGCAAACGTGAAAATGTACGTTTTTCCGCCACAACGGTGTGTACCAGTTCAGAACTGTGAAGGTTGTATTTTGCCGTTGCCTGCTCCAAACTTAAAAAACAATAATGATAGATTTTATTTTTAAGCTGAGAGACACTTTTGGGGTTACGGACTTTTACTCTGTCTTTGTTCCACAAATCCGGCGGCATATAAGCACCATGCCGGTTATATAAACGCACGGCATTAAAACTCTGTGCGAAAACGCGTGGTTTTTTATCTCCCGGAAACATATTGCAGATTTTGATTTTGTAAGCATCGGCGGCTGGGTTTTTCTTGATTTGTTTAATTTCGGCTATCAACTCATCGGACAAAACTTCATCGGCATCAAGTGATAAAACCCAATCCGAAGAGCATTTTTTCTCGGCAAACGACTTTTGATCGCAGTAGCTTTTCCATTCATGGTAAAAAATTCTTGCTTTGTACTTTTTTGCAATTTCAACCGTTTTATCCGTGCTGCCGCTATCCACCACCACAATTTCATCAGCCACTTTGGCTGCCGCTTTTAAGGTGTTTTCGAGGCGGTTTTCCTCATTTAAGGTTATCAGATAAACAGACAGATTCATTTGTTTTCCTTTTTTAATTTGACGTTCACGTCAGTTTACGTTAAATGTCCGTTTAATACAAACGTTTTTTTGATGTTAATCCATTGATTTTATGACTTGACTTTTTGCATAAAAAAACGGACATTTAAGCGGTACTTACACTTTAATCGGAATAAAAAATGGTAAAATTATCGGTTTATCTGGTTACGCTCAATGAAGAGCTGCGTTTGGAAAAAACGCTGAAGGCCGCGGCTAAAGTGGCCGATGAAATTGTGGTGGTGGATAGCGGCAGCACGGACAAGACAAAACAAATCGCTGAAAAATTTAAAGCCAAATTTGTTTTTCATAAATGGAAAAATATATCCTCGCAAAAACATTTTGCGCAAAACAAATGCGCAAATGATTGGGTTTTATCGCTTGATGCCGATGAAGTTTTGTCCGACGGCTTGATTGCCGAAATCAAACAAATCAAGAAAAACCCGACCGCCGATGCTTACAAAATCAAAATATGCGATATGCTTCCGGGAGATACTAAACCGCGTATTTTTGCCAAGACTTATAATCAAGTGCGGCTTTATAACCGTAAAAAAGCCAACATGCCCGATGATTTAACCCATGACCGCGTCGTTTGGGACGAAAATTGCCGGGTGGAACAATTAAACGGTAAGGTGCATCATTATTCATATGTGTCTTTGACACAGCTGTGGTACAAACTCAACATGTACACCGACGAGTTGGTTAAAACCGCTTTGGAAAAGAACAAGAAATATTCCCGTCTGCGCCTTTATACGGAAATGCCGCGGCAGTTTTTGATTTATTACTTCAAGCGGCGCTATTGCCTTTATGGAACATGCGGCTTTTGGATGGCAACTTCTTACGCTTATTTTCGTTTCTTGAAAATCGCCAAGTGGTTTGAATATCAGGCTTTACATAAAAAATAAAATTCGGTTATCTTTCTTTTGCTATTCAGTATAGAAACATGACATTTTTTGATTAATAATAAGAAATGAGAATTTGAGATGACGTTGTGGGGACTTAAAACCGAAGCTTCATTTGATGTTTGGTCTATTGAACATCTGGTTATGGGTATTTCTATCGGTTGTTTTTCCGGTTGGTTGGCAACCAAACTTGCCGGCAAAGAAAAAATTTCTCCTGCTCTGAAATTAAAATTCAGTTTCATCTTAACCGTTATGATTGCCTATATGTGGGAAACATTAGAGCATTATCTGGAAACAGGACTCGCCGGCCAAACCGTTGAATATTGGCTGCAAGGCGTGGAACACTGGAGCAACCGGCTGATTTTTGATAATTGCATGGTTATGTTCGGTTGGTGGATTTATAATCAAAAACACCCGATTGTCTGGTTTGCCAGAATCTTTTCGTTTGTATGGTTATTCGTACACATTTTTATTTTCCCACACAGTATGTATTTGCATGAAATCTTTTAGAATCCTGCCGGTAATTTTTATTTTTGTTTAATTTTTGCCGTATTTTATTTGGAATGCTTCGCATTTTCATCTGATACCCGCATATTAAGATGATGCCCTTTGCAGGTTGCGACTTATCCCCAAAAGACTCTTTAAAATTGCAAAAAAAAAAAAACGGTTTATAATTCCGTAGAAATTGATGTTTTTGTTGAGTTCGGAGGAGTTTATGCAAGAAAAAGGGCGTTCCATGGTCGAAATGTTGGGCGTGCTGGCAATTATAGGTGTTTTATCGGTCGGGGCAATTTCCGGTTACTCCAAGGCGATGTTCAAATACAAGCTCAATAAGCAAGCCGAACAATTAAGCACCCTCATCAACGCCGGTTTGCGCTATGCCGGAACCTGGAATTTTACCCAAAACATAAACCTTGTTCCTTATTTCATCAAACTCGGCGAAGTCCCGGAAAATATGATAAAAGACTCTTCACAATATATTTACGACGTCTTTAACACTCGTCTTGGCATGGGATATACCATCAATGACGAAAACCAACATTATACGCAATTTTATATAATGCTGGATACTTCGGACGATAGCGATTATTCTTTAAGCATTTGCCGCAATATCGTCAACATCAGCAAAGAATTCCATGCAAATCTGTGGAAAATAAGCATTCTCAATCAGGGTAGCGAAGGAGCTTTGGTCGGCGATGGAGAAACATGGGATGGTAAAACCTACATGGGCGATGCCTATTGCACCGGAGGCAGTCAATGTCTTAAAGACATGACCATGGAAGATATAGATACCTTTTGCCGTTACAACCTGGATAAAACAGAAGATCCGCACATTAAACTGGTGTGGATGGAGTAATATTAACCACGGCGGAACTTATTGCGGCAACAACGGCGACCATGCCGGATCAGAAGCTTCTGCCGGGGTCATCACCATTCGTTCGTTATAACCGGTCAAATCGATTGTATAGAGCTTGACCGGGGCATTTTTGCGAGCCGTTCCCTCGCCCTGGCGGAAAAACATCAGCACACGGCCGTTGGGCGACCAGGTCGGACCTTCAACCAAATATCCGCTGGCAAGCAGCCGTTCACCGCTGCCGTCCGGATACATAACGCCGATATAAAATTGCCCGTTGGCCATTTTGGTGAACGCGATGTAATCGCCGCGCGGCGACCAGGTCGGCGTCGCATACCGTCCGTTGCCGAAACTGATGCGGTGAACATTGGAACCATCTGCATCCATAACATATAATTGCTGGTTGCCGCCGCGATCCGAATTAAACACGATTTGTTTGCCGTCCGGCGAGTAACTCGGCGAAGTGTCTATGGCCGGATTTTTGGTAATCTGCCGCGTGGTTTTATTAACCAAATCCATTTCATAAATTTCCGTATTTCCGTTAGCGGCAAAGGAAAGCAAAACTTTTGTGCTGTCGGGCGAAAAGACCGGGGCAAACGTCATGCCCGGGAAATGACCCAACAACTCCTGCTTGCCGGTCTCAACATCCATCACATAAACTTTCGGCGCCGATCCGGAAAACGACAAATAAGTAACTTTCTGCATATTGGGCGAAAAACGCGGCGTTAAAGCCATTGCCGCACCGGATGTCAAAAATTTGTGATTCTCGCCGTCTTGATCCATAATCGCCAAGCGTTTGACACGACGCGTGGCCGGTCCGCTTTCGGAAACATAAACAACGCGGGTATCGAAATACCCCTTATCACCGGTCAAGCGCTCATATATGGCATCTGCGATGATATGTGAAATCCGCCGCCAATTTTCCTTGGTCGTCGTATAAGATTGTCCTAAAAGTTGTTCTCCGGACATGACATCCCACAAACGAAACTCGACTTTAAGTTTTTTATCGGTTGTTTCGACCACGGCGCTTTGCACAAGCGCATCGGCTTTAATCGCCTGCCAATCCACAAAATTGGGCTTCTGATTAATCGAATCCAAGTCTTCGATATAACTGTTTTCATCAACCAACCGGAACAAACCGCTGCGATCGAGATCCGCCAGCGTTACCTCGCGGATTTTATCGGCATAATACCCGATACCGAAAAGCTGACCGATGCCGCTGCCGTTATGTATCATTTCCGGAAAGGCAATCGGAGTCGGTTCGCGCATGGCGCCGGTTACGTCTATTTCAAGTTCGGCATGCGCCGGAAAAGTCAATAAGAACAAAAAAGCCGTGGCCAAATTTTTTATCTTCATTTCAGATACCTTATTACCCAATTTTAATTTTAAAATATAATATTTGAATATTATTAAAATTCAATTAGCAAAAAGTTTGTTTTTTTAATTGCAATAAATTACATTTTTGCTATATATAAGAACATTAAACTATCTTTTTTACAGGTGAAAGCATGGACAATCAACTGCCCGTCAATATCATGAAAAAAGCGGCTAAAGGGCTCTCATACATTTCCCACCCTTTGCGCTTGCGAATTTTGGAATTTTTGGATGTTAACGGTTCTTCTTCGGTTTCCGCCATTACCAAAGGCATTAACGGAGAGCAGGTTTTTGTATCGCAAAGCTTACGCAAACTGCGAGAAGCCGGCTTGGTTAAAACCGAGCGCCGCGGTATATTTATTTATTACACCATTGAAGAGGAATATCCGGCCAGCATTTTTTTCTGTATCCGCAAATTGTTCGGTTATATGGCAAATGACTTCCGCTATCTGGAAGACGGCTATAAAGCCATGCTGCCCAAAGACTATACCAATATGGTGGCCAATCAGATAAAACTGTTTTCCAACTATGATAAAATGCGGATTTTGGAATATCTGACCTTAAACGGCGAAAGCAACGTTTCCGAAATAATCCGCGGCACCGATTGTGATCAGTTGAAAACTTCGCAATATTTAAAACGCTTGCGCGATGACGGTTTTGTAACCTGTCGCCGCGATGGTCGTTTCATCTATTATGACATCACCAAAGGCGTGCATAAAACCGCCATTGAATGCATCCGCCGACGCTACGACAACCTGGCGGATAAAAATGATTTTTAGATTAGCTCTTGCTTTATGAGTAAAAAACAATAGGCGCGGCTTAAATCCGTCCGTAACGAAAAGCCGGTTATTAAAAAGCCGCCTTGAGTTCGGGCGGCTTTTGGTTTTACATAAGCAACAGATTATTCAGCTTTGTCGGAAGCCGCTTCCGGAGCGGCAGCCTTGGATGTCGCCGTCAAATCATCGGCAATACGAGCCGAGCGACCACGCAAAGCACGCAAGAAATACAGCTTTGCACGGCGAACTTTACCGATGCGAGCCACTTCAATTTTGGCGACATTCGGAGAATACAGCGGGAAAACACGTTCCACGCCTTCGCCAAACGAAATTTTGCGGACGGTGAACGAAGAGTTCAAGCCATCGTTTTTACGCGCGATGCAAACACCTTCATAAACCTGAATACGTTCGCGATCGCCTTCTTTAACCTTGGTGTGAACTTTCAAGGTATCGCCGGCTTTGAAATCAGGAAGGTTTTTGCCTTCGGTGAGCTTTTCAATCTGCTCTTTTTCAATGTTTTTGATAATGTTCATCAGTTTTACCTTTTCTTTTTATAAAAAAATTTGTTTTCTTATATACCTAAACCTTTTTAGAATCAAGATATTTTTTAAAAAGGTCCGGCCGTCTTGCTTCTGTTATTTTTAAGGATTGCTCTTTGCGCCAGTCATTAATCTTTTGATGATGCCCGCTTAAAAGGATTTCAGGTACTTTGCGCCCTTCCCACTCAATCGGGCGGGTATACTGCGGATACTCCAACAAACCGTCTTCAAAGCTTTCTTCGGCTGAGGATTCGTCGTTGCCCAAAACTCCGGGCAACAAACGGATAACCGCATCCAACATCACCATCGCAGCTTGTTCGCCTCCGGTTAAGACATAATCGCCGAGACTGATTTCTTCCGCCTTATAGGCTTCCAAAACCCGTTCATCTACCCCCTCAAACCGTCCGCAGATAATGGACAATTCCTCCGCTTCGGACAGCTCATGAGCTTTGGCCTGATTAAACGGTGCGCCTTTCGGACTCATGTAAATCAGCCTTCCGCCGGCATGATTTGCCTTTAACGCCGCACCCAACACATCGGGGCGCATAATCATTCCGGCACCGCCGCCGCAGGGCGTGTCATCCACCGAACCGTATCTGTCAAAGGCATAATCGCGGATATTGACCGTTTCATACGACCACTTGCCCTCGCTTAACGCCTTGCCGGTCAGGGAAAAGCCCAAAAAACCGGGAAAGAGTTCGGGATACAGGGTGAAAAACTTAATTTTCATCGCCCGTCCGCTCCTCATCGGCGACAAAATCCGTTATTGCGGCGGATACGATGATTTTGCCGTTTGCGATGTCTATTTCCGGCACGTATTGACGGGTAAACGGAATAAGCTCGGTCTTGCCGGTTGCAGAAAGTTTGATTTCCAAAATGTCGCCGGCACCAAAGTTATAGAACCCCGCCACCTGACCAACTGTCTGTGCGGAAGATTGCTCTAAAACATCCAAACCGATTAAATCCGTCTGATAATATTCTTCCTCCGCCAGCTCCGGCAAAACATCGCGCTTGACGTAGAGCGCCGTGCCTACCAAAGCCTCGGCGGCGTTACGGTCATCCACGCCTTTGATTTTACAGCGCAACAGTTCTTTGCTGCGGCCGACGACTTTTAACTCAAACAAACGCGAACCGTCTTCGTTTTCCAGCTTGCCGTAACGGTCGATATCCGTATCCGCGGAAGTCCAGCTTTTGACCTTGACTTCCCCTTTGATACCGTGAACACCGACAACGGCGCCCAAGCAAACACGATTTTGATTGTTTTGAGTTTTTGTCATCAGACCGTCTTCCTTAAAAATAACTCAAACAATTATTCGGCCGAAGATTCGGCTTCCGGCGCAGGTGCCTCAGACGCGGCTGCGGCTTCGGCAGCAGCGGCGGCAGCGGCCTCGGCGGCGGCTTTTGCTTTTTCTTCTTTTTCTTTCATTCTTTCAACCGTTTTGGCGCGCGGTGCGGATTTCTTCGGTTGTTCATGAATCACCGGCGCGGCGCAAAGACCAAGACCGGCAAACAATTTTTGCAAACGTTCGGTCGGTTGGGCACCTTTTTTGAGCCAAGCGGAAACTTTTTCGGCATCCACCACCAAACGCTGCTCATGATCTTTGGGCAACAACGGATTGTAGGTGCCTAATTTTTCAATAAATCTGCCATCGCGCGGCGCACGCTGATCTGCGGCAACAATGCGATAGAACGGGCGTTTTTTGGAACCGCCTCTTGAAAGTCTGATACGAACTGCCATTTTTTTATTTTCCTTTCTAAAAAATTATTACGCATAAAAGATTTTAAGCTTATGGCGAAAGCCTAAAACCGCTTGCCGAACCCGCCGAACATGCCGCCCGACGGATTACGTTTTAACATTTGAGAAAAACCGGCAACCCCGCCCATTTTCCCCATTCTTTTCATCATGGTTGACATTTGCTCGTAGGATTTGAGCAATTTGTTAACCTCGTGAACTTCAACCCCGGCACCCGCCGCAATTCTTTTTTTGCGGGAGGCCTTGATAATGTCCGGATTTTTTCTTTCCGCCCGGGTCATGGAAAGAATCATTGCCTCCTGTTTTTTAATCAGCTTGTCGCCGATACCGGCTTGCTCAATCTGATCCTTAAACCTGGAAAGCCCCGGAATCATCCCGATAATGCTGCCCATACTGCCAAGCTTTCGCATCTGGCGGATTTGGCTTAGCATATCTTCCAAATCAAACCGACCTTTCATCATTTTGGCCGCGGTTTTTTCCGCCTCGTTGCGATCAACGTTTTCCATGGCTTTTTCCACCAGGGAAACGACGTCGCCCTGCCCTAAAATACGGCCGGCAATGCGGTCGGCATGAAACTCCTCAATCTCGTCTAATTTTTCACCGGTACCCAAAAATTTAATCGGGACACCCGCCACCATCTTCATCGACAAGGCCGCGCCGGCGCGCGAAGAACCGTCGATTCTGGTCAAAACAATGCCGGTGATGCCGATTTTTTCATTAAACTCTTTGGCAACGTTGCAGGCATCCTGACCGATAAGAGCATCGGCCACCAACAAAGTTTCCGCCGGATTTGCCAGTTTTTTAACATCCGCGGCTTCCCGCATCAGGGTTTCATCAATATGCAGGCGGCCGGCGGTATCCAAAATCAAAACATCATAAACGCCGGTTCGGGCTGATTTTAACGCCCGTTTGGTAATCTCCAGAGGTTTTTCGTTTTCAACAATCGGCAAAACATCAACCCCGATTTGCGCGCCCAACTGCGCTAATTGTTCCCGCGCCGCCGGACGATAAATGTCCAAAGATGCCAACAAAACCCGCTTGTGTTTTTGCAAACGGCCGGCGATTTTGGCCGTGGTCGTGGTTTTGCCTGAACCTTGCAACCCGACCATCAATATTACGACCGGCGCCGCCGCGTTTAAATTCAAAGCCGTGTCTTCATCGCCTAACAAACGCACCAACTCGTCATGGACGATTTTGACCACCATTTGTCCGGGTTGAATTGATTTGACGACTTTTTCACCCAGCGCCTGCTCTTTTACCTTGGCGATAAAATCTTTGACAACCGGTAAAGAAACATCGGCTTCCAACAGCGCCACGCGGATTTCGCGCATGGCCGAATCGACGTCAGCCTCGCTTAAAACACCGCGGGAGGTGATTTTGGCAAACGCGGCGCTTAATTTGTCGGTCAATGCTTCAAACATTTATCAAATTTACCTTTCCTGCCGTTAAAACTTTAAGATAAAACAAACTCATACAAAATATTGCACGCCAGTGTGCGAACCCTCGCTGACTGGCGGCACTCCTTGGAGTGTATATGTTTTATCAAAATTGTTAACAGTAATTTTTGTTTTGTTTGCGTCGCTTATATAAAGTTTTCAGGCAAAAGTCAACGCTTTTTTTTTGCAACTTGCGGCACCCTTGACGAAAACTTTTTTAATTCAGTTATGGCAAAAATCACTTCCGTCAGTGTTACACTTTTGTAAAATTTTGTTTGTCCGGAAAACAATTAAGCAAAATCATATAGTTATCTAATCGCGCTTTTGACAAAAATACTTATTTTTGTGTTGCGAAATTAAAAAAATACCGCTATAATGGGGGTAATATTTGAGCTTTTTAGGAGAAATATTATGGTTGATTCCGAGTATAAAGATTTTTCGGCTGAACAGACACGAGAATTACTGGAAAAAGATGGGTTTGATTATGACACGCTTTCGTTTTCTGATTTGGATGCTCTGCGAACATCTTTGAAAACAGAGGAGAATAATGCTGCAGAGAACGAAAAAAACTACGACACGTACGTTTTGTTGAATGGCTTTGCTAAAGAAAAAATCGAGAACCTTTCTTCGGAAGGTTTAAAAAGCTTGTCTGCAAGTGATCTAAACGGTCTCAAAAGTTTGATATCAGCGTATTACAGTAGCAACCTGGGTATCTTTACTGAAGAAAAAATAAATAACTTAATGACCAGCATTTCGGAAATAGAAAGAGAACGAGGTGAACAGTCTTCCGCGGAAGCAGAGAGCCAAGCCGACGGTGATACAACTTCATTAAATGACAAAACCGATACATCAAGCACCGATGCCGCCGAACATCCGGAGCAAGAAGCAGAGAAGGAACAGGAGCAAACTACCGAAACAACAGAACATGACGCAGCAAATAAACACGCCAAAGATGAGATTTTGCAAGAAAGCTCAGCCATTAATGTTTATAACGCCGTCGATGTTTCCAAAAATTTAAACGATATGCAGCCCTCCCAGCTTCATACGTTGCGCCGGGCATTAAATGCTCGTACAAATGATGAAACACAAGCAGCCAGCGCCAAATTGGATGACCATATCGTGACCCAGGCCGGGAAATATGCCAATGATAAACTGGCCTTAACCGATATGAACGAAATATACGCCTTAAATGATTTGCTTACGTCGGTCCGGGACCACCCACACAGCGAAAAGGCTAAAAGCGCGGCAAGTAAAACAACACTGAATGCTGCCATTGACAAATCCGGCATAGAAATTCAAAACTTTGAAGAACAATATGGCATTGACAAAGAACATTTGCAGGCTCCTCAAGTCGTCGAAAGCAATATTGCAAAGCTGGACGGTATGCCGCAGGATAAAGATATTTTTGCCTTGGATGTTCGTGAAGAAAAAATGCAGTCTCCAACAGAATACCGAGATGTTGTCGGCATTCTAAACACGGCTCAAAGAACAGGTAATGCCCCGGAACTTTCGGTTCTGACCGGTGCTTTACAATGCAACGACATTACCGAAGATCAGAAAAAAACATTGCTGGAGCTTACCGAAAGACGTGTTAACAGCACCAACTCTTTAAGTTTCGGTGATTTTAAGAATTTTGAATATCTGCTGGCGGCGTTAAAAGAATCGCCTAACGCCGACAAGCTGACTTCAACCTTAAAGAAAAAAGAAAAACTTTTAAGCGACAGTCGGCAAGACTATCTTAAATCCGCATCGTTAAAAGACAAAGAATTTCAAGATATATACAATATTTTAAGCAACATTAAAGTTAACGGCAAACTTAAAGCTTTCGGCCGTGAGCAGATTGGTCAAGAAGGCACGGACAGCGACATTGCCCTGTTTTTGGAGCAAACCCGTCGCGAAACCGAAATGTATTTGGCCAATACGGGAAAAGACATCACTGCCGATACTTTCAAGCAAGAATATGCTTTACGTCTGCGCAAAAACCTGGTTGAAGTTTTGGCTGCCGATCAGTTTTCAAAAGGGAAAAACAGCAAAGAAGACTATGCGGCCATGTTTGACAAACTGGCCACTGCCGCACAAAGCAAAAAAGGCATTAACATCAATCAAGATACTTTTGTCGGCTGGCAGGCCGCCCGGACAAACCGAATGGAAGCGGCCGTCAACAGACTGGGACAAAAACAGGGATATGAAAATGCATCAAAATCGTTTGCTGAAAGAATTAAGGCAACCGACCAGAAACTTACTCAGAAATATGGTAAGGCTTATTCTCTGCTTAAAGGCTGCTTGAAATCAGCCGGATGGGGTGCCGCATACAGCATTGCCGGTGCGACCTTCGGTCCGGCCGGTATTGCTGCCGTAGCAACGGCCTCCTTTGCTAATCAGGCTTATGGTTTTATCAAAAACTTCAAAAAAGAACGCGAAGCGGCTAAAGCCAAGGGAGAAAAACCAGCCAACTTCTGGCAATATGTTAAGAAAAATAAATTAAGAACTGCCGGCTTACTGCTTAGCGGTGCGACCGCTGCTACCGGCATCGGCGGTGCCGGCGGGATTGCAGCTGTACAAATTGCACGTTCTGCTGCCGGTATCGGGCTGGCTGCAAGCGGTGCTGTCCACCAGGCAGCTCAAGCTTATAAACAAACAGAGGGTTCAAAAGGTAAAAAAACATGGAAAGCTGTACAAACAGCCGTGTTTTCCGGTGTCAGCTTTTATGCTGGTATGCTGGCCGGACGTGAGGCCGGTGAAATTGCCAGTGAGGCTTTTACCGGTCCTACGGAAGTACCCCCTACCAATGCTGAACCATATGATTTGTCAAACGGGAAATATGCCATCGGGCTTAACGACTTACAAGATGCTCAAAATACCGATAATGATATTAAACCGCCTTTGTTGCCGGAAGATATGCTGGAAAACGCCAATATAGACGTACAGACCATAGATGTCAATAACCTATCTGCCGAACAGCAACATGACATAAAGATGTTGTTCTTGCGCGATCCGGCAGAAGCCAACCAGATTTTAGGACAGGAAGGCGATCAATGGATGAACTCCGCGGAACTGCAAGAAGCCTGGGACAACGGCACCCTTACAGATGCGCAGAAAGCCCAATTGGTTGAATTCGGCGGACAACGTTTTGATGAACACGGCAACTTCCAAGATGTGGAAGGGTATAAAACTGGTACACAAATGGAAGCCGAGGCCAAAGAATGGACAGCGGCTCAAGAAGCCAAAACCTTAGAAAATCAGGCAGCGGGAACACCTGAGACAAGACGTTCGGACTTTGAACCCATTCCGACCATTGGTGATGATGTCAACAACGCTTTGCAGGGCAAAGCTGAAACATTGGAACAGTCCGGACTTGCCGGTGCTGAAGCACAACAACAGTCTGAGGTTAAAATTAACAAAATTAAAATTAACGATGAGGGCGAAGTAAAAATCGTGGGACAAGACGAAAACGGTCGTTTTGTTGAGCGCACCGACATGTCTTCATTGCAAAATATGCCGGAAGATTTGGATTATAACAAAATCAAATTTCATGACAACGGTGATATATCTGTTCGGCTTGATACCGAAACCGGTCATGAAGTCAAAGTAACCATTGATGAAACGGGACATTATCAGAGCATTACCTCCGGATCACATGTTTACAGCAAGGAAGAACTGGATTATGTAAACAATAATCTTGACAATCATCCGGAAGCTTTGGAACACAATCAAGATCGTTATAACGCTTTGCAATCAATGCGGGACGGAACAGAACAAAATGTAAGTGAAACCAGAGCCCAGACAGAGGAAGCTCCAGCACCGGAACAAAAAGCGGAGCAGGAAGCTACTGCAACCGAACAAGCACCGGAACAGAAAACACCTGCTAAAGAAGCCTCTGTAACTGAGCAAGCATCGGGACAGGAAACACCGGCTAAAGAAGCCTCTGTAACCGAACAAGCATCGGAACAGGAAACACCGGCTAAAGAAGCCTCTGCAACCGAACAAGCACCGGGACAAGAAACGCCTGCTAAAGAAGCCTCTGTAACCGAACAAGCATCGGAACAGGAAACACCGGCTAAAGAAGCCTCTGTAACTGAGCAAGCATCGGAACAGGAAACACCGGCTAAAGAAGCCTCTGCAACCGAACAAGCACCGGAACAGGAAGCTCCGACACAAGAAACAGTGTTGACTAGCGATGGCGGGGAACTTGCTGCGGCCGTCGTTACAGCTGACGCTCCGACACAAGAAACGGTGCTAACAAGCGATGGCGGGGAACTTGCTGCGGCCGTCGTTACAGCTGATGCTCCGACACAAGAAACAGTGTTGACTAGTGATGGCGGGGAACTTGCTGCGGCCGTCGTTACAGCTGAAGCTCCGACACGGGAAACAGTGCTGACTAGTGATGGCGGGGAACTTGCTGCGGCCGTCGTTACAGCTGATGCTCCGACACAAGAAACAGTGTTGACTAGTGATGGCGG
>CALXTI010000008.1 GCA_944391395.1 uncultured Alphaproteobacteria bacterium
CTTGCTGCGGCCGTCGTTACAGCTGATGCTCCGACACGAGAAACAGTGCTGACAAGCGATGGCGGGGAACTTGCTGCTGCCGTCGTTACAGCTGACGCTCCGACACGAGAAACAGTGCTGACAAGCGATGGCGGAGAACTTGCTGCGGCCGTCGTCACAGCTGACGCACCGACACAAGAAACTGTGCTGGCAAGTAACAACGAAGAAATTGCTCCGGCGGTTGTTACGGCAGAGAAGCCCCATCTTAAATCAGCAGAAGATATGATTAAAGAGCTGCGGGGAATTAAATCTCACGACAGAGGAATTGCCCAAACAGGCACCCGGCAGCCGATGCCCGAACATAACAACAGCACACCTCTCCCTAATACAAGAGGCGATCTGGAAAATGCATAATCTTCATTAAAAAACCACCCGCATCTTAAAAACTGCGGGTGGTTTTATATACTTTGATAAAACCAAACTTATTCCGGCTTTGTTACTTTGATATGTTTTTCCATCGCCTTGATAATCGCCTTGGCGTCTTCTCCGGTCATGGCATAAAGCGGTACGGAAAATTCTCCGTACGGCGAGCGGCCGCTCAAATGCTGCATCAACGTGCGACGATAGGCAACACCTTCTTTGGGGATGATGGTGATAATTTCACGCTTTAAGAAACCTGAAACGCGTTTTTGTTCGGCTTTGGCGATGTCTGTCCACTTTAATGTGGCGTTATGATCAATTTTGATACCTTCATCATTTACAAGCGCCAGACGTTGCGGAAAAATCACCACATAGAGCGATGCCGAAAACGAAACCAAACACAAAACCGAAACAATACTTATCCACCATAAACAATTCGGACAAGCATTGCCGGCCAAAATCACCAGACACAGCATAACGGCATTTAAGAACACCAGCTTTTGCAACTGGCGGTTATCGTAATAAAAAGTTTCCATGGCTATCTCCTTAAAAAAGTTTAAGTTATTGGTAATAATAAACAACAATTCCTAAAATTTCATTATTTTATATTGAAAATTTTATACAACCCGATTATAAAAAATCTAAACATAACGTCATTAAAGGAGATTTTACCATGCATTGCACCCGCAAAGTTTGCGATGATTTGATTTATGTCGGCGCCGGCGACCGCCGTCTGGCTTTGTTTGAAAATATTTATCCGATTCCGAACGGGGTTTCTTACAACTCTTATTTATTAACCGATGAAAAGACCGTTCTGCTTGATACGGTTGATCATTCGGTTTGCCTGCAGTTTATGGAAAATCTTGCTTATGCATTGAACGGACGCAAACTTGATTATCTTGTCATCAACCACATGGAGCCGGATCATGCCGCCACTATCGGCGAAATCGCCCGGCGTTATCCTGAGGTCAAAATGGTGGTCAACGCCAAAACACTTGCCATGATTAAACAATTTTTTGATTTTGAAGTTGATACACGCGCCGTCGTCGTCAAAGAAGGCGACACGCTTTCCGTCGGTCGCCACACATTGACGTTCGTCATGGCGCCGATGGTACATTGGCCGGAAGTGATGGTA
Source organism: uncultured Alphaproteobacteria bacterium (assembly GCA_944391395.1). Lineage (GTDB taxonomy): Bacteria > Pseudomonadota > Alphaproteobacteria > RF32 > CAG-239 > CAAFZY01. The sequence continues at coordinate 1,535 of CALXTI010000008.1, forward strand.
ACTTATGATTTGACCGACAAAATTTTGTTTTCCGCCGACGCTTTCGGCAGTTTCGGCGCTTTGAACGGACACCTGTTCGCCGACGAAATTGATTTTGAACATCAATATCTCGACGAGGCGCGCCGTTATTATACCAACATTGTCGGCAAATACGGCCCTTCGGTACAGGCCTTGCTCAAAAAAGCCGCCGGTTTGGAAATCAATCTGGTATGCCCGCTGCATGGTCTTATCTGGCGCAAGGATATCGGCCGTTTTATTGAAAAATACAACTTGTGGAGCACTTATGCGCCGGAAACAAACGGGATAATGATTGCTTATGCTTCCATATACGGTCATACGGAAAACGCGGTGGATATTCTTGCCAACATGCTCTCGGAAAAAGGAGTTAAAAACATTGCCGTTTACGATGTTTCATCAACGCACGCATCCGTCATCGTCAGCGAGGCGTTTAAGTACGATAAATTGGTGTTTGCCGCACCGACTTATAATGCCGGAATTTTTCCGCTGATGGAATACGTGTTAAACGAACTCAAGGCTCACAACTTGCAAAATCGCACCGTTGCCCTGTTGCAGAACGGTTCATGGGCACCGGCGGCCGGTAATCTGATGAAGAGCCTGATTGAAAGCTTGAAAAACGTTACATTGCTTGAAACCATGCCAACCATTAAATCAGCATTGAAAGAAAATCAACTTGATGAACTGGCACAACTGGCCGAGTTGCTCAGCCGTTGATTCTGAGCACCGACACATTAAAAAAGGCGTCCGTAAGACGCCTTTTTTAGTCCGTAAATCTTATATCTTATTATTTAAAAGTCTTGATTTTTCGCGTTTCCAGTCACGCTCTTTAACGGTTTCGCGTTTGTCATAAACTTTTTTGCCGCGACCGAGACCAATCTCCAATTTGGCGCGACCGCGGTCGTTGAAAAACAACTTCATCGCAATCAACGTATAGCCTTTGCGTGCCAAGGCATTGATTATTTTAATGATTTCTTTTTTCTTAAGCAGCAATTTGCGCGGGCGTTTTTCCGCATGGCTTTCATAACCTTTGTTGGCGTATTCGGCAATAAACATGTTGGACATGTAAATTTCTCCGTTTTGTTCCACCCCGTACGCATCATTGATGTTGGCGTGTCCCAACCGCAGTGATTTAACCTCCGTTCCCGTCAGTTCAAGTCCGGCGATAAACACATCTTCAATCAGATAATCAAAATGCGCGCGCCGGTTTTGCGCCACCAATCCGGTGCCGATAAAATCCGCTTTTTTGATCTTTTTTGCCGTGGTCATTGCTTATTTATTAGCCGCCTTAAATAAAGTCGGATTGTTGGCAGGCGTATGGTCTTTTTCGGCCACCGGGGTTTTCTTTACAATCACCTCTTTATCATTTTTTTCTGCCGGAGCGGTTTTCTTTTGTAAACGGATGCAGCGTCCTTCAATATATGCACCGGGTTCAATCGCAATCGAATTATGCAGCGCATCACCAATCAAACGTGCCGAGCCGGCAATAAACAAATTTTCAGCCTCGGCCGTTCCCTGCAACGTGCCGTAAAGGCTCAATGTTTTGGCTTTTACCTGACCTGCGACCTGTCCTTTTACGCCTATGACCAGCTCCTCACAGCAAATATTACCTTCCAGGCGGCCGTCAATGTGAACGACATCGCCTCCCAATATGTCTCCTTTGATTTTGGTTCCGTAGCTGATAATGCTCGGAACCGGAACCGGGGAATTGTTTCCTCTGTTGAATTTTGCAATTTTCAGATATAACATTTTACGAAAATTTTTCATCTTTTTTTCCTTACAGTTGTACTTTAATAAATGCCATCGGGTCAACCGGCGTGCCGTTATACAACACTTCATAATGGAGATGCGGCCCGGTTGAACGCCCGGTTGAACCCACCTCACCTATCGTATCGCCGGGATTGACGTATTCACCCTTTTTAACGTAAGATTTGTTCAAATGGGCATATTTTGTTTTAAAACCGTTGCCATGATCAATTTCCACCATGTTGCCGTAGCCGCCGTTCCAGCTGGAACGTGTTACCTTGCCTTTGGCCATCGTTTTAACTTTATTGCCTTTGTTGCTTGCCAAATCTACGCCTTTGTGCGTTGCCGACTTTTTGTTAAACGGGTCGGAACGATGACCAAACGACGAACTCAGCCAATAACTCCAAACCGGTTTCCCTATCGGTACCGATTTCATGACTTCCCTATAATAACTGACATCGTCAATCTGGGCAAAGACTTCCTGTAATTTTTGATTCAGCTCGGCATTGTTTAAAACCGGAGTATCGGGCTCATAAGCCCCGCCGGCGCTGTCTTTTTTGCTGTTTGCCAACGGATTGAAGTATTTATTTTGTTTTTTTATCGACTTGTTGATGCTTGAAACGGCTTCTTTGATTTTAGCCATTTCTTTTTCGGACAATTTGCCGACACGATTCAATATCTCCAGCTCGGCATCTTCCAAACTTTTTATATTTGCTTCCAGCACTTTGATTTTAGCCAACAATTCATTGCGTTCCGACACCGCACGGTCGCGCTGCAAAAGCGCGTCGCGCAGGGTGGTTTTTTCTTCAAGCTCTTCAGGTTTGAGCCAAGCTTTTTCATCGGCAATCTGACGGATTTTTTCTTCCACCACCTGCGCTTGTTGTTTGTAACGGCTTATATTGAGTTCATCTTGCATTTGTCCTTCATCAATCAAGGTGAACATAGAGCTTATGTTACGATGAATCGCCACAAAATCAGTCATTAAATCCACGTAAGCGTCACGCGTTTCATCCAGCTCGCGGTCTTTAAACGAAATTATCTGGTCGGATTTGTTATACATATAATACGAATACGCACTCCAACTGCCGACGATTATCAGCAAGGCCGCCATAAACATCTGCAGCCGGGAGGAAATGTTAAAAACCTTTGCCCGGCCGCCGCTGCGGAAGATAATTTCCTTGTTGGAAAACAGGGGTTTTCTTGCGCCGTATTGCACCATTGAAGGTTTTTTCACTTTGATTTTGCGTATGCTTTTCTTCATAAAATCATCTTATTTCAACAAGTTAATATACGTTTGGCAAAATTCGTGTTAATATAGCAAATATTTTTCCAAAAATAAAGTCTTTTATTTTTTTGTTTCTTCCTCATCTAAAATCACGAACTCATCCATACCGACCATATTCAAGACAATCCGCGCCCGTTCTTCAAGCATGTCCAGATCCAGGCTGTCCGAGGATAAGAGCCGGACTTTTTCTTCCCAATCCCGGCGTTCTTCGGCATATTTTTGCGCCACGCTGCGCGCGTTTCCGACTTCTTCGGTTAAGTAGACATAGCGCAACAGCCCGCGTTCGCCTTTAACCGCATAAAAACTGAAATAAATAAAAGTCAGGATAATTACAAATAAAAAACCCGACGAACCTTTCACTTTTGACCAAAAATCAGATAACCAGCTCATTTCGGCATTGTTCCCATGTTGTTATCAGAATCTGTTTTCTAGTATGCATTTAAGAATATTATAGTTAACATTTGGTTTATATGTTTTTATTTGAGCTGAGCATGATAAAGCGAGGCGTATACGCCGTTTTCTTTGGCTAAAAGTTCTTCGTGAGTTCCTTCTTCGACAATCTGACCGTAATTGACCACCACGATTTTGTCGGCATGGCGGACGGTGGAAAGCCGGTGCGCAATCACGAACACCGTGCGATCCGTCATCAGATTGTCTATCGCCTGTTGCACTATTGCCTCCGATTTGTTGTCCAGTGCCGATGTCGCCTCATCCAAAATCACGATAGGCGCGTTTTTCAAAAAAGCGCGAGCAATAGCAATCCGTTGTTTTTGACCGCCGGAAAGCAAAATGCCGCGTTCGCCGATTTCGGTATCCAGCCCCTTATCAAGCGTTGCGACAAATTCATCCAAACAGGCGCATTTTACGGCGTTTTCAATTTCTTCGGCCGAGGCGCCTTCGTTCCCCAATAAAATATTTTCCCGAATGGTGCCGGCAAACAAAAAGTTATCTTGAAAAACCACGGAAATTTTATCACGCAAAGAGTGCACCGTAAAATCGCGGACATCCGTTCCGTCTATCAAAATTTGGCCGGAAGTAACGTCATAAAACCGCGGCAGCAGATTAACAAGCGTTGTCTTGCCGCCGCCGGAATTGCCGACCAAAGCGATTTTTTCTCCGGTTTTGGCCGTTAAATTAATGTTTTTGAGTACCGGTTTGTCCTTTATATATTCAAAACACACGTTTTTATATTCGATTTTTTGGCGGATTTCTTTCAACTCGCGCGCATTTTCCCGGTCTTGAACCGCAGGGTGTCCTCCCATTAACGAAAACACTCTTTCCATAGCCATCAAAGACATCTGCACATTGTTAAAATTGTTGCCGATGCTTTTAATCGGATTGTAAAGCATAATCAGCGCGGCGATAAACGAAACAAAATTTCCCGATGTTATCTGTTGAGTAACGATTAAGTGGCTTCCCGTCCATATCACCGCCGCAATGCCCAACGAAACAATAAAATGCATCAACGGCGACATCATGCCGGTACGCTGAATCATCTTCATTCCCAACTTAAACACCGAATTTAACGTATCTTTAAAGCGGGCGTTTTGATAATCATACAAGTTATATGAAGAAATAATCCGGTTGCCGCTGAATGTTTCGTTATAATAAGTTACAACCGCGGAACCCGAAAACACGCTTTTATCCATAATGGATTTAATCCGCCGGCGCACGGTCGTTAACGGATACAAGGCTCCCAGCAACACAATCACGGCAATGATGGCAAGCTGCCATGAATTATAAAACAAAACGCCGATTAATGAAAGCGAAGAAAAAAGTCTGGTCGTAAATAACTTCATATTGCTTAACAAGCCGTTGCAGGCGGCGTCGACATCGTTGTTGAAGCGGAAAACAATATTTCCCGAAGTCGTTTTATCAAAAAACGCCGCATCGTAATGCATCAGCTTGTCAAACAAATCTATTTTGACATCATTGGCTATCTTGCGGCCGACCCAAGTGTTTAAATAAGTCGCCATATAGCTTAATGAGCTTTGCAGGCAGCTGAAAACAATAATCAAAAACGGAATAAACCACGTGGACGAAGCGTTTTTTTCAACCATCACAACATCCATGTACGGTTTTAACGACCAGGCAATAACGGCATCCATACCGCCAATCGGAATCGTTATCAACACGGCAAACAACGCCCGTATCCAATAAGGCCGGACATAGGGCAGCATTTTACCATAATTTTCAACAAACGAGGTTGATTTTATCCGCGCTTTCAGTTTTTCAAACATTACGCCTCATATATCAGATTGCAACATTTGCTCTTTAACAGAAAATATTTTGTTTGTAAATAAAAACTAAAAAACAATGCCCCGATTTGATATCAGGGCATTGTTTTTTTAAGCAACCCGATTTTAGAAAGTATATCTCAAACCGGCGGTAACTTCTTTTAAATTATCCAAGCGTTCCATACCAAGGTAGGTATAACGTCCCACGACGCGCGCCGCCAGATGCTCGGTAAAATTCCACTGAACACCGACGCCGGCGCGATAGCCGATGCGGTTTTGATGTTTGGATTTAGACTCCGGATAGCTGAACTTAACGCGGTAATTCGCCAAGCCCAAGGAACCCAATAAGTTGAAATCACTGCACATAATCGGCATATAACCGTACATATCAAGACCATAGGCTAAAAACTCGGATTTATATTTACCGTTGTCTTTGTGAGACGTACGTTCCCCCGACTGCTGGTAAAAAGCTTCCAAGCCCAGGTAATCATACATTCTGACACCAAGATTGACGGCTCCGGAATTATAGCTGTCTTTCATATGACGCGCCTCACCGCCGAATTTGGCATATGAATAAACATAATCCGCACCGATATAGGGCTCATACTCATCCATCCAGTTATAATTTGCCGCATTGGCGTTAAATGCAAGAACACTGGCAACTCCTGCCAACAATAATGTTTTTTTCATATCTTAACTCCTATTTATAAATAGTTTTTTGTTGATATTCATTAACATGTAGTCCCCAAAGCGTCATACAACTTTGGTATAACACTTCTTGAGTGTATATATTCTGCAAAAAATCATTTTAAATGGTGCATGAACATTTTTTTTATGCTAAAGGTGTAAAAGTTTATAAATATGAGGTGTCAAATGTCGTTTTGCCTGCCCGAAAAAGATTGTTTGCTTTGCCAGCGTTTGGTGCAATTCAGAAAAGAAAACCAGAACAAATATCCTTTATATCACAACGCTCCGGTGGAACCGTTCGGTTCTTTAAATGCCGAGATTCTGATTGTCGGCATGGCGCCGGGATTAAACGGCGCCAACCAAACAAACCGCCCCTTTACCAATGATTACGCCGGCGATGTCTTATATCCGGCGCTTAAAAAACACGGTTTTGCCAAAGGCTGTTACAATCGCCGGAAAGACGACGGTTTTGAGCTGATTGGCGTCCGAGTAACCAATGCCGTCCGTTGCGTGCCGCCACAAAACAAAGTTACCGGCGACGAAGTCAAAACCTGCGGAAAGTTTTTGGCCGACGAAATCTCCGCCATGCCTAATCTTAAAATCATTTTGTCACTGGGAACGGTTTCACACAACGCGGTTTTGCGAATCCTGGGTTATAAACAGGCCGAATACAAGTTCAGCCACGGCGCCGTCCACCGTTTGCCTTTACATAACCTGACATTGCTTGACTCGTACCACACCTCGCGTTACAACATTAACACTGGCGTCCTGACATATGACATGTTTGACGCCATTGTACAAAAATTGAATAATTTATTAAACGGTTAAAATGAAAATGAAAAAAATATTATCTGACGTGTTTTCCCTGACTGTTTTATTCTTATCTCTTGCTGTTTTATTTGCTCTGATAAGAACAAATCTGCTGTGGGGAGATGTTTGTTTTGAGCAAATTCTTGTTCATGTCGGACAGGGCGTATCACAGGCCGGGAAAGAAGTCATCAAAGGATATTTGCTTTGGGCGCTGCTGCCGGCTTTTGTTTTGTGCATTGTTCTTGCTCTTCTGATTAACAAAAACCGTTTACTTCTCGCCATTGCTTTTTTGTGCCTGATTTATCCGGTTTATAAAACCCAGCTCATTTCTTTCCTGATTTATCAAAACACGCCGACCGCGCTGTATGATGACGAGTATGTCGATCCGGCAAAAATCGATTTTCATTTTCCGGACAAAAAAAGAAATCTGATTGTTTTATATATGGAATCAATGGAAAAAGACTATACTAATCCTGAGCTGGTCGGGCAAAATCTGTTGCCGAATTTAAGCAAACTCGCGGAAGAAAATATCTCTTTTGACGGTTTTCATCAACTTGAAAATCAGGATTACAGCATCGCCGCCATGGTTTCCTCTTTTTGCAGCGTTCCTTTTCGTTACGCGCCGAATAAAAACTACACCGTTTACAACAACTTTTTGCCGCAACTTGTTTGTTATCCGACAATTTTGGAACAACATGGATACAAAACATATTTTCTTAAAGGCACAGGGCTTGAATTTGCCAGAACGGGCATATTCTTAACGGCACATGGCTTTAAGGATATCGTCGGCAGAGAAGAAATGAAAGAATCCTATGGCGTGGACTGGAAAAAATTTCAAGGCACATCATGGGGACTTCGTGACAGAAACTTGTTTAATCTTGCCAAGCAGAGATTGAGCGAATTGGCGGCCTCCAATCAGCCTTTTTTGTTTTCGTTGCTTACTTTGGACACGCACGGTCCGGATATCTATCTTGATAAGCAATGTCCGCAATCTTTTAATGATGACCGCGATGTCATTTTTTGCGCCGATACCCTGATGGCAGAATTTATTGACTGGATTAAACAACAGGATTTTTATAAAAACACGACCGTCGTCATCTTGGGCGACCACATCTACACCGGCAACAATCCTTTGTATCCGAAACATGAAAACCGAGAAATCGTCAATATTATTCTCAACCCTTCAGATACCGCATTGACAACACAAGAAAGAAAGTGGACGACATTTGACCTCGCCCCGACAATTCTGCAAGCCATCGGCGTTGATGTTCCGGACGGAAAATTCGGCCTCGGCAGATCTTTGTTTTCACCAAACCCGACCCTGAGGGAAAAAATGGGGCAAAAATTAGATGTTGAAATCATGAAAAGTTCTAAAATATATGATGCCTTCAACACCATCAAAACCACCTTCAAACCGCTATACAATCCATATCCGACATGGGACACCGAAATCAGCGACAATGAGGCCATACGTTCTTACGCATCTTTTGCCGAAGTGGCTTTTAATGCCGTGTGGGCAGATACTCTTTCGTTCACTCTGCCGCCGGTTAAAAAAGACAATATCACGCTTGACATCCGGTTCAGGATTTTATTTTTAGACGACAATCAGCGCACCGTTAAAATATTTGCCAACAAACATCCGGTCGCCGATTGGGTTTTGGAGGATAAAATCGAGCAGCCGATATATAAAAAAATAACCATTCCCGGCAACATTATCGATAAAGACGACAAACTGCTGCTTGAAATCAAGACCGACGGGTTCGGTTACACGCCGGTCGGCATCGGTTTGGGTATCGAAAGATTTAATTTAAGGTCGGATTGAAAAAACAAAAGCATTGTTATATGTTCAAGGAAAATATTTTGGAGGAGATGAAAATGAAGCGGAAAAACATCTTAAGAAAATTTAAAAGTATTTCGGTTTGCTCAGCGCTGAATTATTTCTATGATATATCCGAAAAAACGGTTGATTGGCTCGCGCAATATTCAATCAAAGCCAATGCCATTACTCTCGGCGGATTGTTTTTTGCGGTCTTGGGCGTCAATTTTCTGGCCATGGAATATTATTTCAGCGCTCTTGTCTGCTTATTGCTTAACCGCTGGTGCGACGTGTTGGACGGTATCAGCGCCCGTCGACAGGAAATAACCGCCTTCGGAGCGTTTTTTGATATTGCCGCCGATTATCTTTCACTCGGTTTGTTTATTTTCGGATTTGCGTTAGCGGCACCGGCAGACAATGCCGTCGCCGGCTCTTTCATGCTGCTCGCCTTATGTTTTTCGGCGGCCGTGCTGCTCGGCCTGGCTATCGTTTCGGGACAAAACTACCGCAAATTAAATCGGTCAAAATTAAAAATATGTCTGTGGGGAAGCATACAAAATTTTGATGTTTCTCTGGCTTTGGTTCTGATGTGTCTTGTGCCTGCGTGGTTTATGCCTCTGGCTTTGTTTTTTGGTTTGATATCACTCGTAAAATCTTTGCTATTGGTCAGCAGCGCTTATTATAATTTGGTTATCGCCGCCCGGAGAACAAAACGTAAATGAAACTTATTAAATTCGGAATTGCCCTGTTTTTATGCTGTCTGCTTTATCGGCCGCTTTCGGCAGCCGAAAGGGCGACAAGTTGGCAAAACGACAAGTTAAGAATTGATGCTTATGCTTTGCAAAATACCGGACAAAACATTCGTGTTCTGGTTGAATTCCGCTTGCTAAACGGCTGGCATATCTTTTGGGATAACCCCGGCGACGCCGGCAGGCCGGTTAATTTTCGTTGGCAGCTGCCGGAGGGCTGGTTGGTTGAAAAAACGCGTGAAAGCACGCCGCAAAAATTTATTTTCAACGACCTTATCCATCAATACGGTTATGGCGGGACGGCTTATTATTTGTTTGAAATATCGCTTCCCAAACAAGAAAAAAAACTTTGGCCGGACATTGCCCTTGATTTGAGCTGGACGGCCTGCAAAGACGTTTGCGAACCGGAAAATGCGCAACTCGACGTTCCTTTGGTTTCAAAATCCGTCTGGCAGAAACAATATCAAAAGGCCGTTACAACCTTCCCCACGATAGCCGACATGCCCATACTGGCACAAAACAATGATTTTCGCATGACCCTGACTTTCCCGGGCGGAGATTATGATTTGCAAACGGAACCTTTTTATTTTATTCCGTACGAACGAAGAATGATTAATGCCGACGCGCCGCAAATCAAGCTTTTAAACAAAAACAAACAGCTACAAATCAAAGTTTATGCAAACCTTGAAGATTTTATCCCCTCAAAAGGTCTTTTGATATACGGCAAAAAAGCTTTCGTTTATAATGTCATTCCGCTGCAAAGCGGAACAAAATCGGACGGCGGGTATTCGTTGGCGCTGCTTTTGCTGCTTGCTTTTGCAGGAGGAATTGTTCTAAACTGCATGCCGTGCGTGTTTCCGATTTTAAGCATCAAAGCATTTTCTTTGGCGCAAAGTTCAAAATTAAACGGTCATATTCGCCGCGGTATTTTATATCTTCTGGGCGTATTGTCCTGCTTTGTTTTAACGGCATTCTTGCTTTATGTGTTGCGCTACGGCGGCACGGAAGCCGGTTGGGGATTCCAACTGCAATCTCCTTGGTTTATCGGCAGTATGTTATGCCTTTTTATATTTTTGTTTTTAACCATAACCGATATTATAAAAATTCAAGGACGTTTTCTTAATCTTTTGAATCGGTATGCCGGGATAAGTTCTTTTACAACCGGTTTTTTGGCGGTTTTAATCGCCAGCCCCTGCACCGGGCCGTTTATGGGCGCCGCCCTGGGCTATGCGCTTTTTCAACCGCCGCATGTTTATTTTCCGATATTCATAAGTTTAGGCTTAGGCTACGCCCTTCCCTTTACTCTGGCTGAAATGTACCCCGGTGTTGTCCGAAAAATATTGCCGAAACCTGGAAAATGGATGAATGTTTTGAAGTTAATTTTATCCGTTCCGATTGTTCTGACCTGCTTTTGGCTGGGCTGGATATTATATAATCAGACCGTTTCGCCCAAAAGAATTGAAAATAAAGAAATGTGGCAACCTTATAATGAAAAAACAATCCGGCAACAAATTGCCGACGGGAAAGCCGTCTTTATTGACTTTACCGCCAAATGGTGCGTTACTTGTCTTGTCAACGAGCAGCTTGTTTTTGATACGGACGCATTCGCGGAGCTGGCAAAAGAAAACAACATTGTGTTGTTTAAGGCAGATTGGACAACCGAAAACCCCGAAATCAGCATTGCCTTAAACAAATATCAACGCAGCGGCGTGCCTTTATATGTTTATTACCCGCCACAAAAGGCCACGGGCGAACCTTTGACTTATGTCCTTCTGCCGCAGCTTTTGACTTTGAATGTTATCCATAAATATTTAAACACTCAAAATCAAGACAATGATTGAAACCATCATCGTCAACAACACCAAGCGGTTGGGACGGGCATACAGCTTACTTGTAAAATAATGCGAATAGATGTTGTTGGCCAACAGAATCCATATCGGATACGAATAAATAACGGCCATCACGTAAGCCGGGTTTTCGCTTAAATACAGGCTGTAATTTTTAAACGCATACATCGCCAAAATGAGGACGATAATCGGGATACCCGCAAAAAGCAAATTTTTTAAACGCAAAACTTCCGCGATGCCGTTGCCTTCTCTGAAAAAGGCAATGGCATTAACGCCGCCGGCAACAACAGAGGTAATGACAGAATAGTAAAAGATTGCTCCCAACACGTTATCCTGCCCGATATCCATTAATTTTTTACCCAGAAGGTCAAGTGCCGTCACCGTTAAAAGAGCCGGAAGAAGATAGAAAAACGCTTTGCGGCTCATCGGATTTTTCTTAAGCATAAGCACTGAGGCAACAATTCCCAGTATGGACGCCGTAATCAAAAACAACCGCCACGGATTTTGACACAAATCCCAAAACTGTTGCGGCACCAAAATAAACCAGATGACAAAACCGAACAACACGCTGACCGGCTGGATGACACCGGTAATCTCCGCCCCGAAACGGCTGGAGGCGTTAAACAAACGATTATCAAGGTAAGCAATCAACACCCCCTGAACCAAGCATAAATAATAAAATTTCGGATCGGCGACACCTGGAATAAGCGGGATAAACGGCAGCAAAACAATCGCCGCGCCGATGCCGCGATATATCATAACCAGTGAACCTTTAAGCTTAAAAACTTGATTGGCAAAAATATACATTGCAAAAATAAAACTCGCAAAAACGGACACCAACCACCAATACTGCTGCATTTTATCCTCCTTAAAAAATATTTATGTTTTTTTTATCACACCGGCAAATTTTATCAAGATTAAATTTCCATAAACAACGCGCTTGCATATATACACATTTGCCAACAACAAATTAAAAAACATTTGACTTCATTAATAAAAACTTATTATCTCTTATGTGAGGATTAAATGCACAATCAAGAATTTATACATAACCTTAAAGAATATTTACAACAACAAATCTTCAAATCAGATATTGTTAAGTTTGACGCTATCGGCAACGGCGGCTCATCAGATAATTTTTTGTGTCAAACAAAAGAATTGTCCTGTATTGTCAAGCTTCTGCCGAAATACTCCGAAGAACGCGCAAAAAGACTTTGCCGTATCTTAAACACATTAAAACAAAATCCAGATTTTCATACAGCGAAGTTAATTGGCGCAAACGAGCAAAATCGTTTTGTATTTGAAGAAAGAACAGGGCTTCTTTTGACTTATGCGGCCGGTCAAAAAATCAGAGATGCAAAGCTATCGCCTGACATCTTAAATTTTATCATGTCCAATTATCGGCAATTTCAGAAAATCAAATTTGACGATGATTTGATACTGCCTTTTGTATCACCGGAAGAACAACATGCAAAAATTGCAGGACATATTATAAAATTAACGGAAAATCATCAAAATTTTATCAAAAGAAAAATACTCAATCAGATGAAAATCCACAATGACCTCATCTCGGAAAATCTTAAGAATATACCTGGTGGGGGTATAGCAAGAACAATCCACGGCGACTTTAGTCTTAACAACATCCTCTTAGACAACGATAAGGCCTTTTTGCTTGATTTTGAAGCCCTGCGTTACGGATACGCCGCGGAAGACATGATGTTTTTGGTGTTATCGACCGTTTTACCGCATTCCGTGGTTTTGCTCCCCGAAAAGCAGTTAACAACTTTGTTGCTGCATTTAAAAAACAAAGAAGGGTTTACCAAACAAGAGCTTCTGTACGGTGCCGGAAGATATTTTCAGACTTTGTTATCGCGACGGATTTTTTATTCAAAATTTTTACAATCTTTGCGCAAAGACTGCTTGTTCATTTATCATTTGCGCAAATACCCGAAATTAATCAAAATAATCAACAACCTGTCTTAAACCGGTGTCAGATTTTTTTATTTTGCCATTTTGATGAACGCATATAACGATACGCCATGAAAAGAATCGCCGTATTATACACCCAGTCGGCCGTCCAACACGCCGCCAACGGCAGTTTCAAGTACAATATGACAATAAATATATGGAAAACATAAAGAAACATGGCATAAAATTCTATCTTCATGGCATACTGCGTGTTGCCCGTTCCGGACACGGCGTTAAACAAAATCCACGCCGGTATCAGCGGAATAAACGCCGAAAGCATGACCATGTAAGCCGGCAGCGAGGCATATATCAACACCTGATTATCCGTATAAATCCGTAACAGCGGATAAGCCGTTATCGCCATCAAAATCAAAAGCGGAAACACAATAATACCGCACATAAGCACCGCGCGTTTCACCGACGGCATAACTTCCCCGACCTGCCCTTTGCCCATCAGATTTCCGGTAACCGAACTGACGGCTGCCGCCAAGGCGTTAATAATAACATACGGGAAAGACGACAAACTCCGCACGAGATTGGAAACCGCCAACTCTCTTTCTCCCAGGTGTTCTATGGCAATAAAAAACAAAAACCAGGTCGAAACAGAAACGAACTGTTGGAGCATGGTCCAAATCGAAACACCTAAAATTCGTTTCAACAATTTGAAGTTCATAAACGTCAATTTATTTAAGCCGTATTTGGCGACATCTACATATTTATACAAATAAGTCCCCAAAAAAGAAACCGCGATGATTTCCGACAAATTCGAAGCCAAAGCAGCGCCGGCTATGCCCATTGCCGGGAAACCGAATTTGCCGAATATCATGATATAGTTCAAAATAATATTGGCAATTACCATAATCATGGACACGGCCGTTAAGATATAAGTTTTGGTAACGGCGACAAAAAAACCGCGCCCCATTACCAGCAGCGATGCTCCGGCCAAACCCCAGATACGCCAATTAATATACTCCAGGGTTGCGCGGCAGACCGCTTCGTTATCAATCAATAACGTCAGCAACAACGGTGAAACACACCAAGATAAAACAACCATGGCCGCCCAAAACATGAGCAAAAAACTGCAGCCCTGATAAAATACCTCGCCGATATTTTTATATTTTTTGGCGCCGTTGCGACGCGCCATAATGATTTGCGCGCCGATGCTAAAACCGAACGCCACCATGAAAATCGTAAAAAAATACGTCGAACCAAGCGCCGATGCCCCCAATTCGACCTCGCCCAAACGCCCGAGATAAATAACATCGGTTATTCCGACCAGCTGCTGCATCAACATGCTGATAAGAATCGGATAGCTTATTTTCCATATATGGCGATAATCAAATAACATAAATAACTTTCGACTATAAAAATACGCCTTCCGTTTTTTATTTTCAAGTTTTTATTTTATCTCACAAGGCAGGTACACGGTAAAGGTCGTTCCGTCATAATTTGTGGAATTAACCGTTAAATTGCCGTGATGACGGATAATGATTTGTTTGGCTATGGACAGCCCCAAACCCGTGCCTTTGATATTTAAATCCTTATGCTCCTGCATGCGATAAAAACGTTCGGTCAGACGCATCAAATCTTCACGACTGACTTTTGCGCCTTTGTTGTTGACCGACACTGCGACCGCTTTGCCGTCGGCAACATTAAAACTTTTGGAAGCGGGAATTTTTTCGACTTCTTTAAGCGATATGGTGATGTCGCTCGGCGACAATCCGTATTTGACAGCATTGTCCACAAGATTTTGTATCAGTTGACGCACTTGCTGATGATCGGCATTAATCTTCGGCAGTTTTTCCGGCATTTCGGTTACCAACCGCATGTTTTTATCAGACGCTTTCAGGGACATGGCCTGAATAACTTCTTCAACCACTTCCGGCAGATTTATCATTTCCGAGGGTTTTTCATCCTGGGTCAGTTCAATCCGGGAAAGCGAAAGAAGATTTTCTATCAGCTCAGACATAAATTCGGCTTGGTCGGCCATGATTTTCAAAAAATATTCTCTGGCCTGCTCATCATCTTTGGCCGTGGTCTGCAATGTTTCAATAAATCCGGAAATGATTGATAACGGCGTACGCAGTTCATGACTGGCGTTGGCAACAAAATCCGATTGCATTTTTTCAATTTTAACGGCTTTGGTTAAATCGTAAAGCGAAATAACCGCCACCGTACGTCCTTTGGAAAACCACGGCAGCTGTTTTATATGGGCATATACTTTTTGTTCTGCATGTTTGTCTTTTTTCCGGGAAACATAAAAAATAAGATTTTCAGACTCGCTTTCTTTTTTAAGCACGCGATTGGCGGCGTTGATAAAATTGTTTGCGCTGAAAACGTTTTCAATATTATTGTTGGTAATGTTGTTGCCCAAAAATTCTCTGGCCGACAAATTGGCGCCCAAAATGTTGCCTGAACGATCAATCATCAAAATCGGATCCGGCAAGGTGTCAAGCACGGCCGTATCCGACATTACCTGCGATTCCAGGGCATCGGTTTTATACAACCAAAATTTATGAGCCGAATTGACCGCCTCCGCTATTTCTCTGGCTTCCAATCCCGAAACACTTGCGTTAAAATCTTTTGAGGTTTCGCCTTTGGCCAATTCGTTAATATAATTTTTTAATTGTTGCAGCTCGGAACTGACCGGCAATAAAAATATCATGTTAAAAATGACAATCATACCGTATGAAACGATTGCCCAATACGGAGTCAATAAATTTAAAACCACCAGCATAATAAACACAAAAGCCGCCGGCAAAGACAACACCAAAACCCTGGCAACAAAGTTTGGATTTTCATCTATTTCATAGCGGCCGATTTTTTTAAATAACATGCGCGACCCCGTATACAATTTTAAAAAAGTTATAGACTAGATGCTAAAATATATTATTATGTAATGAGTTTAAATTTATTTAAGATAGTGATTTGCAAAAGATAAGATGAGTGAAGATTCCGTAAACCTGACACCGGCCATGGCCGAATATATGAAAGTTAAAAACGCCCATAAAGATTATTTGGTCTTTTATCGTATGGGGGATTTCTACGAGTTGTTTTTTGACGACGCCCTGACGGCCTCGAAAGCGTTGGATATTGCTCTGACCAAACGCGGCAAAGCCGAAGGAAAAAATATTCCGATGTGCGGCGTGCCTTTTCACGCTTATGAAAATTATCTGGCACGGCTTATTCATCAAGGCTATAAAGTCGCCATATGCGAACAAATGGAAACGCCGGAAGACGCCAAAAAACGCGGGCGCAGCGCACTTGTTCGCCGCGAAGTGGTGCGTCTGGTTACTCCCGGAACCTTAACGGAAGACAACCTCTTGGACGCACGGCAAAACAATTATCTTTTGTGTTGCGCCCGACATAATGACAATTTCGGTTTTGCCTGGATGGACCTTTCCACCGGAGATTTTTTCACTCAATACGTCGTATCCTCGCTTGAAACCATGGGGCAGGATTTTCAAAACATTTTATCCAAACTGCAACCGGTGGAAATCATCGTTGCCGACAACATGTTGCAAATTCCGGATTTGTTTAATCAGCTGAATTTGTGCCGCGACAAACTCACCGTGTTGCCGCAAGCGCGTTTTAACAGCTTGACTGCGCAGCAATATCTGGAAAAATTGTTTCATGTCAGAACCCTTGACGCTTTCGGCAATTTTACCAAAGCAGAGATCGCCGCCGCCGGAGTTATCCTCGACTACGTCGAGAACACGCAAAAAGGTAAAAGGCCGCGCATTAAACAGCCGGTTAAAATAAATGATGCAAAATTTATGGAAATCGACAACGCTTCACGCGCCAATTTGGAAATTGCAGAATCGGCCGGCGGGGACAAAAGTTCGTCTTTGTTGGGAACAATCGATCATACCGTTACCGGCGCCGGCGCGCGTCTGTTGCGCCAAAGGCTTAACGCCCCCTCCATGGATATTGCCGAAATCAATCAACGGCTTGATGCTGTCGAATTTTTTATAAGCGTGCCGGAAATCAGAAACGAATTGCGGGAATATTTTAAGAGTTTTTCCGATTTGGAAAGATCCGTTTCCCGTTTGAGCCTCGGCCGCGGCGGACCAAAGGATTTGGCCGCCATCGGCTTGACGCTTTCTTTTGTGCCGAAAATCAGAAATTTGTTAAATTCTTACGGAAAATACAATAAAATCTTGGAAGAGCTTCCACCGGCGATTGAAAATATTTTAAATAAACCGGCAGATTTCAGCACGATTGTCAGCAATTTGGAACGCGCGCTCATAGATGAAGAAGATTTGCCCCTGCTCGCCCGCGACGGCGGTTTTGTCCGTGAAGGTTATTATCCGGCATTAGACGAACTGCGCAATTTGCATAACAACAGCCGTGAGCTGATTGCCAAGCTTGAGCAAAAATATATTGAAGAAACAAATATTTCGAATCTCAGAATCCGGTATAACAACGTTTTGGGATATTTTATTGAAATTCCGGCCAAACATTCGACCGCCATTTTGCAAAATCCCGTGTTCATTCATCGGCAATCGGTTTTAAACGCCGCGCGTTTTGTTACTTTGGAACTGACGGATTTGGAAAAAGAAATCCGCAGCGCCAAAGAAAAAATCGTGGCAATGGAAGTGGGAATATATGAACGTTTGGTTGAGGATATTTTGTGCCTTTCCGATGATATCTCAACAACCGCCATGGCCATGGCTGAGCTTGACGTGGCTTCGGCTTTGGCCGATTTGGCGGTTGAAAAAAAATATTGCCGACCGGTTTTGGAAGATTCCACGGTTTTCGAAATTAAAGACGGACGACATCCGGTTGTCGAGGCCGCCATTGAAAAAATGCACGAAGGAACTTTTGTCGGAAACGATTGTTCGCTCAACGGCGAAAACAACCGCATCTGGCTGCTTACCGGGCCGAACATGGCCGGTAAATCCACTTTTTTGCGACAAAACGCCTTAATTGCCATCATGGCGCAAACCGGCTCTTATGTGCCGTGCGCCGCAGCGCGAATCGGCATTATCGACAAGGTTTTTTCACGCGTCGGCGCTTCGGATGATTTGTCGCGCGGGCGTTCCACATTTATGGTGGAAATGGTTGAAACGGCCGCCATTCTCAATCAGGCAACGCCGCGTTCGTTTGTCATTTTGGATGAAATCGGGCGTGGAACGGCAACTTACGACGGCTTGTCCATCGCCTGGGCCGTGGTCGAACATTTGCACGAAATCAACCGCTGCCGCTCCTTATTTGCCACGCATTATCATGAACTGACGGTTTTAGCTTCCAAACTCAACGCCCTAACCTTGCATTGCATGAAAATCAAAGAATTTAAAGATGAAGTTATTTTTATGCATGAAGTGATTAACGGCACGGCTGACCGTTCGTATGGTATTCATGTCGCCAAACTCGCCGGTTTGCCAAAGTTGGTTTTAAAACGCGCCGAACAGGTTTTGCATTCTTTGGAAAACAACCCGAATAATCAGACGATTTCTTCCATTGAAAATGATTTGCCCCTGTTTGCCGCATTTAAAAAACAAGAATCGGAAAAAGAAAAAATTTCGCCGCTGGAACAGGTGCTGAAAGATCTTAATCCCGATGATTACACTCCGCGCGCCGCTCTGGATAAGCTTTATGAATTAAAAAATTTGGCACAGGACACACTTAAAAACAAATAGCGCTATTGTTGCAAAGCTTCCGCTTTTAAGCTGATCTCCAGCCATGTGTTTTCTTTTTCTTCCTTTTGGAGGCGGCAGGTTTGCAATTCTTCCGTCAAGGCATCAAATTCTGCCGGAGCGGCGGCATATAAATCCGTTTCGGTATACAGGCGCTGTTCAATTTCAGCAATGCGTTTTTCCAACCCGGCAATTTCATCGGGCAAGATTTGCAGCAAGCGTTGGTCTTTGTAAGAGAGTTTGGTCGCGCTCGCGGATTTGACAACATTTACAGATGGAACCGTTGCCGATGTTTGTCCGCCGGATTGTTTTTTGGCCGGTGTGCTTTTAAGTTTTTCCAACAATTCGGAATAACTGCCGACATGTTCGGTAATCGTGCCGTCGCCTTTCATATACAAAAGCGAAGTGGCCACCTTGTCCATAAAATCACGGTCGTGGCTGACAATCAGAATCGTACCCGGATATTCATCCAAAACCTCTTGCAGCAAATCCAAGGTATCCATATCCAAGTCATTGGTCGGCTCGTCCAACACCAGAAAGTTGGAAGGTTTGGCCAAAGCCACCGCCAACATCAGACGGTTTTTCTCGCCACCGGAAAGTGATGAAACCGGACATTGCGCCTGATCTGGCTTAAACAGAAAATCTTTCAGATAGGCCACGACATGACGGTAATGACCACGAACCCAGATGTGATCGCCCTCATTGCAAAGTGTTTTCCACAAGGTTTTTTTAGGGTCCAGCGTCATGCGGTTTTGGTCAAAATAAGCTTCTTCCAGATTTTTACCGATGCGAACGAATCCTAAATCCGGCTCTAACTTTTTGGTTAACAACTTTATCAAGGTGGTTTTGCCGGCGCCGTTCGGACCGACGATGCCCAGCCGGTTGCCTTTAATGACGCGGATGGAAAAGTCTTTGACCAACTCGCGGCCGCCATAAGCTTTATAAATGTGTTTGGCTTCAATCACCAGGCGTGAACGCAACTCTCCCGAATCTATCTCCAGATTAACCGAACCGACTTGTTTGATTTGTTCACGCCGTTCCTGACGCAGCTGCTGCAAACGCCGCAATCTTCCCTGATTGCGTTTACGGCGGGCGGTAACGCCTTTATGCAGCCATTCGGTTTCTTCCTCAATTTTTTTATTTAAGTATTTTTGGGCAATGATTTCCTGCTCCAAGATTTGCTCCTGCCATTCGTCAAAATGAGCAAATCCTTTGTTGCTATAATGCAAAATGCCGCGGTCAAGCCACAAACTCCGACGAGACACATGATTTAAAAACATCCGGTCGTGACTGATTACCACCACCGCTCCTCTGAATTTTTCAATTATTTCTTCAAGTTTTTCAATCGTGGCAATGTCTAAATGGTTGGTCGGTTCGTCCAAAAGCAGAATATCCGGCTCGCCGATAAGCGCCCGCGCCAGAGCTGCTTTTTTCAGCTCGCCGCCGGATGCGGCCGTTGGCGCTTGTTTATCCAAAATCGCCAACCGTTCGATTAATATATCCGCTTTATATTCCTGTTCACCGTCATTTTTATCCAAACCGGCCAGAATATAACGGCGCAAGGTGTCATAACCCGTAAAGTCCGGTTCTTGCGGCATGTACGAAATTTTGGTGCCGGGCTGGATAAAAATTTCCGCCGAATCGGGTTCGAGTTGCCCGCAAATCACTTTCAGCAAAGTGGATTTTCCCGAACCATTACGACCGACCAGACAAATTTTGTCGCCGCGGCTGATGTTCAAATCAATCCCCGTAAACAACGGTGTCAGCCCAAAACTTAAACGGGCATTTTTTATCGTGTATATCGGCGTTTCTACCGGCATGTTTTTATCCTTCCTTTTTTCTTTGCTTAACATACCTTTTTTTTATTTTTTTACAACAATATTTGCCTTGAAAGTGCATTTTTTTTAGCTTAGTATGTTTGGAAAGTCGTTTATAAGGAATTTTGTGATGTATAAATTTGTCATTCCCGCATGTTTTGGCGTTTTGATTGCCCATGCTTCTTTTGCCCAAAGTTTTGATTTGGTTTCCGAAATAGGCACGAATTCGCCGGCGGAAGAAATTGAGATGCAAAAAAATGAAGAAAACGTTGCCGACGATCGGGGAATTTTCTCGTTTTTAAATTTTTCTTTTATAAAAAAAATTACCGAACCGGATGAAACGGAGAAAGCTTCCGCCGCTGCCGACAACACTGCGACCAAAGAAACGCCTTTGCAAAAACTTGTGCGTCTTGCCGGCGAAGGCAACGTCAGCGCCCAACTCTCGCTGGGCTATATGTATTTATACGGCACGGACGGCGTGCAATCCGATTATGCTCAAGCATTCAAATATTATGAAATGGCCGCCGCGCAAGATAACAAAATTGCTCTAAACAACCTGGGCAGCCTTTATTTTAACGGCGTCGGCACTGAACAGAATTATCTAAAAGCTGCACAGCTTTTCGCCCGCGCCGCCGAACTCGGAAGTGATGATGCCGCGGTTAATTTGGCTTTTATTTATCTGAGCAGCAAGAACAATACGCAAAACCTGGATGATGCCGTCAAATTGTTTCAACAGGCCGCCGAGGCCGGCAACAATACGGCAAAATTTATGCTGGGTTACGCTTATTACAAAGGTTTCCGCGTGCCGCAAGACTATTATAAAGCCGTCAAACTAATCCGGGAAGTCGTCGCCGTTAATTTTGACGAAGCGCAATATATGTTGGCGATGATGTATGCATACGGGCAAGGAATCACGCAAAACTACGGCAACGCCGTAAAATATCTGCAAGCGGCGATAAACCAGGGCAATGTTGAGGCAATGATTACTCTTGCCAACATTTTGGTCGA
Organism: uncultured Alphaproteobacteria bacterium; assembly: GCA_944391395.1. GTDB lineage: Bacteria > Pseudomonadota > Alphaproteobacteria > RF32 > CAG-239 > CAAFZY01. The sequence goes on from CALXTI010000008.1 coordinate 23,159, forward strand.
CGGCAGCATGTATCCCAGCGATTTGTTCCAAGCGCACGTCCTTTACAATATAGCATCGGTTTATGGTGCCAAAGGCGCGGCAGAACGCCGAGACATCGTTGCTAAAAAATTAAAAATAGACGAACTCCTGCAAGCACAAAGCCAAGCCGAAACATTTAAAGCGCAACCGTCCGAATTGACGTCTTACATCCGCCAGACTTTCGGCAACAATATACGGCGTTATATTGATGAAAACATGAAACAAAAGAACTAAATTAAAGGTATATATTTCTAACCGACGGGGATAATAAGTGAATTTCAAAAAAAACAAGTCAGACATACAAAAAACAACCAGTGTCGCTTATCGTACCAAGCGTCTGATTAAACGGCTTATTTCCTGGGCTGGCTTGTTTTTCTTTGCGTTGGCAACGCTGATGATTTATAAGCAACTTGCCAAATATGACTGGGGAGATTTGCAGTCTGCCATTTTAAGTATTCCGCACAAAAATCTGGCTTATGCCTGCCTTGCTTCGTTCTTGGGTTATGTCGCCCTCTCCTCGTATGATTTTTTGGCATTGAAATACATTAAACACAAATTGCCTTTCTGGCGTTGGATGTTTGCCGGTTTTATCGGTTTTTCAGTCAGCAACAATGCCGGACACGCCATCGTTTCGGGCGGCGCCATTCGTTATCGGTTGTATACCCGCTGGCGGTTGCACACCGACGAAATCGTGAAAATCATTACCTTCTCGGGGTTTACTTATTTGGTCGCTTGTTTTTTTCTGATTATTGTCGGCTATGCCATCACGCCGAATCATGCTTTTGGCGAAGGCTCCCTTTCACATCTGACAACCGCAATCATTGCCCTTGTTTCATTGGCTGGTCTCAGTTTGTATCTCGGCGCCAGTTTGTTTTACAAAAAGAAAATTGACATCAAAGGCATTGCGTTCAAGATGCCGTCATTTAAAATGGCTTGGGCGCAAATCATCATCGGCAGCATTGATATTTTGATGGCATCGCTTGTGCTTTATTGTACGCTTATCCACTTTATCGACATTCCGTTTGACGTGTTTATCGGCGCTTTTATCATCGCCCAAATTTTAGGTGTGTACAGCCAAGTTCCCGGAGGCTTGGGCGTGTTTGAGCTCGTGTTTTCAAACATTATTCCGGGAGCCGAAAATCAGGCCATGCTTTTCGGCGCACTGATTGCCTACCGCATCATCTATTATCTTTTGCCGCTTATCGTATCCGGCATTGTATTGTTCTCTTATGAATGGTATTTGGGCTATCGGCAAAAGGAAATCAAACAACAGCGTCGTCTGGAACGCATTAAAGAATATCTGGCCGGAAAAACTAAAAATATTTCGCAAAAAGCACATCATATGAAAGAAAAAGCGCAAGACGTCCTGCGGCACAATTCATAAACTTTTTATATGGTACTTGCAAAATTTAAAAGGCAGATGTCAAAATCTGCCTTTTAAACATAAGTCAAAGAATATCTTACTTGCTCTTACGCGTTTTTTTGACTTCGGCAATCTCTGAAGTGCAATGCGGACAACGCGTGGCAGCCAACGGAATTTCCGTGCAGCAGAACGGGCAAGTTTTGGTCGCCGGTGCGGCAGCGGCCTCGGCTTTCTTTTCTTTGGCCAGCATTTTTTCCTGCAAAGTGTTTATCGCTTTTATCAAAATAAACACGGCAAAAGCGACAATCACAAAACTTATCAGCGCGTTTAAAAACATACCGACATTCATCGTTACCGCGCCGGCTTCCTGCGCCGCCTCCAACGAAACATACGGTCCGGGAACGGCACCGTCGTGCAAGACAAAATATAAATTGGCAAAATCAACTTTGCCCATCAGCAGACCTATCGGCGGCATGATGATGTCTTTGACCAGCGAATCGACGATTTTACCGAAAGCGGCACCGATAATGATACCGACGGCCATGTCTATCACATTGCCGCGCATGGCAAATTTTTTGAATTCATTAATAAAGTTTTTCACTGCTAATTCCCCTTAATTATTTTCTTCAGTTTCCGATTTTTTCAAGTCTTGTGCCACTTTCGGGTCGCGCAAAAGTTTTTCTATCTTGTCAACTTCAACAAACGTATCATCCGCCCTGAAGGTTAATTCCGGCGTGTAACGCAGTTGCAATTTGGCAGCAATCTGTTTTTTGAAAATCCAGGCATCTTCATTTAGTTTTTCCAAGGTCTGACCGAGATTTTTGCCGTTTAGAGTCATGATATAAGCCGTCGCATATTTCAAATCCGGCGAAACACGCACTTCGGTTATGGTGATAAAAACGTCCAAAAGCTCGGCACTATGCACCTCTCCGCGCTCCAAAGCCGTGGTCAAAACTCGTTTAATTTCCTGTCCGACGCGTAACTGACGCTGCGATACTTCCTTTTGTGCCATTTTAAATTTCCTTTTTGTTATTCCGACAACTCCGTCAACCGTTTTAAGCTAACTTCGCCGCAATGGTTTCAAGCTCATAACATTCAATAAAATCACCGACCTGAATGTCATTATAATTTTCAAAGCTCATGCCGCATTCATAACCTTCGCGGACTTCTTTGACATCTTCCTTGAAACGCTTGAGCTGCGCCAAGCTGCCGTCGTGAATCACCACATTGTCGCGCAGCAAGCGCACTTTGGCGCCACGTTTGACCAAACCTTCGGTTACCATGCAGCCGCCCACCTTGCCGACGCCTGTGATGTTAAAGACATTGCGGATTTCGGCATAACCCAAAAGTTTTTCTCTGATTTCGGGTGAAAGCAGACCTTCCAGACCTTTTTTGACATCATCGGCAACATCATAAATGATGGAATAATAACGAATGTCAACCCCGTCTCGTCGCGCCATGTCGCGCGCCTGCGGAATCGCACGGACGTTAAAGCCGATGATGAAAGCGTTGGAAGCCTTGGCAAGCGAAATATCGGATTCCGAAATCGGACCGACCGCCGAATGTAAAACTTGCACCGAAACCTCATCGGTGGAAAGCTTTTTAATCGTTCCTTCAATCGCCTCAATCGAGCCCTGAACGTCGGCTTTGATAATCACCGCCAAATGTTTGGATTCGCCGGATTTAATCTTATCAAGCATTTGTTCCATGGCCGATTTGGCGCTTTTAACCAATTTGGCGTCGCGTTCTTTGCGAATCCGGTAGTTGGTAACTTCTTTGGCCTGAGCTTCGTCTTTAACGACAATAAAGTTGTCGCCGGCAGACGGCGTTCCCTGCAGGCCTAAAACTTCAACCGGCGTCGCCGGCGCTGCCTCATGGACTTTTTTGCCCAATTCGTTAAACATGGCGCGGACATGACCCCATTCTTTGCCGGCAATGAAAACATCGCCGATACGCAATGTGCCGTTTTGCACCAAAACAGTCGCCACACTGCCGCGGCCTTTTTCCATTTTGGCTTCAATGACCGTGCCTTCCGCCTTGCGGTTCGGATTAGCTTTCAAATCCAGAATTTCCGCCTGAAGCAGAATCGCTTCCACGAGCTTGTCAATATTAATGCGTTTTTTGGCGGAAACTTCGGCGCATAAGCACTCGCCGCCCATTTCTTCCACGGCGATGCCGTGTTGCAGAAGTTCGGTCTTGACCCGCATCGGATCCGCACCCGGCAAATCAATTTTGTTGATTGCCACCACAATCGGCACTTCGGCGGCTTGAGCGTGGCGAATCGCCTCCACCGTTTGCGGCATGATGCCGTCATTGGCTGCCACCACCAACACGACGATATCGGTTACTTTGGCACCGCGGGCGCGCATTTCCGAAAACGCTTCGTGTCCCGGAGTATCAATAAACGTTATTTTTTGGCCACCGGCAACTTCAATCTGATAGGCACCGATGTGCTGAGTGATGCCGCCGGCCTCTTTGGCGGCAACATTAGTTTCACGCAAAGCATCCAACAACGATGTCTTGCCATGGTCAACGTGGCCCATCACCGTCACAACCGGCGGACGCGGCAACAAATCTTCCGCAGCATCGGCCGGGCCGGTCAAACCTTCCTCAACATCGCTGTCTGCCACACGTTTGCATTTGTGTCCCATTTCTTCAACCACAATCTGCGCCGTATCGGCATCAATCGGCTGATTGATGGTCGCCATCACGCCCAAAGACATCAGTTTTTTAATGACTTCCGCACTTTTTTCCGCCATACGATTGGCCAGTTCCTGCACGGTGATAACCTCGGGAATCACAACTTCCTTGATGATTTTTTCGGCCGGAGCCGTCGGTTGTGCCGCCGGTTTGGGTTGTTTCTTCTTAAAGCGGCGACGCGGCGCGCCAAAACCATAATCATCATCGTCTTCATCGCCGTTCATAAAACTGTTGACGTTAATCTTGTTATTGCGACGCGGCGATTCAAAACTGCGCTTTTGGATTTTTTTGCGCTCCTGCTCAAAAGTTTCTTCTTTGCTTAAATGATGCGCACCGGCCGAAGACGATTTTTTATCACGTCTGTAATCTTCGTCATCGTCGTCATCATAATCTTTTGATTTGCGCCCCTTGGGATAATATTTTTCTTCATTCTCGGCGGATTTTTCGGGTTTGGGTTGATTTTGCGCTCTCTTTTCTTCTTCCTGACGGGCTTTTTCTTCCGCCTCCTGCCGACGGCGCTCATCTTCTTCCGCGCGGGCTTTTTCTTCCGCCGCCAAACGCGCGGCCTGTTCATCGCGCTGTTTTTGACGCAACACTTCTTTGGCCTCTTCTTCCTGACGGCGTTTGGCTTCATGCTCTTTGGCTTCGGCAATCAGACGCAATTTTTGCGCCGTCGCCTCGTCTATCTCCACTTTTGCCGCCGGCGTCGATACCGTCGAAGGCGCCACCCGCTTTTTACGGACTTCAACCTGCACCATCTTTTTCCCTTCGGAAGATGACGGCTTGCCGACATTTTTTAATGTCAAAGTTGATTTTCCGGATAATGTCAATTTGCCTTTTGCACTCTCGTCAGCCATATATTTTCTTCTCCATTATGTCTATGCTTCCAAAAAATCCTGATATCTTTTAAGATGCGTATAAACCATACCGGATATATTGCTTTTTAAGACAGCAATATAAACCGTATTCACTTTATCCAAGGCATTGTCCAATTCTTCCGTCGTGTAAATTTTTATAATTTCCAAATTCTTTGACAATGCGCGCATTTTGTCGCTTCCGTCTTGGCCGGCATCCGCCGCTTCAATCACAAAAGCAACTTTGTCTTTTAATATGTTATCTTTAACTTTCTCAAAACCGGCAACCGCGGCTCCCGCCTTTCGTGCCAGATTTATTACTTCCAACCCTTTCTTATATAGCAGATTTTCCACCATTTCAAAAAAGTTTTCTTCTATTTTCAAATGGCAATGAATCGATTTAATAAACAAATTTTTATCCAGCGCCGTTCTCAGCATTTTGCCGGAATTCGTAACATACAGCCCCCGGCCCGGAAGTTTTTTGTTAAAATCCGGCACCAGGCGGCTGTCTTCGGTTTTGACAAAGCGAAGAAGCCCATCGGCGGGCTTGACCTCGCCGCTTACGATGCATCTTCTCTCTGTTTCTTTTTCCATTGTCTTTCCTTTATGTCAGAAAACCTTATTTTTCATCGGCAAACCAGTGCTCGCGAGCTGCCATGATGATACGGTTGGCTTCGACCTCTGTCAAGGTGTCTTCTCCCAAAACCTCAATCAATTCATCAGCGGCAAGATCGGCCAAATCATCCAAGGTCTTAACATTGTTTTCAGCCAGTTTGATAATCATATCCTGATCCAAACCTTCAATGGTCTTGAGCTGTTCGTCAATGCCTAAATCTTTACTCTTTTTGGCAAAATCTTTGTTGCGCTTTTCCACAAATTCTTTGGCGCGACGCTGCAGCTCGGTCGCCACATCCTCATCAAAGCCTTCAATTTCGGAAAGCTCTTTCAAATCGACAAAGGCAATTTCATCAATCGTGGAAAAACCTTCGGCAATCAAAAGATGAGCAATCATCTCATCAACATCCAAAGCTTCCATAAAGCGCTGCGAACGAACCTTGTTTTCATTGGCGCGGCGTTCCTGCTCCTGCTCTTCGGTCAAAACGTCAATATCGGCGCCCAAAAGCTGGGAAGCCAGTTTGACATTCTGGCCGCGGCGGCCGATGGCAATGGAAAATTGTTCTTGCGGGACAACCGCTTCCATGCGGCCGTTTTCCTCATCAATCACCACCTTGGTCACTTCAGCCGGCGCCAAAGCCGCCACCAAATATTGCGCCTTGTCTTCCGAATACGGTACAATATCAATTTTTTCGCCCTGAAGCTCGGTTACCACCGCTTGCACGCGAATACCGCGCAAACCGACGCAGGCTCCGACCGGATCTATCGTCATATCGTTGGCCTTGACCGCAATTTTGGCTTTGGAACCCGGATCACGCGCCACACCCATGATTTGGACAATACCGTCATAAATTTCCGGAACTTCGGAAGTAAACAATTTGGCCATAAATTCCGGACAGGTACGCGATAAGAAAATCTGCGGACCGCGGTTTTCACGGCGGACATCAAGCACATAAGCGCGCACACGGTCGCCGTTTTTGAATTTTTCCCTCGGAATAATCTCGTCACGGCGCAAAATGGCTTCGGTTTTGCCGATATCCAAAACAACGTTGCCGAATTCAATCCGTTTGACCGTGCCGTTGACAATCGTGCCGATTTTTTCTTTGTATTCTTCATATTGGCGGTTGCGCTCGGCATCGCGAACTTTTTGCACAATAACCTGTTTGGCGGTTTGTGCGGCAATACGCCCAAAATCAATCGGCGGCAGCGGGTCAATAATGAACTCGCCGACCTTGATGGCCTTGTTGTAGGCCTTGGCATCACTTAAACGAATCTGCGCCGCCTCGTTTTCCACTTCGGCATCGTCGGCCACCACTTCGCGGTAGCGCGCCAGAGAAATCGCACCGGTTTTGCGGTCAATTTTGGCGCGGATATCGTGCTCAAAACCGTAACGCGAACGTCCGGCTTTTTGAATAGCGACTTCCATGGCGGTAAAAACATCTTCTTTATCAATGTTTTTTTCACGTGCAACCGTATCTGCGACTAAAACGATTTCCGGTCTGGGCATATTTTCTGTATTTTCCATTATGTTCCTCTTAAATCTTAAAGTTAAAGATTAATATTTTCCTGTTCCGCCTCGTATTTAGCCCAAAGCTCATCGGTGATGACGATTTTGGCTTTGGCAATATTATCAAAGGCAACAACATATTCTTGGTCGTCCATATTCATATGAACATGATTATTCTCATCAACGCCGGTGATAACGCCTTTGATGCGTTTGCGGCCGTTGACTTCAGTTTCGGTTTCGACTTTTGCCGTATAGCCGGCAAAACGCTTAAAATGTTCCGGTTTGGTCAGCGGCCGGTCGAGCCCGGGCGAGCTGACTTCCAGCGAATATTTATCCTTAATCGGATCTTTTTCATCCAAAACCGCCGACAAAGCGCGGCTGACCTTGGCGCAATCGTCCACATTGATTTCGCGGCCGCCGTCGGTTGTGTCTATCATAACCTGCAGGGTCGGATTTGCCTGGCCGATGGTCAGAATCCGCACGGTTTCATAACCGAGGTCGGAAATAACCGGTTCGAGCATGTCTTGCAAAGGATGTTTTTTCATTTTCTTCACTTTTCTTAAAAAAAGAAGCGGGGCTTTTGACCCCACTTCCAAAAATATTCATGAAAGATGTCAATACATTTAACATAAAAAAACAATAAATCAAGTGTTTTTTTAAGGATATATACAATTCTTGCAATTTTATGCGTTGTCATCAATACCTTTTTGCCAAAAGAAACGTGTTTAAAAAAAACACAACCCGGGATAAAGAAAAGATTGGTCGGAGAATCTTTAAAGTTGCAAAAAAAAAAAAACGGTTTAGAATATCGGGAAAATAGGTGTTTTTTGCAATTTTGGGAGAAAATAATGCGGGAAAATGGTAGAAGTATGGTCGAAATGCTTGGTGTATTAGCAATCATAGGAGTATTAAGCATCGGGGCGATGTCGGGTTATGCCAAGGCAATGTTTAAATATAAACTCAACCGGCAGACCGAGCAAATCGGCAGTATCTTAGACTATATTACATTATATAATGACAAATTACAAAGCGTAACGCCCACTCTCGGCACAAGTATCGGGGTATTGCTTAAAAAGCTGGGCGCCATTCCGCAGGAAATGATAAAAGATCCAAATGTTTCTTACTTTTATGACGTTTTTGACAATAAAGTTACCATATATTACAACAAAGAAGACACTCCCTTAAAATCTCAATATAACGGTCTTCGAGTGGATATTGCCAAAGATGCCTGGGATGTTTGTCTCAACTTGTTTCAAATGGCAAAACTTCGCAGCAACACGCTTTGGATTACTCAATTCAGCAAAGACAGCGATGATGGAACAAAACAGGGAAACAGGGTTTACGGTGATGCTTATTGCTCGGCAAGCGCAACCTACTGTCTGAAAAATTTGACTTTGGAACAAATGCACGACCTCTGTTCATATTGCTCGGACAGTACCGGCATTTGCACTTTTGTATTTCTATGGAATTTTAAATTCGGCGAATAACCAATTCCGCTTAATTCCAAGGTCTGTGACCCACGTTTTCACGCACGGTTTTTATCCTTACTTTGCCGCCGCGGATAAACACCGCACCGCCGCCGTCTTTTTGAGTGTCGCGTTGACTCCCGTTGATACGGACTTCACCCGTTTTGTTCCAGCGCACAACATCTTTATAAACACATTCTTCTTGGCTGCATTGCAGCGCCAGCCAGTTTAAATCCGTCTTTTCACCGGTGTAAATTTTCTTTAAATCCTTGGCTTCGGCTTTGTCAATCGGCAAGCTGACGGTCTTTTCAAGCCAGATATTCTTAATCCAACGGTTGCCGCGGCCGGGCATCACCACCATATCACCGGCGTTGTCCTGCACGGCAATCGCTTTGCCGGTCGCATCATACAGCATGTCCGGCTTTTGCGCCGTGAAAATACTCAAAACGCCGATGACAAGCGGGAATATTCCCCAACGTCGCCATTTTTCCTGCCAGATACATATCCACAAACCACCGACAACCATCAGCAGCAACCCCCAAAACGGCATCGACAACACATGATATCCGGCGTTGGGCAAACCCGCCACATACGCGGTGATGTCGTTGACAAGCCCAATACCCAGGCCGACAATTTTGAGTGGCAAGACATCCAACCCCAACGGCATCAAAAACAATGCCGCCAGCACAAACGGCATAATAACAAAGCCGATGACCGGACCTGCCAGCAGATTGGCCAAAGTCGTATATACGGCAATCTGGTTGAAATGATAAATCGAAAACGGCAGCGTGGCCAAACTCGCCATTAAATCCGACAGCATCAAGCCGACGAAATACGCCGTTACAATCTTAAAAAATCCCTTGCCGGCAAAAAAGCGATGAATGGAGGCGGCGTATCTTTCATAAAATGCAATCAAAACCACCACAGCCGCAAACGACATCTGGAAACTGGCACTGATGAGCGCTTGCGGCGAAATAAGCAAAACCACCAACGCGGCAAAACTGACCATACGCATGGAAATCGCCTGTCTGCTGCACATCACACCGATTAACACCACCAATGTGGTGATAAACGCCCGCTGCGCCGGTATCTCAGCACCGGAAATCAGCAGATAAACAAAACTCATGACAATGGCAAAAGCCGCGGCTGTTTTTTTGGAATCGCAGCGCAGCGTCCAATATGGCACCAAAGCAATCAGCAACCGCACAAAGAAAAACGCCATGGCCGCCACCATGCTCATGTGCAAGCCGGAGATGGAAATAAAATGCGCCAAACCCGAATCGCGATAATTTTCGGTTATTTCTTCCGAAATTCCGTCACGGTCGCCGGCGACAACGGCGGCGGTCATTCCGGCTTCGTCAGGCGGCAAAATACGATTGATGCGCGCCACAATTTTACCGCGTACATAATTGACAGCATAGGCTATTTTATCTTTCAAGGACGGCTTCCGTTCACAATCAACGGTAAAAACGCCGCTGTTGGCATAACCCACGGCGCTGATATTTTCAAAAAAAGCTTTACGGTCAAATTGATAACCGTTCGGCAGCGCCGGCATGGAAGGCGGCATCAGCGTCGCGACCATTTCCACGCATTGTCCTTCTTTCACGGAACTCTTTTTAGACATTAGCGTTACCCGAAAAAGCCCTTTACGCGGATTGTCAAAATCCGCCGCATCGGTTAAAAGCAGGCGCACTTTTCCTTTGGCGTTTTTATCAACTTCCAAAACCCGACCTTTGAGATAAGTTATTTCGTTTTCTGTCGGTGCTTGGCGCTGCTTTACATGATACAATGTTTGCAGTTGAATGTCGCTGAAACCAAAAATCGCCGTCAACAACGCCGTCAACACAAGCATCCGCGCCGGAAGATAACGCCAGCGATATAACAAATAAAGCAGAATTTCCACGGCAATGACCGTCAGCCACGGCGATGGTTCGCGTTTTAAGCCAAAATACAATCCGATGCCGGCACCGAACAAAACGGACAGCCAAATAACCCAGCGTTCACGCTCGGCCAAAAAACTTTCCTTCACATATTCAACAAAGCGTCTCATAACACCTTATTTAACATTGTCGATTTTGAAATACAAACAAAAACGCAATTATTTTTTCTCGGCGATGAGTTTTAAGATAACGTCGGCAGCGTTGGCACTCGGACTTTGCTCGCCAAGCCCCAAGATTTCCTTAACCTTGGCAAAACCCTCCATTTGCCGTTCATAAAGCATGTCTTTTTTTAGGAATTCCTCGGTATAATGCATTAACCGGTCAACATTGCAGGTTTCTTGCAAAAGTTCCGGCACGATTTCACGCCCTAATAAAATATTGCTCAAATTAACAAATTGAATGTGCAAAAAATGTTTGGCAAACCATGCCGTCAAAGGAGCCACCTTATAAGCAATCACGTGCGGGACATCGACCATCGCCAGTTCCAAAGCTACCGTTCCGGACGCCGCCACCGCCAAATCCGCGGCAACAAACGCATCGTGCCTGTCGCTCTCACTGTTGACGACAATAATCGGCAGGCCGCTTTCTTCCACAATCTTGCGAACCTTGTCTTCCACCGTGTGTACGGTCGGAATCACAAAACAAAATTCCGGATGTTTTTGCTTAAAAAGTTTAACAAAATCAAGAAAGACCGGCAGCAACCGCGACACTTCCGTCTTGCGCGAACCGGGCAACACCGCCATGATTTTGTTGTCATCTTCAATGTTGTAGCGGCGGCGAAAATCTTCACCCTTGCCCCATATGACGCTGCTTTCAATCACCGGATGACCGACAAAAGTCGTATCCAGATGATAAGGCGTAAAATATTTCGGTTCATACGGAAACAACGTCAACAAATGATCAATGTATTTATACATTGTTCTGGCGCGTTTTTTCTTCCAAGCCCAGACTTGCGGCGCCACATAATGCACCTGCGGAATGCCCAGATGTTTTTTTCTTAAGGCTTTGTGTATCCTGGCCGAAAAACTCCAACTGTCAATAGTAACCACAATATCCGGTTTTTGTTTTTCAATGTCGGCAACCGTTTGTTTAATTCGTTTCAAAATCAGCGGAATGCTCGGAACGACTTCGGCCAACCCCATAACCGCCAAATCCGCTATATCAAAGAGCGATTTCAAACCTTCGTTTTCCATGCTTTCGCCACCGATACCGCAAAACTCGACACCAGGACATTTATCAACCAACGCCCGCATCAATCTTGAACCAAGCAAATCACCGGAAGGCTCGCCGGCAATCAAATAAATTTTCATTGAATAACTTCTCCCGGGTTAATCCCTGTTACAAACATTTTATATTTATCGGCCAGTTTAATCACTTCTTGTTCATCCACAATCAAAGTGTTTCCGGCGTGGACGGCGATGCCGCGCAGCCCGCTTTTGTGGGCATTTTCAATCGTTTTGATGCCGATGGTCGGGAGATCTATGCGCATGTCCTGATTGGGCTTGCGGAGCTTGACAAGCACACCGCCGACGCCTTTGCGTTTATATCCGCCGCAACGTTTAATCAGCTCGTCAGTGCCTTCTATGCCTTCAACGCCCAGCACCAAGCCCTGTTGCACCACCACCGACTGTCCGACATCCAACTCTCCCAAACAAAGCGCCACTTCCGTTCCGCGCACAATATCGGCCAGAGCCTGTTTGTCCGGTTTGGCTTTGGTCAAACAGCCTTCTTTGACCAGCAACTGCGGCATAACCTCATGAATGCCGATAACTTTCATGTCTTCGGCTTCGATTTCTTTAACCAAAGCGCGCAAAATGCCGTCATCGCCCAGCGCTTTCAAACCGATTTTGGCAAAAAAAGCCGTCGTGCGCAAATCCGGCACCAAATCAGACAATGTCGGGCGGTGAATCGTGCCAATCATAACCACATCCCTGACGCCCTCCTCGCAAAAACGCTTAAAACCGGTGCCAGCCTGACCAATTCTTATCCATTGATGGGGAATCGACGCGTCAAACAATGCCCTATCGGCGTTGCCGTCGATTGCCAGCACAAAATACGGACGTTTGTTTTCTTTGCAATGATTGATTAAAAGTTGCGGGATAACGCCCCCGCCGGCAATAATACCTAATTTTCGTTGGCCGTCGCTCATAATTTTTGTTTCTCTTTGTTAATAACCTCTGCAAACTAGCATAGAAAATATTTTTTTTCAAGTCTATGTTTTATTCGGTTGTAAAACTATGTTGAACTTTTTACATAAAAACAGTTGACAATAATATATTTTTTGGCTATTTTTTGGATATGAATTAAATTTTGATTAAATTATGATAAAAAGAACCAATCCCGACAGCGGCGAAGCAGCAGTAACCGTTGTCAGACAGAAAGAGTATTTCCAGAAGCCGATTGACCTCTGTGATTATTCACACCCTGCCATCCAGGCAATCATTCCTTGCTGGCAGGACAAAGACGGAAAACTTGTTTCCGTTGCCACCGGAGAGGTGGTAACGGTTGGTCAAAACGACCAAGTCCGCAGCTGTCTGGTCGGAACAGCTTTCCGTTATCCGGACGGAGAAGAAATTATCCTGACCCGCAGTTGGGACAGGAAAGTATATTTTGTTCCCCGCGAAAAAGAACAAGGGTGCCTTTATAAGGCATTCGGGGAATAAAAAAAATCCCACTTTAAAAAACCGCTCTTTTACCGAGCGGTTTTTTTATGGTAATTTCTGTAAATTTTCTTGCAAAATTCTGATTCTGTATTCCCGCAGACGCTCTTTAAATCGCTCGTCTTTCGGCAGAGAAGCAAAATTCGGGATGTCCGACGCTTTGATTTCGGCAATCACTCGGCAGGCCAAACGGAGTTTTTCGGCCGCCAGCAACATTTTTTCACTCTCTTGCTTTTTATCAGATGATGACGTACTGGCAAAATCGGCCAAACAGACTTCAGTATATTCATCAACATAGCAAATATGGCCGATGGTCATTTTTTCGGCCAAATCATGCAAACTTCCCGGACGCATTTCGGGAATATGATGGAAGCGCATGTGTTGTTCGGCCGCCATGACGGCAAAATCCCGAAACCGGTTGGGCGTGCGTAGCCGGTTGCATATTTTATAAATCAGGGGACGACTGTTGCTTTCATGTCCTTTGTGCGAGGGAAGCTCTTCTTTCGGAGTCAAAAGTTTGCCGACATCATGCAGCAAAAGAGCAAACATGACCAAAGCCGAATCTTTTGCCGACGCTTTGAGCGCGTTTAAGACATGTTCGCCGGTGTTGCCTTCCGGGTGATACTCCGTCCGTTCCGGCACCGACCACAAAGCATCAATTTCCGGTAAGACGACTTTTAAAACACCGATTTGCCGCGCCAAAGCAACAAATTTGTAAAATGCCCGGGTTTTCATGGCCTTTAAAAATTCGCCCCAGACGCGTTCGGCCGTCAGATGTTCCAACATGCCCCGTCCGACCATTTGCCGGCAAAGTTCTATCGTTTCCGGCGCAGCCTCAAAGTCAAGCTGGGCGGCAAAACGGCAAAGACGCAGAACCCGAAGCGGGTCTTCCACAAAATGTTCGGCATTGACATGACGCAGAATTTTGTTCCTGATGTCTTCTCTTCCGCCGAAATAATCAATATATTCGCCGTTTTCAAAATCGTAGGCAATGGCGTTGCAGGTAAAATCGCGTCGTTCAAGGTCCTCTTTTAACGTAATGCCTTTGTCAAAAACAAAGGTAAAATCCGTGTGCTTATCTCCGGTTTTGATTTCTTTGCGCGCCAAAGCATATTCTTCCTTTGTTATCGGATGCAAAAAAACCGGAAAGCCTTTGCCGACTTCCGTAAACCCCTGTTTTAGCATTTCTTCCGGCGTCGCACCGACAACGACATAATCGCAGTCGTTGGGAGCTTTGCCCAGTAATTTGTCGCGCACGGCACCGCCAACCTGATAAATTTTCACAGATTTCTCCTTTTATCTTTGGTTTCAAGTTTAAGGAATATTGCAAAAAAATCAAGCCCTAACTAATGTGTTGCTTTTTGCACAAAAGTTTCATAAACTGTTTGTTATAAATTTATCTTTATGAAAAAAATTCTGCTTATTATCGTGTTGCTGGGTGTTGCCGTTTCGGCTTTTGCCCAGGGTATGAGTCGATATAACATCGGCGCTTACGGCGGGGTTAATCTAAGCGAAAACACGCCGTTGGCCGGGGTCTCCATATCGGCTGACTATTTATGGTTTCGCGCCGAGCTTGATGCCGGTTGGAACTATACTTTTATCCAAACCGGAAGGAACGATTTTTTCTATCTTAATCCTTCCGTCGGACTTGTTTTCGGGTATCGATACAGAGTGTTCGGGCTTGTCGGCTTGACCAATTGGCCAAGTTTTGACCGACGCAAAGACGCTTTCAGCGACAGTATCATTTGTCCGAAACTCAAGTTCGGGGGCGAAATTTCGCTGTGGCGGGATTTGTATGTCAGCATCGCCTGGAATTATGTCATGGCACCCAACCGCCATGTGTCCGTCCAGGAAAACAACATCATCACTGCCGGTTTAGGGGTTAGTTTTTAATAATAAGGGAAGCATTTCAAAAGCTTCCCTTGTTTTTTGGCGCAATCTTGAATTCATCCGTCAACCGACGGCAACACAATTTATAAACTTTCACAGCGCCATCGTTTTTGCTTTTTTAAAACAAACAATAGTGGAAAAATAAGGATTTAAAATCATCCGTTTTTAATCACATCAACGGTAAAATCAAGTTCTTCGTGAGAAATTTGATGGTCCAGACCGTCGAAAGCCTTGGCAATCACCGGTATTTTTTCCCGTTTCAACCAATCGGCCGTAAAATTCATGCATTTAAACAGAACCTTATCGTCTTCTTTGCCGTGCAACAAGTAAATCTGCGGCCGGGAAACAATACGATCGTCAAGAAAATCATTGGCCGCCGCCAAGCCGGAAAAAGAAAAACATCCGGCCAGCCTGCGCTGCCGTATCAAAGCCGTCCAAATCGCCAGCATCGCGCCTTGCGAAAAACCGGCAATATACGTTTTATCGTCGGTAAAACCGTATCGGCGCTGAATTTCATCAATATATCGGTTCATGCTTTCCGCCGTTTCAGCCAAAGCCGGAGCCGCCTGATTATAAATTCGGGCGATTTCTTCCACCGGCGTTTCTTCCAACCGGCGCTTTTTTTCATGGTCAAAACCGGAGACTTTATACCAACTTTTGCGTCCCGGCTCTTTTAGCGACTCATTCGAGCCTTCCGGAGCGACAATCGCAAGTCCGGGCAGTTTTTGCTGCAAATATTCATACGTCGGGCGCATTTCATCGCGCGTGTTGTTATAGCCGTGTAAAAACACCAACATGGATGACGCCGGCTCGATGCTCGGGAAATACTGATTTTTAAAAACTGACAACACAAATCCTTTGATTAATTGTTTATGCTTTTTTTATATAAAGATTATTTAAATTTCTTTAACACCCGAAACGTTTTAAAACATGCGGCGCCGGCAACGCCGCACGGCAATCACACGTTGCACGAGCCTTGAGGCAAAACATTATTCTTCACGGCCATGAAACCGTTTGAATCAATGTTTTCATTTTTTATGACGTCAAGCTGCATTTTTTATTGACGCGCGTTAAAAGTTGTTGTAGGTTATGCACTGTTGTTTTTAGAGTTTTCAAAGAGAAAAAGATGCTTAATATTTACATACACATCATCGACATTATTATCCCCTAGGGGGATGGCATCTTTTATTTAAAATATCATAACTTTTCACAATTTAAAACGTTAACCAAAATAACAGGTACAAAACAATGAAACATTACGCTGAAGTAAAGGCAAAGCCTGACTTTGTCGGGTTGGAAAAAGAAATTTTAAGATTCTGGGAAGAAGATAAGACTTTCGAAAAATCCGTCCACAACCGCGACGGTGCCGCCGAATTCGTGTTTTACGACGGTCCGCCGTTTGCCAACGGTACGCCGCATTACGGACATATCATGGTCTCTTATGTCAAAGATGTGGTTGCCCGTTTCCAAACCATGAGCGGCAAAAAAGTTGAACGCCGTTTAGGTTGGGACTGTCACGGTCTGCCCGCCGAGATGTCCGCCGAAAAACAGTTGGGTGTTTCCGGCCGCAAACAAATCGAGCAGTACGGGGTCGGAAAATTTAACGACTTCTGCCGTTCGGACGTCTTGAAATATTCCGGCATTTGGGTGGAAATGTTCAAACGCATCGGCCGTTGGGTCGATTTTGACCATGACTACAAAACCATGGATCTGCCGTTTATGGAAAGCGTGATTAACAACTTCAAACAACTCTATGACAAAGGGCTGGTGTATGAAGATTATCGCGTTTTGCCGTATTCCTGGGCTGCCGAAACGCCCCTTTCCAACTTTGAGGTTAATCAAGGTTATCAAGACAAAACCGACAATGCCATCACTGTCATGTTCAAACTTGAAAACGGTATGAATATTTTGGTGTGGACCACCACACCGTGGACACTGCCTTCAAACCTGATGTTGGCTGTCGGCAACGATATTGATTATGCCGTGATGGAAGAAAACGGTCAAAAATACATCTTGGCGGAAGCCCTGCTTGGCCGTTATAAAAAGCAGCTTGAACATGCGGTCAAAGTCGGCAGCTTAAAGGGCTCCGAATTGGTCGGCTTAAGCTATGAGCCGATGTTTCCGTATTTCAAAAACTTAAAAGAAAAAGGCGCGTTTAAGGTCTTGAGCGGCGAATTTGTTTCCACTGAAGACGGTACCGGCATCGTGCATATCGCCCCCGGTTTCGGTCAGGACGACTTTGACGCCTGCCGCGCTTATGACGAAAACTTTCCGGTGGTCTGTCCGGTGGACGAAGCCGGCAAATTTACCGCCGAAGTACCGGATTATGCCGGCAAGCAGGTTTTTGAAACCAACGAACCGATTATGGTTTGGCTTAAAGAACGCGGCCTGTTGGTCAAGAAGGAACAATACACCCACTCCTACCCGTTTTGCTGGCGTACCGACACGCCGTTGATTTACAAAGCCATGTCTTCTTGGTTTGTCAAGGTTACCGATTTCCGCGACAAGATGGTGCAAAACAATCAGCAAATCAACTGGGTGCCGGAACACATTAAAGACGGTCGTTTCGGCAAATGGCTGGAAGGCGCGCGCGACTGGTCAATCTCCCGCAATCGCTTCTGGGGCACACCGATTCCGGTTTGGAAATCGGATAATCCGAAGTTTCCGCGGGTGGATGTGTTCGGCTCGTTAAAAGAAATCAAAGAAAAAACCGGCTTTGAAGTGACCAACCTGCACAAACCTTATATTGACGAAGTGGTGTACCCCAATCCGGACGACCCGTCCGGTCAAACAATGATGCGCCGCGTCAGCGACGTGTTTGACTGCTGGTTCGAATCCGGTTCCATGCCATACGGGCAAGTACACTATCCGTTTGAAAACAAAGAATGGTTTGAAAATCATTTTCCGGCGGATTTTATTGTGGAGGCTATGGACCAAACCCGCGGTTGGTTTTATACCTTAACGGTTTTATCAACAGCGCTGCACAACAAACCGGCGTTTAAAAACTGCATCTGCACCGGACTTTTGATGGCCGAAGGCGGGCAAAAACTTTCCAAGCGCTTAAAAAATTATCCGGACCCGAATGAGGTCTTGGAAAATATCGGCTCGGAGGCTTTGCGTTGGTTTTTGGTGTCTTCACCGGTGTTGAAAGGCGGTAATCTGGCGGTTGACCAAGAAGGCAAAGAAATTGCCAAAGCCTTGCGGCCGGCGCTTATTCCATTGTGGAACGCTTTTTATTTCTTCACGCTTTATGCCAACGCCGAAGAATATAAGGCCAAGGAGATTTCAACTTCTGACGATGCCATGGACAATTATATTCTTTCCAAACTCAAACATTTACGCGACGTGGTCAAACACGGACTGGAAACTTATAATGTGTCTTTGGCAACCGATGAAACGGCGGCATTTATGGAAGTGTTGAACAACTGGTACATCCGCCGCAGCCGCGACCGTTTCTGGGAAGGCAACACACAGGCTTTTGACACGCTTTACACCGTTTTGCTCAATTTGAGCAAGATTTTGGCGCCGTTGATGCCGTTTGTCAGTGAATATGTGTTTAAAACCTTAACCGGTGAAGAATCCGTCCACTTGACCGATTATCCGGAACTTTCCGACATCAATGCCGATGACAAGCTGATGAAAGAAATGGATTTCTTGCAGGATTTGTGTTCGGCCGGAAAATTCATTCGCGAAGAGAAAAACCTGCGTAACCGCCTGCCTTTGGCAAGCCTGACCTTGGTCGGCGCCGAACTGACAAAAGAATATCAGGATATTGTCAAAGACGAGCTCAATGTCAAAGAAATCAAATTTGACAACAACCTCGCCGCTTACGCCGATAAAAAGCTTTATCTCTACACGCCGCTTTTGGGCAAAACTTTGGGCAAAGACATGGGCGCGGTGATGGCCGCCTACAAACAAGGCAACTGGAGCTTAAACACCGACGGAACCTTGAACATCGCCGGCAAAACTTTAACGCCCGACTTGTTTGAAGTGCGTCTGGACATGAAGGAAGGCGTCGCCGGACGCGCTTTTGCCGACAACAAAGCCGTGGTTACCTTGGACACCAACGTAACCGACAGCTTGAAACGCGAAGGCATGGCGCGCGATTTTGTCCGCATGGTGCAAACCTTGCGCAAGGACAAAAACTTTAATATTTCCGACCGAATTGAGCTTTGTTGGAAAACCGACGATGCCGAATTGGCGTTGGCCTTGAACGAAAACAAAGATTATATCGCCGAACAAGTGCTGGCAGTTAAAGTCGATAACACTTGCCCCGGCGGCACGGCCGATAATATCGAGGGCAAAAACATAACCTTTGATGCCAAAGTGGCTTAAACCTTCGTGTTTTTAATTTTTACAAGACAAACACCCGATTTTGACTTTTCGGGTGTTTTTTTAACAAAACAGTAGACAAAAATGAAAAACGGTGATATGATAGGTACATAATCGGAGAAAATTATGGAAAGCCAAATCGAAAAATTTAACCGACGCAAACAAAAGACCGAGGCGTTGAAAAAAAACAAAGGAGTTGCAGAAATGTCTAAAGAAAACAAAACATTGGAAGAACAATTTGCAGAGGCTAAAAAGGCTTGGGAAACCGCCGGTTTAGACCCGGATGATTTTCCGAAAGAAGTTACGGCGGAAAATCTGAACATTATCCGTCAAAAAATTATTGACGCACAGGATGCGAAAAAACAAACTTCCGAGAACGAAAAACAAAACGAGCAAGATAAAAATAAGGAAGATAAAGAGAACAAAGGCACTCCGACCGAGGATAAAGAAACTCCGGTAACAGAGGCAACCGGTGAAGAAAAAGACGACAAGACAGAAGATAACAAGCGGCAAACACTTGACGTCGGCACAACCGAAGAAACTCCTTCACCGGAACTAAACTGGATTGAAGAAAAACGCAAATTCTGGAAAGAATACGCCGAATCTATTGAAAACACCTTTGAAAACGACCCGGCCAAAGATGTTGAGACCAAGACTTTCAGCTGCGTATTAAGCAAAGATGAGAAAAAAGGCGAAATTAAATATACAGCGCCGGACAAAGTTCAGGTCGGTAAAGAATCTCATCTGGAAATATACAGCGGTGTGGTAAAAGACGCTGTGAAAAATAATTTAAGCATCACTTTCGGAGCAACTTTGGATGATAAACAAAAAGCTTTGCTGCTGGCCGCATGCTTAATGAGCAAAGAAAGATATACCGACGGCGCCGAAGTGGCAATGGTCAATCCGCCGAAAATCGATTTGAATGCGGAATATTTCAAACAACTTCCGGAAAACGTTCAAAGCACGTTAAAAGAATATACCTTAAAAGAACAGGAAAAAGCCCGGCAGGAAGAAATCAACACCAAACTCAACGATGTCCGCGGCCGCTTAAACGCCAACGCCCAAGAGCCAAAAAGCGCCGAAAACATCGATAAACGCTACGAAATCAGAAAAGAACAGGTTGGTTTGATGCGGGAAAAAATGTCGCCGGAACAAGCCGATGCACGCAGACAAAAAGAAGAAGAGCGTGAGAAAATCATGGCGGCCAGGCTGGGCATCACCGGCGAATATAAAACCAAAAACGCCAAAGGTGAAGAACGAATTGTCAAGAAAATCAACGGGTTGGATACCGAAAAAGACGATAAAGGAAATTTGCGTATTTCACAAGAAATACAAGATATGTTAAGAAAAAAATACGGTAAAGAAGGTAAATAATCATGGCTGACACGGGAACCGAATTTTTAAGTTTTTTGAAAGCGAATTATCCTGAAGATTATTCCAAATTGTCTTCGGATGCGGTTTCCGATGCCTTGGTTAATGCCGTTTTTACAAAACATCAGGAACAATTCGATATCTGGAAAAAGATTCCCGAATATATACGCGACAAATATAACGGACGAATTCCAAGTGAAATTATGGAACTCGCACGCACCGACCCGAATCTGACCAGCCTGGAAATCCAAAATATTGAGAAGAATCGTCCGGATGCCAGTTATTCCGTCAATTTGGATGTGCTTAATTTTGCCAAAGAGGATTATATGGCCGTCGGTGTTGCGACTACGGCCATTCTGCTGAAAGGATATTCGCAAAAAGCAGCTCAATGCCTGGCTTACGCAAAACAAATCCGCCATAAGTTGGCAAACGACGAATCTTTGGGTATTTCCGCCGAACAAAAAAAGCAATTATGGCAGGAAACCCGGATAGACGACCAGAAAACAATTAAAAAAGACTGGTGTGAAAATCAGCCGGAAAAAATGGCCGTGCACGTCTTAAAACAATTGGATCGCGGTAAAATCGACAAAGATGCAGCTTTGCCGAAATTGGATACCTTATTTAAGAAAGTGAAAGAGCAAAAACGTGAAAAAGCTCTTGCCGAATATTTAATCTCGCCGCAAGGCCGTTATCAGCATTATAAAGCAGAAACAAAAAATATTCTGACCGGATTGGCGGAAAATCACGGCATTGAACTTAATTTAGACAATTTGATACAACTTCAACAAGTCAGACAGCGCATAAATGACAAAAACAAGCCGGCGCAAAAGCCTGTCAATCAGCCGCAAAACATATCCAGATCCAACATTGTTCAATCGCAACTCGGCGGTTAATCTTTTTAGCGCGACGCACAATCGTTTCCCCGCCATTTCCAGGCGGTTATAATGCCATTGACGACCCAAAACGAGGTCTGACAATATTCTTCTACTTCAGTCTCCGTCATTTGATTGTACATATCCAGGCCATATTCATCGGCAAAAGGTTCGTAAATCACATTTTCAGTTACCCAACCGCCGTTATAGGCGTAATATTCCATCGGGTAATACCAATCGTTGATTTGAGTGTATGTAATAACTTTTGTATGGTCGTTCAGATATTTTTCCGCGCTCGGGCGACCCCAAACGGCTAAAAGTTCATTTTCCTGTTTACCAACCCATTGTTGCAACCGTTTATCATATTTTTGCGGTGTGGCACAGGCCAAAAGCAGCATTGTTACGATTAAGCCGAAAGCAATTTTTTTCATGGCGTATCCTCCCTGCTTTTCACATAAGTGCAGGTTTGTTTTTTTCAATTCGGTAAATCTGTTATGATAAATTGGTTATATCGTCTTAATTATCGTCAAACGAGCTGCGTCCCAAATTGAGATGGCGGTTAACATCCATGCATAAAATTATGCCAAAGCTTGCCATCACCGAGAGCATCACCGTGCCGCCGTAAGATATCAACGGCAGAGGAATACCCACCACCGGCAATAGCCCTAAGACCATGGCTATGTTAATGAATATATACATAAAATAATTGGTGTTTAACCCGATAATCACCAGCTTTCCGAAATAGCTCGTGGTTCTGAAAGCAAACATATATCCGTACACGATGATGACCAGGTTAATCAAAATCAACAAAGTCCCGCCAATCATGCCGAATTCTTCCGAAAACATCGTAAAAATAAAGTCCGTGTGTTTTTCGGGCAAAAAATTCAAATGGCTTTGCGTGCCGTTTAGAAAACCTTTGCCGAACACGCCGCCGGAACCAAGCGCAATTTTGGATTGGATAATATGATAACCGCTGCCCAAGGGATCTCTTTCCGGATCAAGAAAAGTCAACACCCTGTTTTTTTGATAATCGTGTAAAAAATGCCACGCTATCGGAGCAAAAACAATTCCCGCCCCGCCCAGCAGAGCAAATTTCCACCATTGCACGCCGACTGCAAAAAAGATAACCATGGTGGTAAACAACAGCATCAACGCCGTTCCCAAATCCGGTTGTATCACAATCAAAGCAGCCGGAAACAGCACCATCAAAATCGGCGCCACAATGCCGCGCACGCTTTCTATTTTGCTAAGCGTGCAACCGTGAAAATACTTGGCAAGCGCCATCACCATGGCTATTTTCATCAGTTCCGACGGCTGCAACTTAAATACTTTCAAATCAATCCAGCGTTGCGCGCCCATGCCGACATGGCCGCCGACTTCAACGGCAATCAACAAAAGCAAAACCAGAAAATATGCTATATATGAATATTTAAGATAAATTTTGACATCAATTAAAGCCATAAAAAACATCAGCCCCAACGCCACGCAAAAACGCACCAGTTGCTTATAGGCCCAAGGCGACCAGTTTCCGTTTGCCGCCGAATATAAAGAAACGGTGCCGATAATAGCCAATAAAATAATGCAAAAAACATAACCGAAATTGATATTGAAAAATTTTTCTTTCAATGACAGATTTCGACTTTTAAATCCGGCTTCGTAATATTTATACATCTTGTCTTCCCGTTATTTTATATCCAAGCGCAAAGCTTCTTGTAAAATTTTTGATGCAATCGGCGCGGCAACACCTGAACCGGAAGAACCGTGCTCAACCACCACCGCCACCGCATAATGCGGATTGTCTTGCGGCGCATAACCGATAAACAAGGCATGATTGCGCAGCCGCCAAGGCAAATCCTCGTCTTTGATGATGCCTGATTTTCTTTCTTCCATGGATATTCTGCGCACCTGCGTCGTTCCCGTCTTGCCGCCCATTTTTATGCCGTTCAGGTTAAATCTTGCAGCCGAAGCCGTTCCGCGTTCGCCATTAACAACTTCAAACATGCCTTTTTTGACAATATCAATATTTTTTCGGGAAATCGGCAGTTTTTTGATATATCCTTTATCTTTCAAACTTAATTTCATGAAAGTCGGTTTAATATCGTATCCGCCGTTAA
This sequence comes from uncultured Alphaproteobacteria bacterium, assembly GCA_944391395.1. GTDB lineage: Bacteria > Pseudomonadota > Alphaproteobacteria > RF32 > CAG-239 > CAAFZY01. The sequence goes on from CALXTI010000008.1 coordinate 46,862, forward strand.
CGACTCGCGAAACCATGACCGCCAGCTGCAGCGGCGTTGCCAAAACATAGCCTTGACCGATGCCGGCAATCACACTTTCGCCCTGCTGCCATTTTTCGCCGTATTTTTTCATTTTCCATTCAGAATCGGGGATAAGGCCGGAACGTTCGTTATCAAGCGATATGCCGGTTTTATGCCCCATGCCGAGCTGTCTTGCCATCGCGGCGATTTTTTCTATTCCGAGTTCCAACGCCACTTCATAAAAAAAGATATCGCAAGAATTTTTGAGCGCCTCCACGACGTTTTGTTTTCCGTGCCCCCAATGACGCCAGCAATGGAACACATGATTGCCCAATGGCATGGAACCGCTGCAGGTAAAAGTCGTATTCAAATCAATGACGCCTGCCTCAAGCGCTGCCAACGCCACCACGATTTTGAAAGTCGACCCCGGAGAATATTGACCGGAAACGGCTTTGTTGGTGAGCGGATGCCGTTCGTTTTCCAACAAGGCGTTCCAATCTTTATGCGATATTCCGGTGGTGAACAAATTGGGATCAAAAGAAGGAACCGACACAAACGCCAAAATCTCACCGCTGTGAACGTCCAGAACCACGGCAGCGCCGCTATTGTCCCCGAAAGCATCTTGGGCAAATTTTTGCAACCGGCTATCAATCGTTAAATGCAAATCTTTCCCGGGCGTCCCCTTATCGCGCTCTATTTCTTTCATAATCCGCCCATAGGCGTTGACTTCAAGCTTAACATCACCGGCTTTGCCGCGCAGTTCCTTTTCAAAAATTTTTTCTAAACCGGATTTGCCGATTTTAAACCCGGGAACCATCAATAACGGGTCATCTTTGGCATCCGCTTCGGAAACCGCACCGACATAACCTAAAAAATGCGTTGTATATTCGCCCAAAGGATATGTTCTGTTCAGCCCTTCGCTGATAAACACACCCGGCAAATACGGCGCGTCAAGCAACAGCGCCGACACTTTTTCCCAGCTCAAATTATCTTTGATTTTTACAGGTACGAACTTTTTATTATGGTGTATGTCTTTTTTTATTTTTTCTTTTTCATCCGCGCTTAACGGAATGATTTGATTGAAACGCTTTAACGTTTTCTCCAAATCCGGGGTTTGTTCGGCAACAATCAAAGCTTGAAAATTTTGTTCGTTGGCTGCCAAAACTTCGCCGTTGCGGTCATAAATCGTCCCCCGGGGCGGAACCAAAACGCGCGAGGAAATCCGGTTTTCATCAGCCATCATTTTATATTTATCGCCTTGATATACCTGTAAATAATAAAGCCGGAAAATCAAACCAAACAAAAGAAAAACGGCAGCAACCGTTACCATTGCCGTCCGCCGCAACAATACCTTTCCTTTGTCGTTATCCCTGTTCATAGATTATTTCCTCGTTGGCAAGGCATTTGTTTTGAATAAGAATATTCAAACTGGCAATTAACGGATAAAGACACACGGTGGCCAGGTAAGCAATCAATATGCTGCCAAACACCAAAAATTGGCTGTAAAAAAACGATGCCAGAAGCCATTTGACCGCAAAAGCCAAAAATGATATCAGGGCAAAACCCAACCAACTGACCGCAAACGGTTTCATGTTGACATAACTGCTAAAGGTGCTGCCGAAAACATAAACAAACATAAACGCAAAAATATTTAAACCAAGCGGAACCGCGCTCAGGCTGTCCGCAATCAGCCCCAATATAAAGACGGAAACCGAACCGAATAAATCCTGTCGATACAGCGCCCAAAAATAAACACAAATCATGCCGACATCGGGACGCAAAAAACGCGACAAAGGCAAATGCACCGGAATATAAATCACCAAAAGCAGCAGAATTGAGCTCAACAGCGGCAAACACCGTTTTAAGCCGTTTTCAAGGATTTCCGAAAACGTTTCTTCCATCTTAATCCTCTTCTTCCTGCATTAATTTGACAACATCGTCGTAAATACCGTAATCAACAATCCTGATGTATTCAAGCCGCGGAATATCGGTGATTGTTTCCACCTCAATCTCGTCTTCGCCGATACGGCTGACAATGCCGACCGGCAATCCGGCCGGAAAAATGCCGGCCACCCCTGATGTTACCAGCATGTCGCCGGGAACAATATCCGCATCCAAAGCCGTATATTGCAATTTCGGAACTGTCGTGTTGTCGCCGGACAAGATGCCTCTTTCACGGTTTCTTTCCACCAAAACCGGTATTTTTGAGTTGATGTCCGTAAACAACAAAATCCGCGCGTATTTGCCGGCAACGGTTTCGACCCGACCGACCACGCTTTCGGCGCCTAAAACCACCTGTCCTTCTTTGACCTGGTCGGCATCGCCGATATAGGCTATCAAAGAATGTGAAAAACCATCGCCCTCTTCGGCAACGATTTTTGCCGTCACAAAAGTCGCTTCCGGCGGCGGCGTGTAATTTAACATTCTGGCCAAAAGGCGATTTTCCATTTTTAGCGTGCGCAGCTGATTTTTTATCAGCATCAGTTCAATATTTTCTTTTTTTAATTTTTTGTTTTCGGAGTAAACCAAACCGATGTCTTTAATTTTTTCATACACGCCGTATACAAATTGCGCCGGCATCTGGATAATACGGATGACCGGGTTAAAAACCATCGTTACCGCCGTAGTTGTTTTTTCCAAAACAAGCGAATCCGCTTTGCTTAACATCATTAAAGCCAAAGCGGACACAAACAATATCGCGATTAAAAATTTTCGGATAAAAAGCCTGAACTGACTCAAACGTATAAACAACACCCGGCGACGTTTCATTTTGAAAATATCTCCTTAAAACAAACGCCCCGTCGGTTAATACATCGTTGAGAGCACACTCTTTAATTTATCAATGTTATCCAGAGCATTGCCGGTGCCTTTTGCCACACAGGCCAGCGGTTCTTCCGCAACTGAAACCGGCAAGCCGGTCGCATTGCGCAAAACCTGGTCAAGAGAGGTCAAAAGCGCACCGCCCCCGGTCAGGACAATACCTTTGTCGACAATATCCGCTGCCAATTCCGGCGCCGTATTTTCCAAAGCCACTTTGACCGCCTCAACAATGGATGAAACAGGTTCGGACAAAGCCTCGGCGATTTGTCGCTCGTTAACCTCGATTTCCTTGGGAACGCCGTTCATCAAATCACGGCCTTTAATTTCCATGGAGCGGCCATCGCCCTTTGCCGGCGGACAGGCGCAGCCGATTTCTTTTTTGATGCGTTCCGCGCTGCTCTCGCCAACTAAAAGATTCATGTTGCGACGAATGTATGAGATAATGGCGCTGTCCATTTTGTCGCCGCCGACACGCACCGAACGGGCATACACGATACCGCCCAACGACAACACAGCCACTTCGGTCGTACCGCCGCCAATGTCCACCACCATGGAACCGGTCGGTTCGGTTACCGGCAAACCGGCACCGATGGCAGCCGCCATCGGTTCTTCAATCAACCACACTTTGCGCGCGCCGGCCGCTTCGGCGGATTCCTGAATGGCGCGGCGTTCAACCGCCGTCGAACCCGAAGGAACGCAAACGATAATCATCGGCGTGGCAAAAGTCCGGCGATTGTGAACTTTACGAATGAAATATTTAATCATTTCCTCGGCGATTTCAAAATCGGCAATCACGCCGTCTTTCAAAGGACGAATGGCGTGGATGTTGCCGGGCGTGCGCCCGAGCATTTGTTTGGCTTCGTTACCGACCGCCAAAACCTGTTTCTTGCCGCGAAATTCTTCTATCGCCACGACGGAAGGCTCATTTAACACGATACCACGGCCACGCACGTATACCAAAGTGTTGGCCGTCCCCAAATCAATCGCCATATCGGCCGAAAGTAAACCCATTAATTTTGAAAACATAAAAAATTTCTCCGAATGAAGGTGTGTGTGAATAATTGATAACTTTTTATTACTTTATCAAAAAATGTGCAATCATTTTTTCTTAAAAACCACAGATAATCAACAATATTTTTCAACAAACGTTTTTTAAGCCCAAACATCACGTATTTAAAAATCCGACAGATTTTTTACAACCAGGGATAAAGAAAAGATTGGTCGGAGAATCTTTAAAGTTGCAAAAAAAAAAAAACGGTTTATAATGAGTCATATGAGCAACTTTTTTGGGGGCGTGGGGGTGGGGGCCCCCCTTTTTTTT
>CALXTI010000009.1 GCA_944391395.1 uncultured Alphaproteobacteria bacterium
TAAATAATCCAGTCCACCACCGGTTAGCCCGTTTAAGGCGCGGCCGGCACCGTATAGCATATCCGCCGTATTTTGTGTCAGATAATCGGTATAAGTGTTTGGGATTTCCGGTCTGATTTGAGATGCCAGAGTTTTAGCTTTTTGACGCTCTTGTTCCGTCATCGGTTGTATGGTTGAAGACGATGTGTTTTGTTTGTTGCCGTATCCGCCCCAAAAATCATTGTTTTGCGTCGGCTGCCAAAAGGAATTCGCATCTTCTGTTTCTTCTTCATCCCCATAATCCAATCCGTATAATTGCTGCCACTCCGGTTCTTTTTGGCTGATGTAGTCTTTTATCACTTGTTCTTCCTGTCCTTTGGGCAAGAGCTTCTCTAAAGATTAACATATTTGATCTTACCAAACAATGGCGCTTTCGCATTCAGCATACGTCCGTTCTGGGAAATTCTGCATGCACTGTTCAATATTTTCTTCATCACCCCATGATAGCATTATAGCCCCCGGCAATCCGATAGCTATAAGGACGACAACACAGACAAATACTAATTTCATAAAAAACTTTACTATACGCAAATTATTCATTTTGTTTTTTCCATGTATTTGTGTTTATATCCAAATCTTTAAGCCACATTCTAACACTTGCGTTCGGATTGTTCAAGCCCCAATTTAAGGATTCATCATTGTTATGTAAGTCCTTTTGACTATCTTTCAAAATTTCTAAAAACGGCTGTCCTTCTAAAACCTTTTTAGTTATATCAAACCCTTCTTTTGCATAACCCCAAAATTTTCCGGCAGGATATAAACCCGGTATATTATTCGCCTGTTGTCCTATCTGAGCCATGCCTAAACGATGATAATAATTATCACCATTAATAAGGTTTGCTTTGTCCATGTCCTTTTTAGCCTGCAACAACATTCCTAAAGAATATCCAAGCGGGTAAAGTGGCAAGTTTTCATACAATATTTTTCCCGTATTTTCAATTATCGGATAATATTGTGCCAGATAATCGGTATAAGTGTTTGGAATTTCCAGTCTGATTTGAGATGCCAGTGTTTTAGCTTTTTGATGCTCTTGTTCCGTCATCGGTTGTATGGTTGAAGACGATGTGTTTTGTTTGTTGCCGTATCCGCCCCAAAAATCATTGTTTTGCGTCGGCTGCCAAAAGGAATTTGCATCTTCTGTTTCTTCTTTATCCTCATAATCCAATCCGTATAACTGTTGCCATTCGGGTTCTTTTTGGCTGATGTAATCTTTTATAACTTGTTCTTCCTGCCCTTTGGGTGCCTGATAATATTTTCGGATGATTCCTCTGACTTCTTCTTCCGGCAATTCGCTTGCTTTCGGATACATCCTCTTTATTACCTGATAATTATAACTGAACTTTTTATCCAGTCTTTCATCATTATCACTCTCGTATGTATCTCCTCCAAATAAACTTCTCATGTTCTTTTCCTTCCATTAAAAAAACGCCCCTGTTTAAACAGAGGCGGCTGCTTGTTGTTATTAAAAAAGTCGGGAACATAGGCTTTAAAACCCTCTATCTCCCGACTATACTTTTTTATTTATCATATTTCTTAAAAAATGTAATCCCCTTTTTTGTATCTTTTTGCCAACCTTTGTAATCTTTTGTATCGCTTTGTATCAAAACGATTTAAGGTATAAGAGCCGTTATCAAATCAATCAGATTTTCCCATAAAGAAGGCGTATTTTTATTTTTTTTTCTTAGTCTTTTCTTCGTGATAAAATTTATATAAAAATGCTATGACGGCCAAAACATACAACATATATGTCAAAATTTGCAGAAACACTGCATAAATACTGACCCGGTCTACAATGCGGTTATCAGCGTTTTCATAAACAAGTGCGGCTTGTTCATAACCCATTTCAACAAACGACAGATAAAGCGGCAAACCCAAATACGGCAATATGCCTATCCACTTTAACCCGACGGAAATTTTCGGATACCGTTTATACAAATTATCAAAACAAACCATTTTTTTCATAAACAAAATAATCAGAGCACCCCACAGCAGACAAGGATAAAACAAAGCGTATAATGTATCGGTTACAATATTTTCACCAAACCAAACATCGCCATAATAAACCGGCAGCGAAACAAGTTGCATGATACCACCGAAAAGCAATAAATTTTGGATTTTATTGGTAAATCGCTCTTTGTTAAAAATACCTTTGAAATCAATGTCGATTTTTTCTTTTTCAACAATCGCTTTTCGTGCAGCATGATATAAGAATTTTACGCCGATTAAAAGTGCAAACACATAAAGGGTATATTTCCACACGTCTGCCGTTAATTGGTAACCGTATATCAAAATTGTCCTGAAAGAATCTCCGGCGGCAACCACATTATCGCATTTTCCGGCAAAGATAATGTTAGGCAGCGTAAAACAAAATCTTGCCCCGGCCGCTTTAAGCCAAAGGCTGAAAGCCGGGAATGTTTTTGAAAAATTTTTTCCGAAGATAAACTGCTTTTTAAATAAAACAGTAAATCCTGCAAAGATCATAAAAATTTCTGCCGGCAGCATAAAAGCTGATAAAGTGTCATTTTGAACATAATTTCCGATTAAGGAAAAAATTTCCAAAAATCCCAAAACCAACAAAAAATTACTGATTTTTATCAGGATTTGCTGTTTCATGTTAACCTCACTTCTTTTTTTTACAGTTTTTATCTTTTGCCGCTTTGGCTCTGGCTGCATAAGCCCCTGCTTTAGGTGCAAATTTTGCCGCTTTTAATCCATATTTGATTGCGACGTTGGGAACTCTGTCTATCACGGCATCAAGCCCTCTGTCTATCATTTTATCTACTGTCTTGTATCATGATGTATCTTTTTGCCAACTTTTGTAATCTTTTGTATCACTTTATATCACAACAAGCATACAATTACATCGCCGGCATATCAATCGCCTTCATAATGGCGTCATAATTTTCCTGCAGTTCTTTTTGATGATTTTTAATATCCTGTTCAACTTCCGTAAAACCCGGCAATTCGTCATAATCGACTTCTTCTTCCGTACCGCCGAAAGAAATCGACATCACAAACAGCATGCTGAGCAAAAAGGAAACGACCAACATCAAAAAATGTCCGACCATTGTTTGGATGGTGGCTTTCCAATCGGTGTCATAACCGTTTTGCATAAAAGTCCGTCTGAAAAAATAAACATAAAGGCCGGCAATCAAGAGCATCAAAAGATACAAATGATAATTGGTATAAAGCGCGTGCAGTTGTTCGCTTTCCAACGCGCCCATGGCAACAAAACCGGTGATGATGCCCAAAAGAACCATCGGGTTATAAATCAACCCCAAATTAAAGAGCGCCAAAATACCTTTTATCATTTTTTCAAATCCTTTAATGGAAAATTTAACAACAAAATAATAGGCGTTTTAAGTAAATAAAGGTTTAAGCTTTAGCTGTATTTTTCAATTTCCGTTACAATCACATTGCTTAAAATTTTAACCAATGCGGCGTCTTCGCCTTCAACCCGCACTTTAATCACCGGTTCGGTGCCTGATTTGCGCACAATGACGGAGCCTTGCCCTTCGATTTTTTTCTGAGCGTCGGTGATGGTGTTTTGCACAATGGAGCTGTCCATGGCGATACCGACTTCTTCGGCTGATTTAAAGCGAACATTGGTGATTTCGCACGGGCAGTTTTCAAACAGCGGAAAAATCTCGCTCATTTTTTTGCCGCTCTTGACCAGTCCGCAACTGATGACAATGGCGGTAAGCAGAGCATCACCGGTCTTGGCGTAATCGGAAAGCACCATATGTCCGGATTCTTCACCACCGACGTTGGCGCCGGTCTCGCGCATTTTTTCAATCACGTAACGTTCGCCGACCGCGCTGCGGAAATAACTGATGCCCAAAGAATGCAGATATTTTTCCAGCCCGAGATTTGACCACACGGTTGCCACCACGGCATTGCCTTTTAGCAAACATTCTTCTTTGAAATAAGTTGCGAGATAAGCGATGATTTGGTCGCCGTCGATTCGCTTTCCTTTTTCGTCGCAAATAATGATGCGATCGCCGTCGCCGTCAACCGCGATACCGATGTGCGCGTGGCTTTCCTTCACCACTTTTTGCAGATTTTCCGTATGCTGCGAGCCGCAATCCATATTGATGTTGCGTCCGTCCGGAGATGCCGAAAGCGTAATGATGCCGGCGCCCAAATCCTTAAAAATCTGCGGCATGATTTTGGAAAATGCGCCGTTGGCGCAGTCCAAAACCGCGCGCAAACCTTTCAACGCATTGTAATTCGGCGCAACTTTGCGGGCGTTTTCCATATATGCGGCAATGCATTTGTCATCTTCAAAAATCCGTCCGATATTGTTTTTATCATGTTCAAATACGGTTTCGGAAGTTAATAGCTCTTCAATTTTTGCGGTTTGTTCGTCAGAAAACTTATCACCTCTGGCATTAATCAATTTAATGCCGTTGTCATGATAAGGATTGTGTGAGGCGGTAATCATCACCGCCATGTCGACGTTTAAGTTTTCGGTCTGTGCCGTCAACAACGGCGTCGGTACCACGCCGAGTTTGATGACATCTACGCCCATGGAGGTAAACCCGGCAGCCATTGCTGCTTCCAGCATATCTCCCGAAAGCCGGGTGTCTTTAGCCAACGCAACGCGTTTTGTTTCAACACAAATCAGTTGGCTTAAAGTCTGTGCCAGCCGAAAAGCGAATTCCGCCGTCATCGGAAATTCGTTGGCAATGCCCCGCACCCCGTCGGTGCCGAAAAGTTTGTTTCCCATAAAAAAAACCTCCGTTACAAAAAATCAATGCCTGAATTTTAACCTTTGTGAGGCAAAAAACAAGTACAAACCGGTGTTATCACACAAAAAAAGAGAGCTTTTTTCAAAGCTCTCTTTATCCGTAAATGTTTCACGATTAGAAAACGTAACGCACGCCGGCGTAAATTTCCTGTGCCGTAACGTCGCTGCTTTTGATGCGACCCATATCGTAATAACGGTAACCGGCATCAACATTGAAACGGTTGGTTACCTTTAACGATAAACCGGCGCCGACCGACCAGGTAAACATCATCGGATCATAATCAGCGTTGCTATAACCACCCATTTTATCAAAAGCGCGATATTTCAACTGTGTTAAACCGATGCCGGCGCCGACATACGGTGTCCACCAGTTGTACGGCAGAAAATCATAATAAGCGTTCAGCATGTAAGAATAGGTTTTGAATTTTTCTGTATAGTCCACATCGTCGCCTTCGACATAATCACGCCAGACATATTCAAACTCACCGCGCCAGTGCTGGTAGCGATAGCCGATGGCGCCGCTAATCATCAAAAGATCATCGTCAAAATCAATGGATTCGGCAAACATAGGGTTTCCCGGATCCCCGTCAACATCATGGGTAACCATACCGCCGCGCAGGGCGGCATACCAACCGTCGCATTCGGCGTGAGCCGGCATGGCAAAAGCGGCCAGAACGGCAATTGCTGAGGCTGTCGCTAAAAGTTTTTTCATGTATTATACTCCTTGAAATTTTAATCACTACTGCTTTCATCAAACCCAAAATAAATTAAAATATATTTAAGATTCTGCAAAAACTTTTAAAAACCGTTGCTTTTGAAAAGAATTGCGTATAGGTTAACAACAGGGTGGCCGGATAGCCGCGCTGCGGAAAGGAAAATCCGCGGGTGAGGAAAGTCCGGGCTTCATGGAAACGGGATACCGGATAACGTCCGGCTGGAGAGATCCAAGGGAAAGCGCCGCAGAAAACTACCGCCGGACTATATGTCCGGTAAGGGTGAAAAGGTGAGGCAAGAGCTCACCGCTGGCATAGCAATATGACAGGCTTTAGGCAAGCCCTATCCGATGTAAGACCAAATTAGGATTTATCAGAAGCTTGCTTCTGACGAGGCGTTTCCACCTTGTCCAAGGGTAGGTCGCGAAAGCAAGCCGGCAACGGCTTGTTAAGATGAATGGCTATCGCTGCAATCTTTGCCTTGTCGCAAAGCAATGGCAGGCACAGAACCCGGCTTATAGGCCACCAACTTTTTTAAACGGAAAGGTTAAATTTTATGTGGCAGCAAACATTAAAACAACCAATCAAGATAGAAGGAACCGGCCTGCATTCCGGTTGTCCGTCGGTACTGACCTTAAAGCCGGCGGCGGAAAATACCGGTATAGTTTTTAGCCGGACCGAAAATGGGAAAAACGTCAAAATCCCCGCACTTTACAATCAGGTTACCGATACCCGCAACTGTACCTGTCTGGGACAGGACGGCGTTTTGATAAGTACGATTGAACACTTAATGGCGGCGCTTTATGCGGCGGGTATAGACAATCTGGAAATTGAATGTTCCAATCGGGAATTGCCGATTATGGATGGCAGTGGCGCCGTGTTTTACAAGATTTTGCAAAATGCTGAAAAAACCGGACAGAACGCGCCGAGGAAATACTTAAAAGTTTTGCGTTCCGTTGAGTTTGCCGATGACAAGGGCAACAGCATTGAATTAAAGCCCAACAACGGCAAAGCCTTGCATATTCGTTTTGATATTGAATTTCCGTCAAAAATTGTCGGTCATCAGACTTTTGATGATGACATAACGGCCGATACTTTTGCCGCCGCCGTAGCGCCCAGCCGCACATTTTGTGAAAAATATCAGATTGATTATTTACGTTCAATCGGACTGATTAAAGGCGGCAGCTTGGATAACGCGGTTGTTTTGGACGGTGAAAATATTTTAAATCCCGGCGGTTTTCGGGTCAAAAACGAGTGCGTCAACCACAAGGTTTTGGATGCCGTGGGCGATTTGTACACTTCCGGCTGCTTTGTTTTGGCCGATGTCAAGGCATATCGTACCGGACATTTTCATAATAATGAAGTTTTGAAAAAACTTTTTGCGGATAAAGAAAATTACGAGATTGTTGAATAAAAGGATAAAACATGAAAAAAATTTTTGCATTGTTTTGCGGACTTTTGTTTTTAAACGCCTGCGCTTCCGGCGATGATTCGGAACAGGTGCAAAATTTCACCGCCGAAGAACTTTACCGCCAAGGGTATAATTATTTGCAAGACACATCATATGCGCAAGCGGCTGAAAGTTTCGAAAAAGTTGAGCTGGAACACCCTTATTCGCGTTGGGCGGTCAAGGCCAAGCTGATGGGGGCATATGCTTATTACCGCGATGAAAAATATGATGATGCGATTATGAGCCTTGACCGATTCATTAAATTTCACCCCGGTAACAAAGACATTGCCTATGCTTATTATCTGAAGGCTTTGTGCTATTATGACCAAATCAATCCGGCCGATAAAGACCAGTCCGTAACCGAAAACGCTTATCAGGCGCTGCGTCAGGTGGTCATAATGTTTCCGCAAACCGAATACGCCGAAGATGCCGCCGGCAAATTAAATTTGACTTTAGACCATAAAGCCGGACAGGAAATGGCTGTCGGACGTTATTATCTCAAAAACAAAAATTATCTTTCCGCGCTCAATCGTTTCAACACGGTTGTTAATCAATACCAAACCACGCCGCAAATTGAGGAAGCGTTGTATCGCCAAGCGGAAATTTACACAATTCTGGGCATGAAAAATCAGGCAACAAAATCCACCCGCGTTTTGGAACACAATTATCCGAAAAGCAGTTGGACGGCTAAGGCGCAAAAACTGATTTCACTTGAAGGAAAATAAGGCAAAAAAATGCTTAAGACACTTTCCGTTCGCGATGTCGTTTTGATTGATAAGCTGAATTTGGATTTTTCCGACGGGTTGAGCGTGTTCAGCGGTGAAACCGGCGCCGGCAAATCCATTTTATTGGATTCGCTCGGGCTATTATTAGGCAACCGGGCGGAAACCGGTTTAATCCGAACCGGTGCGGAAAAACTCTCGGTCAGCGGTGTGTTTGAGATTAAGGATAAAAACAATCCGTTTTTTGCGCTATGCAAAGAAAATGAACTGGATGTCGACGATGAAATCATCATCAAACGCACTTTAAGCCGTGACGGTAAAGGGAAAATCTTTCTAAACGACCAGCCGATAACGGCAAGGCTGCTAAAAGAACTCGGTGCCTGTCTTGTGGAAATCCACGGTCAATTTGATAATCAGGGATTGTTAAATCCGGCGACACATTTGACGGTTTTGGATTTGTATGGCGGCTATGTTAAAAATCTGGAACAAACAGCAGCGACATATCAAAAATATAAAACGCTGCAAAAACAACTGATGGCCGCCGAACAGGCTTATGCCGATGCTGCCAAAGAAGAAGACAATCTCAGACATTGGGCGGATGAGCTGGAAAAAGCCAAGATAAAACCCGGCGAAGAAGATGAACTCAATCGCAAGCGTACGGAATTAATGCATGCCGAAAAGCTGATTGAAAACTTGAATTTGGCATATAATTCCTTGCAGGGAAGGGACATTTCAAACCTAATCCGCAAAGCGCAGAGCGCATTGGAAAAAGTCAATCATTTGACCGAAAATCGCTTTGCCGACATCGGCGAGGCGTTGGACACGGCGCTTATTCAATTAGATGAAGCCGTCAGCCGGATTGAAGAAGCAAGCAGCGAAATTAACCTGAATGCAAATGAGGCCGATGCGGTGGAGGAACGTTTGTTCGCCTTAAAAGCATTGGCGCGCAAACATGCCTGTACGATAGATTCGCTGCCGGAAGTGCTTAAAGATTTTAAAAATCGTTTGACGGCGCTTGACAAAGGTGGAGAAAATATTGCCGATTTGCGCCGTGCTGTTGCTGCCGCCCGCCGTGAGTATATGACGCAAGCCGAGGAGCTAAGCAAATTAAGAACCCGAACGGCGGCAACGCTTGATAAAGCCGTAATGAAAGAACTTCCGCCGCTTAAAATGGAACGCGCCGTATTTGCAACCGAAATCACACAGCTGCCGGAAAACGAATGGAGTGGAAAGGGCTTTGATAAAGTTAATTTTACGGTTTCCACCAACCCGAATTCGCCGCGCGGCGCCTTAAATAAGATTGCCTCAGGCGGCGAGCTTTCGCGTTTTATGCTGGCTTTGAAAGTCAATTTATCGCAAAAGAGCAGCGTGGAAACACTGATTTTTGATGAAGTCGACGCGGGCATCGGCGGCGCCACGGCACAAGCTGTCGGCGAACGTTTGGCGCGCTTGGCCGGGAAAGTTCAGGTTTTGGTCGTAACGCACTCGCCGCAGGTGGCCTCATTCAGCCGTCGGCATTTCATGGTCAGCAAAACCACGGTGGACAATGTTACCACCACCAAAGTTCATCAACTGTCGGCTGCGGAAAAGAAAGAAGAAATCGCCCGTATGCTGTCGGGTGAAAACATTACCGACGAGGCGCGCGCCGCCGCCGATGTTTTAATCAATGGCAAAAAAACACAAAAAAATAAAGCAAACCCGTCTGAAGAAACAGGTCTGCTTTTTTGATTTTACCGCCATTTATAAATCGGCGACCACTGTCATGCTGATAATTTCATCAGGGTTTACCACAGTGCCGTTGTCGCCGCTGCCTTTTTTGATGGCGTCAACATATTCCATACCGGAAGTAACCTCGCCCCACACTGTGTATTGCCCGTTGAGCCACGGACAATCGGCATAACAGATAAAAAACTGGCTGTCGGCGGAATCCACATCCCAGGCTCTGGCCATGGAAACGGTGCCGCGTTTGTGCGGAAGACGGTTAAACTCAGCTTTGAGCTTTTGGCCGCTGCCGCCGGTGCCGGTTCCGAGCGGACAGCCGGTTTGCGCCATAAATCCGTCAATAACGCGATGAAATTTCAAACCGTTGTAAAAACCGCTGCGCACCAGTTCTTTTATTCTTTTGACATGATTCGGTGCTGCGTCCGGATACATTTCAATCACGACATCGCCGTCTTTAAGTTTCAAAACCAAAGCGTTTTCGGGGTCTTTAACCTGATAAGAATGTTTGATTTTTTTAGCTCTTGTTTCGCTGATGCCGATTTTCTTTTTCTCTTCGGCGGCAATATGTTTTGTTTGTGCTTTTTCCAGATTTTTTGTTTCCGTTTTTTCTAAAAGTTCTGACATGATGTTATCCTTAATTTTAAGTGATAAAAAATTTCTATATGTTATTTAGGATTTGCTTGCGTCTGATTCAAGAGAAAATCAACTCTTTCTTCCGGCGTCAGACCTTTGGGATAAGTTTTATCAATTTTTTTAATAACGTCCATCAGACCGCGACCGTTGGCGATTTGAATGGCGAGCCCAGGTCTGGCATTAAGCTCCAGCATCATCGGCCCTTTGTTTTTATCCAAAACAATATCGGCGCCTAAGTAGCCCAGTTTTGTCATCTCGTAAGATTTCGCTCCGATAATCAGATGTTCCCGCCATAACGGTACTTCAAGCTTTTTTAACTCTGCTTTTGTATCGGGATGAACCAAAATCGGTTTATTGTGCATCACGGCGTTTAAGGTTTTGCCGGTAAATATATCCAATCCGACGCCTACCGCGCCCTGGTGCAGGTTGGCTCTGCCGCCGGATTCGGCGGTTGCCAGCCGCATCATGGCCATGGCCGGATACCCTTTATAGACAATCACCCGCACATCAGGGACGCCTTGATAGCTGAAATCTTTGAAGATGTCGCTGAAATCGACCATTTCTTCAATCACGGCCACGTCGTATTGTCCGCCCAAACTGAACAAACCGCTTAACGTATTGGAAACATGTTGATAAACATCTTGAAACGTCAAAACTTTTTCGGAGGCGGTAACAAAACAATCATCGTCCCAATGTTTGATGACCAAAACGCCCTTGCCGCCGCTGCCGTGTGCCGGTTTAATCACAAACTGCGGCCAGTCTTTAACGATGTGGGTAAGATCTTTAACCTGATGTTGATATTCAATCACGCCTATAAGGTGCGGCGTGTTGATGCCGGCTTTTGCCGCCAGTGTTTTGGTCTGGACTTTATCATCCACCAGAGGATACTGCCGCCGGTTATTGTTTTTTGCAATAATCTTATAGTTACGGGCATTCATACCCAAAACGCCTTGCGCTTTAAGCTCTCGGGGAGAACAGAATTTTTCAAACCAGTGCCACATCGGTTCAGCCTCTTTGTTTTAAGATTTTTTTGCCAACGGCGTAAAACGTTTGAGTTCAGTCAAACGATATCCGGTATAAGTGCCCAAGAGCATAACGACAAACAAAATCACCAAATTGATTTCATCAAAAGCAAAAGTAATGTGGCGGATATATTCGTTACTGATGACAAAATAAGTCGCAATGGCGGTTATCATGCTGTAAACAATTTCCGAAGTTGCGTTGGCTGCGCCGTCTTCCTCCCAGGTGATAGAGGCGCGTTCAATAATCCAGGCCGTGATAATAATCGGAAAAAACACCGCAGATGAGGCAATATCCCAATTCATACGGTAACCGGTGATGGTCATAAACTGCATGATAAGAATAACGAAAATAACCACGGATGAAATTCGGGGTACCAGCAAAAGATTAAGTTTTGAAAGAATGGCGCGTAGCAATAACCCGATGGCAATAATTGCGGAAAAACAAATAAATCCGGACCAAAAACCGGTTTTAACCAAAGACATGGCAATCAGCATCGGCGTAAATGTACCCATAGTGGGAATCCCGACGACATTGCGCATCAACACCACAACCAAAATGCCGAGCGGAAAAACCATCAGCCACTTAAGAGTGTTTTGTTCCAACAACGGCAGACTGTAAATGGAATAATCAAACATTTTGTTATAATTGTTCAAAGCCCGATGACTTGCCAATTTAAAAGAGGAAGTAACAGATTTCAAAACCGAGAAACGAATTTTTGAATCAACCCCGCCTTGAACGTCCAAAAGCGATTTTCCGCCCCTTTGAAAAATAATAAAATTTTTCGGCAAACCGGCTCTTGCGGTATAAATATCATACAAGCGCCACTTATAACCGTCATAAGCCTCCAACATCAAATCGGCTTCGGCGGCCTGTTTTCCTTCTTCCAAACGAACGCCGCGCGCCATTCGCGCCGGGATTCCCTTGACGGCGAGCAAATCAATCATAAACTGAACACGTTGTCTTTCGGAAATTTTAACCGGCAAAAAAGCGGATAAAGTCGGATTAAGGGGTTCTTGATTAAAGATGGTAATGATTTTTTGCGGCCAATTCCCGTCCAAAGTTTCGGCTGCCGCTAAAATATCTTCAACCATTTTTGTTTGTTGTTCGTTATACACGGGTTTGTGCGGCGATTTAACTTTTTTTTCGATAAGTTTGCCCCGGCTGCCCTCGTTGTCATACACGGTCAGACGATAATAAATGTCTTGATTTTGGCTTTGTGGCTCTGCGGTCATTATAAGCCGCTGTTGATTTGTGTCTTTTTCTATTTTATAGCCTTTGGCGACAACATCTTCGTTAAGAATCTTAAATTCGGTCGGTGCGGCCGGTATGCCCAAAGACACTTTGATGTCTTCGCCGGTTGGTTTAAACGAGATATGCGCGTCAATGCTCCAGACGCTTGCCGTTTGATTCGGACGAAAATCAAAGCCCCAGTACGTGATTTTATAATAAATACTGAAAGCGGTAAATATGGCTGATAAAATCAGGCATAAGGTTAAGATTTTGCGGACTGTGAACAAATTTTTCATGATTAAGTCAATCCTTTGGAATTTGTCTTTTTATTTTAATGTATGAGAAAGAGAAGTATCGACAATGGCGCGCCCTGTCAAAAGATTGCGGCCGATTAAAGCCTGATATTCAAAATTGTCGCGTTTGGCGAGTGTGAATTCGGAAGAAAATTTTTTGCCGCCGAAACGAACGTTTAAGGAAACTTTTATTCGGTGTTCTTTATGGTCAATGCGTTTAATAATCAGATTTTCTATAATCGGTCGTTCAAAGGTGTGCGTTTCGCCGCTGCGCCGGTTGGTAACTTTGAAAGAAACCCATTTTTCGCCGTCGCGTTCAAATTCAACGATTTCGTCGGCATCAATGGAAGACGTTGTCGCGCCGGTATCAATCCGAGCCTCAAAAGCTGACTTCATTGGCAGAAAATAAATAGGTTCCACGGCGCCGATAATGTCAAGGTCCGTCGTTTTAACAATAGTGGCTTTCTGGTCATTCGGAACAATTGCCGGAACGATGGATGTTTTTCCGGAACTTTGGCAGCCGTTTAAGAATAAAGTCAAACTAAAAATACCCAACATTTTTGCTATATTTCTCATACATATTTTCCCAATAAAATATAATTTACTATTTTTAAGCTTATTTCTGTTTGAATGTAAAGCAAAATTATCAAGTTAGACATAAAAAAATGTTGTATTTTTTAGAGAAAATATGTTATATTATGTCTAAAGACGGAAGGTTGTCATGACCAAAGAAAAGTTGTTGGAACGTATCAGAAAAATGAAAAACGGGCAGTCAAAAACAAAACCCGTAAAAAAAGTGCGTCATTTGTCCCGCCAGGCATTTCCGGAAACAACCCGCCAAAAATGTATCAAATTCGGCCGTCAGGCAAAAAAGATTTTGATGTTGTCGACGATATCGCTACTGACCCTTGTTCCGGGAGGTAAAGATGCAATACCGGCAACGTTGGAAAATCTCAGAGAGGCGCAGAATCATCTTGAGGTTATGGAAAACAAGCGCCAACAGACGATTGATGAAATTGTCGCCCGTCAGACGGCGAATTTGCAAAAAGAAATCTTATCAAACGTCAGCACGCTGCAACAAGATATTACGATTGCCAAAAGGCAGGGAAAGCGCAACGCCGTCGTTAAAAAAATTTTTGACAACGTTTACGAAAGAGGCGGACTGCTCGGCAGCATGAATTATTGTGTCGCCGGCGCCATGTATGCCCAACGAATGTGTCAAGACAGCGTTTTGTCTGCGATATTGCCCGACCCGGCAAAAACGGCACGGGATTACGATTTTAGCGGTCATCCAAATGTTTCCTGCCCTTACATGCGGCAATTTTTTGAGCAAAACTTGGGCGACAATTACGCCGAACGCAATGATAAAAATTTTAAAGAATTTGTCAAAACTTTGGAAGCCGGAGACATCATAACGATTTCTTCATCTCAAAACACTTCTACCGGCGAGCATTGTGTAACTTGTGCCGGTCCGGTCGTCGATGGCCAAATTCCGGTTAAAAGCTTAAACGGCGAACGTGATTATGAAGTTCCCGTCAACCGCATCGTCGGTGCGGCCAAAGTGATGGCGCAATATCGGGAAAATCTGGGAAAAGAGCTAAACAACGAGCTTGATATACAAAGTTATATGGCGCTTGCGGCTGAAGGTTCTATTGTCTTTACAAGTCAAACCCAGGATTTTTCAAGGTTTGCCGATGAAAATTCCGCGAACGGACAACATTCTCCGTCTAAATTAAAATTTGAAAAAGACAACGCTCGCGACATGAGCTGATATTATAATCTCATTTTTCGGAGGTTTCTTTTTCCGGAAATGCGGCGTATCACAAGAATAATGTCAGACGCAGCGAAACAACCGTACCGAAGTCTGATTTTGTTTCAAGCGCCGGATTGATGTAAAATTGCACGTCCGGCGTGATGGTTGCCCATTTGGAAATGCCCCACGCCCAATAAGCTTCCACCACCTGTTCGGCATCGTGTTCCAACCTTTCGCCGACCGCATCTTCGTTGATTTTATTGTAGGCATAAGCCAAGCCGATTTGGTCTAAATCGTTGCGTTCAAGCGGATTAAGCCATACCACGCCCGCCGCCCACGATTGTTCAATCGTGTCCATATGTCCCGACACGCCGTTGATGCGTCCGAAAACATTCCATTTTTCACCAATATTTTGTGATAAATTGATTGACCATCCGTTGGTTGTCTGCGGTTGAAGTTTAACACCCGGCTGGTTATAAATAAGGACTGAAAATTCGGCACTGCCGAGCTTGTTAGTCGGCGCGTATTGGACTTGGGCAAAAGTCGTGAAATGTTTGTCGTGCAAACGGTTGAGACGAATGCTCGTTGCGTCGATGTTTGAGGCGTCCTGCGCACCGATTGCAAAACTCCAGTCGCTTTTTTCCGGCGCAATTTCGATGAATGCGCCAACACCGGCGGTGGCATAAGTTGACGAGGCGTTCTGCGACAAGGCATAGTTGATAAAATTAACCTGTTGATTGGAGTCATAAGCCGAACCGTCGAAATTGTAAATCGGAAATTGTCCGGCGTTTAAGGCAAGCCAATTCCATTTTCCGCCAAGTTGCCAGGAATAGTAAAATTCCGTAAATTCATTGGCGTTGTCGTCGGCGTCGTTGATTTCCGTTACCACGCCCATGCGGTTGCCGACATCAGAGGCATCGTGGTTGCCGTAGCGAACAATATTGTATGATGCGTTCAAAACGCCGACGCCGTATTCATTTTTGAAGTTTGTCCATGTAAAATATGGCGAAATATATGTTTGCACGGCGTTGTATTTGCCGCTTGGCGCGCCGCGCTGGGGCATTACGCTGACATCAATGCCGTAATCAAAGCGGTAATTTTTGTTAAGCCAATATTTAAACATATCGTAATTTGTACCGAGGCTTTTGGCGTCGACGGAAGTTGCGGCTAAAACCGTTGCCAGACAAAGGGGAATAATTTTTTTCATGCGTTGCTCCTTAAGTGAAAACCTAAACAAGATTTTCAAAATATAATCCGCAAAACACTTAAAAAAAGAGGGGCGGCTGATTTTTGGCTGCAAACCTTGCAAAGGTTAATAAAAAATCTTGATAGAATAATGATAATCGTATATCGTCAAATAAGAAAATTTAACAAGAGGGTGAAAAATGATTGCAAAACTGCGGGGTTTTGTTGACAGCGTTTATGAAGACGGTTGCATTGTTGATGTCGGCGGCGTCGGCTACCTGGTGTCGGCTTCGTCACGGACTTTGGGAAAATTGGCCAAAGGCGCGGAAGTTTCGCTTTTGATTGAAACGGTCGTGCGTGAAGACAGTATTTCTTTGTACGGCTTTTATGACGCTTGGGAAAAAGAATGGTTCAACACTTTAACTAAAGTGCAGGGCGTCGGCGCCAAGGTTTGTCTAAGTATTTTATCGGCGCTTTCGCCGGCGCAGTTGGCGCAGGCCGTGTCCGCGCAAGACAAAAATTCTTTCCTGCGTGCGTCCGGCGTCGGACCGAAACTTGCGGCGCGCTTGGTAACTGAGTTGAAAGATAAAATAGTGCTTATCCCCGGCGCCGATGTGTCATTGGCAGATGTTTCCGGCAGTGTGGCGGCAGTTCCTCAAGCGGCAATGCCTGCCGAAGACAATACAGCGGAAGATGTGATTTCGGCATTGGTCAATTTGGGTTATCAACGGCTTGAGGCATACCACATTGTATCTAAAGTTTATGCCGAAAACGCCGATAAATCCGTTTCCGAGCTCATCAGGCTGTCGTTAAAAGAATTTGCCCGAAAGGATTTTTAAGCCATGGAAAAAGAAAGAATAGTCAGCCCGCATCGTCAGCCCGAAGACGAGCAGCTCGCCAATATCAATGCGCCGGTTAACACCCGTCCGGAATCTTTGGCGGATTTTGTCGGGCAAACGGCGGTCTGCCAAAACTTGAAAGTTTTTATTGAGGCGGCCAAACAACGCCACGAGGCGTTGGATCATGTTTTGCTTTTCGGCCCTCCGGGATTGGGTAAAACGACGCTGGCTTCCATTATTGCCAAAGAGTTGGGCGTCGGTTTTCGCGCCACTTCGGCGCCGATGATTACCAAATCAGGCGATTTGGCGGCGATTTTGACCAATCTTGAGCCGAACGACGTGTTGTTTATTGATGAAATCCACCGCCTTAACCCGGCCATTGAAGAAGTGCTATATTCGGCGATGGAAGATTTCCAGCTTGATTTGATTATCGGTGAAGGTCCTTCCGCCCGTTCGGTGCGCATAGACTTGCAGCCTTTCACGCTGGTGGGTGCGACCACTCGTTCCGGCTTGCTGTCCACGCCTTTGCGCGAACGTTTCGGCATTCCGCTGCGTCTGGATTTTTACAACCATGACGAGTTAAAGCAAATCGTGCTGCGCGGCGCGCGCTTGCTTGATATGCCGATATCCGAAAACGGTGCGTTGGAAATCGCCAAACGTTCTCGCGGCACACCGCGCGTTGCCGGTCGTTTGTTGCGCCGCGTGCGTGATTTTGGAGCGGTCGCCGGCGGCCACGAGATTGACAATAAAATCGCAGATACGGCTTTGCGCCGTTTGGATGTTGATGATTACGGACTGGATGCTTTTGACCGGCGTTATTTAAAATGCATTGCTGTCAATTACGGCGGCGGACCGGTCGGCGCCGACACTTTGGCGGCGGCTTTGTCGGAAGAACGCGACACCATTGAAGAAGTCATTGAGCCGTTTTTGTTAAAACTGGGTTTTATTCAGCGTACCCCGCGCGGCCGTGTGATTTCGGATTTGGGTTGCAAATATATGGGGATTTCGCGTTCCAAAATCAAACACGATGACCAACAGTTTGATTTGTTGGCAAACATAGAAAATGAAAGTAACGAAAATGACTTATGATATTACCCCGCCGCAAGGCAAAATGTATGGCGCAACCTTTGTTTTTCCGGTGCGGATTTATTATGAAGACACCGACGCCGGCGGCATTGTGTATTACGCCAATTATTTAAAATTTGCCGAGCGGGCGCGTACCGAATTTTTGCGCCATATCGGCGCCGCGCCGCAAAACAATGCGCTTGAAGGCGATATGTGCGGCTTTGTCGTCCGCCATTTGGAAATTGATTATCGCGCGTCAGCCAAGTTGGATGACTTTTTAACCATCAGTTGTGCTTTAACCGAAGACAAAGGTGCCTCGGCGGTTATGCATCAGGAAATCTGCCGCGGTGATGAAATTTTGGCAACGCTTGACGTGCAAGTTGTTTATGTCAGTTTGGCAAAAAAACGCCCGGTACGCATTCCCGAAGACATTCGCGAAAGATTAAAAGGCTTGTGATTGAGCGGACATAAAAGCGTGCGTTTCCAAAATGGGGATGAATGAAATCAAAACTAAAAGAGCGGTGGCAGGGTGTGTTTTTTTATTTTTTTTATAAATTGTTAACCTCTTGCAAAAAGATAATGACAAACGGCTTAAAGTCGTTAATATAAAATCATCATTTACAACAAAAGGGGAAACAATGCAGCCCGTATATAAACGAATATTGCTGAAAATTTCCGGCGAAGGCCTGATGGGCGAACGCGAGTTCGGTATGTCGGCGGAAGTGATTGCCTCTTTGGCGGCACAAATCAAACAAGTCCGCGAGTCCGGAGTTGAAATATGTATTGTTGTCGGCGGCGGCAATATATTCCGTGGTGCCAAAGAAGCTTCTAAAGGCATGAACCGCAGCGTGGCAGATCAGGTCGGCATGTTGGCAACCATCATGAACGCGCTGTATTTGCAAAACGCGCTGGAAAAAATAGGTGTTGAGGTTCGGGTGATGTCCGGGTTGAACGTACCGCAGGTGTGCGAGCCGTACATGTATCGAAAAGCCTTAAATCATCTGGAAAAGGGGCGGGTAATCATCTTTGCCGCCGGTACCGGAAATCCGTATTTTACGACGGACACGGGCGCTGCGTTGCGTGCTTCAGAAATGCAGTGTGATGCTTTGTTCAAATCGACTCAGGTCGATGGTGTTTATGATAAAGATCCGCGTCAAAATCCGGATGCCAGACGTTTTGACGTTGTCAGCTATAATGAAGTTATAGAAAAACGTTTGGGAATTATGGATATCGCGGCAGTGGTTCTTGCCAAAGAAAGCAAAGTGCCGATAATCGTGTTTAGTCAAAAAGAAAAAGATTCTTTGCTGGATGCGGTGTGCGGCAAGGGAAGATATACAATAATCAAATAAAGAGGTGTTTATGTCAGATTTTAATGAAATTAAGAATAATGCCAAGACGAGAATGGATAAAACTTTGGAATCGCTGCGGTCGGACTTCGGCGGTTTGCGCGCCGGTCGCGCGCATGCCAGCCTGCTGGACGGCATTATGGTGGAAGCATACGGGAGTTTGACGCCGATTTCGCAAGTCGGGACGGTCAATGTTCCTGACCCGCGCACGTTGTCCGTCAGCGTATGGGATAAAAGCTTGGCAAAAAGTGTGGAAAAAGCATTGCGTGAAAGCGATTTGGGTTTGAATCCGGTTTCCGACGGTGCGCTTATACGTATTCCTATTCCGCCGCTGAGTGAAGAGCGCCGCAAAGAATTGGTCAAAGTTGCCGGAAAATATGCCGAACAAAACAAGGTGGCGATTCGCAATATCCGCCGCGATGCGTTGGATGAAATCAAGAAGCTCAAAAAAGACAGTCAGATTTCCGAAGACGACGAAAAACGTTTTGAAAACGAAATTCAAAAATTAACCGACGATTCTATTAAAAAAATAGATGAAATGTTGGAAACTAAAGAAAAAGACATTATGCAGGTATAGGACGTTAAAGTGATAAACAAACTGGAACACGTCGCCGTTATTATGGATGGCAACGGTCGTTGGGCGGCCAAGCGCGGCTTGCCGCGCAATGTCGGGCATAAAAAAGGTGCCGAAGTCGTAATAGAAGTTGCCAAAGCGGCTAAGGAATTGGGCGTAAAATTTTTGACATTGTATGCTTTTTCAACCGAAAATTGGAAACGTAGTCGTGAAGAGGTTGACGGTCTGATGAATCTGCTGCGTGAATATCTGACCAAAGATTTCCAAGAGTTGAAAGAAAACGACGTTCGGATTCGTTTTATCGGCGAGCGCCGGATGTTGGCAGCCGATATTGTGGAAAAGATAGAAGAATTGGAGCGCTCGACCGCAAACAATAAAAGTCTTGGGCTGCAGGTGGCGTTGAGTTATGGCTCCCGGCAGGAAATCATACACGCGGTCAAAGAAATTGCCGCCAAGGTAAAATCTGGCGATATGTCGTTAAAAGATATTGATGAACAAAGTTTTTCTGCTAATCTTTATACCGCAGGCGTTCCTGATCCGGACTTGGTCATACGCACCAGCGGTGAACAACGGATTAGCAATTATCTGTTATGGCAGATAGCCTATGCCGAGTTTTTCTTTACAAAAACTTTATGGCCGGACTTTACGAAAACCGAACTGCAGGAAATAATCGAAAGTTATCAGACAAGGGAGAGAAGATATGGCAAAGCCTGAAACAAAAGCAGAAACAAACACCGGATTTAAGACTAAGGCAAAAAGCAAACCTCAAATCCGCCGGCGGCAAAAAATGCCGCAGCAAACACGGCAACAGATTCGTTCTGAAATGCCCGTCAAACAATCTGCGCCGACCCCGAAAATGGGTTCGCTTGCCAAGCGCACTTTGGCGGCTTTGGTCATGTTGCCGGTTGTTATCGGTGCTTTGTGGGCAGGGTATCCTTTTGTAGATGTTTTGACATTGCTTGTCGGCGCTTTGTTGGCGTGGGAATGGGGAAACATGGTTCCCAATCGCAGTCCTTCCGCTTATACGACATCGTATATTATATCGCTTGCCGTTTCGTTACTGGTTTATGACATGATGATGGTGATTTCGGCCATTCTTTTGGTCAGTCTTTATGTCTGGCTTAAAGCCGGAAAAGAACGGCACCGCTTTTTGCTGACGCTTGGTGTGCCGTATATTTCAATCGGTATCGGCGCGTTGTTGTGGTTATATCGCGATGTCTTCATTTACCATCCGTATAATTTTTATATGACACTGTGGTTTTTTGTTATGGTTTGGGCAATGGATATCGGCGGTTATGTCGTCGGCAGCACGCTCAAAGGGCCGAAACTGGCTCCCCGGGTTAGCCCCAACAAAACATGGGCCGGTTTGTTCGGCGGTGTGATGTTTGCGGTTTTAGCCAGCCTTCTGTACTTTTATGTACTGTCATTTCCGGGTATCATGAAGGTAAATACCGATGCGCAGGCTTTCTTTGCTGTTTTGGGAGGTATAATTGCGGCGGTTTCGCAAATCGGGGATTTGATAGAATCTGCCATCAAACGCAAGCTCGGGTTGAAAGATTCCAGCAATTTGATACCTGGCCACGGCGGCGTTTTTGACCGCATTGACGGGTTGATTTTCGCCGCGCCTTTTGTTTGCTGGCTGTTTGCCTATGGCTTGTGGCTTTTTTAAGGTATAACGCAAATGGAATGGTTGCTTAATATAATTTATTACGTTGTCCCTTTTCTCTTTTTACTCGGCGTATTGGTCTTTGTGCACGAGTTCGGTCATTTTATCGTGGCGCGTTTGACCGGTGTGCAAGTCAGTGCTTTTTCCATAGGCTTTGGCAAAGAATTGTGGGGAAGGGTGGATAAAAAAGGCACGCGCTGGAAAATTTCAGCTATTCCCTTGGGTGGTTATTGCCAATTTTTGGGAGATGCCGATGCGTCTTCTTCAACAACGGACGAACAAACGGCATCATTGTCGGAGGAAGAGAAAAAGCGTGCGTTTCCTTATCAAAATCCGTTTAAAAAACTGGCAATCGTCTTGGCCGGTCCGGGTTTTAATTATCTTTTTGCAATCTTGATATATACCGCCTTGTTTGCCACGCTCGGGACGTTTACTTTTCCGCCGATAGTCGGCGAAGCAATACCTGAAGGCGCAGCGGCTCAAGCCGGGATCATGAAAGGCGACCGCATCTTGACGATTAACGGGCAGGAGATTGCCGATTTTTCGGAAATCTCCAGAGAAGTTGCAATGGCGGCCGATCATCAGGTGGATATTGATGTCCGCCGCGGCGACGAAGTGCTGAATTTCAAGTTTCCGTTGACGGAGATTTCGATGGAACAAAGCGATGGCACAAGCGTCAAACAATATATGTTAGGCATCAAATCCGTTACGACGATAGAAAGCGGATATGAGCGTGTTTCATTGACAAGGGCTTTTGTTTTAGCGGTTAATGAAACCTGGGATGTAACGGTAACAACCTTACGAGGTGTCGGCCAGATGCTGACCGGCAAACGTGGCGGCGAAGATGTCGGCGGCGTTATTCGTATTGCGGAAATGACCGGCGATATCAGTAAAAGCCAGGGGTGGCTTGATTTTATCGTGTTTATGGCGCTGCTCTCGATAAATTTGGGGTTGATAAACCTGTTTCCGATACCGGTTTTGGATGGCGGAAATGTGGTGATTTATCTTTTGGAGATTATCAGCGGTCGGGAGATGAACGAACGCGCCAAAGAATATTTGTTCCGTTTCGGCTTATCGTTGTTGGTGGCGTTAATGATATTTGCCACATGGAATGATGTGGTGCATTTGTTTGATCGTTGGTTTAACACTTAAAAAAAACAAGGAAAATGTCATGAGAAAAATATTTTTCGGGACGTTAATTACTTTATGTTTCTTTTGCTTTCGGAGCGAAGCCGCGGATTTTTATGTGCAAACAATCAGCGTAGACGGTTTGCAAAGAGTGGAAAAAGAAACCGTGCTTGCTTATTTGGGGGTTAAACCGGCCGAAACAATTTCTCAGGAACAAATGGATTCGGCGTTTAAAAATCTTTATGCCACGGGCTTGTTTGCCGATATTAAAATGAATGCCGAAAAAAATGGTGTTCTGAAAATAACCGTGGAAGAAAATCCGTTAATCGGCGCCCGCGCGTTTGACGGCAACAAAAAACTTGACGACAAAGTTCTTGAAACCGAAGTGCAAAGTGCGCCCAACAGCATATACAACCGTGCCAAGGTTCAGCAAGATGTCAGACGGATTTTGGAAGTGTATAAACGCGCCGGCCGTTATGCCGTTGAAGTCGAGCCAAAAATTATTGAACGCGCCGAAAACCGGGTGGATTTGATTTTTGAAATTGACGAAGGGCCTGAGGCAAAGATTGATAAAATCAATTTTTTCGGCAACAAACATTATTCCGCGCCTGATTTGCAAGAAATCTTGATGAGCAAGGAAAGCCGCTGGTATCGGATTTTTTCCAGCGCCGAAACTTATGATGCCGAAAAAATGAATTATGACAAAGAACTGCTGCGCCGTTTTTATAATCAACGCGGCTATGCGGATTTTCGAGTTGTTTCGGCGGTGGCGGAGTTGGCGCCGAACAAAAAATCGTTTATTTTGAATTTCACTTTGGAGGAAGGTCCGCGTTACCGGATTGGCGAAGTCAAAATCGATTCGGCGATTAGCGAAGTTCCGGTGGAAAAACTTTTGCGGGAAGTTACGTTTGATTCGGGCGCGTGGTACAACGCCGATGCGGTTGAAAAATCCGTTACCGGCATTACCGAAGAACTGGGCAAAAAAGGTTTTGTTTTTGTTGACATTACTCCGGTTTTAAATAGAAACGCCGAAAGCGATACCATGGACATAACGTTCAAGATTGAAGAAGGCGAACGGATTTTTATCAACCGGATTAATATTTCCGGCAACACCAACACCTTAGACGAAGTTATCCGCCGCGAATTTCGTTTGGATGAAGGCGATGCGTTCAATGTTTCAAAAATTCAGGATTCACGCCGCAATATTGAAAATCTGAATTATTTCAGCAAGGTGGATATTCAATCCGTTCCGATAGATTCGAGCAAAGCCGACATCAATGTCGATGTCGAAGAAAAATCGACGGGATATTTTAACATCGGCATCGGTTATTCAACCGTCAACGGAGCGTTAATTCAAGGCGGCATCACCGAGAACAATTTTCAGGGCAAAGGTCAGCAACTAAGCGTTGACGGTAGTGTTTCCGAGCGTTCGAAGGATTATTCAATGAGCTTTACCGAGCCTTATTTCTTAGGTCGTCGTTTAAGCGCCGGAGCGGATATTTTTTACAGCGATGAAGATTACCAAGACGAAAGCTCTTATGACAGCGCCAGCGTTGGCGGCCGGATTCGTTTGGGCTGGAATTATACGGATGATTTGTATCAAGTTGTCCGCTACACATTAAGACAAGATGAAATTAAAGACGTCAAAGACTATGCCTCCGTTTACATTCGGGACGAAGAAGGCAAAAGCACCGCGTCGGTTATCGGCCAAACCTTGATTTACGATAAACGCGACAGTGCGATTCGCACAAAAGACGGTTATTATTTATCTTTTGGCAACGACATTGCCGGTGTCGGCGCTGATGAAAAATACTTTAAGTTTGATGTCAAGGCATATAAGTTTTTTACCTTGTCTGATTACTGGACGTTTAAGTTTTATGCCAACGGCGGATACATTGTCGGTTATGGCGGGGAGGATGTTCGCCTGTCGCAGCGCTATTATTTGGGCGGCAACACGTTGCGCGGTTTTGCCTTTGGCGGCGTGGGCGCACGCGACAAAGCGACTGACGATGCCCTGGGCGGCAACTGGGTGGCATACGGCGGCGCCGAAATGTCGTTCCCGATTGGTTTAGACGAGGTTGGTATTCGCGGCCGCACGTTCTTTGATATCGGTATGATTGGCAAGCCCGACAACATTGACACGGCTTTGGTCGATTATTCTTCCAAGCCGCGTGCCTCAATCGGCTTTGGCTTTGAGTGGTTTTCGCCGATGGGTAAAATCGACATAGACTTTGGTTTCCCGGTCATGAAAGAAGATTATGATGAAACCGAAGTTTTCCGTTTGAATTTTGGTACCAGTTTGTAACAAATTAAAAGGATGCCGCTGTTGCGGCTCCTTCTTTTGGGAGTAAAAGCATGATTGATAAAACTTTTTATAAAAACAACGGCCCGTTTACTTTGGCGCAAGTGGCGGAAATCACCGGTTCGGTTTTAACGGACGCCGGCGCCGGCAATGTAAAAGTAAAAGAAATTGCTTCCATGGAAAAAGCCGGTGCGGATGATATTTGCTTTTTTTACGACCGTAAAGCCAAGGAAAAAGCGGCAAACATCAAAGCTCGGGCGTGTATTACCAATGATGATTTAAAGACCTGGATTCCTTCCGGCGTCATTGTTTTGGTATGTCCCGATCCGAAATTTGCTTTTTTGAAGTTAAACAAAGCTTTTTATGAAGAATACGCGCCGACAGCAAAAATTGATGCTACGGCGGTGATAGATAAAAGCGCCAAAATCGGCAAAGACTGCTTTATCGGGGCGCATGTCGTGATTGAGGAAAACGTTGTTATCGGTGACGGCTGCCGTTTGGAGGCGGGTTGCGTGATAGCGCGCGGCTGCAAAATCGGCGATAATTGCCGGATAGGGGTCAACGCCTATGTTTCATACTGCCTTATGGGCAACGGCTGCTACGTATACAGCGGCGCGCGGATAGGCTGCGACGGATTCGGATTTAACTTTAAGGACGGGGCGCATGTTCGCATACCGCAAGTCGGCAGGGTCATTATCGGCAATGATGTCGAAGTCGGCGCCAACACCTGCATTGACCGCGGTGCTTTGGACGATACCGTCATTGGTGATGGCTGCCGCATAGACAATCTGGTGCAAATCGCCCATAATGACAAACTTGGCAGAGGATGTGTGATTGTTGCGCAAACCGGCATCGCCGGAAGCTGCACTTTTGGCGATTATGTTGTCTGCGGCGGTCAAAGCGGGTTTGCCGATCATTTGATGGTTGGCAGCGGCGCCCAAATTGCGGCGCAGTCCGGCGTCATGCGCGATATTGAGCCCGGAGCGGTGGTCATGGGTTCGCCGACCGTTCCGTTTAAGGATTTTATGCGCCAGGTGGCTTTTTTACAGCGCAACAGCAAAAAATAGCTTGCTAATATCTTGAAAATGTGTTTTTTACTATTGAGTTAAAAAATAAAAAGAGGATTGATAAAATGTCTGAAGTGAAGATTTATCGTATTGAAGATATCATGAAAATGTTGCCGCACCGCTATCCGTTTTTGTTGGTGGATCGTCTTGAGGTTGAAGTCCCTGGCGAAAAAGGCGTCGGCATCAAAAATGTTACCATGAATGAAGAGTTTTTTCAAGGGCATTTTCCCGGCAATCCGGTAATGCCCGGTGTATTGCAGATTGAGGCGATGGCGCAAACGGCCGGTGCCGTGGTCATCTCGGCGCATGATGATTTTACCGACCAAAAACGCAGCGTTTTGTTTATGTCCATAGACGGTGTTAAGTTCCGCAAACCGGTCAAACCGGGTGATCAGCTCCGCATGCATGTTGAAAAAATCCGCGAGCGCCGCAATGTTTTTGTCTTCAAAGGCCAGAGCATGGTGGACGGCCAAGTGGTTTCCGAGGCTGAATTTACCGCGATGATTGTTGAATAAAAACTGCTTTGTCGTTAAAAAACCTGTTTTCTGTACGAAAGCAGGTTTTTTTTATTGTTTTTTTACAGAAATTCACGTATAATTTACATAAGGTGTTGCTCCGGCAATGCTTAAGGATAAGATAAAAGGGTGTTGAGTTTATGTTATCCGCCCGAAACATGTTTCGGGATTGGTTATAAATTATTTCTTAAGGGTGTTGAAATGAGCAAATTTTTTAATTTTAAAATTGCTCTGCCGGTTGCAATATCAGTTATAGGCAGCGGCAGTGCTTTAGCTGCGTTGAACTGTACAACGCAGCCGACCTGCGAACAACTCGGTTATTCCAAAACAGTTGATTCGAATTGTGAAGATTATATTCTTTGCCCGTTTGATACAAGCTATAAAAAGTGTATAACGGGGAAAGTTGACTGTACTGGATTAGGCTTTACCCAAGAAGATAAATCCGGTTGGTGCGGCAATGTTATCACATGTCCGACGGATGCTTCATATACACTTTGTGCCGAAGCCTTTGAAAATCCGTGTCCAAACGGATACGATTCCCGTTTGACCAGCGTTGCTGACTGCGGAGAACAGGGTTCCAAGGGTTGGACGTTTTCAACTCAGATCATTACCGGAAACAGCGGTGAAAATATTACCTGTGGTAAATGTACGCCGAAAACCTGCTCCGGTTATTACGAACAATATCAATCTGTTTCGGATTGCGGCAGCGGCGGTTCGCGAGGTTGGCAGTTTGCAACATGTTATTCCGGGGATACTTTGATGGGCAAATGTACGGAAAAGACCTGTGCTTCTCACGGGTATAAAACATCAAGCAGTGTTGAAACTGGACAATATATCTGTAAAAAAGCCACCGCCTGGCTTGGTAACAGACAGGATACCTCCAGCTGTTATGATTGCGCACCCTGTAATACTGCTACAACGTATGCGGGCGTTACGGATAGACGGTACATCGGAGACCAATCTTCTATTAATATTTGCGGTTACGATAAAGTTTCATATGCAAAGCTTTATGGTCTTTATAAAAATTATGTAGGTATTTCTGACGGCAGAGTTAAATTTTCCGATAATCAAGGGCGTACTGCCAAAGGGTGCGATGTCTGGATAAATATCGGCGCTTCCGTTGCAAACGGTGCAGACAGATTATATTGCTGTAAAAACGGAAGTCAGGTTGATAACCGGCAATGCGGTTTATAAACCTTTATTAATAAACTTCCCTTAGCTTACGCGAATGGGATTAACCGTTCCGAACATCGTTCACTCAGCCTAAGGCCTGCAAAGCCTTAGGCTGAGTTTTTACGTTTACATACTGCTTACGGGCAGGTAGTGTTTCGTTCGAATCAAAAATAAACCGTGCTGAAAAGCAAGAGCTTTTTGTTAGAAAGGCTTGTTTAATATACCATATTGTTTTTGACGCTCAAAAACAAAGCGTCGTTTTTTAAGACGTTAAAAATTTGTTGTTCGGTTGATGTAATCCATGCTTGTAATTGTAAATCGCGGATTTTGCAAAGCAAGGCATCGCGTTTGGCATCGTCCAGGTGGGTGGTAACCTCGTCTAACAACAACACCGGTGCGAAACCCTTGTCCAGCATCTGGCATTTGGTTTGTGCCAAAATGATACTCACCAAAAGCGATTTTTGCTCGCCGGTGGAACAAAGCTCGGCGGGCATATGCTTTTTCTTGTAATAAACCTTAAAATCCGTGCGGTTGACGCCATCGACATAATCGTTGGCAAGCACGCTGTGCCGCTGCTTGAACAAGCTGCCGCGATAGTAGTCTTCCACATCTACCGCCGCCATCTTATCAAGCAATTTTTCAATCGTGCCGTCAAGCTCTAATGAGATATCCGGAAACACATCGTCCGGCTCTTGTTCAATAAAAGTGTTCAGCCGCGCAATCAACTCGCGCCGTGCCGCGGCAATCGCCACGCCCAAAGCCGCCATTTCTTCTTCCAGAGAGCCAAGCCAGGCGTTATCGCGGCAGCCGGCTTTCAAAAGTTGGTACCATTGTTTGTAAAGATGCTCAAAATTGGCGGTGCGCTTGGCGTGTTCCAAATCAAAAGCATACACGATTCTATCCAAAAAACTGCGCCTGGGTTGCGTGCCGCCCAAAAACAACCTGTCCATTTGCGGTGTGACCCAAATAGCTGAAAAATATTTGCCGAGTTCGCTTTGCGAAGAAACTTTTTGCCCGTCGATTTGTACGATTCGCCGTTCAAAAGTCTTGGCCGATTCGTCTTCTTCCCGCAGTGCTTTTTGCACCATGGTGCCCAGGTTGAACTCTTCGCCGTTTTTTTGGATGGCTGCCGAAACCGCCCAGCCGTTTCCGGCATTGAGCGCCGGTTCGAAATCCGGCGTAACTAAGGTCGGTGTTAAACGCTTGATGTCGGCAAGTCGTGCGCCGCGCAAACCCCGTCCCGGCGTTAAAAAGGAAACAGCCTCTAAGATGTTGGTTTTGCCGCTGCCGTTTTCGCCGGTCAACACAATCGGACATAACCCGACATTGAGCCGCAGTTGGGCATAATTTCTAAAATCGGTTAAAGTCAGGCGCGTAACACCTGACTTTTCCTTCAAGACTTCTGAAAATCTGACAGCTGAATTTTCCACCGTAACCTCGCTTAAACCCGATTATAAAACACTTCTCTTAACAGAGGGTAAAACAATCGGATTTTTTATGTTCCTAAACCCGCATCGGCATCAGAACATAAATTGCGCTGGCATCCGAGGTGTCGTGAATAACCGATGGCGACGCGCCGTCTGAGAACGTAATCTGGACATTTTCGCCTCTGATTTCGCTCAGGATATCCAACAGATAACGGAAGTTGTAACCAACCTCCAAAGGTTCGCTTTCATATTTGGCTTCCAACTCTTCCAGAGCGCTGCCCAAATCAGGGCTTGACGTGGTCAAAACCACGTGGTTTTTGTTGGTAATCAGCTTAATGGCGCGGGTGCGTTCGGCCACCACCGAAACACGATCCACCGCGGAAGAAAGTTCTTTGACGCCGATTTCCAAAACTTTATCGTTATCGGTCGGAATAACTCGTTCATAGTCCGGATAAGTTCCGTCAATCAACTTAGAGGTTAGTGTAATGTCTTCAAGCGCAAAACGGATTTTGTTTTCGGACAAAGCAATCGCCACGGTTTCGGAACCGGTATCATCCAAAAGTTTGCGGATTTCCGCTACGGTTTTGCGCGGCACGATAACACCGGTCATTTTTTCGGCGCCGTTCGGCAAAGGCGATTCGACGCATGCCAAACGATGACCGTCGGTGGCGACGATTCTTAAAACCTTGGTCTCGCCTTCGGTTTTGGCGTGAATGTACAAACCGTTCAGGTAATAACGCGTTTCTTCGGTAGAAACGGCAAACTGCGTGCGGTCGATAACGTCTTTCAGTTCTTCTTTGCCCATAGCAAAATTAATCGGCAGACTGTCGCCGGAAATCACCGGAAAGTCTTCCACCGCGATTGTGGAAAGCGAAAATTTCGAACGCCCGGAGGCAATGCTGAGTTGTCCTTTTTCATCCGGAAAAACGATTTCGACTTCCGAACCGTCGTTTAATTTGCGTACAATGTCATAAAGCATGTGCGCCGGAGCGGTTGTCGCGCCTTTTTCGGCAATTTTGGCGTCGGTGATTTCGGTGATTTCGGTATCCATGTCGGTGGCCTTAAAGCTGATGCCGTCGCCCAAGGCTTCAATACGCACATTGGATAAAACCGGAATGGTGTTGCGTTTCTCAACAATGCTCTGTACATGGCTGAGAGTTTTTAACAAAGTAGCTCTTTCAATCGTAAATTTCATTTCTTTTGACCATAAAAAACAGTTATTTTTCACTACCGAAAAGCATAGCATAATCCACCGAAAGCAAAAGATAAAAAGCTGAATCGTTCACAGCTTTTTTATCAAAATACTCAAGGCGATTGTTGCGGTATAATCCGCTCGATTTGCGCATAAGATACAATTTCCGTTTTTTTCTTAAGCGTTTTTTAATGGGCTTAAAACATGCTTGAAAAATCCTAAAACAAACCCCGCATTGTTTGCGGGGTTGTCAATTTTAGGGAAAATACTCAATTAGTTTTCCAACATCCGGCGTAAGGTATCAACGTTTTCGGCCAAAGAGGAATCTTCCACAACCAACTCCTCCACCTTACGCACCGCGTGCATCACCGTGGTGTGGTCGCGGTCAAACTTGCGACCGATTTCCGGCAGGCTGCGCGATGTCAGCTGTTTGGCCAGATACATGGCGATTTGCCGCGGCCGGGCGACCGTGCGGGCGCGCCGTGAAGATTGTAGTTCTTTTACCGAAATATTGAAATATTCCGCCACTTTTTTCTGAATTTCATCAATCGTAGTCTTGCGGTCGATGGAACGCAGCATGTCTTTTAAGACGTCTTGTGTCATGTCCAAAGTAATTTCCCGATCCGACAACAACTGTGAATGAGCGACGATTCGCCGTAAAGAACCTTCCAACTCGCGAATGTTGGTGGTGATTTTCTGCGCTAAAAATTCCGCCACTTTTTCCGGCAACTCAATACCCATTTGCCGGGCTTTGTTTTTAAGAATTCCCATTCTCAAATCAAAATCGGTCGGGTGGATATCGGCGACCAGTCCGCTGTTTAAGCGCGATTTTAAGCGGGCTTCGATTCCTTCCAAATCAGACGGAGATTTGTCTGCCGAAATAATAATCTGCCGGCCTTCTTCAATCAACGAATTGAATGTATAGAAAAATTCTTCCTGAGTGGATTCTTTGTTGCTCATAAACTGAACGTCATCGACCATTAAAACATCTACCGAACGAAATTGCTCCTTGAAAGCCGTCGTGTCTTTATAACGCAGAGCTTTAACGAATTTATATAAAAACTGTTCGGCGGAAAGATAAATAACGTTTCGACTCGGATCCTGCCGGCGAATATGCCAGGCGATGGCGTGCATCAGGTGTGTTTTGCCTAAGCCCACGCCGGAATACAAAAACAGCGGATTAAATGAAACGCTTTTGGATTCGGCCACTTTGCGCGCAGCCGCATAAGCAAACTCGTTGGTTTTTCCGACCACAAATGTGTCAAAGGTATAAGCCGGATTCAAAGGTGCCGAAAGCTGCATATTGCCATTGTTTTCAGGGATAATATAATCATTAACGGCTGTTTCGTAGTTAGAGGCGTACAAATTTTGCGGAGTCGGTGTTGAAACAATTTTTTTCAACAGCGACGTGTCGCCCGAATTCATTGTTTGCACGACAAAATTAACTTGCTTGATTTCAGGGTTTTTATGTTCCCATATTTTGTGGATTCGTTCCGAATAATGCGTGATGACCCAATTTTTCATAAAAGTCGTCGGGACGCAGATGTTCATCACACCATTGTTAAAAGAACCGATACTCAAAGGTTTAAGCCAGCTGTCAAAAGCCGTCTCGCCGAATTCCAATTTTAATTGGCTGCAAATCTGTCCCCATTCTTCTTGAACAGAACTATCTTTGTTGTTTATTGCTTGTTCAGCCATTTTCGTTTCCCAATCTAAAAAAGTTAATCCAGTTTATTGTTTTCATAAAAGCATTGCTGCCAATACCTTTTTGTTTTTTAGCCGTCCGGCCGCTTTATTTACAAAGCTTTAAAACCGCTGGATTGAAGTTGCCGCCACGCGAGCCGAAATCAGCCAAATGACTTATTATCGCGCCAACCGCGTTGTGCAAATTTCAATCAAATATGAAACCATCAGACATAAATCCAACAATTCCAACCTCCGTATCTCATTTGTAAATTTCGTTTTTTTTATTTTTTCTAAAAACAAAACTCACAAAGCTTTTATTAAAGCTCCGGACTTTGACTTAATAATTCCACTCTGTATAACTTCGCTTGCAAATTCCGCTTTGTTTTTCTTTAAAACCAAATTTACCAAGCTTTCGTGAAACTTTCAGACATAAACCCGATAATTCCACTCTGTATAACTTCGCTTGCAAATTCCGCTTTGTGTTTTTTAAAACAAAATTTACAAACCCGTTAATAAAAATCCCCTCACAATAATAAAAATATTTTTTACAAACCTCATAATAAAAATTTCACAAACCTCATCAAATTACAAAAACACCTAAGCACGAAAAAAACATAAAAACAATAGAACATTTATAGAACATTTAAATTAATTTTCTTGACATAGGGATTCTGCAGAGTCGGGCGCAAACGCTGGCTTTCGGACAAAAAAAGACACCAAAACAATACCTTGCCGGCAAGGTTTTGGTGTCTTGAAATATCAAAATGAAAAAGCTTACAAAGCTTTGATTTTTTGTGCTAAACGAGAAATCGTCCGTGACGCCATGTTTTTATGAAACACGCCTTTCTGGGCGGCGCGCATCATTTCGCTTTCCGCGGTTCTTAAAGCGGTCATTGCTTCTTCTTTATTGCCGGCGGCAATCAAAGCGTCAACTTTTTTAACGAAAGTTCTGACACGGCTTCTTCTCATGCCGTTAATCATGCTGCGTTTGGCGTTTCTTCTAATTCTCGTTTTTGCCGATTTATGATTGGCCATATTTTTATTCCTTAAATTAAATTACAAAATTTATACTGGTATGCTTTATAGCCGTTCCTTTAAGCGAAAGTCAACAACAATTTTAAAAAAAAGTAAAAATTTTTAGTGCTGTCCGGTCAAGGTAACGCGTACAATCAGCGGCAGTTGTGAAACCTGCGAGATTTCAAGTTCTTCCGATTCACGGACAAAGCTTATGTAATTGCCCTCTTCTTTTTGTAATTTCCAGCCCAGTTGCGGCAGGGTTTTTTGATAAAAACCGGCAACGACGTGGAATTTTCCGAAATTTGATTGCAGATAAGCTTCAACAAAGCGTGTTTCTTCATTACCAAAAGATATATTATCAGATTGTATTTGCATCATTTTATCTGGGATAGGCACGTCTTCCATGCCTTCAATGAAAGCGCCTGCTGCCCGGGCGTCGGCTCCGGCAATAAGCCCCAGAGCAAAAATCAAAGCAAAAAGTTTTTTCATGTTTCCTCCTTTTATTTTTGTAAAGTTGCGCAATAAAAAGTCGAACGACCGCCTAAAACGGTTTTTTGCACGCCGCCGGTTTTTTTGATGTCGCAAACACAATTCGGGCAGCGTTGGCCGGTTTTGTTATAAACACAATGCTCGTTTTGAAAATATCCCATGCTGCCGTCGGGGCGTCGATAATCTTTTAAGGTTGAACCGCCGGCTTTAATGGCTTTGCGCAAAACCGCTTTAACGGATTCGGCTAATTGCGCGCATTCTTTTTTACTTAAATTGGTTGCCGGACGCTGCGGCAAGATTCGCGCGTCAAACAAAGCTTCTGAGGCGTAAATGTTGCCGATTCCGCACACAATCTGCTGGTCAAGCAAGGCCATTTTAACCGCAGTGCTTTTATTATGAAATTTCTGATAAAGATAATTGCCGTCAAAGTCTTTATCCATGGCATCAATGCCCAACTTTTGCAAAAGCGGATTTTGAGCGAGTTCTTCCGTCGGACAGCAGGTCAGCAGGCCAAAACGCCGGGCGTCGTTAAAAATAATGCAGCCTTTGTCGGTCGAGAAGATGATATGATCGTGTTTTTCCGGTGTGTTCGGACGTCTGTCGCAAATTTTAACTCTGCCGCTCATGCCCAAATGCCAGATAAGGCTCAGACTATTGTCAAGCCGCACGATAATATATTTGGCGATTCGGTTGAAAGAAACAATCCGCGCGCCGTCGATTCTTTTGGCCAAATCGTTTGGCACCGGCACCCTGAAACGTCGGCAAAAAATTTCCGTTTTTTGAATACAAGCGCCGCCGACGGCTTTTTCCAGGGCGTTTTTAATTGTTTCGACTTCCGGTAGTTCCGGCATCAGGTCTCTCCGATTGTGCAATATTATTTTTTTATATCATACTGGCAGAAAAATATTACGCAATATTTAATTATTGTTGCCAATCCCGACAATCGGGGGTACAAAGAACGGTTATGAGAGAAAAAAAGATACGCACCAAAAAATATTTTGCACCGCAGAATGAGGGAAAAGAACACCGCTGCGATCATCCGGGCTGTACCGAAAAAGGGGAGTACCGCGCGCCCAAGGATCGCAGTTTGAAAGAATATTACTGGTTTTGCCTAAAGCACGTGCAAGAATATAACGCTCGCTGGAATTATTATGCCGGCATAGACGATGAGGAAGATGAAAAACTTAAATTTCGCCGGCATTTTGGCGGTTTTCGCTCCAAAATCAAATATCAGTTCGGATATGATTTTATTGATGAGCTGGGGATAGAAGGAAGTTTTGCCGATTCGTCTTGGAAAAACAACGTTTATTTTAACGCGCGCGACCGCGAGCATGCCGCTGTCATGGAAATGGATTTAGATGAAATCACTGCCGATTCGCTAAAAAAGCAATATAAAAAGCTGGTCAAAAAATATCATCCAGATGTTAATGCCGGTGATAAAGATTGTGAAGAAAAATTCAAAAAAATAGCGATTGCCTACCGGGAGCTTACCGCCAAATTGGCTGATAACAATTGATTTGTTAACCATTTTCTGCTATACTGAATTAAATATGGCAGTTTTACGAGGACAAAATGGCAGATATTGATGATTTACGCGGCACTCCTTCCGGACATACGGCGAAAAAGAGTTCGGAAACTTTAAAAAAAGCAGCGCTTGTAGCTGCGATCGGAATAAACGCAGCCACAATTGTGGCCATGCCTAAACAAGAAAGCAAATTGGCCGATACAGACAAAACACCTGATAAAGACAAAATCGCTGCAGTAGATGCGTTAAGACATGTATCTGCTACTGCTAAGGTAGCTACGGCGGATTTCATGGCTGAAGCGGCAAGGCTTGAAGCAGAAAAGTCCGATAAAATTAAAGAACAAGCCGAGCAAAGGGTAGAAAGTAATAAGAGTTCCGAAGGAACGGAAGCCGTGGCGGCGGTTGTAAATAAAATCAACGCTATGCCGGGAAGAGGCAAAATTCTGGAAGATTTGGGAATCGAAATCAGTTATAATAAAGATGATAAAGCTTACATAATTGAAAATGAAGAAAATATCATCAAAGTAACGGAAGGTGAACTCAATCATAATAAATTAAAAAGAGATTATGAAAAAGCACAAGATGAAAAATT
Organism: uncultured Alphaproteobacteria bacterium; assembly: GCA_944391395.1. Taxonomy (GTDB): domain Bacteria; phylum Pseudomonadota; class Alphaproteobacteria; order RF32; family CAG-239; genus CAAFZY01. The sequence goes on from CALXTI010000009.1 coordinate 35,117, forward strand.
TTCCCGCCCGACGGAATTTAAAGAAGAAACGGTGGATCTGGCTCAAATCATACAGGAGGAAAAAGAAATGGGGATGGCGCCGGTAGCGTCCTATTCTCCCGAAGACAACAGCATTACCAAACGTAAGATTGTCATTGAAGATAAACAGGTTTGGGAGGATGCTTTTGCTCGACAATATGATCAACAAGAAACAGAAGTCAAAGAGGTAAGCGAAAACAAAGAAACATACATTGCTGCCCAAATGGAGGCTATTGAAAGATTGGCAGAGAATGTTTCCGAACAATTAAATTCGCCGACAATCATTGAACATGAAAAAAATCATCGGGACGACGATAAAATCGGTGTTTTTAAAACATATGATATAACGCCGCAAATGTCCGCCAAGTTGAATATGTTGACCGAAATCAAATCAAACATGGTTGAAGCTGGTTTGGCGCTGAAGGAATTTAGAGAAACCGGAAGTCTGGAAGGTTTTGATAAAATTTCGAATGCCAAGATAGAAGAGATTAAAGAAGAATTGTCACAAAATCCAAATGCCGAAAACATTGAGCAAAAAATAGCCGCAGCCGTACAAAAATCTTGGTTGGAGAAAAATAATGTGGAAAATTCAGCATACAGCGAACAAGCGTATGTTTATGCTGCTGGTGAAAAAGTTGCTTCCTTTGATTCTTCTCAAAAAATACAAGATTCTTATTCAGCTGCCGCCAAACTTACCGATTCTCAGGCCTTAAATGATGAATATTTAAGAATTGTTGATGAAATGTTTAAAGACGTCCCCGGTCTTGGCGACGTTCGGTCGGCGGTTAATCCTCATTTCGAGCTTAATTCTGCTTTGTCGCAAAACATTAAAGAAGATGTCGGCTTAGACCAAAAATCCGAAGGTCTTTTTAATATGATTGCAGATGGTTGCCGAAATGTCAAACAAGCAACCAGAAAAATAGGACAATTTTTAAAAATATTTAAACAAGCCGATAAAGATGGTGAAAGAACCGAAACCGAACAAAAGAAAATTGATAAAAAAATATCAAGAAAAATGGCGCGTCTGTCCGGACGGATAGTAAATAAGACAATAAAAGAAGTTTCTGGCGGCAACCAACAGGTTAAACAGTCTGTTGCTCAAACATCTCAAGATATATCCAGATAAAAGCTTTACATTTCACTTAGCAGTTTGACATATTTTTTGATAATTTCGATTCGTTTTTTATAATCGCTTAAATTGCCTTCAATAAAAAGCTTCTGGTCGGGGCGGATTTTCACAACGCCGAACGAACGATTCATCAAATCAATCAGCTTGTCTACGGCTTTAAACGTATCGTTATGAAACGCAATCAGGATTCCTTTGGCACCGGCGTCAATTTTTGCGATGTTTGCGGCATAGCATATTTGTTTGATTTCAATGGTGGTGAGCAAATTTTCCACTTCCGGCGGTATCGGCCCGAAACGGTCAATCAATTCTTCGCGCATATCCAAAATTTCTTCATTGTTTTTCAGCGCGCCGATTCGTTTGTACAACCCAAGCCGCACGCCCAAATCTTTAACATAGTTTTCCGGAATCATAATCGGGATTCCGGTGGTGATTTGCGGCGCCCAGTCATCGGCGGCAAACACCATAGCCGATTCGTTTGCTTCCCGGTGCTGCATGGCGGCTTTTTGGCGGACGATTTCTTCTTCCAACATATGGTGGTAAAGCGCAATGCCGACATCTTTAATATGGCCGGATTGCTCGGTGCCCAACACATTGCCCGAACCGCGAATGTCCATGTCGTGGCTGGCAAGCGAAAATCCCGCGCCCAAAGTATCCAGCGCCGACAAAATCATCAGCCGTTTTTCCGCCACCGGTTTGAGTTTCTTTTTGGCCGGAATGGTAAAATAGCAATAGCCGCGCACTTTGGAACGGCCGATTCTACCGCGCAGTTGATAAAGCTGCGCCAAACCGAACATATCGGCACGATGGATAATCATGGTGTTGACGCTGGGCATATCAATGCCGGATTCTATAATGGTGGTGGACAACAGCAAATCGTATTTTCCGGCGGCAAAATCGTTCATCACATCCTCAAGTTCCTTAACCGGCATTTGCCCGTGTGCGATTGCCATTTTAATGTCCGGTGCCAGAGCTTTTAACTCCTGTTCCATGCCGGCGATATCCGAAACGCGCGGACAGACAAAGAAAATTTGCCCGCCGCGGAATTTTTCGCGGTAAATGGCTTCTTTAATCATCACCGAATCAAACGGCATGACAAACGTGCGAGCCGCCAACCGGTCAATCGGCGGCGTGGCGATAATGCTTAATTGTTTAACGCCGGTCAACGAAAGCTGCAAAGTCCGCGGTATCGGCGTGGCGCTTAAAGTTAAGACATGCACGTCGGCTTTCAGCGCCTTAAGCTTTTCCTTATGGGCGACGCCGAAATGTTGCTCCTCATCCACAATCAATAACCCAAGATTACAGAACTTAACGTTTTGCGATAACAACGCGTGGGTGCCGATAACGATTTCTATGGCGCCGTTTTTGAGTCCTTCCTGAGTTTCGCGTATTTCTTTGGCCGAAACCAAACGGGAGAGCATCCGCACCTTAACCGGAAAACCTTCCAACCGTTGTTTAAAGTTAAGATAATGCTGTCGCGCCAAAAGCGTTGTCGGCACGATAAGCGCCACCTGCGCCCCGTTCATGGCCACCGTAAATGCCGCCCGCAGCGCCACTTCGGTTTTGCCGAAGCCGACATCGCCGCAAACCAGTCTGTCCATCGGCATGCCGGCGTTTAAGTCTTTTAACACGTCGGCGATGGCGCGGCGCTGGTCGTCGGTTTCATTATACGGAAAACGGGCGCAAAAATCATCATAAACGCCGGCCGGCGGCACAAAGGCATCAGCGGTTTTAAGCTCGCGTTCGGCCGCGACTTTAATCAATTTTTCCGCAATGTCTTTGATTTTTTCTTTAACCTTGGCTTTTTTGGCTTGCCATGCCAGACCGCCCAAAGTGTCAAGTGTTACGTTTTCATCATCGGAACCGTAACGGGAAATCACGTCAATATTTTCCACCGGCACAAACAATTTGTCATCATGGGCGTAAATAATCTTAAGACAATCATGCGGCGCCCCGCCGGCGGTGATGTTCTCCAACCCCATAAACCGGCCGATGCCGTGTTCAATATGCACCACCAATTCACCGACCGCCAATGATGAAACATCGGCAATGAAATCTTCGGCGCTGACTTTTTTGCGCGCCTTGCGATTTTGCCGCTCACCCAAAATATCGGTTTCCGAAACAAGGCAAAATTCGTTGTTCTTAAAACCGTGCGGCAACCCCAAAATAACAAGTGCGACTTTTTTATGCGCGGTTTTGCTCAAAGCATCCGTGAAAGTGTCGGCAAAGGTCAGATCTTTAATGCCATATTCGTTCATCAGGGTATAAAGCCGTTCGCGCGAACCTTCGGAATAACAACAGACGATTCTTCTCAAGCGGCCGTTTTCAATCAGATAATCTTTAACATCTTGGTAAACGGCGGCGCTGTTGATGTTTTTGGCATGGGCAAAATCACGCGCCGGAATAACTTTTTGATTAAGAACCGATTCGCTGTCCGGCAGGCTCAAAGCGGTCAGTTTAACAGCTTGTTTTTTCTCGGCGATAGCGCTAAATTCTGCCGCCTTTAAATATAAAAGTTCCGGCTTTATGGGACGATAAACGGTTTCTTCGGCGGTGTTTTTAATTTTCAAAGCTTCCAACCGTGCCGTGTAATAATCAATAATACTGTCTTCTTTTGCTTGCAGGGCGCCATCGTAATCATGACCCAAAACCACATAAGCGCTCGGCAGATAATCAAACAACGTCGGCAAGGCGTCTTCATAAAAAAACGGCAGCCAGTTTTCCATGCCCAAATATTTCCGTCCGTTGGAAACGGATTCATAAATCTCGTCTTTTAAGCCCTCGGTGCCGAAAGCTTCGCGGTAAGCGGAACGGAAGTTTTTAATGGTGTTGGCGTCCAACACCACCTCATTGGCAACCCCGAAAACATATTGATCAATCACGCCGACGGTGCGTTGCGTCAGCGGGTCAAAAGTGCGGATTTTTTCAATGTCTTCGTCAAAAAGGTCAAGCCGTACCGGCATTAAAGCGCCGGTCGGAAAAATATCAATAATATCGCCGCGGACGGCGTATTCGCCCGGCTCCATCACTTGTTCGACTTTGGTGTAGCCGTTGACGGCGGCATAATGCATAAAATCATTAAAATTAAGTTTGCCACCGGTTTTAAAAACACGCTGTGCGTTCAAAAAAATCTTTTTCGGCGGCAGCTTTTGGATGACGGCGCCAATGCTGGCGATAATCAGCCGCGATTTTTTGGCGTTGGGCTCGTGCGCAAGTTCCGCCAAGGTTTCCAGACGTGCGGAAACAATATTAACATTCGGCGAAACCCGATCATAAGGCACGGTATCCCACGCCGGAAAAGTCAACACTTGTAAATCGGGATTAAGATAACGCACGGTGTCAGCCGTTTGTTCCAGCTCCACCCCGTTGCTGACGATGTATAAAACATCGTGTTTTGCGTTTTTCAGGGCTTCCGTCAATAAAAAAGCGTCATAACCGCCAACCACTGACGAAAGCGTCTTACCGCGCCAAATGTCAAACAAGTCTTCCATAACCCGATTTATAAACGCCTGCAAAAAATAAGGCAACAGAAAAGTTTAAGCCATGCAGTCTTTGAACTTGACAAACAAGATAAAATTTTCAAAATAAAAACACTTAAAATTATATCATTATGAAAAGTTTTTTAGAATTATTGGGTGTGATTATCGCTTTTTTATTAAAAAGTCTGATAGGCATTGTTGCTATGGCTGCATTGTTGGTTGTCAACATGGTGTTTTCCGGTTTGGTCGGCGCGTTTGCCGGTTGGCTGCTGGATTTGATTTTTTCTCATCCGCTGGCGGGTTTGTTTGCCGGTTTGGGCTGCTCGTCCGGCGGCATCTGGCTTTTCGGTGCTTTGGTCGGCTTGGTTTGCGGATTGTTTAAATTTCACATTCGTTTCAACCATGTTCACAAAAAACAGGCATAAACTTAACCCCCGCTTTTTTAACAAGAGCGGGGGGTTGCTTTAAATCATAGCCAACCTTTGTAATCTTTTGCATCGCTTTGTATCAAACAAGCATCAGGGTATATCCAGTCCCCAACAAGTTTATGACATTCGTTTTCGATAAAATCAAACTTACAAACATGTGTGGCAAGATTATATGCCTTTTGATTACGCAAACATATTTGCCGATACATTTCGTCAGTTATACAATTCCCAGAGGTTAAACAATTCTGTATAGTTTGAGTTTCTTCTTCCGTTAATTTAATACAACCAAAATCTTTATGCCATTTCAAGCAATCATGGCGGCACTTTTGAGAATCATAATCCCATACACCGCGATTATCCAAGCAGGTATCAATCCTTAAAAAAACAAATATTTTCCACAAAACGGGAAACATCAGAATGCATAAAATCATAAAAAATATTTTTTTCTTCACTTTTTTACTCTATTCAATATTTCTCATTTATACCACGCATTTGATTTTTTCCTTTCATTAAAAAAACGTCCCTGTTTAAACAAAGACGGTTGTTATTTCTTTAATACCGATATTGCCACTATTATAATTTATAAGTTGAATAAATGATGGCAGTTATAAATAAAAAAACAAGAAAAGCAAACAAAATACGAGCTATAAAGGTTACTTTCTCCAACATGTTCAGAATGTTTTTATTGTTTTTGCAGCGATTCCAGAAATCAAGTATCATTTTTTCCATTCATTTTCCCTAAAATCCAAATCTTTTAACCATATTCTACAATCCTTATCGGGATTGTTCAAGCCCCAATTTAAGCCCTTCCAATTGTTTTTCATATCTTTATAGGAATCATTTAAAGTATTTTTCCAAGGTTTGTTGTTTTTAATTGATTTATCATAAATGTCTTTAACCTCTTTTAAAGCTCCTAAAGTTACCCCCACAGTAGGACTTAAAAAATTCACATTGCCCATTTGTCCTATGCGGCACATGCCAAGTCTATGCGCGTAGTTATCATATCCTACCATATTCATTCTATCCATTTCGTTTTTAGCATCTTTTAATGTCTTATATTCCGGGAGATAACTAAAAGCTTTATCTATTATTTTCATACTGTCGAAATTATGTGAATGTTTACTTAAATCATTATCTTCATCAAAATACTGTGCTTGCCACTCCGGTTCTTTTTGGCTGATGTAATCTTTTATGGCTTGCTCTTCCTGCCCTTTGGGCGCCTGATAATATTTTCGGATAATTCCTCTGACTTCTTCTTCCGGCTATTGGTGTTGTTACAACGCGCATTTTCCATCTGGCAGCATCTTTTCTTGACTTTTTATTTGTTTTATGGTATATGGATGATATCCACTAATGAGATAGGAAAGTGGTGACCGCTCATTTAGTATCCTTATTATTCGCCGGAAAAGAAGATAAGAGAATGGATAAAGGCTCGCTTAAGCGAGCCTTTTTTATGATTCGAACGTAACACTGCCTGCGTAAACAGGTAGATATAGAAATACCAGCCCAGCCGTAAGGCTTGCGTAGCTTAGGGCTGGGTGAACGTGGTTCGGAACGGTTAATAACCACTTGCGTCAGCTAGTGGAAGTTTATCTATCAATCTTGTACATTGAAGATATTGTCTTACCATTTGGGGTGGTTGAAGTTATAACTCTATACTTCCCATCCGGTCTTGATATTTCATATATATTTTGCCCAATTTTGTGCCAGATAATCGGTATAAGTGTTTGGGATTTCCGGTCTGATTTGAGATGCCAGAGTTTTAGCTTTTTGACGCTCTTGTTCCGTCATCGGTTGTACGGCTGAAGACGATGTGTTTTGTCTGTTGCCATAGCCACCCCAAAAATCATTGTTTTGCGTCGACTGCCAAAAGGAATTCGCATCTTTCACCTCTTCTTTATCCTCATAATCCAATCCGTATAACTGGTGCCACTTCGGTTCTTTTTGCCGGATGTAATCTTTTATGGCTTGCTCTTCCTGACCTTGAGGCGCTTGATAATATTTTCGGATGATAAAAAAATCATGGATAAAAATATAACCAATGCAGTGTCTTTTGTATTACCCAAGGTGAATACAATATTTGCATAATTAAATATGAAAATAAAAAGCCAACACAAATATATGTTATGTTTTTATCTTTATATAAAAGCCAAATTCCCAGCAACGGCACAGCCAAGACAAAATACAAATGACATAAAACATATGTGTTAAACCCTTGGCTTAATATAAAAAGCACTGATACAATCAGCCAAAATTCATAAAATCCCAACAGTATTTTCTTTTCTAACAAGGCCATATGTATACCTCGTCAAATAAAGATTGCCCGACATTATACGCCTGAAATATATCTAATTTTAACCACCAGCAACCTATAAGAACGCCCAAAATGAAAAATATAAATTTTAACATGATATGTTTTTTCATATCAAATATGATACATTTTAATCATTAAAAACATATTACCAAGAATCAGATTTATATTTGACCGTTACCGGAATATCATCGCCATAAACATCAATTATTCTGCTAAATCCGGGCATCTCAAGTCCTAAATCTATACATCCTGCAGATCCTAAGCCATTATAACTGCCGTGTAGATAAAATCCATCACGACCAAACCTTTTCTCCGGCGATAGCAATGGTGTCAATTTAATTCTTCTTCGCCCCCAAGAGTTTAAAAAGCTGGGATTTTCATCATACGGCATTTTAAAATCCTCAATATCGGAATACTTTAACAGCCACTTTCCTTCAGGGATTGGTCCTTTATCCGCAACGTTTGTTGCACCTTTATACTGAAACTGAGGAAAACCTGATTGAGCCCTAAAACTTCCATATACATTATTATCTTCATCAACAACCGTGAATTTTTCTCCATTAAATTCAGCTCTTAGTACAGGTTTAATTTTTCTTTTTGACAGATTATCAATTTTATTAAAATGTTTATTCATTTTATCACTGCTTGACCAAAAGGAATTTGCATCTTCAACCTCTTCTTTATCCTCATAATCCAATCCGTATAATTGCTGCCACTCCGGTTCTTTTTGCCGGATGTAATCTTTTATAACTTGTTCTTCCTGCCCTTTGGGTGCCTGATAATATTTTCGGATGATTCCTCTGACTTCTTCTTCCGTCTATCGGTGTTGTTACAACGCGCATTTTCCATCTGGCAGCATCTTTTCTTGACTTTTTATTTGTTTTATGGTATATAGATGATGTCTTCCGGCGGTAACAAGATTGAAATTGCCCGCTGTCGTATCTCTGTCCCGCGAACAGGCGATCAGAGGAGTAGACCGGCTCCGTTTTTTAGCGGAGCCCTTTATTTATCAAACTTATAAAAAGATGATATGGTCCTCTGCCCGTTTATCGGAGTTGTTACTGTTTGCATTTTTCCTTCCGGTGTCATTGTTACATAAATATCCTGCCCACGTGGCGAAATATCAACCGGCGTCTGGCGGATATATTTTGGCAAACTTTGCGCTTCCGGTTTGCTGACATTATGCTTATAAATCGCTTTATTCAAGCCATAGTTGCGAGCTGTGCCGTATTCGTGTTGTAAAGGGCGCCCCGATGTAATAACCTCGCCATTCTGTCCTGGGATGGCTTCTCCTCTTTGCAACAGAACGGTTTCGCCGTTATGGTTTTTCATACGGGCAATTACATCCTGTCCCGAGCCCTGATAGGGGTTTTTGCTGAGCCGGTCGTAGGCTCTGCCGATTTGCCAACTGTTATAATGCGGCCGTATAACATTTGTTCCTGTTCTGCCCAAGCTATATGCGCTCATTCCCAAGCCGCCGAGTTGTGCCATATTTCCTAATTGACGGGTAAGATTGCCCGTGCCTTCTTCATCTTTGAAATCTAAATAATCTTCCATACGCGTATCAATTCCGTATCTGTCTCCTAAATAATCCAGTCCACCACCGGTTAGCCCGTTTAAGGCGCGGCCGGCACCGTATACCATATCCGCTGTATTTTGTGCCAGATAATCGGTATAAGTGTTTGGGATTTCCGATCTGATTTGAGATGCCAATGTTTTAGCTCTCTGACGCTCTTGTTCCGTCATTGGTTGTATGGTTGAAGACGATGTGTTTTGTTTGTTGTCGTATCCGCCCCCAAAGTCATTGTTTTGTGGCGACTGCCAAAAGGAATTTGAATCTTCCACCTCTTCTTTACCCTCATCATCCAATCCGTATAATTGCTGCCACTCCGGTTCTTTTTGGCTGATGTAATCTTTTATAACTTGCTCTTCCTGCCCTTTAGGCGCCTGATAATATTTTTGAATGATTCCCCTGACTTCTTCTTCCGGCAATTCGCTTGCTTTCGGATACATCCTCTTTATCACCTGATAATTATAACTGAACTTCCTATCCAGTCTTTCATCGTTATCACTCTCGTAATTATTTTGAAAAATGCTGTTCATTTGATTTTTTCCTTTCCTGAATTATGGTTAAAATCAAAGAAAGGTTAACACGTTTTATATGTGGTTGTCTTGTATCGTGATGTATCTTTTTGCCAACCTTTGTAATCTTTTGTATCGCTTTGTAACCTGTGTTGATTGAAAAAATAATTGCCAAACAACTTTGTTGATGCTAATTTAGCAGCATAAAAAACGTGGAGTTTGATTTTATGAACCGGCGGCAATTTTTGCTTAATACACTTCTTGCCATAGGCGGAACAAGTTTGTTATCCGCCTGTGAAGAGCAAAGCAAAAATCATCTGCCGGCACGGAAAGGAGCGAACATGAAAGTATTGATGATAAACGGCAGCGGACACGAAAAAGGCTGCACCTACACGGCGTTAAGCGAAGTTGCCAAAGTCTTAAATCAAGAAGGGATTGAAACTGAAATTATCCAACTCGGGACGGGCGCTTACCGTGATTGCATCGGTTGTCAGGCCTGCCGCAAGTTGAATGGTCGCTGTGTGTTTAATGATGACATTGTCAACCGCATTATTGAAAAAGCGGAACAAGCCGACGGTTTTGTTTTTGGTTCACCGGTTTATTACGCGCATCCGTCGGGGCGCCTGCTCTCGGTTTTAGACCGGGCCTTTTATGCCGGCAGCGCAGCATTTGCTTTTAAACCCGGCGCCGCGGTTGTCTCGGCGCGGCGGGCAGGGACGACCGCCGCCATTGATGTCATCAACAAATATTTTACCATCAACAGAATGCCAGTTGTTTCTTCTTCATACTGGAATGAAGTTCATGGCAACACGCCCGAAGAAGTTATGCAGGATAAAGAAGGTTTACAAACCATGCGCAATTTAGGCAAAAATATGGCATGGGCGTTAAAAACGATTGACGAGGCCAAAAATGGCGGCTTGAACCCGCCCGAACAGGAAAGCGGCAGCCGCACCAATTTTATCCGTTAAAAAAATCATAAAAAAACCGGATTTCAGCATTTTTATTTAAACCGCCTGCGCTGAAAATTTTTATGATAAATATATCAAAGAACTGTTCAAACTGGTGGAGAAAAAAGAAAATGAACAAGAAGACGATAATTGTTTTGTGTGTTGTTCTGGCTGTGTTTGCTGCCGTCGGAATACGCAAGCTGATACTTAAAAAGCCTTTTTTGTACGCCGGAACGTTGGAAACGACAAAAGTAATTGTGTCTTCAAAAATATCTTCCGATATTGTTTCTTTTCCGGTAGAAGAAGGAGATTCTATAAAAAAAGGGCAGGAAATTCTGGAATTAAGCTGTGATGAATATAAGGTTTTGGCTCGCCAGATTGACAATGATTTTGAACGGGCTTCCGCTCTTGTCAAAACCGGGCATATGTCGCACTCGGCTTATGATATTGCAGAAAAGAACAAACGCGACAATGATTTAAGGCTTGAGTGGTGTCATGTCAAAGCGCCTTTGGATGGTGTCATCATAACCAAATTCCGGGAAAACGGGGAGGTCGTTTCGGTTGGGGAAAATCTGGTTTCCATGGCCGATCCGTATGACATCTGGGCTTATTTTTATGTGCCGCATGATGAGGTTTATAAACTCAAAATCGGACAGGAAATCATCGGCATTCTGCCTGAGGCTGGCGGCAGGAAATTTAAAGGGCGGATTATTAAGATTTCCGAAGAGGCTGAATTTACGCCTAAAAATGTCCAGACCCGCGAAGAGAGAACCAGGCTGGTATATGGCATAAAAGTCCGATTTGACAATCCGGATTTAATCTTAAAGGCAGGTATGACGATTGAAAGTACGCTAAATAATGAATAATGTCGTTATAGACATAGAAAATATTTCAAAAAATTTTGGCCGGACCAAAGCGCTTAAAAATGTATCAATGCGTTTTTGTACCGGAAAATTGTATGGCATTATCGGTCCGGCCGGTGCCGGAAAAACGACGTTGTTTAGGATAATCTTGGGCTTGATGGCAGCCGATTCCGGCAAAATTTCATTTTCATTTGAAAACAAAAATCTGTCGGCATCTTCTTTCCGGGAAATCACCGCTTATATGCCGCAAACACAAAGTCTGTATGCCGATTTATCGGTAGAAGAACACTTGGAATTTTTTAAAGATTTGTATGGAATTTCGCCGCAAACTTACCGCCGCAAAAAAGATGAGCTTTTGCAAATCACGCATCTTGATAAATTTTTGGATCGGCCGGCCGGAAAACTTTCCGGCGGCATGTATAAAAAACTGGGTCTGATGTGTGCGCTGCTGCGTTCGCCGAAAGTGATGCTTTTGGATGAACCGACCAACGGGGTTGACCCCATCAGCCGTCGTGAGTTTTGGGACATGCTTCACGCTTCCGTTGCCGAAGGAATTTTGGTCTTAATGACCACGGCTTATATGGATGAAGCCGAACGCTGCGGCGAAGTCGTTTTAATGGAAGAAGGCGGCGTGCTTGGAACAGGTGAACCGCGAGTTTTGCTGGAACGGGAAAAAGTTTCTAGCTTTGATGAATTTTTCTTAAGGCGCGGAGGTTTAAGATGAGTGCGCCGGTTGTCGAAGTTAAAAATCTTTCCGTTTGCTTCGGCCGTTTTTATGCCGTTAAAAATATTTCTTTTTCGGTGGCAAAGGGGGAAATTTTCGGTTTTTTGGGCGCCAATGGCGCCGGCAAAACCACAACCATCCGTGTTTTATGCGGATTGCTGCCGGCAAGCGAAGGATATGTTTCTGTTGGCGGAATTGAATTTTTGCCCGGCCGGGAAAATCTGATAAAGCAAAAAGTCGGTTATATGTCGCAACGCTTTACTCTTTATGATGAGCTTTCCGTTAAAGAAAATATGGATTTTGCTGCCGGCATCCGTCGTTTAAAAAAAGCCGACTATGAAAAACACCGGCAGGAATTGCTTGATTTTATAGGTTTTAAACAAAAACTATCGACGGTTGTACGCGATTTGCCGGGCGGCATCAAACAGGAAGTGGCATTGTGTCAGTCGTTATTGCATGATCCGGAAATTATATTTTTGGATGAACCGACGGCCGGGGTGGCCCCCGCGGCGCGGTTTCGTTTTTGGCAGCTGATTGGAAAATTGGCGGCTGCCGGAAAAACGATTTTTGTAACCACCCATTATATGGATGAAGCCGAAAATTGCGGACGGATTGCCCTGATGCGCTCGGGTGAACTGATAGAGCTTGATTCGCCACAAAACCTGAAAGCCAAAACTTTTTCCCGCCGGATGTATAGTTTGACCCCGAAAGGTCGGGACGAAATACTGCCGGATTTACGGGCATTTACCGTATGGGAACCGTACGGACAACACTATCATGCCGTATTTAAAGATGATGCCGCCGAAAAAGAGGTGTTGCCGCGGTTGAAAAAAATTTTTCATATTGAAGAGATTAATCCTTCACTGGAAGATGTCTTTATTCGCATTGTGGAAGGAGACGGCAGATGACAATATTTTCCCGTCGCCGCGCCCGTGCTGTCTTTTTAAAAGAATTCAAACATGTCTTCCGCGATCCTTTTACGCTGATTATGGCTCTGCTCCTGCCTTTTCTGATTGTTTTAATACTGGGAAACTGTATAGAGTTTAATGTTCAGTCAATAGATTTGGCTTATACGGATCATGACAGAAGCGAAAGCTCGCGCAAATTGGTTGAAACTTTCGGCAGTTCGGATTATTTCCGTCCCTATATGGTAGAAACGCCGGAGCAGGGGTTTGCCGATGTAGTTTCTGAACATGCCAAGGCTATGCTGATTATACCGCCGGATTTTGAAAAAGAATTCATGACCAACCGCAACCCTGATGTGCAGATATTGCTTGATGGTGCGGATAATTCCTCCATCTCGGCCATCAGTAATTATTTAAACACGATTAATACGACGGCTGTTAACAAAATCAGGGATATGCCGCCGGAAGACAGCAATCTGTTTGCTTTTAAGACCCGCTATATGTTTAATCCCGAACTCAATTCGCGCTGGTTTTCCATTCCGGGAATAGCGGCAGTAATTATTGCGCTGGTCGCCATTATGCTGACTGCTCTGACAATTTGCAAAGAATGGGAACAAGGATCAATGGAAATGTTGCTGTCCACGCCGGTAACTTCACTTGAAATTATGGTTGGCAAGTTGTTTCCTTATGCCGTTTTAAGTTTTTGCGGATTTATCATTGTTTATTTAGCCGCCCGCCTGATTTTCAACCTGCCTTTTGCCGGTAGTTATACTATTTTGCTGTCGGCAACGTTGTTGTTTATTTTTGATTATCTGGCGCTTGGCTTATACATTTCGATTATCAGCCATGAACAACAGGTTGCCGTGCAATATGCAGCTGCAATCGGCCTGTTGCCGACGGCAATGTTATCCGGATTTATCTTTCCGATTCAGTATATGCCGGAGATTTTTCAGTGGATTTCGGCGTTGTTTCCGGCACGATTTTATATTGAAATTTCCCGTGATCAGTTTTTAAAAGCCAGTTCCTGGGGTGATTTGTGGATACCGTTTACGGCAATGTTTGTTCAGGCAATTATTCTGATGAGTGCTTGTTTATGGCGTTTCCGGAGGACATTGGAATGATTTTGTGGAGTTTTTTTAAAAAAGAAATTATCACCCTGCTGCGTGACCCGGTTATGCTGGCCGCTGTCATGATTGTGCCGATGGTTCAGGTCGTGGTTTTAAGTCAGGCAATTACCATGGAAGCGCGCAATCTGCGTCTGGCAGTTGACACCAAAGCCGGCGATGATATTTTAAACCGGATTTATGATCACGCTTTGGGTTCCGGATGGTTCATTAAAGTTCCGCCGTTGCAGGAAGATGCCGCATCGGCCGTCCGGTCCGGCAAAGCCGATGTCGCAATCGCGACGCCGTCCGGCGGTCTGACAAAATCAATAGCGCGCGGAGAGGGGAAAATTCAGGTTTTAATTGATGCGACCAATGTTTTGAAAGCCCAAAGCATAGAAGCTTATCTGCGAGGTGTCGTCAGTCATGTCCTGCAAGAAGAACGGCATATCAAGCCGGTTCAGCCGATTGTATTTCAGACACGGATATTATTTAATCCGCAGTTAGATACCCAGTTGTTTATCATTCCGGCCATTTTGGCGATTCTGGTGTTGATGTCGCTGTTGACGTTAACTTGTGTCTCCATTACCCGTGAAAAAGAAAACGGCACCATTGAAACCCTGATTTCGGCACCGATATCCAAGTATGACATTATCTTAGGCAAAACAATTCCGTATATTCTGGTAGCGCTGATAAATATGTTTTTAATTCAGAGCATTGGTATTTTACTGTTTGATTTACCGTTTCAGGGCTCGTTTTTAATGTTTGTAGCGGCGTTTGCCGTATTTTGTATTCCGTCATCGGCAGCGGCCGTCTTGCTTTCAACGTATACGAAAACTCAGCAACAGGCCATGCTTGGCATGATTATCGTGTTGTTTTTGTCCCTGATGCTTTCCGGAGCCTTGTTTCCGGTAGAAAATATGCCGATGCTTTTACAATACATTGCAGAAATTAATCCGCTGATGCATTTTACTTATCTGGTACGCAACATTATCTTAAAAGGTGCCGGCTGGGCTTATTTCTGGGAACATGCCGCGGTTATACTTGGCGTTGGAATGGTGATTTCATTTTTTGCCGTCCGCCGCTTTAGGACAACACTGTAGAAATTTAACCATAATCTTGAAAAAATCCGGATTACTCTGCAAAGTAAGACCGAAGCGTAGTTGGCTTTGCTCTTTAATAAAGAGCAAGCCTTACGGAGCAAGACCGAACCCCGTAGGGGTGAGATTCCCCTCTTTTAAAGACAGAACAACAAAAAAGCACTGAACTTATTAAAAAGTACAGTGCCTGTTAAATTGGTGGAGCTGAGGGGTCATTCCGAGTCAAAAAATCTCCGGTGGAGATTTTTTGCCGGAAGGTATCAGATAGC
>CALXTI010000010.1 GCA_944391395.1 uncultured Alphaproteobacteria bacterium
TGTCATGTTGATTTGGCATTCGGCGTCGGCGGCGAAAACAAGGCCAATTCTTCTTCCTGGATTTTGGAAAGGTGGCAAACCTGCTGACAACTTTGCCCTAAAACGCAAATGACCAGCCGAAGTTTAGGCTTATGGGGATTTTGACATCATCGCCCAATTGCGTCGAGGTTTCCACATATGCCGAGCCAAAGCGGCTTGATGCTACATTAAGCCCCAAACCCAGCTCATAACGTGTGGCGGAAATTTCTTCTTTGAACCGATAATTTGCCACATCCACCGTGCTTTTGCCGTCCCAATCGTGCAACAAAGCCAGACGGCCGTACATATCAAAAGTTGCTTTATTTTGCAGCGTAAATCCGCGCCCGCCGGACAGGCCGATGCTGCCGGTGATATAATCGGTATCGGCGGCGCTGACTTTGGTGTTAAAGTTGGTGCGATAATCCACGCCTTCCACATGAATGTAGTTTATCCCCACCGCCGGTTCCAAAAACCAATTTTTGCCGAACTCCCAACGATAACCGGTATAAAACGAGCCTTGCCAACCGTTCGTATCATATTTGCCGTAGACGTCAAAACCTGCCGGCGTGTATGATTTTATTCGCTGATGATGCCAAAAATATGTGCCGATAATGTCAAAAAACAAGTTTTGTTCCGTCATTAAAGTGGCGTACACACCCAGACTTTTGGTTTCGGCATCGCCCCTGCCCGCACGGTCGTATTTTTGTTCGGATTCTGTATAACCGGCGTATGCGCCCAATTTCAACACATTGTCGCCCGCTTGCCAGATGTTGTAATCATAGCCGATTTCGCCGCCGTAAATGTCCAACCGGCTACGTGTTCTATCTTTATAACGCAGTTTAACCCGCTCGCCTATCCCTTTGAACCATAGATTGTTGTTGTGTCCCGATGCCTTGTGACTGCCGCGAATACGGTTGTTGACCGGATTAAGATGGCTGTAAAACAAACTGGCGATTGAAGTATAGGTGTTTTTGGCAATGATTGAGCTTTCGGTCAATTCCGGTGTGCGCACTAGTGCCCAATTGTTTCCCTGATGTTCCAAGCTATATTTGAACGCCCCGACATCCACCGCATCACCTACCAAATAAAAATCCGCTCCGGAAGAATTTTCAGCTATCACGTTAAAAGAATTCGGCAATTTGCCCTCTTTGCTGTAATCATGTATAATCAGTCCGAAATCCCCTTCGCCGCTTTGGACGCTGATGTGGTCGGAAACATCGCCGCTTAAATCGCTTTGCAGGCTAAAAACACCGGTACCGCTTAATTTGCCGATGTCTAAAGCGGTATGACCGGCGCCGGAAACCAAATTGACTTGACCGCTGCTCATGCTTATTTCAGGAATTTTGCCGGTACCGACAACGTTTAAGGCGCCGCCGTTTATCTGCGTTTGTCCGCGCAGCTCTCCTCCCATATATAAATTCAGGTATCCGGCTGATAAAACGGCATTTTCCGAAACTCCGCCAGTTTTTACGTTTTGTGTACCGCCGTTTATTGTTGTGTTTGTTGCCGTTCCTGAAACTTCCTGCGTGCCGGATGTGAGATTGGTGTTTTGCGCCATACCGCCCGAGGCGACAATTTGTGTGCCTCCGTTAATGGCGGTATTAGTTGCCGAACCTGTTACATTCTGCGTGCCGTTGTTTATTGTCGTGCTTGTCGCCGTGCCGGAAACATTCTGCACACCGCCGTTAAGGGTTGTATTGGTCGCCGTACCAAACACATTTTGTGTGCCGTTGTTAAGCGTCGTTTGTTCGGCCATGCCGCCGGTTTCTATGTTTTGTATGCCACCGGCAATTACCGTATTTATTGCCGAACCTGATACATTCTGTGTGCCGCTTTTGATTGTTGTTCCATTGACAGAACCACCGGTTGTGATATTCTGGACGCCGCCGTTGATTGTGCTTTCTAAATCTTTGCCAAACACTGTTTGCGTGCCGCCGTTCAAGATTGTTTTTGTTGACGAAGCGTCAGCTGCAACCGTCATACTTCCGGCAGAAATTGTGGTGTTTTCGGTCGATGCTCCGGATTGGATATTTATACTTCCACCGTTTATGACGGCTGCCGATGATAAACCGCCGGATAAAACCGTCATCAAACCGTTTGCGCCGATTGTTGTGTTTGTTGCCGTTCCTGAAACTTCCTGCGTGCCGGATGCGAGATTGGTGTTTTGCGCCACACCGCCCGAGGCAACAATTTGTGTGCCGCCGTTAATGGCGGTGTCGACTGCCGTACCTGTTACATTTTGCGTGCCGTTGTTAAGGGTTGTATTGGTTGCCGTGCCAAACACATTTTGCGTGCCGTTGTTAAGGGTTGTATTGGTTGCCGTGCCAAACACATTTTGCGTGCCGTTGTTAAGCGTCGTTTGTTCGGCCGTTCCGCCGGTTTCTACGTTTTGTATGCCGCCTTTAATGATTGTACTGGTCGTTTTCCCTTCATTTAAAACATTCTGCGTGCCGCCGTTTAAAGTGGTATCTTCGGCAAAACCAGAGACGTTCATCACGCCGGCAGCGGAAACTTCGCTGCTTTTTGCCACACCGCCATACAATATGTTTTGTTCGCCGCCGTTAACTTTGGCATTTTCAACTTGTCCGTAAACTCGTTGTTCTCCGCCGTCTATTGTGCTGTTTTCGGCTGTGCCGCTGCTGCTGACATATTGCAAACCGCCTTTGACGACGGCACCGGAATCCGTGCCGTAAACATATTGCGTGCCGCCGTTGATGGTGGTGTTCTCCGCCAAAGCATCTTCATCAACATCCATGCTGCCGCTTTGCAAAACCGTATCTTCAACCCAACCATAACCATTGACGTTTAACGAACCCTCGCCGCTTATTACTGTTCCCGAAGCATGGCCGGAAACCGTCATGCGTCCATCGCCCGAGATGTTTGTGTTTGTTGCCGCCGCGCCGGAATCAACTTGCTGCGTGCCGCCGGACACCATGGCACCGACAGCCTCACCGCCGCTGCGGATTTCCTGAATTCCGCCTTTAACAACCGCGTTTTCATCCATGCCGGAAATATATTCGTGGCCGGAATTCAACACGGTGTTTGTTGCCGTGGCGCCGCTCAAGACATAAAGCGACCCGCCGTTTAAGACCGTATCCTGTGCCAAACCGCCGCTGTAAACATTTGCCGAGCCATACGAATCTATGGTGGTATTGTATGATGTTCCTCGTATCCGCTGCACTGCCGAATATTGTACATGCGTGTCATATGAGGCGCCGCCCGAGAGAACTTCCTGCTGACCGTACGGATAAAGGTTGCTGTTGTGGCTGACGCCGCCGGACATAATCTGCTGCGTGCCGGAAACCGTAAAATTGTCCGCCGTGCCGTAGACCTGCTGTGTTACAATGGAATTGACATCGCCGCCGCTGACAGTCGTGCCCGCCGGAATCGTCGTTGTGATTGCCCAGGCGCTTTGCGGTAAAAGTGACAGAATGAGAACGATACTGCGGCGCATTTTTTTCTCCTTTATATGAAAATTTTTTTATACATATATGCTTTGTTTGCCAAATATCCAGTCCTGCTCTGTTTTTTTATTGACATACTTGGTTTTTCACATCTCTTTGATGCTGCTTGACTTTCAGATAAAAATGTTTTCTATTGACAAGTGTAAAAAGTTGTTATGGACATCTATCGCATGAAATTTGGCAAAAGAGTTATAAAAATATCCTTGTGGGTCGCTGTCGGCGTTGCCGTATTTGCCGGCTATTCCTTTTTGAAAACCGCTTATCAAGAATATCGGCAGGAAGAAATCAACAGCAGCCTGGTTACCGAAAACGAAGTTCTTAATTCAGAAAAGCTGGCTGCCATGGCTAAATCTTTGGCAGAAAAACCTTATGTTGCGCCGGTCGATGATTTGCCTAAGGAACTGAAAGAACTTGATTATGACCGATACCGTGATATTCGTTTCGTGCGTGAAAACGGTCCGTGGTACGGGCAAAAACTTCCGTTTGAAATTCAATTCTTTCATGTCGGCGGATTGTTTCAGACACCGGTTATGCTAAACCAAATTGTTAAAGGGAAAAGTTATCCGTTTGAATATTCGGCGGCTTATTTTGATTATGGTAAAAACCGGCTTGACACTTCCGAATTTTCCGATATCGGGTATGCCGGTTTCCGCCTGCACTACCCGCTTAATACAAGAAAATATTATGATGAACTTATTTCTTTTTTGGGCGCAAGCTACTTTCGCGCTTTGGGACAAGGACAAAAATACGGCATATCCGCCCGCGGGTTGGCTATTGACACAGCGGTTGCCACCGGTGAGGAATTTCCCATATTCCGAGAATTTTGGATCAGACGTCCGAAGAGTAAAAGCAAACATATTGTCGTTTATGCTTTGCTTGACAGTCCGAGCGCTGCCGGTGCCTATACTTTTGTCATTAACCCCGGGGAAACAACAACCATTGATGTCGATGCAATGATTTTTCCGCGCAAAGCCGTTACAAAACTCGGTATCGCGCCGCTGACCTCCATGTATTTGTTTGGTGAAAACACCAAAAACCGTTTTGACGATCACCGGCCGGAAGTGCATGACAGTGACGGACTGCTCGTTTTGAACGGGAACAACGAGTGGCTGTGGCGGCCGCTGGATAATTCGCCCAAGCTCCGCATCAGCGCTTTTGTTGACAACAATCCCAAAGGTTTCGGCTTGCTGCAGCGCGACCGCAATCCGGCTCATTATCTGGATTTTGAGGCAAATTATGAGCAGCGGCCGAGCGTGTGGGTCGAGCCGTTGGGCAACTGGGGCAAAGGCTGGGTTGAGTTGGTGGAAATTCCCTCCGCACAGGAAATTCATGACAATGTGGTGGCTTATTGGGTTCCTCAAGAAAAAATCGTTCCACTGCAGCCGCTGCATTATCAATATCGTCTGCATTGGTTCAGCACGCTGCCGGTGGAAAAGATCCCCGGCGATGTTACGGCAACTTATACCGGAATCGGCGGGGTTTCCGGCATGCTTGAAACACAAAAACGCAAGTTTGTGATTGATTTTGACATCTTAAACATGCAACAAGAAGTTGAACGGGGAATCCCTCAATTAGAGGTTTCTGCCAGCGAAGGAAAAATTTTAGGTAAGCATTTGATGTACAATCCCGTTACCAAAGGGTTGACAGCCTATATTGATTTTGAACCCGGAGGAAAAACCGCGGAATTGCGCGCCGTCGTTACCAAAAACGGTAAAAATATTTCGGAAGTGTGGAGTTATCAATGGCTGCCTTAATCATTCAAAACAAAGAAGACATACTCGCCGCTTATCTTAAAACATTTGGTTTTGTCGGCAAAAAAGCTGACGTGTTGACCGCGGCGTTGTTGCAAAAGATTCCCGAACCAATTTCCAAAAACGGGGAAGAATTGATTGCGTATGCCGATAAAATTATTTTGAAAGTTGCCAAAAACATATTTAAAAACGCCAAACTCGCCGACGAGCAGCTTTTGGCACAATTTAAGCTGTGTTTTTTATTGTGCGGCGGCGCTGAGAAGTGTACTTTGGATAATCTTAAGAAAATCGAATTTTCGGCAGACTTGGTTGAACAAATGAAAAAACATTTCGTTATCAATGCACCGCAGTATCATATGAGCGTCATGAAACCGCAAAAAATTGAAAATTTCCGCACCAAGAAGAAAAAAAATGATTAAAAATCCAACAACAGAAACTTTTGTTCCGATAACACCCAAGCAAATCCGCCGACGCCGGCGAAATGTTTTCGGGCTGATGTTTGTAAGCACACTTTTGGCTACTTTAAAATGGGCAAGCGTCGTACCGACCGATGCCAACCTGTTTTCAAAATTTTTGATGATTGCGCTGTTTGTACTTACTTTCGGATGGATTTCGCTTTTTTTCTGGTCGGGAATTTTCGGCTTTTTTGAAGTTTTACGAAAAAAACAAGTCCCGGGCATCCGTTGGCCGGACGAGCAGCAAAAAATTACTTCGAAAACAGCAATTTTGGTTCCGGTGTATAACGAATCACCGACAACGGTTTACGCCAATTTGCTGGCTATGGCGGAAAGCATTGCCGAAACCGGCAATGCCGCCTGTTATGACTTTTTTGTTTTAAGCGATACTACAAATCCTAAAATCTGGCTTGAAGAAGAGGCTTGTTGGCTACAGGCAAAAGAAAAGCTTCCCGGAGGCGTTGGATTATACTATCGCCGGCGACCGGTCAACACCGCGCGCAAAAGCGGCAATATTGAAGATTTTTGCAACAAATGGGGTGCCTTGTATGATTTTATGATTGTTTTGGATGCCGACAGCCTGCTTGAAGGCGAAACGATGGTTAAAATGACGCTTTTGATGGAAGGCAACCCGCAAACCGGAATCATCCAGGCGCCGCCAATGTGCATCAACCGACATTCTTTGTTTGCCCGTATTCAACAGTTTGCCGGCAAGGTTTACGGGCCGGTGGTTTCCGCAGGACTTACTTATTGGCAGGTTCATGACAGCAACTACTGGGGGCACAACGCCATCATTCGTACCAAAGCTTTTATGGATTGTTGTAAGCTTCCGGTGTTAAAAGGGCGCGCCCCGTTCGGAGGATTTATCCTAAGTCATGACTTTGTCGAAGCCGCGCTTATCCGCCGTGGCGGCTGGTATGCTTGGCTTTTGCCCGAACTTAAAGGAAGTTATGAAGAATGCCCGCCGTCCATGATTGATTTTGCCGTGCGCGACCGTCGATGGTGCCAGGGCAATTTACAACACATCAAACTTTTGTTTTCCAAAGGCTTGCACCCGGTCAGCCGCATCCATTTTATCACCGGCATCATGTCTTATCTTTCCTCTCCCTTGTGGCTCGGGTTTTTGCTGGTCGGGTTAGCGGTTGCTTTGGGACGAAATATTTTTCCGCCGGAATATTTTCCAACCACTTACACGCTTTTCCCGACATGGCCGGTTTTTGATAAAATCGGGATTATCAGCATGTTCATATTTTCATTGTTTATGCTTATTTTTCCGAAATTTTTAGGTTTGATTGTTTATTTGTCGCAAAACAAGGCAAAAGATATCGGCGGATGTTTCGGTGCCGTTAAAAGCGTGTTGGTCGAAATCGTGTTCAGCGCCCTTTCCGCTCCTGTGATGATGATGTTTCAAAGCAAGTTTGTTTTTGATATTTTGACCGGACATGACACGGGCTGGAAAACGCAAAATCGTAATGAAACCGGGACTTCCTGGCATGATGCCTGGGAACGACACAAGTGGCACACGTTTTTAGGACTATTGACAACGATTGTCGTCTGGCAATATGCGCATGGGTTGTTTTGGTGGCTGCTACCGGTAACGCTGGGGTTGATTTTTTCAATTCCTTTGTCCGTTTTTTCTTCGCGCGAAAAATGTGGTCAGCTGGCGAAAAAACATAAATATTTCATCATACCCGAAGAGCTGAAAAAACCGGATGTGTTGCAAAAAGCTCTTCAAAACAGAAAGAAATTTGTCCTTTCGGCGGATTTCGGCCTGGCCGACATTGTTTGCGACGGCAAATTAAACGCCTTGCATATTTTGATGCTTCCGGTTAACGGGCCGGCGCCCGAATATGGTGTAAAAACTTTGGCGCAAGCTAAAATTAAATTGGAAAATTATATTCATTACAAAACAGAGCTGAATTTATCCCGCGAAGAAGAAATTGCCCTGCTTTACAATCCGGATGTGTTGAAATACGCAAACTTAATGTTTTGTCTGGAAAATGCGTCATGAGTTGAAAAAAGCGTCAACACCGTGATAAACGATATTGACAAACTTTTACCATAGGCATATCATGCTGCTGTTTTGTATAAATTAAATAGGTTAATCCATAAAAATGAGCTCTTTTTATATCTATTCTTTTAATTTCATTTTAGTTCTGATTTTGGTTTTATTTAATGCCTTTTTTGTGGTGTCGGAGTTTGCCATTGTCAAAATCCGCCGCACAAAATTGGAAGAAATGGTCCACGCCGGCAATAAACGCGCAAAAATCGCGTTGGGTATTACCGAGCATCTTGACTCATATCTAAGCGCTATTCAACTCGGTATTACGCTTGCCTCACTCGGCTTGGGTTGGATTGGCGAACCGGCGGTGGCAAGCCTGTTGGAAGAACTTTTGGGCGACTATTTTGCCGAAAACAAAATTTTGCTGCATTCGGTCAGCTTTGGTATTGCTTTCAGCTTTATTACCCTTTTGCATGTGGTTTTGGGCGAGCTTATCCCGAAATCTTTAGCTATTCAGAAAACCGAAACTTTTGTTCTGATGATTGCTTATCCCCTCTATACATTTAAACGTATTTTTTATCCTTTTATTTGGGTTTTGGATACGTTAACAATCAAAATTTTGCATATGATGGGCGTTAAGCCGGCTTCCGAAGAAGATATGGCGCATTCAGAAGAAGAAATCAAACTGATTGTGAACGCTTCGCAGCGTGGCGGCGTGATTGACGATACGGAACGTGATATTATTCAAAACGCTATTGATTTTTCAGAAATTTTTGCCCATGAAGTTATGGTGCCACGGCAAGATATGAATTGTTTGTTTTTAAGCGACTCTTTCGAACATGTGATGGATTTTGTTAAAAGAACAAAACACACGCGCTATCCGTTGTGCGACAGAGATCGAGATAATGTGGTGGGAATGATTCATATCCGGGATTTGCTGGAACACAGCAACGAACATTTGGGCAAAGGGCAACTCAACAAAATTGCCCGCCAGATTTTGTTTGTGCCGGAAAATCAGTCGATTTCCGAAGTTTTGCACTTAATGATGCGGAAACATACCCATGTTGCCATTGTGGTGGATGAATACGGCGGAACGGCAGGTTTGCTCTCAATGGAAGACATCTTGGAAGAACTGGTCGGTGATATTCAAGACGAGCATGATTTACCCGAAATTGAAGAAATCAAAAAAGTTGATGAAACCATCTGTGAATTTGACGGCAAGGTCTTGATGGAAGATGCTTTCGAATGTATGGGCTTGCCGGAATACGACTGTGAAGAAAGCACCATCGGCGGATATGTCTTTACCCTTTTGGGACAAGCGCCCAAAGTCGGGGATAAAGTTGAAGACGAATTCTGCTCTTATGAAGTGATTTCCGCCAATAAAATGCGGGTTAAACGCGTACGGGTTCGGGTCAAACCGACAAATGACAAAACGGAGAAAGAAACAGAATAATCCGTTTACGGTCTGCAAAAAAAGCGGAGAGCATATTCTCCGTTTTTTTGTTGTCTGCTTAATGGGAATAATGCGTGCGATATGTTCAGGGTACAAAAAAGCAGGGAAACCCCTGCTTTTTCTTTTGCAACTTTCAAGAAGACTATCTTGAGTAGAATTCGATAACCATATTCGGTTCCATTAAAGCCGCATACGGTACATCATCAAACTTCGGCACAAAGGTATATTTGGCCGACATTTTTTTAGTATCGACTTCCAAATAGGAAGGCGTGTCGCGGGTTTGCGATTCCAAAGCTGCGATAACCACTGCCATGGATTTTGATTTTTCACGAACTTCAATGACATCGCCGACTTTGACCATGTATGAAGGAATGTTGACCTTTTTGCCGTTAACAGTTACATGACCATGGTTGACAAACTGACGAGCGGCAAAAACCGTCGGAACAAATTTGGATTTATACACCAAATTATCCAAGCGGGATTCCAAAAGGCCAATCAGGTTTTCGGCAGCATCGCCCGAGCGACGGATAGCTTCGACGTAATATTTGTGGAATTGCTTTTCCGAGATATTGCCGTAATAGGTCTTCAGCTTTTGTTTGGCAATCAGTTGCTCGCCATAGTCCGTGGTCTTTTTTCTTCTCTGGCCGTGCTGACCCGGAGCATAATTTCTCTTTTCAATCGGGCTGTTGGCATCACCCCACAAATTGACGCCGTAACGACGGCTGGGCTTTTTCTTTGCAGAAACAATACTTTTCATAAAATCAATCCTTTTATTAAATTAACACGTTATTGTCCCGGTAGTTTTAAACATAAATTTAAAACCGGATAAATTATCCACTTTCCCGGAAGTAGCGACAACATATTACAAAATAAAATAAAATTCAAGCAATTTTTTAAATAAAACTGGATTTTATAAAAAATAACCGTAAAATGTCCGAAGAGGATGTCATGTCATACGATTTGTTATTTCAAAAAGCCAATCAACTTTACGGCGAAGGCGCATTAAACCAAGCCGAACAAATTTATCGAACGATATTGGAAACTGCTCCGGAAAATCCCGACGTATTAAACATGCTGGGTCTTATAGCTGAAAACAAAGGCTTGTCAAAGGAGGCGGTTGATTTTTTTTACAAAGCTTTGAAAGCAGCCCCGAATCATTTGCCTATCTGTTTTAATCTGGCCGTATCGTTGGTCTCTTGCGGACATCTGCGCGAGGCTGCCGACGCTTATCAAAAAGTTTTGACGATTAATCCGGCTTTGAAAGAGGCGCATAACAATTTGGGCGGCGTGTATGAAAAACTTGGCGATACGACAAAAGCAACCGCCGAATATACAAAAGCTTTGGAAATAGATAAACATTATCTCGAAGCGGCGGTTAACCTTGCCGCATTAAAGCAAGACAACGCAGAATTGCAACGTTTGGCGCAAAACAATCCGCAAACCTCCCTGCCCTTGTATTATCTTGCCCTTGCGGAAACAAAAAAACAAAATCTCGAAGCGGCGCGACGTTATATAGATGATGCCGTTTTGAAAAACGACGCCGAGGCCGAGGTTTTCCTTTTGGCCGGAGAAATTTTTACACAAGCAAAAGACGATGTCGCCGCAACCGCCGCTTTTCGCCGCGCGTTAAAACTTAATCCCAAATCAGTCCCGGCGCTTATTAATCTTGGAGTTCGTGAAAATGACGAAAATCTGTTTAAACAAGCTCTGGATTTAGAACCCGACAACGCCGAAGCGCATGCCGATTATGCCAACCTGCTTTACAAACAAAAGCGCACTTTGGAGGCATTGGAAGAATATCGCAAAGCCGTTATTTTGCGACCCGATTTGCCGGAATTATCCAACAATCTCGGACTTGTCTTAAAAGACATCGGTGAATACGAACAAGCTTTGGATTTGTTTTTGGATGCTTTCATGAAAGACAAAGATTCGGCCGATTTTGCCGTCAATATGTCGGAAACTTTGACGTTGTTGCACCAACAAGCCCCCGAACGGGCTTTGAAAATAGCTGAGCTCTGGGCCGATGCCGCGCCGGAAAATCCTTTCGCCATGCACACGCTTAACGCGTTTTGCGGAACCGTTTCTGCCGATGTCGACAAAAAATATGCCGCCGCACTGTTTGACGCCTTTGCATCATCTTACGACAAAACCATGCAAGATATCAAATATGCCGTTATGCATAAAATTAAAGAATTAAATATTCCGCTTTGCGGCAATGTTCTGGATTTGGGTTGCGGAACCGGTCTGGCCGGAAAAATTTTTCATAATGAAGCAAACACTTTTACCGGTGTCGATATTTCTCAAAATATGCTTGATAACGCTCACCTGAGTGGGGCGTATCAATATTTGTACAAACATGACTTAACGGAATATCTCCGTGGAAATGATTTGAAATATGACATTGCCTTGGCTTTAGATGTGGTTGTTTATATGGATAATCTGGAAGAAATCGCCAAGTTGCTGAAACAAACGCCGTTTTTGTTTACGATTGAAAACGCCGATAAAGATGTTTCAAGTTTGGTGTTGGCCGCGAACGGCCGATATCGGTACAATCCTTTTTATGTCGCAGAAATTTTAAGAACAGCCGGTTATCGCAAAATTAAAAAACACGAATTAACATTAAGGCAAGAAAACGGAAATGATGTCATCGGCACGCTTTTCTTTGCCGAATAATTCTTGACAAAAATCACAATTTCGCTTATTTTTTTATACAACATAAACAATATAAATTCCGGGAGGGTACAAATAATGAGAATTATCGGTATAGAATCTGAAGGCGCCGGCACAAACAACCAAATCCGAGGCATTGTTTTAGAAGGCGCAAAAGGCGAAAATGTTCCGATTACTCGTCAGGAATTGTTAAAAGATAACGAAAAAATTCTGCATCCGAAAAATTATTCATCAGAAAAAGAATTTGAGCAAGCTGTTTCCCGGATAATTGATAATTTTTGCAAAAATACCCGGCAGAATGGTGAACAAATGCCGGAATTTGTCGTCCTTCCCTATAATCAAGCGGGTGGAAAAGTAGAAAACGAAAGCGTTGATTTGTTGTCTTATCACGTTAAAGAAGCTTTTGCAAAAAATAATGTTTCTCTTAAAACGATGGTGGTGGCCAGCAATGTTTACGATTATAAAAACGTGGATTTAATCCATGTCGGCCGGCATCAGATAAACGAAAATGACCAAAAATTGCTTGAAAGTAATCCGAGTTTGAATAAAAAAATTGTTAAAACGCTGGGTGTTCCCAGTAACTTGAGTTGGTTAAGAATACGTCAAGAAGCCAACTCCCCGACCAAAAAAGAGGTTTTACAAAAATATGACGGAAAGAAAACAGCTTTGTTTTCATTGGGCGGAAAAACCGATAACAACGCCATAAAATTTACGATAAAAGACGCGGATAATTTATTTAAAAGCGCCTTAAAATTAAAAACACAAGGCTATCAGGTTATATTTACCAACAGTCCGCGTACACCAAATGACGTGACAGATTATCTGTTCGAAAAATGTCAGGCTTTCCATATGGATTTTTATAATTCCAAAAAAATTGCCGAAAACAAAGCCGAGGCAGAAGCAAACTTTCGAGTTTATGACGGAAAACATAAAAAAGAATTTTCTCAACAGGCTGAACAAATCGGCAACATATATCCCGCGGTCTTAAATGTTTGTGATTTTGTCGTTAATACGCACGACAGCTTTTCATACACCTCAGATGCTGCGGCTTTGGGGATTCCGAGTGTTGTTTACACCGGAAACGAGATTGACTTCGACCGGCGTCCGGATTGCCGCAAATTATTTGAAATTTGCGAGAAAGAAGGTTATGCCCTCTCCTTGGATGAGGCTATGAAACAGTTGAGTTTTGGGGAAAAACCGCATACTAAAACACTTTCCGGAGTTGCCGAGCAATTGATAGAAGCAATGACAAAAACAAAACAGGCTTCGAGAATCAAACAAAACATCAGGGATTAAATTTGTCATTATTAGGCTTATCATTATGGTGAGCCGTTTTCCCTGCATTAGATTTGGACAGGGCGAAAAAAACACTCCGCATCATAGGCAGAGTGTTTTTTTTATAACCAACCATGAGTTTTAAGGTGTTGTTCCAACACCATTTTATATCAACATCCCCGGTCGAACCGCAAAGGTTTGTATCTACCAGAACCTGCTGTTTATCGGGGGATGACCGTCTAAAGGCAAAGGTTTGGCCAAGATCATGTCGCCACGTTCATTTTGCCAGACATCGTACCTTTCTTTCACTTGTTTTAGGTCGATATCAGACCAGCCGGTAGAACTGCTCCACCCCTGTATTATCGTTCCGTACTCTTTGCTTATTCTTTTGCACGGTCCTAACAAGTCGACAGCTTCAAAATATCCATATTCTTTCTGATCAAAGAACGATTCCCGGCTTCTGCCGAAGAGATGTATTCGCGTTTTCATAATTTATAATTAATTTTTATTTGATGGCATAATAACACTTAATGTTTCAATTTGCAAGTTATTTTGACGTTTTCGGAATCCTTTGTCTGTGGCAACGCTTCGGCCGATTGAGGATATTTTGGCGCGCAGTTTGGCAAGCGATTTGTCGGAAGAACAATTGGTGACAGATTTGCCGGGGTATAATTCATAGTATTTTCGACATTCGTTTAAAGTAACGTTAGGCATAATAACATTGGCGCCGGATTGCAAAGCCTTTGTCTGGCCGTTTGACGCCAAAGTTTCCATTGCCGTTGTCGCCGGAATATTTATATCCGGCAGCAAAAGACGGGTGAGCGCCATAACTTTTAACGAGAGGTCGAAATTTCCTTTTTCAGCGTTGCGCAACGGTGTGTCCGGATGCGGTATAAATGGTCCGATGCCGACCATGTCCGCATTGATTTGTTTGAAAAACAAGATATCATCCGCCAAACTTTCAAGCGTTTGACCCGGAAGACCGACCAAACACCCGGAGCCGACCTCCATTCCCGAACGGCGGATGTCATTCAGGCATTCCCGCCGCCGTTTCCAGCTCATGCCGGGATCGTGACGCTTATAAAGAATTTTGTCAGTCGTTTCTATTCTAAGCAAAAATCGATCGCATCCGGCTTGTTTATAAGCCAGATATTCTTCGGCCGATTTTTCACCGACACTCAATGTAAGCGCCGCATCCAAAGTCTTAATCCGACCGATGAGCGCACACATTCTTTGAGAATTAAACCACATATCTTCACCGGATTGCAGCACGATTGTTTTTAACCCCATTTGCGTTACGGCATATTCCGCCAGTTTGAAAATCGTGTCTTCATCCAAACGATAGCGATGAATTTCAGTATTATCGCGACGTAAGCCACAGTAACAACAGTTGTTTTTGCAAATATTGGAAAATTCAATCAAGCCGCGTAAATGTACCTCATCACCGACATATTCATGTCGTACGCGATCCGCCGCCGCGGTAATTTCTTGCAAATTTGAGGCATCCGAAAGCAAACAAAGCAATTCTTCGCGGTTTAATTCATGTCCTGTTTCGGCTTTTTCAATCAAAGAAAGCATGAAAACGCCTTTAATAAAAATTCTTGCCTTCTTTGATGCGTTTGCTCGGACGCATGTCAATCAGCTTTCCGTCTTTGAGCGATAATTGACGATCCATTTTGCCGGCAAGTTCCATATTATGCGTGGCAATCAATGCCGACAAGCCGGTTTCTTTAACAATATCCAAAAGCGCTAAAAAAACATTGTCGGAGGTGTGCGGATCCAAATTTCCCGTCGGTTCGTCCGCCAAGAGCAGCTTGGGTGTGTTGGCAAGAGCACGGGCAATGGCAACGCGTTGTTGTTCGCCGCCGGAAAGTTCGGCCGGACGATGGTATATCCGTTCTTTCAAACCCAAGCGTCCCAAAAGCCATTCAGCCTTTTCTTTTGCCGGCGCAAGTTTTATCCCCGCAATCAACTGCGGCAACACCACGTTTTCCAAGGCGTTAAAATCCGCCAACAAATTATGATATTGATAAACAAAACCCAGATAATCCCGCCGTAAAGCCGTACGCATACCGTCATTTGCCGAGCCGCAGCTTTCGCCGTCCAGAACAACGTCTCCTTTGTCGGGATGATCCAAAAGACCGGCAATTTGCAGCAAAGTTGACTTTCCCGAACCCGAAGGGCCGATGAGCGCCACCACTTCATGCGGGGCAATTTTCAAATCCACCCCTTGCAGCACTTCCAACTTTTGTTCGCCTTGAAAATAATGTTTATAAACTTCTTTTAATTCCAAAACGGATTGTGTCTTGCTATTCATAACGCAATGCCTCCACCGGATCAAATTTCGCCGCCCGATAAGCCGGATATAAAGTCGCCAAAAAAGACAACAACAAAGAAACCGTTGCCACGATGCCGACTTCCGTCCAGTTTATTTCCGCCGGCAACTGTGACAGAAAATATATCTCTGCCGAAAACAAATCCCGACCGGAAAGCGTTTCCAAAAATCGGCGGATTGATTCAATATTTTCACAAAACAAAACACCGATACCCAAACCGATAAGCGTACCGACCACGCCGATGAAAGCGCCGTCAATAAAAAAGATGCGCATAACCATGCCTTTGGTGGCGCCCATGGTGCGCAGCACGGCGATATCCCGTCCTTTGTCTTTGACCAGCATAATCAAACCGGTAATGATATTAAACGCCGCCACCAAAATAATCAGGGTCAGGATTAAAAACATTACGTTGCGTTCCACGTCAATGGCGTTAAAAAATGCGGAGTTGCTTTGTTTCCAATCATAAACATAGGCGTCAAGCCCTACGCTTTGTGCAATCAGCTCGCGCATGAGCGGCAGGTCGTCATCGTTTTTTAACGTTACGTCTATCTGCCCCACGGCGTTACGCAGACCAAAATAAGTTTGAGCCGTTTCCAAAGGCATGAACAAATGTGTCGAGTCATATTCATACATTCCGACGTCAAAAGTTCCCAAAACCTGATAGCTTTTCATTCTCGGCACGGTTCCGAAAGCCGTGATTTTGCCGTTGGGCGAAATCAGCGTTACTTTGTCGCCGGGAATGACGCCCAGGCGATCAGCCAATCGCTTGCCGACAATTACCACATCATCCGTGAAACGCTCAACATCAACTCCGGCAATTCCGTTGCGCAACACTTGTTTTTTTAATAAATCTTCTTTAGCAATCCCTCTGACCATGGCACCTTCGGCCGTGCTTCCGGTTGAAATCAAGATTTGTTTTTCAATCATCGGCATCGCCAGTTTCACACCCTCAATGTTTTGCAAATCCTGCACTGCCGTTTTATAATTTGTGAACGGAAAACCCGGCGCGGCAACAATCATTATATGACCGTTGATGCCCAAAATCCGCGATAACAACTCGCTTTTAAAGCCGTTCATCACCGACATGACAATAATCAACGTCGCCACGCCCAGCGCGATGCCGGTGAAGGCAAACCCGGTAATGACCGAGATAAAACCTTCCTTACGTTTGGCACGAAGATAACGTCCGGCCACCATGCGTTCAAATTTTGAAAATATCATATACACCTCTCTTAAAGCCTTATTTTAATAAAAATTGCCGCATTTGCAACTTATGCTTCCCGATATGTGCATAAAAAACGGCGTTTACGGACATGGCTTTTTTCGAACAAATCCAAGCTTTTATTTGAATAAATCTTTTATTTTATCAACAAAACTTTTGATTTCAGGTTGGCAGCCGTTGTCTTTGCTTAAAGAGCGAAACTCTTCCAACAATTCTTTTTGCCGGGCGGAAAGGTTGGTCGGAATAACAACGTTTAAGATAACAAACAAATCTCCGCGCTTGTCCGAATCCATAATCTGCATTCCCTCGCCTTTGATACGCAGTTTGCTTCCGGTTTGCGTGCCGGCCGGAATGTTGATTTCAACTTTTTGCCCGTCAATGCCGGGGATTTCGATTTTACCGCCGAGCGTGGCACAAACCATGGATACAGGCACGGCAGTGTATAAATCTTTGCCTTCGCGTTCGTATAATTTGTGCTCTTTGATGGCAATAAACACATACAAATCGCCTTTGCCGCCCCCACGTTTGCCGGCCTCTCCCGCGCCGTTGATGCGCATGCGCACATTGTCTTCAATTCCGGCCGGAATTTTAACTTTTAAAGACTTTTCGACCCGGATTGTCCCTTGTCCGCCGCAATTTTTGCATTTGTCTTTAATCACGCGTCCTTCGCCGCGACATGTCGGACAAACCGTTTCAAAAACAAAAAAGCCGCCTTGCTGCCGTCTGACTTTGCCGCTTCCGTGGCACATGTCACAAACCGGCGCCTCTTTACCGTCAGCCGTGCCGTATCCATGGCAGGTTTCGCAGGGTTCGCTGGTTCTGATTCTGATTTCTTTTTCCGTGCCGGTAAAGGCTTCTTCCAAAGATATGGTCAAGTTGTAACGCAAATCATCGCCGCGGGTCGGCCCGTTTCGATTTTGTGCGCGGCCGCCGCCCATAAAATCGGAAAACATATTGGAAAACAAATCCGATAAATCCTCGGCGTTAAAACCGAAACCGCCGCCGAACGGATTGCCGCCGCCAAAACCGCCCTGAAAAGCCTGATGACCATAGCGGTCATAAGCCGCGCGTTTTTGCTCGTCTTTTAAAACTTCATACGCTTCATTAATTTCTTTAAAATGTTGCTCGGCTTCCTTGTCTCCGGGGTTGCGATCCGGATGATACTTCATTGCCAATTTGCGAAAGGCGCGTTTGATTTCATCCCCTGACGCATCTTTGCTGACTTCCAGAACTTCGTAATAATCTTTTTCCGTCATTTTTCCGCTCTATTCTGTTTTTTGGTGATTTAAGAGTTTCGGGCTTACCCACATTTTACCCTGCCGCAAAAATTCCGGCAGCTCTTTCAGCGAAGACGCTCCAGCCGCTTTGGCATGGCCGCCGCCGCCAAATTTCTCCGCAATTTTTGAAACATCGACATTATCTTTTGCCGTGTAAAACGATAAATTCCACCGGTTTTTCTTGTTCATGAAAAAATTGACCATCATGTCATAATCTTTGATATTGTCCAAAGAATCGTAAAACTCCGAATATCCTTGGGCAATGTTGGCGCAAATGCATCTTAACCCTTCATATTCGCTCTCAAAAGCCTCGGCGCGCGCCAAACGGAAATTACGATTGCGGATGTAAGATAAAATCGCCTTTCCTTTTTCCACCATCGCGTCAATATCCATCGTATCTTCTATCAGTTCATGCCAGACTTTGTCCGTCGGGCGGTTGACGCCCAGTGCCTGCATGGCATATTCAAAAGCGCGTACGCGTTTGTCGCGCAAATCAAACACGTCGTTTAGTCCCAAAAGTTTGATTCCGAGCGGCAGCGGACGTTCGGGATAAAAATATTCCCACGTCAAAATTATGGCCGCGGTTCCGACTTTACGGATACCTTTAATCGGTTCACATCCTTTTTCGGCCAACATTTTTTCATATTGCTCAATAACCGAAACATGATGGTCTATCCAGACAAAATCAATCTTTTGGCTTAACTCAAACATAAAATCCACGGGAAGCGAAATGTCGCAGACAACGACTTTATCATGCTTTAAAATTTCATCATACGGAATTTCCATATCATGGTTCAATCCCATCAGTTCCATATCCGGGTAGACACTTTTAACAACGGCGGCCGAACCTTTCCCGTCATGATCTGCTATGTGATATATGCACAACATTTTTTAGTTCCTTATTAGTTAAATATCTATCACCATGTTATCATACGCCGGCGTCACGTCGGGCGGTGTCAACGCATTGACGGCATCATAATCGCATTCCGTTGCCATATGGTTGATAATCGTATGATGCGGTTTTATGATATTGACATATTCCAAGAGCTTGTCAAGCCCCATATGCGTTCCCTGCCCGGTCAACGTCGTCAATGGCAAGACCAAAATTTTCGGACGTTTTTGTATCATAGCCAAACCTTCTTCGGAAATAGCCCGGCAATCCGCTATATACACAATCTCTCCGTCATTGAAGATATAGCCGGTGGAATGAACCGGATGCCCGTTTAACGCAATCGGCATAATTTTTAAATTTTTTATGAAAAAATCCTGCCCTTCCGCAATCGTGTTAATAATCATACTGGGACGAAACATCGGGTTATTAACCTGATTTTTTTCCACCACCAGATAAGGAAAACGTTCCTGAATCGCTTCGGCAGTTTCTTTGTTGGCATAAATATCCAGCGGTTGACCGCTAAGTCGGTTTAAATCGCGCAAATCATCAATGCCGTGCAAATGGTCGGCGTGGCCGTGCGTGTACAGCACACCGTCCACTCGGCAGATGGCGTTGTCCAAAAGCTGCATCCTTATGTCCGGTGATGTGTCAATCAAAACTTTTGTCCCGGCAGATTCAAGATATGTTCCGGCGCGTCTTCTGATGTTTTTCGGATTGTTCGGATTGCAGGCGCCCCATCCGCCGGCAATCGACGGAACCCCCGGAGCCGCGCCGCTACCCATGATAATCAACCTACTCATTTTTCACTTCTTTCTTTATTTTTCAGCTTTGGTGTACAATTTGAAAAAGTTATTTGTTGTTATAGCCGATATTTCCGCCAAATCAAGAGTTTTTATCGTTGCCAGACACTTTGCCGTATGTATGACATACGCCGGTTCGTTGACCTTGCCACGCAATGGTACGGGCGCCAGATACGGACTGTCGGTTTCAACCAGCAAACGATTTGTCGGAACTTTTTGAAAAGCCTGTCTTAAATCTTCCGACTTATTAAATGTAATTATTCCCGAGGCGGATATGTAAAAACCGATATCCAGAGCCGCTTCAGCCAATTTCCAAGCCGACGAATAGCAATGTATCACCCCTTTGAATTTTTTTTGTTTATAAGCATCCGTGAGCAGTTCAATCGTATCATCTTCGGCATCTCGTGTGTGAACGACCAACGGCAGGCCGCTTTCCTGCGCCGCCGTTATCATTTTTCGGAAAACTTTAATCTGTACGTCTCTCGGGCTGAAATCATAAAAATAATCCAAACCGCATTCGCCGATGCCGACAACTTTTTTCTCAGTTGTGTTTTTTAAGACATCTTCAACCGTTACCTCGGCATATTCCGAGGCATTATGCGGATGCACACCGGTTAATGTAAACACATTCGGATATCGGCGGCAAATTTCGAGCTGTGTCGGCAGTTCATCAAACAAGCCGCCGGCATTAAGCACATAACCCACTTCGGCGCTTTGCGCTCTTTCCATCACTTCGGTCAAACGACCGAACAATTCTTCCGAGCTTAGATGGCAGTGACTATCGACCAGCATCCGCCACCGCCTTGCATATTGTTGCAATTATGTTGAGCATGGCTTGTCGTTTATCCATGTTCAGTGCCGTTGTTTCATTTAAGACCAGCAAGGTCTTTTCCCACGCTTCGCCTATTTGTCGGACATTGTCGCCACTTTTGATGAAATCGGAAAGAAACTTCAACACCAATTCAACCGTCAAATCCCAGACATTTTCATCGGTTGCCGCCGCATCGCTTAACGCAATCGCCAAATTTAAATCGAATTTATTGCCGGCATAAAACAATTTTTCCAAATTACCATATATATTCAAGCCGTCGTTGACGGCATAATTTATGGCTTTACCGATGCTGCCCGAACTGATTTTGGCAATACCTGCCATGGCGGTTTCCGACAAATCCGGAGTATAGCGTCTTAACAACGAAACGACCGTTTCTTGCGCAAGCGGCTGCAGATTGAGTTTGGCACAACGAGATTTTATGGTCGGCAGCAGATGATTCGGATTATGACACACAAGCAAAAGTAGACTTTTTACCGGCGGTTCTTCCAAAACTTTTAAAATAGCGTTGGCACTGGCCGTGTTCAAGTCATCGGCGCTGTCGACAATGACAATCCGCCAGTTGCCGTCAAAAGATTTTTTATTTAGAAACTCATTGATTGTGCGTACTTCATCGACTTTGATAACGGCTGATTTTTTCAAATCCTGCAATTCATCATCGTTTAGCGCATCGCCATCGCGAATGGCTTTAATGATTTTTTTCTTGTCGCTTTCAATAAAATCGCGTTCCAAAACTTTTAAATCCGGGTGCGAGCCGTTGGCAACCAGACGAAACGCCGGATTGTTTTCCGTGATAGCAAGCGATGTGTATTCCTGTCGGCGATTTTCATCCGCCGCCAGCAAAAAACGCGCCATGCGATATGCCAAAGTGGCCTTGCCAATGCCTTCCGGACCGGTAATCAGCCAAGAATGATGCAAAGCTCCGGCTTTCCATGCGTTCAAAAATATTTTCTCGGCTTCGTCGTGTCCGCTTAAAAACGAGTTGGTTCGCGGTGAAGGTGCGTTCATGGTTTTTCTCTACAATTCAAACCGCTGCGAAACAATATCGACAATTTCCAGATGCAGCTCATCAATCGGTTTGTCGGCATCAAGCACCACACACCTTTCCGGATTGTCTTTTGCTATCTCAAGAAAACCGCTCCGTAAGCGTTCATGCCAAATCAACCCCTGATTTTCAATACGGGTTTCTTTGTTTGTCATAGTTTCCGCTTTTTTGAAAGAACGCGCCAGACCGATTTGCGGATCAATATCCAGAATAATTGTTAAATCCGGCACGAAATCGCCGACGGCGAATCTATATAAAGCCTGAATATCCTCTTTGGATAATCGTTTGTCATAAGCATAATACTGATAAGCCATTGTTGAATCGGCAAAACGGTCGCTTAGCACCCAAGTATCATTTTCCATGGCCGGCCACACTTTTTGCACCATGTGCAGCCGTCTATCGGCAAAAAACAGCAAAGCTTCGGCCACGGCATCAAGTTTGTTGACCTCCCCTTCGGTTAATATCCGCCGCAATTCCGCCCCAACTTCCGTTCCGCCCGGTTCTTTGGTCAACAACGTTTGTTTGTTTTTTTGTTTAAGAAAATCGTTTAATAGTTTGATTTGGGTTGATTTTCCCGTTCCTTCCCCGCCTTCAAAGGTGATGAATTTTCCCGACATCTATTTGTTTCCCAGCACCAGATATTTAAGATTTGCGATAAATTTTCCCCATAAGCCGAGTTCGGCGACATCCGCACCTGCCGTCAAATCAATCTTGCGGATATTGCCGTCCGGATCGCTTAATTCGGCATAACCGATAACCTCACCTGTTTTTATCGGCGCTTTAACCGGTTCGTCATAAACAATTTTCATATTATATTGGCTGCGCATACTGCGGCGAACGGTTTCGACCACATCGTCTGGCACCGTTAACGGCACGGTTTTGGCCACACCATACCAGACCGGAATTTCGGCCAACACTTGTCCGGCTGACAAAATCTGATAATTGTCAAATTCGCGAAAACCGTAATTCATCAGGCGTTCGGCTTCTTCAGAGCGCTCTTTGTTGCTGTTCATGCCGCCCATGACTTCAATCAATCGGCGCCCGTTTTTGGCGACCGATGCCGTCAAACAAAAACCGGCCTCCTCGGTGTGTCCGGTTTTTAAGCCGTCCGCCCCGTTCATGCTGTATAATAAAGGATTGCGGTTTCCCTGACGTATATTGTTGTGCGTGAATTCTTTTTCGGAAAAAATATGGTAGAATTCCGGAAATTCTTTGATGATGCGGCGCGCCAACAAAGCCAGGTCTTCAACCGACATTTTCTGATCCGGATGCGGCAAGCCGGTCGAATTGGCAAACGTACTGTTCTTTAACCCGATTTCTTCCGCTGTTTCGTTCATCAAAACCGCAAAGTCTTCTTCCGTTCCGGCTATATTTTCCGCCGCTACGATGCACGCATCATTGCCGGATTGAACAATGATGCCCTGTAACAAATCTTCCACCGGAACTTTTTCTCCGATTTTTAAAAACATCGTTGAACCGCCGCTGGCAGCTCCGCCTTTACGCCAGGCGTTTTCGCTGACGGTAAACGTATCTTCCAATGAAAGCGACCCCTCTCTTAACTTGTCAAAAATAATGTAAATCGTCATCAGTTTGCTCATGGAAGCCGGTGCCATTTTGACGTCATGATTTTTGGTGTAAATATAAGCGCCCGTATCATAATCCATTAAAATAGCATTGCGCGCCGTCGTTTCAAATGCATCGGCGTTGGCGGCAATCCCGCCGCACAACAATGCCGTCAGAACAATTTTTTTTGCATTTATCATCAATGTTTCTCCTTACTCCCTAATTATCCTGGCATCATAAACGCCATAATTTCTGACCTTGTTAAGCGTTACTTCGGCTTCTTCCTCGTGCGAAAAAGGACCTAAGCGAACCCGATAAAAAGGCGCGCCGGAAACATAGGCTTCAAAAACACGGCTGCTGCCAAAACGCGACAACCTCGCATTTAAATTATCGGCCAAATCTTTTTGCGAGAACGAACCTGCCTGAACGTAGAAAACCTTATCGACGCCGTCATAGGCGGAATTGTTTGACATTGCATAACTTTTCGATGAGCTTTGACCAAGCATCGCTGCTTTCAAAGCTTTGCTCTCTTCCGGCAAAATATCTACCCGAACTTTGGTAACACCTTTGGTCTGATAGCCCAAAAGCTGTGCACCGCGTTTGGAAATGTCTATTATCCGGTCTTTGGCATACGGCCCGCGGTCGTTGACGCGCAATACCAGCGAACGGCCGTTTTCAAGATTGGTAACCCTGACGATGGATGGCAGCGGCAAAGTCCGGTGCGCCGCCGTTAAAGTATTCATGTCATAACGTTCGCCGTTGGCGGTTTTCTTGGCGTGAAAATCATCACCGTACCAACTGGCCATACCGACTTCCGAATAATCATAATCCTCGGCGGGATAATACCACTTACCCATAATTTTATACGGGCTGCCGATTTTGTAGACGCCGCCGTATTGCTTGATGGCAATCGCTTGCGCCTGAGGCGACAACCCCGTCAATTCGGGCGTTCCGCTTGAAGAACAGGCGTTTAACAATGCCAAGCCGCATAAAATCAACAAATGTTTTTTCATGTAGTTCATCAACTTAAGTTCGTTTATAACTCTAATTGCTATAATTTAACTTGTTTTTTTCCGTTCGTCCAGCTTCAATTTGTCCCTGTGCATTCTTATTCAAACACTACGGCTTTAAAACTTTTTTTTGCGGCTGTACCGGAACTGCAAATCCAAGCTTGGAATTGTAGTTGTTGATTTTGTTTAGCAGTTGATAATCCGGATAACCGTCTTGGTGCAGACGAGCCTTTGCCTGCAAACGCTTTACCGCATCTTTGGTTTTGGAACCCAAAATCCCGTCTTCTTTAAGCTTGGTGTTAAGAACTTTGTTGGCAAAAGCCTGCACCTTTTGCACTTCTTGATTCGTCAGAACATATTGCTGCTCGGCTTTGACGGGTTGATATTTATCATCATTCCCGGCATAATCAGCCAAAATGCCGATTGCCAGAGCATAATTTTCCGAACGATTCCAAATCATAATTCGCTTAAAATTGCTAAAAACAATGTAGGCGGCGCCCTTACGCCCGTCGGGAATAATGACGGAACCTTTCAGCTCATCCGGATACGGAAGTTTTTTTCCGTCAGCCGTCAACACGCCGATTTCACGCCATTGCCGTACGGTTTTAGTCGTGTTTCTCCCGGCCAGACGATAATCAAAACTCCACGGCAGGCGGACTTCCCCGCCCCATGGCTCATCGTACTTCCACCCCAGGCTGTTCAGATAATTGGCGGCCGAACCTATCGCATCGTCTAAGCTGTCCCAGATATCAATCACGCCGTCATTGTCGTAATCTATGGCATAAGCGTTATAAGTTGAAGGCATAAATTGAAAATGCCCCATGGCGCCCGCCCACGAACCCATCATTTTATCATTGTCCAAATCATATTTTTCCATGATTTTCAAGACATTATACAGTTCGTTTTTAAAAAATTCAGAACGACGGTTGTTATAACTTAAATTGGTCAAGCCGTCAATTAAGTGATATTTGCCTTTATTTTGCCCGAAATTGCTTTCAAGCCCCCAAAAAGCCGTCAAATAATTAAGCGGAACATGATATTTTTTCTCAAGGCCGGGGTATCTTTCTTGCAGTTGTCGATAATGCCGGCGGGTGATTTTGACCCGTTTGGCATTAATCATCCGGTTGAGATAGTTTTTGGAAGTTAAAACAAATTCAGCCTGATGTTTATCCTGTTCCACCACCTCAGGGCATTCATGATAATAGGTGTTGTCGCCATAAGCTTTGCGAATGGTTTTTTTTGAAACGCCACGCTCCAGCATTTCTTCTTTTAAGCTTTCCAGCCAATCAAGCCATGCCTCGGGAGCTTTGGCGCTTTTCTCGGCAAACACGTTGGCCGGCGCCAACAATCCGAACAGCACCAATAAAGCTATTGTCTTTTTGATTCGATACATATTGCCCCCGTATTTTTATGCGAATATAAAGCATTTTTAAGAAAATTGCAATTGAGAGTTAAGGTTATAAAGAAGTTATTTTCACTCTTTCGCACCGCGTCGTTTTTTTTTATTTTCGGAAACACAACATCTTCAATAAAGAAAAATCGGAGCGGAGAATCTTTAAAGTTGCAAAAAAAAAACGGTTTAGAATATCGGGAAAATAGATACTTCTGCAAATTGAGGAGAAAAAAAGGCGGGAAAATGGGAAAAACGAACGACCGAAGAACGGTGCAGATACGCAGCCTTGTTTGAGCGACGTATACAAAATGAGTGCACGAGAGAAAAGAAGGCAAGCAGATGTGCCGTTATGTGGTCGTTCCATGGTCGAGATGCTCGGGGTGCTGGCAATCATAGGTGTGCTTTCCGTCGGGGCGATGACCGGATATTCCAAAGCCATGCTGAAATACAAGCTCAACAAGCAAAGCGAGCAAATCAATCAAATCATGATGGCTTTGATTGAATACAAATCGGTTCTTTCAACGTTGAAAAACAGCGAATCCGTCGTTTCGTTGTTTCGAAAGCTCAATGCCTTACCGCCCGAAATGCTGAAACGTAACGAAAACTATTATATCTATGATGTGTTTGACACACCGGTGGAACTGGCTCGTTCAAGTGGCGGAACCGCATTTTATTTTTCATTTTTATTTACGGGACGAAACGATCAAAACCACACCATTTGCCGTAATATCTTGGAAAGCTTTAAAGGGTATGCGGCAGAGCTGCATGCGGTCGGGATTAACTCCAACACTTCCGAAAGTGTCAATCAGCAAGACTGGTGGTTCGGTGATCAAGCAAAAACGGATGTTTCGCAAAAAATACATATGCTTAATCTTGAAAAAATGCAAAATTTGTGCCAAAAATGTGACAGCAACGCTTGCAGTATTTACGCCATATTTTCCATGTAATATGCGTTAAGCAACAAAAAAGCGGCAGATGCCGCTTTTTTGTTGCCTGATTTTTCCGATTTTGTTTAAGCGTTGCCAAACGGATTGACATCTTGCATTCTGACTTCCTGAGTTTTCCGTAAATCGAAAATGTTTAAGAACACCGCGGAAACATAAATGGAAGAATATGTTCCGACAATCACGCCCCATAAAATCGTAAACGAAAAGCTGCGCAGTGTATCACCGCCGAAAACAAACAACGAAGCCGCGGCAAACATGGTGGTAAAACCGGTCAAAATCGTGCGCGATAAAATGTCGTTGATGCTTTTGTTCAACAAATCATACTGCGGCATCTTTTTGTATTTGCGCAGGTTTTCACGGATGCGGTCATAGGTAACCACCGTGTCGTTCACCGAATAACCGGCCAACGTCAAAATTGCCGCCACCGTCGTTAAGCTGAAGTCAAAGTCAAACAACGACAACAAGCCGACCGTTACCAGCAAATCATGGAACAAACCAATCAATGCGCCAAGAGCAAACTGCCATTCAAAGCGGAACCAAATATAGGCGCAAATCCCCAAAACGGCAATCAGCGAGGCAATCACGCCGGCGCGTTTCAACTCGTCGCCGACCTGCGGGCCGACCGATTCAACCCGGCGATATTCATAACCATCGCCCAAAGCCGCTTTGATTTCGGCCACCGCCAGACGCTGGCTTTCTTCATCGGCGTTTTGAGCTTGCGCTCTGACCATCAGTTCGTCGCCATTTTCGCCGATTGTTTGCAAGGTCAAATCATCAAGATTGACGCCTGATAAGGTTTTGCGCACGTCTTCCGGATTGATTTTGCTTTCGCTTTTGATTTCCATCAAAATGCCGCCGGAAAAATCAATCCCGTAATTAAAACCTCTAAATACAATCCAGTAACAAGACAAAAGCACCATGATTGCCGACAGAAGATAAGTGTATTTTCTGCCTTTCATAAAATCTATGTTCGTGTCTTTTGTCACCCAGCTAAAAATTCTCATTTTCATTCATCCTTATTTTAAATCATTAAATCGGCAATTTGGTCGGTTTGGTTTTTTTCATCCAACCGGCAATAATCAACCGGCTGACCGTTACGGAAGTAAACATTGATGTGGCAATACCGATGGCCAACGTTACGGCAAACCCTCTGACCGGACCGGTGCCGAACCAGAACAAAACCAAAGCCGCAACCAGGGTTGTCAGGTTAGAGTCCACAATCGTTGCCCAGGCTTCGGTAAAGCCGGCTTCCGCCGCATCTTTCGGCGAACGACCGTTTTTGACTTCTTCGCGCATGCGTTCAAAAATCAACACGTTGGAATCCACCGCCATACCGATGGTCAAGATGATACCGGCAATGCCCGGCAGGGTCAATGTCGTGCCGATAATGCTCATTGCGCCCAACAATAAAAACAGGTTGGTGAAAACCGAAACCGTGGTGAAAATGCCGAACAAGCCATACGCCGCCACCATAAACACCACCACCATAATCAAACCAATCACGGAAGCGATGATACCGGCTTTAATAGAATCGGCCCCCAAACCGGCACCGACCGTTCTTTCTTCCAGCACTTCCAACGGAGCCGGTAAAGCGCCTGAGCGCAGCAGCAAAGCCAAATCATTAGCTTCTTCAGATGTGAAGTTGCCGGTAATCACGCCGCTACCGCCCAAAATGGCCGACTGAATGACCGGTGCGGATATCACCTCGTCATCCAAGACAATCGCCAACTGGCGTCCGATGTTTTCTTTGGTTACTTCGCCGAATTTGCGACCGCCGACCGTGTTAAACTTAAAGCTTACCACCGGCGCGCCTTCTTGGAAGCTGACCGTGGCGTCGGTTAAGTTTTCGCCGCCGACAACCGGCTTGCGGCTGATAACATATTGTCCGCCGTCCACGCCGTCAACCACGCGTGAAGAACTGCTCAGTTTCCCTCTTCTGGCATCCGCGGCATTGGTGCGGTCATCCACCAAATGGAAAGACATTTTGGCGGTTTTGCCCAACAGCTGTTTTACTTCTTCCGGATTTTGTATGCCCGGCAGCTGCACCACGATACGGTCGCTACCCTGGCTTTGAATCACCGGCTCTTTGGTGCCGAGCTCGTCAATACGGCGGCGGACAATCTCAATGGATTGTTCCACAACTTTGGCTTTTAACTGAGCAATTGCCTGATCGGAATATTTGATTTCAACCACGCCGTCGGCATCGGAAGTTACCGTTAAACCGTCGTCCAATTTTCTGAAATAGCCCATAGCCTGATTGCGTGAACCGGCGTTTTCAATTTCCACTTTAACAGAATCGGCTCCGGCTGTTAATTTTTGGTAGCGAATGCGGTGTTCGCGCATAGTTTGGCGCACGGAATCCTCGATTGTGGACATCCGTTCTTTCATGACATCATCAAAATCAACCTGCAAAAGCAAATTGGAGCCGCCCTGCAAATCAAGCCCCAGGCTTACCGGCTGCCACCATGAAGGCAGCTTGAGATTCTGCGGCAAAAAATTCGGTACGGCAAAGAAAATTCCGACCAGACAAATGGCCAGAATAATCAAAACTCTTTCTTTAGACAATTTATACATGTTTCAACATCCTGATTTTTTTAATTCTTTTGTACGACCTTGTTTTCATTGGCCGTTTCGGGTTTTAAAACTTCACGAATCATATAGCGGTACATTTTGACCTCAACTCCTTTGGCAATTTCGGCCGTAATATCATCGCCTTCGATTTTTCTGACTTTGGCATACACGCCGCCGCCGGTAACAATCTCGTCGCCGACTTTAATCGCCTTTAATTCCGCCTCAT
Organism: uncultured Alphaproteobacteria bacterium; assembly: GCA_944391395.1. Classification (GTDB taxonomy): domain Bacteria; phylum Pseudomonadota; class Alphaproteobacteria; order RF32; family CAG-239; genus CAAFZY01. Next base: position 29,200 of record CALXTI010000010.1, read on the forward strand.
GTTGCTTCATTTTTTTTTGCTGCGGACGAATAAGCAGCAGGTAAAACACCAACAGAATCAACACTAGCTGAATAATTGTTCCGGCAACGGAACTTCCGGTGCTGACCGGTGCCGCCGCTTGAGCCCATGCATCGCTGATTAACATCATTTTCTCCTTAAATACATTTTAACTGCCAAGAATATACAACAAAATTTGCCTGATACAACATTAAAATATCAAGTCTTTCACAACTATTTTACAAAATCGGATTGTTTTTTTATTTTTAAGGCAGATATTTGCGCGGATCAACCGCTTTTTTGCCGGCGCGCACTTCAAAGTGCAACTGCGGGCTGTCCACGCTGCCGGTGCTGCCGACGGTGGCGATTTTTTCGCCTTTGATGACTTTTTGCCCTTTCTTAACCAACAATTTGTCATTGTGAGCATAAGCGGTTATCCACCCATCGGCATGCTTGATTAAAATCAGGTTGCCGAAACCTTTAAGCTCGTTTCCGGCATATGCCACCGTTCCTTTATCAGCGGCTTTAACGGTTGTGCCGCGCGCGGCTTTGATATTGATGCCGTCGTTTTTGCGCCCTTTGCCGATTACGCCGAAATTGGAAACCACCGTGCCTTTAACCGGCCACAGAAATTTTGCCGTGCGGTTTTTGGGCGGCGTATAGACATAAGATCTGCCTGTGCTTTTCTTTTTGGCCTGTGTCGTTTGCTTTTTAGCGGAAGTTCCGGCCGTTGTCGTTGATTTTTTCTGCGCGGTCTGATAACTGCGGCTGTTGCCCGAAATCGTACCGGAAAGCAAAAGCTTTTGCCCGACATGCAGCGTGTACGGCGGACGCAGACTGTTCACGCGGCTTAATGTGGTCAAATCCACATTGTGTTGACGGGATATACTATACAATGTTTCGCCTTTTTGCACGGTATGGAATTGTGCCGAAGGCAAACGCAGACTTTGTCCAACTTTTAAAGTATACGGCGGATAAAGCCCGTTAACCTGAATCAAATCTTTCAACGGAATGCTGTAACGTTTGGAAATGCTGTATAACGTGTCGCCTTTTTGTACCCGCACCATTGAAGGCGGCGTGCCGAACAGTGTGTCGCGGTTAATCAGACGGATGCCGTCGTTGGAAAAATAACAACCGCTCAAAAACAGGCATATTGCCGCTATTTTCAAAAAAGACTTATGCATTTATATCCTTTGTTGTTGCAGTATCGCATCAAAATCGCTAAATATTCGTTAAAAACCCTTGATTTTAAATATACAATTGCTTATGCTGAAAGCCGCTTAAAAACACAGAGGAATAAATGGCTAAAAAACCTGAAATCATTGATGAAAGCGGCGATAAATACAAATACGGCTTTGTAACAAACATTGAATCCGATACCGTGCCTAAAGGTTTAAATGAGGACATTATTCGTCTGATTTCTCATAAAAAAAACGAGCCAGCGTGGCTTCTGGAAAAACGCCTTGCCGCGTATCGTTTCTGGCTTAACATGAAAGAGCCGACTTGGGCCAAATTAAGCTACGACAAAATCAATTATCAGGATTTGTTTTATTATGCCGCGCCCAAACAAAAAGCGGCGCCCAAAAGCTTAAACGAGGTTGACCCCGCCCTTTTGGACACCTATAACAAACTCGGGATTCCGTTAAAAGAACAAGAGGTTTTAGCCGGTGTGGTGGCGGTCGACGCCGTGTTTGACAGCGTTTCGGTGGCCACCACTTATCGCGCCAAACTTGCCGAACAAGGCATTGTTTTTTGTTCCATGTCCGAGGCGGTGAAAAATCATCCGGATTTGGTGCAAAAATATTTGGGTTCGGTCGTGCCTTATACCGATAACTTTTTTGCCTGCTTAAACTCGGCGGTGTTTACCGACGGGTCGTTCGTGTATATTCCCAAAGGCGTTAAATGTCCGATGGAGCTTTCCACATATTTCCGCATTAACGCCAAAAACACCGGACAATTTGAACGCACGCTGATTGTGGCCGATGAAGGCAGTTATGTTTCTTATCTTGAGGGCTGCACCGCGCCGCAGCGCGATGAAAACCAACTTCATGCCGCAATCGTGGAAATCGTGGTCTTGAAAGACGCCGAAGTTAAATATTCCACCGTGCAAAACTGGTATCCGGGCGACAAAGACGGCAAAGGCGGCGTTTATAACTTCGTAACCAAACGGGCGGCCTGCCGAGGCGACAACGCCAAGGTTTCGTGGACGCAGGTGGAAACAGGTTCGGCCGTTACCTGGAAATATCCCTCCTGCATTTTGCAAGGCGACAATTCTTGCGGCGAGTTTTATTCGGTTGCCATCACCAACAACCGTCAACAAGCCGATACCGGCACGAAAATGATTCACATAGGCAAAAACACCCGTTCCAAAATTATCTCCAAGGGGATTTCCACCGGTTTTTCCAATCAGACTTACCGCGGTTTGGTCAAGGTGGCGCCAAATGCTTTTAACGCCCGTAATTATTCGCAATGCGACAGTCTGCTCATCGGTTCAACCTGCGGTTCGCATACCGTTCCGTATGTGGAAAACCGCTGCCGCAGCGCCGTTTTGGAACATGAAGCGACAACCTCAAAAATCAGCGACGAGCAGTTGTTTTATTGCAAACAACGCGGCATCGGCGAGGAAGAAGCCGTCAGCCTGATTGTCAACGGCTTTTGCAAAGAAGTGATGCAGCAGCTGCCGATGGAATTTGCCATTGAAGCCGCCAAATTAATCAACATTTCATTAACGGGGAGTATCGGATAGATGAACACATATCAACGCGCGCTCAAAACATGGGGCAAAGAACCGCAAATGCTTCAGGTGATTGAAGAAATGAGCGAGCTGACCAAAGAAATTTTGAAAAACATCAACCGCAAAAAAGACAATGTGGCCGAACTTATTGAAGAAACCGCCGATGTGGAAATCATGCTTGAACAGTTAAAATGCTGTTACGGCATCAATGATGCGGTAGAAAAGTATAAAGCCGAAAAACTGATAAAAATCAATCAACGTTTGGATGAATGGGAAAAAACACATGACCGCGCCGCTTCTTGAAATTGAAGATTTACACGCCCGCGCCGGCGACAAAGAAATCATCAAAGGTTTTAATTTGACAATCAACGAAGGCGAAGTTCACGCCATTATGGGGCCGAACGGCGCCGGAAAATCCACTTTGTCTTATGTTTTGTGTGGCAAGCCAGGTTATGAAATCATCTCCGGCAACGTGCGTTTTAAGGGCAAAGATTTGCTTTCCATGAGCATTGAAGAGCGCGCCCGCGAAGGCTTGTTTTTGATTATGCAATATCCGGTGGAAATTCCCGGCGTGCCGACCACAGCTTTTCTGAAACACGCCGTTAACGCTATCCGTTTGCACCGCGGCGAACCGGAACTTGACACAATGGAATTTATTAAAATGGTGCGTGAGACCGGCAAAAGCCTCGGTATTGATAATGAAATGCTCAAACGGCCGGTCAATGTCGGTTTTTCCGGCGGTGAGAAAAAACGTATGGAAACCCTGCAAATGACTGTCTTAAAGCCGGATATGGCCATTTTGGACGAGGCGGATTCCGGCTTGGACATCGATGCCTTAAAGGTGGTTGCCGAAGGGGTGAACGCTTTAAGAAACGGCAAGCGCTCCATGTTGGTGATTACGCACTATCAGCGGCTTTTGAACTATATTGTGCCTGATTTTGTGCATGTTTTTGCCAACGGACATATCGTCAAATCCGGCAATAAAAATCTGGCGCTGGAGCTGGAAGAAAAAGGTTATGCCGAATTTATCAAGGATAAGGCGTAAGACATGGGCGGTTTAATCCAAAACATAAAACTCATCGGCGCAGATTTGCCCAAACTGGAAGCCTTGCGCGAAAAAGGGCGGAATTCGTTTTTGAGCCAAGGTTTGCCGACGGCGAAAACCGAAGCATGGAAATATACCCGCGTGCGCGAGTTGGCCGACGATGATTTTGTTATGGAAGAAACTTGCGGCAGCGATTGCAGCAAAGAACATTCTTCCTGTTGTTGCCAAGGTAAATGCGCCCTACCCTTTGATGCCTATGAAATACATTTTTGCGACGGCAAGCTTAGAGAGGACCATTTTCATCTGCCCGAGGGCGTGCAGGCCTTGCCGCTGATTGATGCCGTTGCGGAAAACGAAACCACGGCTTTTTTAAACAAAAGTTTTGAGATGCAAAACTTTCCGTTTGCGGCGCTGAACACCGCTTATCTGGAGCAAGGCGTCTTTTTGCGGGTGGAAAGCGGTGTTTGTCTTGATAAACCGCTTGCCTTCATTCACCACAGCCACGGCGGCGTCAAACGTTTTGCCAACCTGCGCAATATTGTGGTTCTGGAAACCGGCGCACAAGCCACGCTGATTGAGGTTTATCAATATTCGGGCGAAGCAAAATCGGAATATTGCAACAACATCGTCAACGAAATTTTCATCGGGCGGCAAGCCGTTTTGCGGCATTATAAGATTCAAAGCGAGGCCTTGAAAGCCGTTCATATCGCGCTTAACGCGGTCAAAGTCAGGGAAAACGGACTATATGAAAGTTTTTGCCGACAAAAAGGCGCCAATCTGGCGCGGCAGGAAACACACGTCGTTTTGCAGGAAAGCGGCGCCGAAGCCGTCGTTAACGCTGTTTACATGATGAACGGATGGGCCACGCTTGACACCACCACCGATATTGAGCATCTGGCGCAAAACACACGCTCTAATCAACTGGTCAAAGGCGTGGTCGGCGGTCAGGCCAAAGGCGTTTTTCAAGGGAAAATCCATATCGCGCCGAACGCCGTGCAAACCGAAGGTTATCAACTGCACAAAGCCTTATTGCTGAGTGATGAGGCGGAAGTTGATGTCAAGCCCGAGTTGGAAATTTTTGCCGACGATGTCAAATGTTCGCACGGCGCAACTTGCGGCGAGTTGGATGCCGAACAGTTGTTTTATCTGCAATCGCGCGGCATCGGCGCGGAAGAAGCGCGGCAAATGTTGATTGAAGCCTTTGTTGATGAAAGCTTTCAGATGATAAAAGATGACAATATTCGTCATTGGATGAAGAGTTTTTAAGACTCATTCTTTTGATTATCATACGTGGCTTTTTCCTTGCCTCCTCATTTTTTAATGTGGTTTGACAATCTTAAAGGCGGCGACTTATCCCCAAAAGACTCTTTAAAATTGCAAAAAAAAAAAACGGTTTAGAATATCGGGAAAATAGATACTTTTTGCAATTTTGGGAGAAAATAATGCGGGAAAATGGTAGAAGTGAACGACCGAAGAATGGTGCAGATGCGCAGCCTTATTTGAGCGACGTGTACAAAAACGGTACACGAGCGAAAAGAAGGCAAGCAGATGTGCCGTTATGTGGTCGTTCCATGGTCGAGATGCTCGGAGTGCTGGCCATTATTGGAGTATTGAGTGTCGGGGCGATGTCGGGTTATGCCAAAGCCATGTTTAAATACAAACTCAACAAACAGGCGGAAGCGTTCAATATGTTTTTAGGCAACGCCGTCATGCTCATGCCCGAACTCAACCGCGCCTTTAGCGGAGAAACTTTTGATGCCGAAATTTTCCACAAACTTAATCTTATCCCTGACGGCATGACGTATGAAAACAAGCGTATTTACGATATTTTCAATAACCGTATTGCTATATCCTATAATTTAAATCCAAACGGCAATGTTGATTATTTATTACATTGGACAATGGACAGAGCAAACAACAAAGCCGGTCGAGACACAATCGAAATCTGCCGCAATATGGTTTATGCCGCCCAGGGATATGCCGATACCATTCCTTCTCTTGAAGTAAGATCCGGCCAAAGCGATAATACTTATGCCTCCAATGTTTTATATGGTAATGAAAGATGTTCAGTAGTGGGAAGTCGACATTGTCTGCGCCGTGCCGATTTGCAACGTATTGATGAAATGTGTTCAAGCTGCGAATCCGAAACTTATTGTGAACTCGTTATTTATTTAATGATTAAAAAATATAAATAATGAATATCACTTTAAAATGATAAAGCCCTCTTATAATAAAGAGGGCTTTGTTGCAAAGAAGACGCTTATTTGACTTCTTCATAATCGGCGTCGACAACTTTGTCATCACCGCCGTTATTGCCGCCGGTCTGAGCACCGGCATCAGCACCGGCCGACTGTCCGGCTGCGGCATCGGCTCCGGCTGCAGCGCCCTGCGCTTTATACATTGCTTCGCCTAATTTCAACGAAGCCTGCATCAAAGCGTCGCTCTTTTCTTTAATTACCGCCACGTCAGTGCCTTCAAGCGCCGTTTTCAAAGCCGCAATCGCGTCTTCAATGGCGGTTTTGTCGGCAGCGCTGATTTTATCGGCATTTTCTTTCAAAGTTTTTTCGGTTGAATGCATCAAAGCTTCGGCTTGGTTGCGGGTTTCAACCTCTTCTTTTTTCTTCTTATCGGCTTCGGCGTTTGCCTCGGCGTCTTTGACCATTTTTTCAATATCGGCTTCGGACAAGCCTCCGGAGGCTTGAATGCGAATAGCCTGCTCTTTGCCGGTCGCCTTATCTTTGGCCGAAACATTGACAATGCCGTTGGCGTCAATATCAAAGGTAACTTCAATTTGTGGCATACCGCGCGGTGCTGGCGGAATACCGACCAAGTCAAACTGACCGAGCAGCTTGTTGTTGGCGGCAATTTCACGCTCGCCCTGGAAAACACGGATGGTTACCGCCGTTTGTCCGTCTTCGGCCGTCGAAAACACCTGTGATTTACGGGTCGGAATGGTGGTGTTGCGGTCAATCAAACGCGTAAAGACGCCGCCCAATGTTTCAATACCCAATGACAACGGGGTAACATCCAACAGTAAAACGTCTTTGACATCGCCCATCAACACGCCGCCCTGAATAGCCGCACCGACAGCGACGACCTCATCGGGGTTGACGCCTTTGTGCGGTTCTTTGCCGAAAATTTCCTTAACTTTTTCCTGAACTTTCGGCATACGGGTCATACCGCCGACCAAAATCACCTCGCTGACATCACTCGGTTTCAAACCGGCATCGGCCAGAGCTTTTTGGCAAGGCGCAACCGTCTTATCAATCAAATCATCAACCAAAGATTCCAATTTGGCGCGGGTTAACTTGATGTTCAAGTGTTTCGGGCCGGTGGCATCCGCGGTGATAAACGGCAGGTTGACATCGGTTTGGGTAGCCGAAGAAAGTTCAATTTTGGCTTTTTCGGCGGCTTCTTTCAAACGTTGTAAAGCCAAACGGTCGTTCTTCAAATCAATACCTGATTCTTTTTTGAATTCATCAGCCAGGTAATTCACAATACGCTGGTCAAAGTCTTCACCGCCCAAGAACGTATCGCCGTTGGTGGATTTTACTTCAAACACGCCGTCGCCGATTTCCAAAATGGAAATATCAAACGTACCGCCGCCAAGGTCATAAACCGCAATCGTGCCGGAAGCTTTTTTATCCATACCGTAAGCCAAAGCGGCAGCCGTCGGCTCGTTGATGATACGCAAAACATCAAGTCCGGCAATCTTGCCGGCATCTTTGGTCGCCTGACGTTGCGAATCGTTAAAATACGCCGGAACCGTAATCACGGCTTTTTCAATTTTCTCGCCCAAATAGCTTTCGGCATACTCTTTAATCTTTTGCAAAACGATGGCCGAAATTTGCGACGGAGCGTATTTCTGACCTTTAACTTCCACCCAGGCATCGCCATTGTCGCCTTGAATAATCTTAAACGGTGCAGTTGCTTTGTCTTTTTGCACTTCCGGCGAATCATAACGACGACCGATTAAACGTTTAATCGCAAACAGGGTGTTTTCGGGATTGGTAACGGCTTGACGTTTTGCCGCCGCGCCGACCAAACGTTCGGCATCGGTGAAAGCCACCATGGAAGGTGTCGTGCGTGCGCCTTCGGAATTTTCCAAAACTTTCGCCTCGCCGCCTTCCATCACGGCAAAGCAGGAGTTGGTCGTGCCTAAGTCAATACCTAATACTTTGTTGCTCATGTTCAAAATCCTTTATTTTTTTAATATTAAAACCTTTTTCTAACAGGTTATATAGGTAAGCTTTTGTCTTTAAGCAAGAGCCGATACAATTTTTTTTAAAAAAAATATATATGAAAAAACGGAGCGTTTGTTTATTTTACACAACGCCCCGTCATTTTGGTTTATTTTTTCTTTAACGCTATTTTTAAGACTTCGCCGACGTCGGATACCGGAATAATCTTTAATCCGGTTTTGACGTTTTCAGGAATTTCAGCCAAATCTTTCTCGTTTTCCTTCGGAATGATAACGGTTTTGATGCCGCCGCGCAAAGCCGAAAGAAGTTTTTCTTTCAAACCGCCGATGGGCAAAACCCGACCTTGCAGCGTGATTTCACCTGTCATTGCCACGTCTTTTCGGACCGGAACCTTGGTCAAAACCGACACCAGCGTCGTGTACATGGCAATACCCGCCGACGGGCCGTCTTTCGGAGTCGCTCCTTCCGGAACATGGATATGGATATCGGTTTTTTCAAAAATTTCCGGATTAATACCCAGTTCTTTAGAATGCGCGCGCACCACCGAATAAGCCGTATCAATCGATTCTTTCATCACTTCGCCGAGTTTGCCGGTTTGCATCACCTTGCCTTTGCCCGGCATATCCACGGCCTCAATAAAAAGAATATCGCCGCCGACTTCCGTCCATGCCAAACCGGTGGTAACGCCAATGTGGTCTTTTTCTTCAGCCATGCCGTACATAAATTTACGCACGCCTAAATATTTTTCCAGATTTTGAGCGTCAACTTCGACTTTCAATGCCTTGTTTTCAGACAATAAAATATCTTTAACCGCCTTGCGGGCAATGGTTGCAAGCTCGCGTTCCAAATTGCGCACGCCGGCTTCGCGGGTGTAATAACGAATGATGTCGCGCACGGCCGAATCGTTAATGCTTAATTCCGACGGTTTGACCGAATTTTCGGTAAAAATCTTCGGCAACAGATGACGTTTGGCAATTTCCACTTTTTCATCTTCGGTATAACCGGACAAGCGTATCACTTCCATACGATCCAGCAACGGCCGCGGCATATCCAGCGAATTGGCGGTGGTAACAAACATCACATCCGATAAATCATAATCAACTTCCAGATAATGATCGTTGAAAGTTGAGTTTTGTTCCGGATCCAACACCTCCAACAATGCCGAACTCGGGTCGCCGCGCCAGTCGTTGCCGAGCTTGTCAATCTCGTCAAGTAAAAACAACGGATTGGAAGTCCCGGCTTTTTTCATGCTTTGAATGATTTTGCCGGGCATGGAACCGATATATGTCCGTCGATGACCGCGGATTTCCGCCTCATCACGCATGCCGCCCAACGAAGCGCGTACAAAATTGCGCCCTGTGGCGCGGGCGATTGATTGCCCGAGCGAGGTTTTGCCAACTCCCGGAGGACCGACCAAACAAAGAATCGGACCTTTGATTTTATCGGCACGGGAACGCACCGCCAAATATTCGACAATACGCTCTTTAACTTTTTCCAGACCGTAATGGTCATGTTCCAGAATTTCCATGGCTTTAGCCAAATCTTTGTTAACTTTTGATTTTTTCTTCCACGGAATATCCAAAAGCCAGTCCAGATAGTTGCGCACCACGGTTGCTTCGGAACTCATGGCGCCCATGGTTTTGAGCTTGCGTACTTCGGCCGTGGCCTTTTCACGCGCTTCTTTGGAAAGATGCGTTCGTTTGATTTTTTTCATGTACGCCGAAATTTCGTCTTCTTCTTCGCCGTCGTTAAGTTCTTTTTGTATAGCCTTCATTTGCTCGTTTAAATAGTATTCTTTCTGGCTTTTTTCCATTTGCTTTTTAACGCGGTTTTTGATTTTATTTTCCACCTCAATCATCGCCATTTCGGCATCCATAAAGCCCAAAAGTTTTTCAAATCGGGCTTTTAGATCCTTAGCCTCCAGCAAAGCCTGTTTTTCCTCGACTTTCAGACTGATGTGCGAGGCTATGGTGTCCGCCAATTTGCTGTAATCTTCAATTTGGTGGACGGCAACAATCACATCCGGCGAAATTTTTTTGGAAACTTTAACATATTCTTCAAACTGGGAAATCACCGCCCGCGACAATGCCTCAAGCTCCAAATCGTCCACGGTGGTATCCGGCAGCGGCGAGGCTTGTGCGCAAACATATTCGCCGTTATCATAAAACTTTTTGATTTCTATGCGTTCTATACCCTCGATTAAAACCTTAACCGTACCGTCGGGAAGTTTCAACATTTGCAAAATATTGCCCAATGTGCCGATATGATAAATATCGTTTTCTTTCGGATCTTCCAAATCAGCTTTTTTTTGGGTTGCCAAAACAATAGAGCCGTTGTCGTCATTTACTTTTTGCAAGGCATTAATCGACTTTTGTCGACCGACAAACAAGGGAACTATCATTTTAGGAAAGACAACCGTGTCGCGCAGCGGCAACACGGGAATGAGCTGCAACTCTTTGTTTTCTGTGTTTTCGGACATAATTACCCTTCTTCATGTTTGATTATTCTTTCTGTATATAGGAAATCTATAAACATTTGGCAAGGGTGGCAACGGCAAAACTTTTTAATCCACAGACAACCGTCGCTTAAAAAATTAAAATGATTGCAGATTAAAAAAAAGCGTATATTATTGTGGTGGATTGAAGTCTTAAACAAATTCTGGATGACGATGGCTGTTTTCAAACACATGGGCAAAAAAATCATAAAATCGCGCGCAGCCTGCGCCGTTTTTAGCTTTTTGGCGTATTGGTACGTGCGTTTGGTTGCAGCCACCACCAAATGGGATATCCGTGACATCAACAACTTTTACGACAATCTTAACAAATACGGCAGTGTTATTTTTATCGCCTGGCACGGCCGAGTCCCGATGATACCTTATTTTTGGGACAAACGCTCAATTCTTAAGGCTTTGGTTTCGCCGCATCGCGACGGACAAATTATCGTGGGTTTGCTGCGCCGTTTCGGCATCGGCCATATTGACGGCTCCAGCAATGAACGCTCGTTAAGCGCCGCCGTTACTTTGCTCAAAGAGTTGCAAAACGGCACCACCATTGCCATTATCCCGGACGGACCGCGCGGCCCGAGCATGACCATGGGGCTAAGTCCCGTGTATTATGCTCAAAAAACAGGCAAGCCGATAATCGGCGTTACTTACAGCATCGCCGATTCTTATGTCGTTGAAAGAAGTTGGGACCGGATGCTTTTGCCCAAACCTTTTCACAAAGGAATCTGTGCCGTCACCAAACCATTTTTTGTTCCGGAAAACGCCGATAAAGAGGGGTTGGAACATTGTCGCCGGTTAATTGAAGATGAGTTGAACAATTTGACCTGGCAAATTGACAAAGAACTCGGAATGCCTTATGTTCCCAAAGGCACTCTTCCGAAAAGAAAACGGGAAACTCACGATTAACAATCATAACTATCCAAGGAAAGCAACATGTTAATAAAAATCTACAACACACTTATCAGAGTTCTTTATCCGATAGCCATCAGCCGCTATATCGAAAAGCGCAAAAAAAACGGTAAAGAAGATGTCAAACGTTTCAATGAGCGCATCGGTCGTCCCACCAAACCGCGGCCCGACGGTCTGTTGATTTGGATGCACGGCGCTTCCGTCGGCGAATCAATTTCCATGCTGCCGCTGATTCAACGCTTGCTGGAAATATATCCGGAGGCGCACATCATGGTTACCACCGGAACACGCACCTCGGCCGACGTAATGGCGAAACGTTTGCCCGAACGTGCCTTTCATCAATATCTGCCGATTGAAAATCCGGTGTTTGCCACCCGCTTTATCAAACATTGGCGGCCGAATATTGCTTTGTGGTTTGAGTCTGAATTTTGGCCGGCAATGCTTTCTTGCATCAAACGCAAAAACATTCCGCTGATTTTGGTTAACGGCCGTATTTCCAACAAATCTTTCAAACGTTGGCAGCAGTTTGAATTCGTGATTAAAGAAATTTTGGATTGTTTTGATTTGTGTTTGGGACAATCTGACGAAGACACTTATCGTTTGCGGGTTTTGGGCGCCAAAAACACCCTGTGTCTCGGCAACTTGAAATACGCCGGTCTGCCTTTGCCGGTTGACCCCGACAAAAAGAAAGAAATTGCCGATCAAATCGGCAATCGCCCGGTTTGGCTCGTGAGCTCCACTCATGACGATGAGGAATTCCGCATTGCCAAACACATTAAACGCATGGAAGAAAAAGTTCCGCATCTTCTGACTTTTATTGCGCCGCGCCATCCGCACCGCGGGGTTGAAATTAAAGAACGGTTGGAAAAAGAACTGGGGTTAAACGTTGCCTTGCGTTCGGCTGATGAAAAAATCACTTCCAAAACCGAGGTGTATATTGCCGACACCATCGGTGAAATGGGCATTTGGTATGAACTGTTTCCGATTGTGTTTATCGGCGGATCGCTTATTCCGCACGGCGGACAAAACTTTATGGAACCCTCGCGCTACCGCGATGCGGTGATTGTCGGGCCGCACATGCATAACTTTACCGATGCCATGAATCGTGCCAAAAAAGCCGATGCCGTCATCCAGGTCAATGACGTGTTGGATTTGATTGAAATGGCAGAAAATCTGCTGACCAATCCGGAATTATTGGAAGCCAAACGCAGTCTGGCATACAACTGGGCCATGAGCGAAGCGAAAGTTTTGGACGGCATTGTCGAAAAAATTCAGGACTATCTGGAGTAATATTTTCGGATGAAAACGCCCGAATTTTGGAAAAAAGACAATTTAACCGCCCGTTTGCTGGCGCCGTTCGGTTTGCTTTATGCGACGGCGACGCAAATGCGCATTAAACTGAGCAAACCTTACAAAGCAGGAAAACCTGTCATTTGTATCGGTAATTTAACGGCAGGAGGCGCCGGAAAAACTCCGGTTGCCTTGTCCGTGGCGCAAATTTTGCAAAAAACGGGCAAAAATCCTTTTTTCCTATCGCGCGGTTATGGCGGAATCTTACGCAACATTATCGTCGACCCTGCCCGCCACACGCCGGCGCAAGTCGGCGACGAACCGTTACTGTTGGCCGCCCAAGCGCCGGTTGCGGTCAATCCTAATCGCGCCGAAGGGGCAAGACTTGCCATTGCGAACGGCGCCGATTGTTTGGTTATGGATGACGGTTTTCAAAATCCGAAGCTTTATAAAGACCTTTCGTTTTTGGTTTTTGAAGGCGCGTACGGCATCGGCAACGGCCGACCCATTCCGGCAGGGCCTTTAAGGGAAACTTTGGCGCAAGGCATCAAGCGTGCGCAGGCTGCAATCATCTTGGGTGAAGATAAAACCGGTATCGCCGAACAAATCAATCTCCCAATATTTTATGGCAAAATCACAGAAGAACAGCCAAAAATCAACAACCCCGACATCTTGGCTTTCGCCGGCATCGGGCATCCGGAAAAATTTTATACTTCGCTTAAAAAATGCGGCTTTAACGTGGTGGAAAAACATGATTTTCCCGATCATCACGTTTATACGCGCGGCGAGCTGCAAAGCCTGATTGAACGGGCAAAAAAGCATGAACTTGATATTTACACCACATCCAAAGATTTTGTTAAAATTCCGCCGGAATTACAAATGCATTTTAAGGTTTTGAACATCACCGTAGCTTGGGAAAAGCCCGCTGCCTTAAAAGATTTTATTCTTAACGCTTTTAAACAAAGGTAAGCCTGATGATGACGGCAAAGTTAAAATACGCTTTGCTTGCCGTAGTTTTTATATTGGGCTATACCAGCCTGTCTTTTGAACTGATTGTATTGCGGCAGTTGATTAATTTTGTCGGTTCCAACACTTTAATCACTTCCATTGTCATCACTTTTATTTTGCTGTTTTTATCGGTCGGCTATTACATCGGTTCAGTGGCACGGCTTGCCGGTCGGCCGGTGCGGCAAACGATGGGCAGACTAATCAAACTGATGTTGGTTTGGTATATTTTGGGTTGTTCATATTATTTGATTGAAGCTTATTTCTTGACAATGTATTTCTTTGGCATCCGTTCCTCTTTGGGGTTTGTCACGTTTTTTTCGGCGATATTTTTGGCTTTTCCTTCCGCCTGCCTCGGGATTATTACGTCTGTCATCGGACGGATTGTGCATCGGCGCGACACAAATTATACCGGTCGTTTTATGGCGGTTGACACTATCGGCAGTGTTTTGGGTTCTTTAGCCACCACATTAATTTTTATGCCGCTTATCGGCGTGGGCGCCACCATTGTTGTATTACTTGTTTTGACAGCCTCGGCTGCGTTTTTGTTGGAAAGCAAACGAACAATCGCAACAAACGGCAGCGTGGTTTTGTGTTTGCTTGTCATTGGTGTTTTTTTGAACAACGAACATTTTATCAACCCTAACAGCGGTTTAGTTAAAGACGATACCGTTTCCAGAATCGAAATCACCCTCGATGATATAAAAAACGGGCAAGCGCAATCATTGTTGATGAGCATCAACGGTTCCCGTTCTTCCAAAATTTCCGAAGACGAATCTTTGATGTTTGAATATATCAACTTCATCAATCAAACGTTTATTGACACCCTGCCCCGAGATTATCCGCGCGACATTTTGGTTTTGGGCGCCGGAGGCTTTACCGTCGGGTTAAATGACGATTTTCATAATTACACATATCTTGACATTGAAAAAGACTTGCAAAAAATTTCCGAGCAAAAGTTTTTAAAAGAAAAATTAACGCCGAACAAAAAGTTTATAGCGCAAGACGCTTATCTTTATATGCTGAACGAGCAAAAGAAATATGATTTGATTGTGGTGGACGTATATTCGGCGATGCAAAGCATCCCGATGAATTTTGTGACGACGGATTTTTTTGCCATGGTTAAAGACAGCTTAAAGGAAAACGGCATTATGGTTGCCAACATCATCACCTCGGCGGCGTTTAACAATTCTTTTGCCAAGCGGGTGGACAACACGCTGCGCGCCGTTTTTCCGCAATATCTTAATCGGCAGGTTTTACAACCCTACAACCCGTATGATGAATCGGGATTGGTTAATGTGGAATACATATATTATCATTACGCGCCCGATAACGCGGTTTATACCTTAAATAAAAACACCGCAGTTTATGGGCAATAATTCCACAAAAATTCTCTGATGAAAATTTTTCATTGCAAATTGTATTTTGCTTTTGTAATAATATATTCAGCCGTAAGGAAACGGAAGTACTTGCGTTTAGCATCCAAACGGATGCGGGGTTTGGAAGCCCTTAACACAAAGGTGTGCGGATAGCACCTTATAAATTTATCTCAAGTTGTGACAAGAATTTCTTTGTTTTTGAAATTTTTCTGCACACTTTATATGTCCCCATCCGTTTCCGGTCGGGGTAGTTTTTAAATAAGGCTCTGCCAAATAAAAGACAGCATTTTTGTGTTATGCTTTCCAATGCCCCGACCGCTCATATAACCTTAAGCGGTCTTTTTTGTTTAATAAATTAAAGGGGATAAATTTTATGAGAAAAGCATTATTACTGGCCGGTGCGGCAATGTTCGCTTTTGTTTCCGCCGCCGATGCGCAAACCTATTACCGTGGACAACGGCAAAACCAATATCCGCAATATAACGCCCGCACCTATTCTTACGGCCCGACGCCGCAATATTATGTGCCGTAACCGTATGGTCAACAGCAACAAACTTACGGCATCCGTCCTTATATCGGTCTGGATTATGTGTATTCCATGAGCGATATTGATATTAAAATAAATGGTATTGATGTATCTCCATACTTGGAAGACGATTTAAGCGCTTTCGCCGTTTCTTTTGGTTTGAAATTTAATCAACATTTTGGCTTGGAAATGTTTTATCAACAATCTATTGATGGTGAAAAAGATTTATCACCATTAGAAAAGACAGAAACAAAATATAAAGCTTATGGCTTTGATTTGGTTGGATATTTGCCGGTAGCGCCACAGCTTGATTTGTTAGGTTCTGTCGGCGTCGGATATTATGATGCAGAAGCCTCATATGAACAATTGGGAATAGAGGTTCTTTCTTTAAGTGATGATGGTTTTGGTTGGCGTATAGGCGCCGGCGGACAATTCAATATCACCAATAATTGGGGTATCAGAGTTATGGTACGTTATGTTGATCCGGATGTTGAAGGTCTGAACAACATGGTAGACATTTCTGCCGGTATTCGTTACACATTCTAAAATCAAGCCCCGGAAACGGGGCTTTGCTTTATGAAAACGGCTCTTGTCAAAACACAAGAGCCGTGTTTTTTTATTCGTGGTTTATTTCTTAAACAAGCCGCCCAAACTGTTTTTTAAGTCGTCGGCAGTTTTCTTGAGGTTTTCCGCCGCGTCTTTGCTTTGGCTTTTAAGACTGTCGGCTCCTTCTTTAAGATTGCCGGCAACGTTTTTCAAGCCCTGTTGGGCGGCATCTTGCAAACCCTCCAAATTGGCGGAGACAACAGTCTGTGAGGCGGTTCGCAGGATTTTACCGATGACTTTGCTCAACGTTTCGGGGATAGACTCGCCTTTGTTTTGTTTTTCCTGCCCGATATTTTTCATCTCAATCGTCGGCAAAGCAACGGAAATCGGCGCTTTGAGCGAACTGGAACCCAAAATGGCAGAAACTTTGCCGTCCGTGACGGTCAAGGTTTTGATAATCACTTTTTTACCGCCGGCATCGTCGGCTTTTTCAGCCGGTTCGGCCTTGGCGGTTTCCGTGTCTTTTGACTTTCCTTTTGCCGTGTATGCGTTGATATTATCCAAAATTTCGCTCACGTTACTTTGTTTTAAGTTTTTCATTTCATAAGTGATTTCCGGATTATTGATGATAATAGAATCAATGATGATGGTATCATCGGTTAAAGAACTGATATCAATTTTGACATCAAGTTCTTTAAGATAAAACAGGTTTTTGCTTTTATAACCTTTCGGGTTGCCGATTTTAACATCACGGACAATGCCGACGCCGTCGGTCAGTTTGATATCCAAACCGCCTAAAGAAACATCGGTTCCGGTGATTTCGCTGCCGTATTTATGCACCAGATTTTTGACAATACTCTCCATTGAGGGCATACAAAAATAAATTGCGACAAAAAGCAAAATAAAAAATGTAATAAACTTATTGCGTCTTTTCATATCCAAAACAGATGCCGATTTTTTGAGAATTTTTTTATACCATGGCTGTGGTTTCTTTTTGCGGAAAATTTTTTTACCGGTTTCAATAATTTTTTTCATAACACACCTCTTTTTTATAAACAATATATAAAAACTTATAAGTTATTTTCCTTTTATGCAATAAAAAGATGAAATTTGCGGAATATTTTTTAAAAATATAAAAAAAGATATTGCAAAAATAAAAATAGCGCGTTATAGTCTGCCACGACTGAAAAATATGGGTGCGTAGCTCAGTTGGCTAGAGCAACTGACTCTTAATCAGTGGGTCCAGGGTTCGAATCCCTGCGCGCCTACCACTTAAAAAAAGACCGGCTTGTCCGGTTTTTTTTGTGGTTAGAAGCGCGGGATGAGAACCCTGGGAAAAGGGTTTGACTACAAGCGAAAGGCGGGCGGCAGAACGCCGGTCGGCTTATAGCCGATGAGCGCCGTGAACGGAGCGAAAGCGGAGTAATCCCTGCGCGCCTACCAAGGAAAAAAGACCGGCTTGTCCGGTTTTTTTTGTGGTTAGAAGCGCGGGATGAGAACCCTGGGAAAAGGGTTTGACTACA
>CALXTI010000011.1 GCA_944391395.1 uncultured Alphaproteobacteria bacterium
TTTTGTGGTTAGAAGCGCGTGGATGCGAACCCTGGGAAAAGGGTTTGACTACAAGCGAAAGGCGGATGGTCATATCTGCCGATAGAGACTTATCCCCACGAGACTCTTTAAAATTGCAAAAAAAAAAAACGGTTTAGAATATCGGGAAAATACATGTTCTTTTGCTTTTTTTTAGGAGAAAATAATGCGGGAAAATGGTAGAAGTGAACGACTGAAGAGCGGTGCAGATGCGCAGCCTTATTTGAGCGACGTGTACAAAAACGGTACACGAGCGAAAAGAAGGCAAGCAGATGTGACGTTATGCGGGCGCTCCATGGTCGAGATGCTCGGCGTGCTGGCCATTATCGGCGTATTGTCTGTTGGGGCGATGAACGGATATTCCAAAGCCATGCTGAAATACAAGCTCAACAAGCAGGCGGAAGCCATGACCATTCTTTTGAACAATGCCATGCAGCTGCGACCGGACTTTCCTGAAACCGGAGATGAATATTATGCCCAACTCTTAAGCAAGCTCAATCTTTTACCGGACGGTATTGAGCTACAACGCGAGGGAAGCGCCTATTTAACCGATATTTTCGGCGCATTGATATGGTTTTACGGGCAATCACCCTATTACGGCATAGGATACAGGTTTGACATCGGCGGCAGCCAAAAAGAAATCTGTGCAAACCTCTTAAACGTATACAAAACAATGCATTCGGAAATATATTATATCGTTACCGATGGATATTCAATCAATGAGGACGGTGAAGAGCAAAAAGAAGATTCCGGGCATTTTTACGGCGATGCTTATTGTACCGCCACAAGAAAATGCATCAGCAACATGACGCTTAACGACATTGACATTCTTTGCAATTATTGCGATGAAAAATCCACAAACTGCCGCTTTTATGTCGTCTGGAAATAATAAAAACGGCAATTTGCAACGATTTACCAGTTTTCCCAATGAACTTTGGCCGGATTATAGCGGTTTTCCGGTTGTTTGGGGGATTCTGCCGGATAACCAATCGGAATGATTGCCAGCGGACGGATGTTTTCCGGCAAATTCAGATATTTGCGCACACCATCAATCACCAACGGCATCGGCGCCGCACCGCAAAAACAAGCGCCCAAACCTTTGGCATGACAGGCAAGCAAAATGTTTTGCGCCGCCAAAGCACAATCGACGTCGGCAAAGTTCCATTGTTCGTTTTCTTTTTCACGATGGAAAGTTTCATCGGTGTTGCCGCAAACAACAATCACACATGAGGCGTTCTTGGCAAAGCTCGTCCACGGCTGCACCGAACGAAAACCCGCCCGTTTTTCAGGATCTTCAATCACCACAAACTCCCACGGCTGTTTGTTGTGCGCCGACGGCGCGTATGAAGCCGCTTTTAAAATTTCTTCAATATCTTTCTTACTGACTTTTTTATCCGCAGCAAATTGACGCACCGAACGTCTGGTCAAAAGTCCTTCTAAAAGTTCCATAACTTCAACTCCTTGTGAAAAATTAATTGACTTTTCTTTGCAATTCTTCAATCCGCGGCAGCACGGAATTTTCTATAATAAAACCGATGGCGCGCTCGGCCATTTTATCAGTGTGCGCAGCGGTTTTTAACAATTCATCATCGGGTTTGCCGGCGGCTTTTTTGGCCAGAGCCGCATAAACATCGGCAAGTTCGGAAAGAGAATCCAAAATCTCGGCAATGTAGGCCGGAATGTTCAAATCTTCTTTTCCGCCCCAAAAGCCTTCAAGATACCCCTGCTCCAGTTCTTCATGCCGGTTGCGGCATCGCAAACTCAAATCCGCTTTTTCTCCCTTGTCAAGCTTCGGCAGTGTGAGTTTGTTGGCACGGACGAGTTTAAACATTTCATCCCAAAGCCCCATAAAAAACTTGAAAAACAGCTCGGCCTCTTTTTTGGTTTCCAGCCGCGGAGCTTGGTTTTCTTCCCATAATGAGGAAATGACGTCGGTCGGGCGAAGGTTTAAATTCGGACTGCAGACGGCGCCGGCAAAACGCATTTTCACCACATTCAAAGGCATCGGACACGCGTAGTGTTCCAAAAACTTTTTAAACTTATCGTCGCCGATATATTCATTTTCGCTTTGCATTTAAAATCTTCTTTGTATATTATGTTTGAACGTTGTTACTAATTTAATGGAGTTTTTGAAATTGTCCAGCCTAAAAATCACTCTTGCGGTTTTAATTTTGTGCGGTCTTTCCGCCTGCTCGCTTTTTGAGCCGTTCGTCGACCGACGACGCAACGCCGGCGCGCAGGATATCAGCCGCCTTTATGTCGGAAAATCCAAACCGGCCGCGCCGGCAATTTGTTATAATGGCTTGTGGACAGACAAACAAACTTTGCAGGATATGGCCGATGCCGAATGTCAAAAACACAAAACCGGCACACACGCCGAATGGGTGCAAAAAACTTTATTTTCATGCAAACTGTTTTTACCTTCACACGCATATTACAAATGTGTTAAATAATCTTACGACAAGGAACAACTTATGAGCTTATCCATAGAACAAAAACTGAACCAAAAACTGGAAAAAATCTTTCAAGAACTTGAATTGGACGCAAAATTTGCTTTCGTGAAACCGTCCGACCGTCCGGATTTGAGCGATTTTCAATGCAACGGCGCATTGGCTTTGGCCAAAACCCTGCATAAAAACCCGCGCGAAATTGCCGGAAGCATTGCCGAGCGGCTCAAAGCTGACAACGACATCGCCGCGGTTTCCGTTGACGGTCCGGGGTTTATCAACATCAACCTGCATAACGGTTTTATCGGCGCACTTGCCGACTCGATGGCGCAAGATGAGCGTTTCGGTTGCGAAAAAAGCGCAAATCCGAGCAAAATCGTGATGGATTTCGGCGGTCCGAATGTCGCCAAAGCCCTGCATGTCGGTCATTTGCGCTCGGCTGTGGTCGGTGAATCTATCCGTCGGATTGAACAATTTATCGGCAACGAGGTTGTTTCCGACGTGCATTTCGGCGATTGGGGGACGCCAATGGGGTTGATTATTGCCGAAATCATCCGTCATGACGGCAATCTTGACAAAGTGGAAACCTACGACGTCGCCGCCATATCCGCTTTTTATAAACAAGCCAACATCCGTTGCAAAGAGGATGAAACGGCTAAAGAAACCGCACGACAGATTACCGCCGATTTGCAAAGCGGAAATCCGGAATATCGCAAGGCTTGGAAATATTTGCGCGATGTGTCGGTGGCGGACGTCAAGAAAATTTATGCCGAATTAGATGCGCATTTTGACTTGTGGCTCGGCGAAAGCGACGCGCATGAGGCTTGTGGCGAAGTTATCAAACTGGCGCAAGAAAAAGGGCTGTCGGAAGTTGACGACGGGGCAACGATTATTCGTCTGCCGGAAACAAACAAACCGATGCCGCCGGTTATTCTGGTCAAATCGGACGGCGGAGTCGGTTATCAGGTAACCGATATCGCCACCATTAAAATGCGGGTGGAAGATTTGCACGCCGATGAAATCATTTATGTGGTGGACAAACGGCAAACGCTGCATTTTGAACAGGTGTTCCAAGTGGCGCAAATGCTTGGTATTGCCGAAAATATCAAATTGACGCACATCGGGTTCGGCACGGTCAACGGCGCGGACGGCAAGCCTTTCAAAACCCGCGACGGTGGTGTGATGAATCTGGAAGATTTGATTGAGCTAAGTAAGGAAAAAGTGCGCCAGTCCATGCCCCAACCCGGAGAAGTTGAAGGTTACGGCGCCGACGAGATTGAAAAACTGGTTTCGCAAATCGCCTTGGGCGCTATCAAATTTCAAGATTTAAAAAACAACATCGGCTCGGGTTATGTTTTTGAGTTGGAAGATTTTGCCAAGTTTGACGGTAAAACCGGGCCTTATATTCAATATGCCATTGCCCGCATCAACTCCATTTTGCGCAAAGCCAAAGCGCAAAACCTGACGGAAGGCGACATTGTTATTGAAAACGATGACGAGCGCTCGCTGGCTTTGAAACTTTTGCAGTTCGGCAACATTATTTTCCGCGCGCATGAAGAAAAAGAACCCAGCGTTATCACCGATTACGCCTATACATTGGCACAGAATTTCAGCAATTTTTACAACACCTGCCCGATTATGACGGCGCAAACCGCCGAGATTGCAGCCTCACGCCTAAAACTGGCACGGCTGGTGCGCGATATGTTGAAACAACTGCTTTATCTTTTGGGTATTGAAGCGCCGGAAGCCATGCTCAAGGCTTAATACAAACGTAAAAATTCCCCTTTGAGCTTTTCTCAAAGGGGAATTTCTTTTTTCTCCGCTGTTCAGGGATAAATCACTTGCTGCAGCTCACTTGCCGCGGCGAATTTTCATTTTACAAACTCCATCAGTTTTTGCACATTGGCACGACTTGTTTCAATACAATTACGCAAATTTGCAATATCCGACGTTGTCAGTTCCGTCGGAACGGCCTCTACCGCTCCGTTGGCAATTCGACACGGAAGTTGGGCATAAAAATTGGCGAGTTCCGCGCTTTCTTGCGGAAGAATACGGCGATTCATCGGCAAAAGCAACTCTCCGGAAACAAAGGCTTGCAGCACGTCTGTCACCATAATCGCCGGCGCCCAGTAAGAACCGTTGTTGGCCTTCGGGGTGGCGGCTTTGGCATTGGTCTGCGTAATAAACAACCCACGACGGCGAGTGTTTGTCAGAGCCGTTTCGATTTGTTGCGGCGACACGGGCAACCCTTCCACGCTTTTGGCTGACACAAACATCGTGTCATTGTGATGTCCGATGATATACGCCTTAATCTCCGAGACATTCAGGCGGGGATTTTCCTTATGGATAATTTCCCATAATTCGCGCCTGAAACGTGCGGTATCCAACCAACAGCCCAAACCGTAAACCTGATGCGTCGGCAACATCTCGCGGATGATATCGCACATCATGTCTACCGGATTGCTTAACACGAAAATAACGGCATGCGGGCATTTGTGCATTGTATCGGCAAAAGCGCGCATAATTTTAATGTTAAACTTTCCCTGAACGGTGCGGTCGTCAATGCCCTGTTGCTCTGCACGGAGATATTCCTCTTTTGAAGGCAAGCCGCCGGCACTCACGACAACGGCATCAGCGTCGGCAAAATCATCCGGATTATCCGTTACCTTAAAACGCCAACCGCTTTCAGAAGCCGCCATGACAGCGGCATCATCCAAATCCAACTTGGCGCCGAGCACCCGTTGATGATTGTGCGGCGCATACATAACGACCTCAACCGCGTCGGAAGAAGCATGCAAAGCCAGTTCGGCCATGACACAGGTGCCGATTTGGCCGGCGCCGTAAACAACAATTTTTTTCATATTCATAATTTTACTTTATAATGTTAAAACAATTTATAAAGTAACAACATTTTGCATTTTTGTCAAATTGATTTGTGATTGAAAATCTCAGCCGCCACTTACCGTTATGAGCGTGTATCCTATTGTTTTTAAGGAACATTTGTTTTTTATGGATGAATGGTGAAAAGCATTTGATAGAAAACAAAGAAAAATCAAACTGTTATTTAACACTTGCTTATTGTATCTATAAAAACGCATATGTTTAGGCGTGACCGGTAGCAGAAACAAAACGCGTCAAATCTATCCCGCTTTCATCCATGGCGCGTTGCCATTTCAATTCATCCGGCGTATTGAACAATAAATCCGTATTGGCGGGAACAATCATCCATTTATTATATATCAACTCTGTTTCGAGCTGCATCGGTTCCCATCCGGAATATCCCAATGCAATAAGATTGTTTTTGGGCCCTTGGCCATAAGCTATATCCGTTAAAATATCCAACGATGAAGAAATTGCCACGTTGTTATCAATCCGGAATGTTCCCGGTTTATTGTATTCGGCGCTGTGCAAAACGAAGCCGCGAATCTTTTCCAGCGGGCCTCCCTGATACAAAAACATCGATTCCAGATTGGCCGGCGTATGTATCGGAATATTGACGGCTAAATCCGAAAATGAAAAATCCTTCAGTTTTTTATTAATGATAAAACCCATCGTCCCCTCTTTGCCGTGCGAACAAACATACACGACACTTTCGGCAAAGCGTTCGTCATCCATGCCCGGCATCGCCGCCAAAAAGCTTCCGACCAAAGATTTTTCAGTTATAGTCCCCATTTATTGTATATATCCTAAAATTATATTTGTTTATTCAACATCCTTATTATATCATAAAGGCAATATAAATAAAACATTTTTTTGCATGCCTATGTTTTTAAAGTATATAGTGTTTTTATTTTTTTGTTTCAATATTTCCGCGTTACAAGCCGCCGAAGTAATTTATGAGTTTGATGAAAATGAAAGCGAACGCCCCGTATCGGATTTATCCGCACGAGTTAATCTGCCGCATGCCGAACGATTGCGCGAAATATTGGAAGAAAGCGATTCAAGCCCGACAGGCCGCATACTTATTCTCGGGAAATATTTTGATGAAAAATATCCGGACAAGGCGATAGAAACCGATTTTAGCCAAGATGTCGCCGCCATTTTTCCCGAATTGACGCAGCAAGAAGTTTATGAGCGAACAAACCTTATTCGTCATGCTGTCAATCTTTATCGCGCCGGAACACAAAAATACACGGAAATAAAAGAAAAATTACTGGCTCCGGAAGAACCTCCCCTGCTTGTTGATGAGGAGGATTACGACAGGCCGGGGCTGCATCCTTATATCGAAGCTCCCGAAGGACAAGTCGCCGTTGTTTATGATTTTAAAAAAGTCTTAAGCTACGGCAACAATCCGCGCGATATTAAGGCTATGGAGGCATACAGACAACGCCAGGCTGACAGCAAACTCCACAAAACGACTTTTGACAAGTTTAAATCCATGGTCGGGAAATTGGAGTTTTCCAAGCTCCCGTTCTACGGATATTCCCTGCCGGACCCCTTTGTCGGCAACGCCGGTGTGGGAGAATGGCAAAGCAAAGACGGTTTTTCCGTCCGGCTTATTTCCGATACGGCGGAAATCGGCAAT
Organism: uncultured Alphaproteobacteria bacterium; assembly: GCA_944391395.1. GTDB lineage: Bacteria > Pseudomonadota > Alphaproteobacteria > RF32 > CAG-239 > CAAFZY01. Next base: position 6,991 of record CALXTI010000011.1, read on the forward strand.
AAAACAGATATTTTGGCCGCCGCGCATATTCGTATTCCCAATCATCGTTTTGTAACCGCCAATTCGATTTCCGATAAATTCTTCAAACCCGAGATTGAATTGATTGAACATGAAAACGTGGAATCCTACAAGGTTTATTATCCCCTGCCCGTTAAAGTTGCCGATGACGGATTAATCGGCGCTTATGCCGACGATCCGGCTTTTCCGATTGCTGTAACCTTGTCAAATCCGCAACAAGGCGTGCGGCTGAAAGCAAAGGTTACGCTGCAAAGCTGCGATTATGACCTGAATTGCGAAAAAACAGAATTCTTCCCGGAGCTTGTTATTGATGCCGCAGAAGAAAACGCCAACTCCGCCATGATGAATTTTGTTAAACAAAGCTATTACAATCTGCCCCGGGAAAACAATAAAAACTTACGCTTAAAAAACATCAAAACGACATTGTCCGAGGACGGAAAAGAACTTGAAAAAATACAATTTGTTTTTGATTTTTCGGGCAGCGTCAACAATTTTTCTTTATTTCTTGAAGATAAACTAAAATCACGTTTTCAGATGCCGAAAATCGCCGTACACGGATCGGAAATATATGCAACCGTCGTCCCTGACAATCACAAAGAAAATTTATTAAATCAGGAAGCCGAATTGACCGTGCGCTTAAACGCGTATACCAGCCTGCGTCAAAAAATAAAATTGGCCGATTTCAGTCTTGCGGGCAATGCGGATTTCGTGATGAAAAACACAATATTCTATTTTGTTTTATCCGGGCTGCTGGCCGGGGTTTTGTTTGCTTTCATGCCCATTGCTCTGCCGTTGTGGGGATTGCGGCTGCCCGTCCTTTGCCGGCTCAGGGAACATCAATCTTGTTTTTGGGCAAATATCGCCGGAATTTTTACAGGGTTTAATCTTTGGGCATTTACGGTTCTTTGGCTGCAACGGCATGAAATTCCCTTGGTCTGGGGGATGCAATATCAAAATTTTTATTATCTGTCCGCAATCGTGCTGTTTTTAACCGCTTTGTTGATTTCCGCAAAATACACTTTGCCGGTTTTTCAGAAATATCCTTTGCAAAAAAATTTTGTAACAGGTTTTGCGCCAACTCTTTTGCTGCCTTATTCCTTTACACCGCTTTTGGCGGAAAACGTTTATGCGCTGTTGTCGGCAAACAAGCCCGCCGTCTTTTTGTTTTTTAACGCTCTGGCTGCCGGTTTTGCCGCTTTATATTGGCTTTTCACCCGCATGCGGATAAAAGACGCGACACAAAGAAACAAATTGTATCAGCTTGTTTCCATTGTTTCTTGTCTTATGCTTATCGGTATGATTGTCTGGCTGTCGTTTGTTTTGTATTTACAAATTGCTTTTACGGATTTTTGCAAAATCGTGTTTTTATTGTTGGCGACAATTTTGATTTGCGGTTATGCTTTGAGCTTTTTACAGGCTCTTGCCCGGACGGATTTGCCCGAAAATCAGAAAATCACCACCGAATGGGTCGTGGCAATCATTTTGCTCGCTTTATTTGTTTTTGCCGTACGCTTTGTCGGACGGACAGAGCCTATCCGCCAAGATGGAACTTCCTTTACGCTCACGGCAGAGGGCTTAAACGAAAAATTGCAAAGCGGTGAAATCATCATGATTGGCGTAACCGCCGATTGGTGTCCGCTCTGTCGTTTTAACGACGCAACCGTGTTAAATGAGCGTAATTTACAAAGATGGAAACAAATATATCGTTTCGAATATTTTCCCTTAAATATCCGCGATAAGGATGCCGCGTTTCGATTTTTACGGCATCATAAATATGCGAAAGTGCCGTTCTATGTATTATACAGCTATAATTTTACGCAAGGTCTGGTAATTTCGCCGTTTCTGATTGATACCAAACTGGAACAAATTATTGAAGATGCGGGTGTCTGATTTTTTTGTTTTGATTTATAAAAGTCAGAATTATCAGCTGTTGAAATTAAGTCCCCACGGGTTGTAACGCGCCGGATCGTTTATCCAGTTTTCACGGACTTTGACAAACAAAAACAGGTGTATCCGGTCTTCCAACATTTCTTCCAACTCTCGGCGCGCGGCCTGCCCGATTTTTTTTATCATCTGACCGCCTTTTCCCAAAACAATGATTTTTTGATTATCGCGTTCAACATAAATCGTCATCTCCGCCCGCACCGAGCCATCGTCGCGACGCTGCCAGAGTTCCGGTTCAACCGTCAAAGAATACGGCAGCTCCTGACGCAAGTATAAAAACAATTTTTCACGCACGACTTCAGCGGCCAAAAGTTTCAGCGGCATGTCCGACATTTGGTCTTCGGGATAATACCACGGGCTTTCCGGCAGGTTGTCGGCCAAATAGCGGTAAAAATCATCAATATTCTCGCCGGTTAAGGCCGAAATCATGAAAGTTTCTTTGAATTTCCCCGCCTGATTTAAGGCCGCGCTTAACGATAACAAATTTTCCTTGCGGATTAAATCCACCTTATTTAAGACCAAAACCGCCTCAATTTTATCTTGATTAAGTTTTTCCACTATTGCTTCGGTTTCATCATCAAAACCGCGTTTGGCATCCACCACCAAAACAACAATATCGGCGTCTTTTAGGCCGCCCCAAGCCGAAGCGACCATAGCTCGGTCCAAGCGGCGCTTGGGTTTGAATATGCCCGGGGTATCCAAAAAGATAATCTGCGTTTTATCGTATATACCTATCCCTTTTACAATCGTGCGGGTGGTTTGCGCTTTGGGTGAAACGATGGAAACTTTTGAACCGGCAAAATTGTTGGTGATGGTGGATTTTCCAGCATTCGGCGCACCAATCAAGCTGACAAAGCCGGCGCGTGTGATACTGGCCTCGGATTGTTCTGATGATTTATCTGCCATCTTATCCATTGTTGTTTAACTCTTCAATCAGTTTAGCCGCGGCTGCTTGCTCGGCCGCTTTCTTGTTTTTGCCGCTGCCGACGGCTTTTTTGTCTTTGCCGACTTCAACTTCCATATAAAACAGCGGTTCGTGTTCCGAACCTTCTTTACGCACCAGTTGATAGACCGGATTGCCGTATTTCAAACGGTGCGCCATTTCCTGCAGGGTTGTTTTGTTATCTATCTGCGGTGCGGCATTCTGATTAATCAGATGACGCCAATGGCGGTCAACGAAATCTATGGCCGTTGCAAAACCGGATTCAATGCAAATGGCGCCAATAACCGCCTCGGCCACATCACACAAAACATTTTCATTGTTGCACAAACTTTTGTTTTCGGCGCGAATGTAATGATTAAGCCCCAACTCGCGGGCAACGGCCGCCACCGTTTCTTTGCGCACCAAGCGCGTGTGGCGCGGCGACAAATTGCCCTCCGGATCATCGGGAAACAGATTGTACAACAAATGCGCCATAGCCACACCCAAAACACGGTCGCCCAAAAATTCAAGCCGTTCATAATTTTTGGAAACATCGGAACTGCAGCTGCTGTGCGTCAGCGCCTGTCTTAAAAGATCTTTGTTTTTAAAATGATAACCTAACGTCTTTTCCAAATTTTCCATGTTTTATCCGATTTTAATGCAGTGTGTCAAAAATCTTTGACCAACGAATAATCTTCGGCCAGGTCCATGGTTTATACCATGCGCCTTTGTCGTTATGCGAAAAGAATAAAAAGCGCGCCTTGCCGATTAAATTTTCAACCGGAACGAAACCGACGCTGACCCGGCTGTCATCCGAGCGGTCGCGATTGTCGCCCATCACAAAAACATGGCCTTCCGGCACGGTTACTTCGGTGGTATTATCAACCTGCGGCTCATAGTCGGAAACTTCCAAAATACGGTGTTTCACCCCGTTGGGCAATGTTTCTTCATATTCCGTATATAATTCGGGACGAATGACAAATTCACTGATTTTATATTCACCGATTTCTTTGCGCTCCACGGGTTTGTCATTGAGATAAAGACGACCGCGGCGAACCTGTACCGTATCACCGGGCAGGCCGATTACTCTTTTGATAAAGTCGGTCTTATTATCCCGCGGAAATTTAAAAACAACGATATCGCCGCGCTCGGGCAGAGATTCCCATATCCGTCCCTTAAACGGGATTATCCCGGCCGGAAAAGAATACCGCGAATAGCCGTAAGTGTATTTGGAAACAAACAGATAATCCCCGACTTCCAACGTAGGATACATGGAACCGGACGGTATGCGAAACGGCTCAAACAAAAAACTACGTATGACAACCGCAATTAAAACCGCATAAATGATTGTTTTTACCGTATCTTTGAAACTATCTGTCTTTTTTTCTTCCAACATTTGTTTTTTTCCGTTTGTGATTGTTTGGCTAAATATTAATCTTTTATTTTATTATATCAAGAACAATTTATCAGATTTTACGGTTATTTATATTTCCTTTGTTGACATTATCCACATCTTCAAAGCACATCAGTTTATCGGCAATTTTTTTAACCTCTGATGATTGGTATTTGCGGTAAATAAAATCCATGCGGTAAAAATCCGTTTCAACCGCAGACGCCTCCTTGGCAAAGCATAACGGATTTTTATCAAAAACCATGACTTGGCAATTTTTAGAAACCACCTCATATTGTCGGCCGTTTTGCTGCAGGCTGTAACGTTTTTCGCCACCGGTGCAATGTTTGCAATCATTATCGCGCACGCAGCCGGCACTGATGAACAGAGGTGCATTTTGGTAAACGACAAACGTGGTTGGCAGCGGTGCCTTTGCGGTTAATTCCTTTATATTTTCCAACGTGTCTTCCAATGCGAAAGATACACGTTTTGCCCCCATTTCCGCAGCGTAAGCCATACCTTGAGTATTAAACATATATAATGGCGTGTCAAAACTGATGTCGGATTCATCGGACAAAACACTTAACCCCCACCAATTAGCAACTTCCCATTTGTGATAACCTGCTTTTCTAAAAGCCATGATTGATTTTTGATAAATTTCCGGCTTGCGGCAGACACTCGGCAACGCCAGTCTGATTTTTTGCAACGGAAGATTTTGCAACTCTTCAGGCGATGATTGCGGCGAAATCAGGTAAATCACTTCAGCAAATTTTGCCAAATCGAGCTCTGATAAGGAAGTTAAATCATCGGTTTTGACAATCCATTGCGGTGCATTAACTTTCCGCGCCGAAGGCAGCGGCGGCAACATCCCTTGTTTATGCTGCGGCTTGATTTTTTCATACAGTTCGCGGCGCAGTTGATTAACAACCGAAACAGGTGTAAACAGATTGTCTTTATTGTTTATGACAAGCGAATTTAAACGCAGCGGCGTCCCGCCGGTTTTGGCAAATGAAAGGCGAACAGCCTCCTCGGTCTTTTTTGCATCATCAGCGGGCTGAAAATTTCCTTCCGCCGTTGCTAAATATTTGCCGCATTCAGCCGTTATCCTGTTTCTCGTAATTTCAACCCTGACATCAACATTGCTTAAATTACGAAACGCATCCGGTCTGGGCTTGGCATAATCATAAGCCCCTTTCACCGCACTTGAAGAAGACAGGTAAACATTTAATCCCGTCTTTAGCTGCGGATATTTTTTCGGAAGTTCTACTTCAACATAACTCCCCTTGTCCGCTGAAATGACGCTTTTCTTGTTGACAGTTATTTTCTGCACCGAAAAGCCGAACGGTTTTTCAAGCCCCGGAACGTCTATTTGCAGACCGTCATACCGTGAAATTTTATGCGTCGTTTGAAAACCAACGTCATTTCTGCCTATTTTCTTTATCTGCCCAATCGGCAACCCGCGATGACCGACAAAGCTCGAATCAATGATGTCTTTGTTTTTGCCGTTAAAATGAAACTTGCACCACGGACGTGAAAAAATCTGTTTAATGTCTTCTTCACGATGGGCATCGGCGCCTTTGCCGTCTAAAATCCGGCGATAATAATCGGTAACGGCGGCCACATACAGAGCCGATTTTTTGCGTCCTTCAATTTTTAAGGATGTTACCGGCATTTTTAAGACATCTTCTTTAAGCGCCATATCTTTCATGGAAAAGATGTGTTTGTTGCCCAAATCTCCGGTAAAACAGGCTCGGCACGGATAAAGACATTTGCCGCGGTTGGCGCTGCGACCGGTTTCTAATGAAGAAAACTGACACAAGCCGCTGTATGAATAGCACAATGCACCGTGAATAAAAGCCTCGGTCTCCAAATCCGGAATTGCGGCGATGTCTTTAATTTCATCCAAAGTCAGTTCACGAGCCAGCACCACACGCGAAAAGCCGAGTTTTTTTAAGCATAAAGCCCCTTCCCGATTGTGTACCGCCATTTGCGTACTGGCATGCATCTCCAGCTCAGGATAACTTTCACGCACGACGCGCGCCACGCCCAAATCCTGAATTATCAAAGCATCAACCTTGCAGCGCGAACATATGTCAAGCGCCTCAATTAATTCCGCAAGCTCGTTTTCTTGCAAGACCGTATTTAACGCCACATAGACCTTGCGTTTTAAATGATGGGCATAAGCCGTAAACGCGTCTAACGTCGGCTCGTCAAAATTGGTTGCCGTCGCCCGCGCGGAAAACTTCTGCAATCCCAAATAGACGGCATCGGCGCCGTAATACAACGCCGCATAACCGGCTTCCGCATCACCGGCCGGTGCCAAAAGCTCATGTTTCATTCAATTATCCCGTTTTTTTGAAATATTTTCTCAAAACTATTGTTTTCAGCCTTGATTGTCAAGCATTTTAAGCGCTGATGCCGTCGCGGCAGAGCGCGGCAAAAACAGGTCTATCCAATCCTAAAGCCGAAATGACCGCCGCGGGGCTGAAATCCCCTTGTATATTTTGCCGCTTCGTCTTGCCCCCTTTAACGGTTTGCAGTACGGCGCTCGGTAAATCGGAACGCCCGATGCAAGACGAAAGAAACACAAAAGCTTCGTCATTATCTTCTAAATGTTTGACTGCCAACCGCCGTGCCAAAATATTTAAAGACACGTCGGCTTTGCCGGCATCTTTACCCCATGGCGACCCGCCGCCGACCGGACATGCCAGCGAGTAAAAATCGCACGCCAGTTTGCGGCCGGTAATGCCACAATCGGCAATCGAAGAATGACAGGTGTACAAACCGGTGCCGTTGACAATCAGCCGTTGCGGCTCTTGGTTAAGCACGTCAGCAACCCATACGGACAAATCCTCTTTATTTTTCATCGGAACCGCAACAACAGCGGTTTGAACATGGTTGTTATCATCCAACGTGATTTGGGTTTTGATATCCAATCCCAAATTGTCGCTTTGCTTTGCCTTGTCATACAAAGCGCGGTTTAATTTTCGCGCCAGATACAATTCGGGCGGAATATTTTCCTTGCCTTTGCAGGCATAACCGGCAAAGACGCCCTGATCGCCCCAACCGCCGTTTTTTACACCGCAAAAAATTTCGGCGGATTGACGTCCGATGAGATTGACGACTTCAAGTTTTTCAACATTGACGGCATTATCACCCCATAATTTTGCATATTGCGGCGTATAGCCGATTTCACACAAAGCATCTTTAACGTATTCTTCTATTTTATCAAAATTAACCCGGCCACACACCTCTCCGCCCAACACAACGGTATTGTCTTTAATCATCACTTCCACCGCGTAACGGACGGTCTGGTCTTGCTCCATCATGCGGTCCAAAATGTAGCTTGAAATATAATCAGCGGTTTTGTCAGGGTGCCCCAACGATACGAATTCTGCAGTTTTTTGCATTGTAAAATCTCCTTTTTAGTCCGTTTATAGTGCCGGACAAGTCGGTTAAATCCACACATTTTTCTTTGTCGGCGTATCATTGTTCTTGACATCTGTCAAGCAAATCTTCATAAATGTGTTAAAGTTTTAAGGAGAACCGTTCATGAAAATCGCCGTTATTGCCGCTATGGACAAAGAAATCGCGCTGTTGAAACAATTTTCCGACGATGACGTCATCATTGCGGCATCGGGTATCGGCAAGGTTGCCGCCGCCTTAAAAACCGCCGAGATAATCCATAACCATCATCCGGATTTGATTATTAACTCCGGTGTCGCCGGCGGTTTGCAACCTTCGCTCGAAATCGGCGATGTCGTTTGCGGCACAGCCATAGCTTATCATGACGTTTGGTGCGGAAAACCAAACTTATACGGTCAAGTTCAAGGGTTTCCGCTTTTTTATGCAAGCGATGCAAAATTTGAACCTTTTCTTGAGAAAAATATCAGAAAAGGTCTGATTGTCAGCGGTGATAAATTTATTTCCTCACCCGAAGGTCAAGCCGATATTCTCAAACACTTTCCCGACGCTTTGGCCGTTGATATGGAATCCGCCGCCGTGGCGCAGACTTGTTATGTTTATCATACACCATGTCTGATTTTGCGTCTTATCAGCGACACACCCGGTGTTGAACATCACCAAAAACAATACGACCGCTTCTGGGAAACGGCCGCTGAAAAATCTTTTGCCAATTTAAAAGAAATATTGTTTAAGTTGTCGGACGCAGCGACAACGGGCGATTGATTACCGCATCAATAATCTGTTTCATCAACCGCGGTTGATTGATAAAATGAAAAACGACTTTAGACGTTCCGGTGCCGGAAAACAATATGTCGCCGTAGTTAAAAATACGTCCCAATATGCTTTGGCGGATTTCAACCGATTCAATCCTCTCACGGTGCAATTCTTCGGTCGTTACATTAATAATCCCCGTCCTTTTGACCACACGTTTGTTGGTGCAGACCATCTCAATTAAGTTGCGTTTCAGCCAGGCAGCAATCGTAAAAATCAGCAGTGCAATTACCGGAAGCCAGACAACGAAATAATACAAGGGTTGGTTATAACGCATTAAAGCCGAAGTATAGCTCAACGCCGCAAACACGGCAAAAAAGGACAAACATGTCAAGCAGCAGGGAATAATTAAAGCAAAATAGTGCAATCTGCCGACCAATTCTATTTCTTCCCCGGGCGTCAATGTGCTTGCCGTATATTGATATCTTCCGAGCATGCGTGTTCTCCTTGTATTTCTTATTGTTTATAAAATACTATAAATTTTTTTTATTTGTCAAATACTATTATGTTTATAATAGACAAATTATTTAAAAAATGTAAATTTATTTACGGCTGACGAATGGATTGTCCTTAATATAAAAACGCCACGGTTTGTCTTTGTAATCTTGCGCATAATCTATCCCCACCCTCGGCACGGCTTTGAAGTCATACCGTTGTGTGTTCGGTGCAAGCCAAAGCAAATTTCCGCTCAAATCAACACCGTCATGAGTTTTGGCCTCAATACCCAAAGCCCGGCACAATTTTCCCGGCCCCGTCGTCAGATTTTTCACATCGTCCGTTTGCCGGCGTTTTTTCATTTCCTCAATTCCGGCGACCGGTTCCAGCGCCCGGATTAAAACCGCGTCGGCTTGTCCTTCGGGACCAACCACGACATTAAATTGATTGTACATGCCGTAAACGAAAAAAACATAAGCGCAGCCACCTTGACGAAACATCGTCGCCGTGCGTTTGGTCAGTTTGTTCGGATAAGCGTGGCAGGCTTTATCGCAACTGCCGATATAAACTTCCAATTCGGTGATTTTTCCGGCCGTCAACACGCCGCCGATATTTGAACACAAGTATGCTCCCAACAATTCTTCTTTGGCAAATCGGAAAGGATCGCGGCAATAATGCTCCCGCGGTATCCGCTTATCTGAAAATTCAAGAGCCTGCATCGCCATATTTGCCGTCCGCGCTTTTTATCGGAAAGTTTCTTTGATAAAGCCGCCGCCCAAAACCATATCGCCATCGTACAAAACAACCGATTGTCCGGGAGCCACCGCTTTTTGCGGCGTCAAAAAATCCACGCGAACAGTTTTGTCTGCCCGCGGCGCAACATGCACCTTAAACGGTTCTTGCGCCGAACGAACCTTGGCGGTTAAATCAATTTCTTTTGTGATTTCCGAAACCGAAAGCCAGCATAAATTATCGGCGGTTAAACCTTTGCAGCCGCTGTCTTCTTCGTAACCAACGACAACTTCATTTGTCTGCGGTCGGATTTCCAAAACATACAATGGTTTTTCCGCCGAAAGCCCCATGCCGCGGCGCTGACCGACCGTATAATTCCAAATTCCCTCATGCTGGCCTAAAACCTTGCCGTCAATCGTTACAAAATTTCCCGGTATCGGTTCTTGGTGTAATATGTCGTTTATCTCGCCGGAATAAAAATCCTGACTGTCTTTTTTATCATAAATATCAAGCCCTGCTTTTTCGGCAAACAAGCGCACTTCGTTTTTGGTGTATCGTCCGAGCGGCATAACCGCTTTGCTTAACTGTTCTTGTGACAGACGATATAAAAAATACGACTGGTCGCGTTTTTTTTCCAATCCGCGGAACAGCTGCCAGCGGCCGGCATCTTTGTCATAACCGATGCGGGCATAATGACCGGTGGCAAATTTATCAAAAACAATGCCGTTTGCAGCCGCCGTTCGCGGCAATGTATCAAACTTAATGCTTGAATTGCAAATCACGCATGGATTTGGCGTCCGTCCTGCCAAATATTCTGCTTTAAAGTTTTCCAACACGATTTTTTTATATTCTTCGCCGCAATCCAAAACATAATAAGGAATATCCAGATTCTCAGCCACCTTTTTAGCTGCGGCAATATCCTGTTCCTGATGCGGGCTGAAACATCCTTTGATTTTTTTGTTGCTGCCGAAATCCGTATTTTTATCCCAGATTGACATGGTGGCACCGATAACTTCAAATCCGTTTTTCTTCAGCAAATACGCCGTTGCCGCCGAATCAACTCCGCCGCTTAAACCAACCAACACTTTCATCTTATTGTTCCCCATTCTTGGCAAAAGTTTGTATTTTTTGCGCCAACGTTTTGTTGTTTGTTATTTTTAAGCCGCTGTTTTTCATATTTTCAACATATTTCTCGCGATTTTGATAAACTTCCGCCAACGTATCTAAAAACAACTTTCCGTTATTTAATTTTTCATCGGCGATGATTTGACAATACCCTTTATCAGCAAACGATTTGGCGTTCAACATCTGTTCGCCGCGGCTGGAACCCGTGGGCAGAGGCACCAAAACCATCGGTTTATTTAAACTCAACAACTCAAAAATAGAATTTGAACCGGCGCGCGAAACCACGACATCGGCGGCCTGCATAAAATCTTTAAGCTCGGCATCAACATATTCAAACTGTTTGTAGCCTTCACAATCACCGTTTTCTTCAACCTGTCCTTTGCCGCAAATATGGATGATTTGATAGCGCTCTAACAATTCGGGCAGATTGTCGCGTACCGCCTGATTTAAGCTTTTGGCGCCCAAACTGCCGCCGATGACCATGACAATCGGTTTATCGGCTTTAAAACCGCAAAATTTGCAAGCACGCGCTTTGTCGCCGTTTAATAATCTATCAGAAAGCACCGGTCCGATATATTCCACTTTTTTCTTATCTTTGACATATTTGATCGTATCTTCAAAGGTGGTGAAAAACTTGGTAACAAACGGCAAAGACATTTTGTTGGCAAGCCCCGGCGTAACATCGGATTCATGCATCACCACCGGACAGCCGTTTAGCTTTCCCGCCACCACCACCGGAAACGAAACAAAACCGCCTTTGGAAAAAACAATATCCGGTTTTTCCTTAAACACAATCCAAACCGCCTGCAAAACACCGAACGGGATTTTGAGCATATCCCAAAAATTCTGCCACGAAAAATAGCGCCGCAGCTTGCCGGTGAATATCGGGTAATATCTTACTTCCGGAAATTTAGCGATTAAATCTTTTTCAATTCCCTGATAAGAGCCGATATAGCACACCTGCCAACCTTGTTCCAAAAACAACGGAATCAAATTTAAATTAAGCGTTACATGGCCGGCCGAACCGCCGCCGGTAAAAATAATTTTTTTAATTTTCTTCATTTACAACCTCATTTATATCCGTTAGTTCTTTAATTTCATTTTCTTCATCATAGTCCCATTCTATGGCCTTGCCGGTTTTGGCGCCGCGTTGTTTGAGTTGAGCCGCTAACGACAAGGCGTTTCCTTTGCCGGTGGAAAGCTTTTTTATGGCCTGATCATAATTTTTGCGCGCCGCGTCAAGCGATTTATCAATACGCTGCATATCTTCGGTAAAATTAAACAACTTATCATAAAGCGAACCGCCCAACTCGGCAATACGCGCCACGTTTTTGTTCTGATTTTCAATCTGCCAGAGGTTTTCTATCGTACGCAAAATCGGCAGCAACGACGACGGCGTGGTGATGGCAATATTTTTCTTATAAGCGTAATCGTATAACGTGTTATCGGCTTTGACCGCCTCCACATAAGCGCTTTCAATCGGAATAAAAATCACCACGTAATCCAACGCATTGTTTTTGATAAGTTTTTGATAATCTTTACCGGAAAGCTCGTCAATATGGCTTCTGATGCACTGGATGTGTTTTTTTAGATACACCTGACGCAACGCCTCATCTTCGCAATTCACATAATTGACGTAATCATTTAAGGAAACCTTGGAATCTATAATCACGCTGCGTTCGTTGGGAAGCTTGATAATCACGTCCGGACGCAGCATTTGATTTTCTTCATTGCGGAAAGTTTCTTGTTTTTCATAGTTAATATGTTCTTCCAAGCCGGAAATTTCCAAAATACGCTCCAGCTGAAACTCACCCCAGTTGCCTTGAACCTTTTTGTTTCCCTTTAAGGCGGCGCTCAAATTTTCGGCATCTTTGCTTAAATTTTGGTTTAAGGTCAGCAGCGTTTTGAACTGCTCATCAAACGAACTTTTGTTTTTCAAACTGTCCTGATGGACGCTCTCAACTTTGTTTTTGAACTCCGACATTTGTTCTTGGAAAGGCTTGAGCATCAAATTAAACGCGTTTTTCTGTTCTTCGCCGAAACGGCTGTTTTGGGCTTTGATGACCTCGTTTGAAATGTCGCGGAATTTTAAGGCTAATTCTTCTTTGTTTTTCTCAAGATAAGCCAGTTTTTCTTCCATAAACCGTTTTTGATTGTCTATATCCGATTTTATTTTGGTGTTTTCTTCCAAAAGCTTGGCATTTTCGGCCGCCAGATTTTCACAACGGACGGAAACTTCCGCCAAGACGCGCTCTTTTTCTTGGCTTAAAACATCGGCCTGCGCCTTAAACAATTCCAGATTACGGAGTTTTTGCGCACGTTTGAAATAAAGTAATGCGAAGCTAACGCATAACATTAATAATACCGCACAACATATTGAAACAATATAAAAAAGTAAATTTTGGTCCATCATCAGTTTTTACCGTTTTTGGTTTTTTCATGAAGTGAATTTTAGCCCGTTTGTTTGGCTTTGCAAGCACATTTAATAAGTTATGCCATAAGCTTTAATGTGTTTAATCTTTTAACGATTTGACCAAAGCCTCGGCTGTTTTTAAACCGTCGGCGGCGGCTGAAGTAATGCCGCCGGCATAACCGGCACCTTCGCCACACGGATATAGCCCTTTCAGATTGCTTTGGCCGGTTTCATCGCGAACAATACGTATCGGCGATGAACTACGGGTTTCAGGCGCCGTCAATACGGCATCGGGCGTAGCAAAGCCATGCAATTTTTTATCCATTTCCACAATGGCGGCGCGCAATGTTTCCGTAATTTTTTCCGGTAAAACCTCGCTTATAGCGCTCAATGAAACATCAGGACGATATGATGGTTTGACCTCGCCAAAGCGTTTGCTTTTTCTGTTTTTTAAGAAATCACCGACCAACTGCGCCGGCGCCCGATAATTTCCACCGCCGGCCGCAAACGCGCGTTCCTCGATTTTACGCTGAAAATACATGCCTGCCAAAGGATGTTTGGAAGCAAAATCTTCTGTACCGACGCCGACCAACAATGCCGCATTGGCGTTTTCTTCATCACGGGCATAAGCGCTCATGCCGTTGGTGACGACCCTTCCCGTTTCGGAAGCCGCCGCCACCACCCGACCGCCGGGGCACATGCAAAAAGTATATGCCGAGCGGCCGTTTGGCAGATGAACCGCCAGTTTATAATCCGCCGCGCCCAAACAAGCCACTTTTTCTTTGCCGTATTGGGCTTTGTTAATCAGGCTTTGCCGGTGTTCTATTCTGGCGCCGACGGCAAAGGGCTTTTGCTCGATTTTAACGCCTTGTTGATACAATATTTCAAAGGTGTCACGCGCGCTGTGGCCGATGGCCAGAATCGCTTTTTCACAGGCAATTTCATCTTGCGTGCCATCGGGTTTTTCTATTTTTAGGGCTTTTAAGACATCATCTTGCACCACAAAACCCGTTACCTTGTGTTCAAACAAATATTTTCCACCCAAATTTTCAATCTTACGGCGGATATTTTTGACCATTTTCACCAGTTTGTCGGTGCCGATGTGCGGTTTGGCAAGATACAAAATTTCTTCCGGCGCGCCGGCAGCAACAAATTCTTCCAACACTTTGCGGGTGTATTGGTCTTTTTTGATGCCGGTTGCCAGTTTGCCGTCGGAAAACGTGCCGGCGCCACCCTCACCAAACTGCACGTTAGAAACAATATCCAAATTTCCGCTCTGCCAAAAGGCATCCACATCGGCTTTGCGCCGCTCAACATCGCGACCGCGTTCCAAAAGCAACGGTTTCAAGCCGGCTTCAGCTAAAGCCAAACCGGCTAACATTCCCGCCGGACCGGTACCGATAACGACCGGCGGCAAAACAATCGTCTTACGCGGCAAAGTATAAACTTCTTCATCAGGCGCCGGTTCTATGTCTTTGTCAAAACAAATATTTTTCTCGTTTTTAAGCTGGCAATCTATCGTGCAGACATAGTGAATATCGTTTTTGCGGCGGGCATCAACGGCTTTTTTTATCAGACGCAATTCTGTAATTTCCTTTGCGGAAATATTGATTTTGGCTGCCGCAAGTTGTTTTATGGCCGTTAAATCCGCCGTCAATGGCGCTTTGATGTTTTTGATGCGTATCATATTCTTTCCTCTTTGGCGGTTATTTTAATAATGAATTTAAAAAAATTCAATAAAATACATTTGTATATTGACAAAAATTATCGTTTGTGTCATATTATATAACAAGTAAGGATTATTGTTAAATTAAAAAATAAAGTGTATGGAAAAAATTTTAGAGTTCATGCAGCCGGGAAATTTTATTTTTGTTAATGATTTCTCAGGTTGGGGAGCGGAAGCTGAAGTTCCAGGATTTGTCTGGGGCAACGGCGGACTGGAGGAGAATTGCCTGCTCGCACCGGACGGAAGCAGGTTGATGTTGCAGTCAACCTTTCTGCGGCGCGGCAACCACTTGAGTGTTTCTTTGCGCCGCAACGGTGAAGAAATTGAAAAAGTCAAATTGGGAGATGTATTTCCCGAACAGGACGTGGTTATTGCCACTTGTGGTGAAAGCCTGCAGTTCTTTGCCCCTGTGTGCAAGACTAAGCGGGAACTTATCCGTTTCTTAGGCAGAGTGGTTGATTTCTGCGAAAAGCATGAAATGCGCAACTCCCGTTTCCTTGATGAAGCGGAAGACCTGGCCATGTGGCTTTACCGCCACAACCCCAACAAAGTCCAAGAAAAGGACTGGGGAATCTAAGAAAAAAAACGGTTGTTGCTTTATGCAACAGCCGTTTTTTTATTACATGCTTTACAGAAAACCCCGAGTTTACTCGGGGCTGAATGCCAAGGTATCGTTAGATACCGTTCCACGCCAACGAGCGTGGTCAAACCGTTAGGTTTGTAACTACTATAGAACCCCCAGTTTACTGGGGGATATCTATTTTCTAACACTTAGGTTATTCATCTTCCGGTGCGGTTTCCGGCTCATCAACCGTATCAATCGCGGCTTCGTCCACGTCGGCAGCGCTTTCGCCCAAGACCTCGGAACCGGTTTCTTCTTCCAGTTCCTCGTCATCGCCCTCATCGGCATTGAGCCAGGTAACTGAAACCACGCGTTCGTCCTCGGCGGTGCGGAACAAAATCACCCCTTGGGTTTTGCGGCCGGCAATGCGGATGTCTTCCACCGGCATACGGATGAGTTTGCCGCCGTCGGTAACCATCATAATCTGATTGTCGTTTTCAATCGGGAACGAGCTGACAACTTCTTTGTTGCGCGCCGACATTTCCATGTTGGCAATGCCCTGACCGCCGCGGCCGGTTACACGATATTCGTATGACGACGACCGTTTGCCGTAACCTGAAGAAGTGACGGTTAAAATAAACTCTTCATTTTCCTGCATCGCCTTAAACTGTTCAGCGTTCAAAACCGAAAGGAGGCCGGTTTGTTCGGGCGAAATCGTCACATCGTCGCCGGTTTCGGTCTGCATATGCTTTAAGGCAGAAGAAACTTTTAAGTATTCATCACGCTGTTCGGAGGTGGCATCTGTATGTTTCAACATTGACATGGAAATCACCTCATCGCCGTTTGCAAGCTTGATACCGCGCACACCGGTGGAGTTGCGGCCGACGAACACGCGAACCTCGGTTACGGGGAAACGTATGCACTTGCCGCTCTTGGCTGCCAACATCACATCGTTGGCTTCGGTGCAGAGCATCACATTGACCAGTTTGTCGCCCTCGTCAAGTTTCATGGCGATTTTGCCGTTGGATTGGACATTAACAAAATCCATCAGCGAGTTGCGGCGGACATTGCCTTGAGCCGTGGCAAACATGATTGACAAATCGCGGCAATCCGCCTCGTTTTCCGGCAACTTCATAATGGCGGTGATGTTCTCGCCCTCATCAAGCGGCAGCAGGTTGATAAACGGTTTGCCTTTGGAGGTCGGCGACCCTAACGGCAATTTATAAACCTTCATCTTATAAACCAAGCCCTTGGAAGAGAAGAACAACACCGGCGTGTGGGTTGAGGCCACAAACAAACGGGTAACAAAGTCTTCTTCCTTGGTCGCCATGCCGGATTTTCCTTTGCCGCCGCGTTTTTGCGCTTTATAGGCGTTGAGCGGCACGCGTTTGATATAGCCGGCTTCGGTAACGGTTACCACCATTTCTTCACGCTGGATAAGCGATTCAACATCGGTGTCATATTCAATGTCTTCAATTTTAGTCAAACGCGGGGTGGCGTATTCATCTTTGACTTCAACCAACTCATCGCGCATGATGCCGTAAAGTTTTTCACGCGAGGCTAAAATGGAAAGATATTCTTTAATATCTTCGCCGAGACCGGTTAATTCTTCATGGATTTTTTCACGCTCCAAACCGGTCAAACGCTGCAATTTCAAATCCAAAATCGCTTTAGCCTGATCTTCGGACAAACGATAAACTCCGTTTTCCACCTTGCGATCCGGTTCGTCAATCAGTTTGACCAAAGCTTCAACATCGCCGGCCGGCCAGGCTCTGGCAAGCAGCGCGTCTTTAGCCTCCTGCGGGCTGGGCGCGGTGCGGATTAATTCTATCACCGGATCAAGGTTTTCAACCGCAATCGCCAAACCAACCAACACATGGGCGCGGTCGCGGGCTTTGTTCAATTTATAAATCGTGCGGCGACGAATCACCTCTTCACGAAACTCCACAAACGCGGCAATGATTTCCTTTAAGGTCATCATCATCGGGCGGCCGTGATTAATCGCCAACATATTCATGCCGAAACTTGTTTGCAGCGGCGTGTATTTATAAAGCTGATTTAACACCACATCGGCTTGAAAATCTTTTTTGATTTCAATCACCACGCGCACGCCCTGACGGTCGGACTCGTCGCGGATGTCGGAGATGCCGTCCACCCGTTTTTCTTTGACCAGTTCGGCAATGCGGGTAACAAGCGCGGCTTTGTTGACTTGATACGGAATCTCATGGACGATGATGGCTTCTTTGTCTTTGCGGATTTCTTCAATCGTGCATTTGGCGCGCATCATCACCGAGCCGCGGCCGGTCAGATAAGCCGATTTGGCGCCGCCTTGACCCAAAATCAAACCGCCGGTCGGAAAATCAGGCCCCGGAACGATATTGACCAGCTCATCGGGCGTGATGTCGGGATTGTCAATATAAGCGCAGCAGGCATCAATCACTTCGCCCAAGTTATGCGGCGGCATGTTGGTTGCCATACCGACGGCGATACCGTTGGAACCGTTGACCAGCAAATTCGGAAAACGTGCCGGCAAAACCGTCGGTTCCTGCACGCTTTCATCATAGTTGGGCATAAAGTCAACCGTGTCGTACTCAATGTCTTCAATCAGCTTGTGGGCGACCTTGGCAAGTCTGGCTTCGGTATAACGCATGGCCGCGGCGCCGTCGCCGTCCATGGAACCGAAGTTGCCCTGACCGTCTATCAGCGGCAGACGCATGGAAAACGGCTGTGCCATGCGCACCATTGCCTCATAAACCGAGCTGTCGCCGTGCGGGTGGTATTTACCCAAAACCTCGCCGACGATACGAGCGGATTTACGATAAGGTTTGGTGCAGTCATAGCCGTTTTCATACATCGCATAAATAATACGGCGATGCACCGGTTTTAAGCCGTCGCGGACATCCGGCAACGCACGGGAAACAATCACGCTCATGGCATAATCAAGGTATGAGCGGCGCATTTCCTCGGTAATCATGGTCGGGGTAATGTTCTCGGCCGTGGTCGGCGCGCCGGCAATTTCGTTTTCTTCCATAGATTTTTCCTTATATTTTAATTTTTCAACTGCCGGCAATATAGCAAAAATCGCTTTCGGGCAAAAGTTTTTTTTGAGATTTATACCCAGTATAAAACGCCGCTTTTTTCTCTATGGGCAAAAAAAGCGCCTTAAAACGGTTTTCACTCTTTAAAAGTTAACAATTAAAATTAACAATCTCGCTTTTTTTATTTGTTTTCAGGAAAAAATGTGCTAATCCCTATGATAGGAGATTGATATGAGCGAAGAAAACAAAACAACTTTGGCAAACAGATTATGGCGGTTGTGTCTGCGGTCGCCGGTTAACGTACTGGCGGCTGTTTTGCTTGCTTATTACGGCTTTCTGGCTTTTGTTTTGGAAAAAGACGCATTTGTTAATAAAACAATTATGTTCGGTATCGTCTTTGCCTGGGGCGTATGGTTTTTTCTTAAAAACATTATCAAACTTATCATTATCATTGCTATCATCGGCTGCGGCGCGTACGGTTGGTATCGTTACGCCAATATGGACCGGATAAAGTGCGAAGAAAGCGGCCGCGAATGGAATGAAACCACCAAAACCTGCGAAGATAAGCTCACTTTCTGGCAAGAAATTCAAAACAAATGGGAAAATTTCAAAAAATCCGCCATCGTTGTGGAAAAAATCTCCGATAAAGAAAAAGACGCTTCCGCCGAATAATCCGGACATTCATACCCTTTGGCATATCAAGAACCTCAGGTAAATGAATGATATTATCATATCGGTTGCGACTTATCCCCAAAAGACTCTTTAAAATTGCAAAAAAAAAAACGGTTTATAATATCGGGAAAACAGGTATTCTTTTGCTTTTTTTAGGAGAAAATAATGCGGGAAAATGGTAGAAGTGAACGACCGAAGAATGGTGCAGATGTGCAGCCTTGTTTGAGCGACGTGTACAAAAACGGTACACGAGCGAAAAGAAGGCAAGCAGATGCGCCGTTATGCGCAATTTCCTCCTTATTTTCATTCTTGCGCAGAGGGCGGCAGATGCGCCGTAATTTTTCGACGACGTGTACAATATCAGGTACACGAGGAGAAAAGTTACAAGCAGATGCGGCTCTATGCGGAAGAAGCATGGTCGAGATGCTCGGGGTTTTGGCAATCATAGGTGTGCTGTCGGTCGGGGCGATGAACGGTTACTCAAAAGCGATGTTTAAATACAAACTCAACAAGCAAGCCGAACAGGTTAATTGGCTGTTTAACATTATTTATCAATATAAAGAACAATGGGTTTTTGATGAACCCGCATCTATGGTTCCTTTTCTCATCAAGCTTGATTTAATTGATAAAAACATGATACATTCCGGTGAACAGGAAACGATTTTTGATTCTTTTGGCAACAGCATCAAAATACGCAACAACAATGGACCGTCTTTTGATGAAATTGTTCTGTCCATGACTTTAAGCGAAAGCGGTTCCAATCGCGCGCTTATCTGCCAAAACATGTTTAATATCGCCAAAGCTCACAGTCCGTATTTGCTCTACATCCGTACCGACAGCAGGGAAGACATAAGCCAAGATATGAATACCTCTACCATGTATTATGGCGACGTTCGTTGTCCGGATTACGGGAAAGGCATAAATTGCATACGCTACGCCACACTTGAAGACATTTATAATGTCTGTCAGAATTGTGATAAAATGCCGATTTGCTACGTAAACATCACCTGGAATATTTGATTTTTTTGCCAAAGCTCCGATATGTCGCCCAAATCAAAGAAAACAACAAAACACCCCAATATGCATAACTTACAACCTGCATATACATAATCGGCGGCGGCGGAATTTCCAAACCGAGATATTGCGCTTTACTTGCTTGATAGCCGCAAACACGATAAAAACCGCTACGTTTACAAGACCCCAAAATGCGCCGAAGTCCAAAAAACGCAAAACGGAAACAATAAGGGAAACAACAAAATATAATCCGCCTAAAATCAAGGCCTGGTGAATAAAAGTTTTCATCAATACATATCCTTTCTCAGTTGTTTTTCATTTTAATTTTTGCCCTGATACAGACAATCTGTCAAAAATAAATTTACTCCCGACGATAAACTAAAAAAACAAATCGCGGTTACCGCTTTCCACTTCGGACAACTTCTCCAACAGTTGCCGTTTTATCGGATTTGTTTGCGGAATATTTGCCAATTCTTCCTTAATCCGCCTCAACCCCTTTTCTTTGGTCGCGGGCGACGCGTAATCCAACAAATATTCGGTTAAGGTCAATATCGCGTTCGGCGTGCAGAATTTTTTAACAAACCCCGGAACGGCAAATTCCATGAAATGTTCCCCTGTCCGTCCCAAACGATAACAACCGGTGCAGAAAGACGGTAAAAATCCGTGTTCGCACAGTTGGCCGATAACATCATCGAGGTTGCGGTTGTCGCTTAAAACAAACTGGCTTTTTTTGGCACTTTCCACTTCGTCTTCTTTGGCGTAAGCACCGACGCCGATATCCGAACCGGCATCAATCTGGCTGACGCCGTACGATATGGCTTCGTTGCGCAGGGCAACCGGTTCGCGTGCGGTCAGAATCATACCGGTGTACGGCACGGCAAGCCTGATGACGGCAATCATCTTCATAAAATCTTCATCCGAGGCTTGATGCGGCGGTCGGTCGGCAAATTTGGTGCCGATGGCAGGTTCTATACGCGGAAAAGAAATCGTGTGTGGGCCAACGCCGAATTTTTCTTCCAAATGAATGGTGTGCTGCAACATGGCCAAAGCTTCAAATTTGTGATTGTAAAGACCAATCAACGCACCCATGCCGACATCGTCAATGCCGGCCTCCATGGCGCGGTCAAAGGCAAACAAACGCCACAAATAATTACTCTTTAAGCCGCTCGGGTGCACCGAGGCGTATGTCTTTTGATGATACGTTTCCTGAAAAACCTGAAACGTGCCGATGCCGGCGGATTTGATTTTTTTGAAGCCTTCAACGTCAAACGGCGCGGCGTTGATATTGACACGGCGGATTTCCCCCTTTCCTTCTTTGGTTTCATAAACTTTGCGCGTTGTTTCATAAATAAAATCGGCATCGTAGCGCGGATGTTCGCCATAGACCAAAATTAAACGTTTGTGGCCGCGGCTTTCCAGCGTGCGGACTTCTTTTTCAAGTTCTTTTAAACTCAACGTGCGGCGGACAAGTTCCAAATTTGATGCTCTGAAACCGCAATAGGAACAGTTGTTGATGCAATCGTTGCCAATGTAAAGAGGGGCAAAAAGAACAATGCGGTTGCCGTAGATGCGGCGTTTTAATTCGTGCGCACCTTCCTTGATTTCGGCAACCAAATCCAAATCTTCGGCGTTCAAAAGCGCTGCCATTTCTTCAAGTTCCAAGCGGTTCTTGGCCAGCGATTTGGCGATAATTTCCCGGATTTTTACTTTATCGTTTTCTTTTTTTGCAATAAGATTTTCAATTTTTTCTTCATCAATGAATGATTTTAGGCCTTCAACGTCTATTTTAGGCAGTCCTCTCGTCATTTTCTTCCTTTCTTTTTATATTCAAGAGAAAAAGGTTCCAACACCCTTTCCAACACACCGTTTAACGCCGACAAACAGATGCCGTAATTGGTAATCGGCACGCCCGCGGTTTCACATTGATTGATTCTTGATAAAATTTCTTTGCGGTTTTGCATGCAGCCGCCGCATTGAATAACCAGATTATAATTTGCCAGGCCGCCCGGAAACTCGCACCCGGAAACATGGTCGACAATCAGTCGACGGCCGGTTTTTTCAGCCAAAAGTTTAGGAATTTTTACCCGGCCGATATCATCTTCAAGAGCATGGTGCGTACATGATTCGGCAATCAAAACCCTGTCGCCGTCTTGTAAATTCCAGATTGTCTCCGCCCCTTCGACCAGCTTCGGCAAATCGCCTTTTAAGCGCGCCATTAATATTGAAAACGTCGTGCACTTGATGTTTTTCGGCGTTTGTTCCACCATCCGGCGGACAACCTGCGAGTCGCAAACCACCAAATCCGGTGCTTTTTTCAAGTTTTGCAGCACATTTAAATAATCGTTTTCTTTGACAACCGTGATGATTTGATTGTTATCAAGACAGTTGCGGATGGCTTGCACCTGCGGCAAAATAATCCGCCCTTTCGGCGCTTCATAATCAATCGGCACAATCATCACGATTGTTCCGTGCTCGGGCGCCAAGTCGGCCAAAAGCGGCGGCGGATTGAAAATTTCATCCGGACACAGACGAATGAGCGTGGCTTTGAGTTCGCTTAACACCCGATTGCGGGAATTTTTATCAAGCGAATTGACGATTATCGCCCCTTCCGGATTTTTGATTTTATACAAATCAGCTTTGTTAAAGACCACAACCAACGGAATTTTCTTTTGCTCAACCAAAGCTATCACATCCCGTTCGATTTTGCCGATTTTATCCCCTTCGCAAACCAAAACGGCGACATCGGCACGGTTTAAGACTTTTTGTGTTTGTTCAAGCCTTGAGGCCGACAAT
Source organism: uncultured Alphaproteobacteria bacterium (assembly GCA_944391395.1). GTDB lineage: Bacteria > Pseudomonadota > Alphaproteobacteria > RF32 > CAG-239 > CAAFZY01. The sequence continues at coordinate 30,011 of CALXTI010000011.1, forward strand.
CTGGTCTTGTCGCCAAAACCGGCGGTATCCAGCCACAACACCGGACCTATCGGCAACAATTCCTGAGCTTTTTCCACGACATCGGTGGTGGTGCCGGGCACATCAGAGGTTATGGCGACGCTCTGCCCGGTTAGCAAATTCAAAAAACTTGATTTTCCGGCATTGACGCGTCCCAACAACGCAATCTGCAACCGCAATCCTTTTGGTGTTTGCAACATTGATTTATCTCTTATCGTCCATTAACTAAAATTTTTTGTTCGGCAAGGTCTGAATAATCTCTTCACGACGTCTTTGATAACGTTCCAACGTGTTGGGAAAAGGCTCCAGAATTTTGGCCAGCAAACCATGTAATTCCGAGGCGCAGACGCTGTAATTGGTCAGTGGGACGCCGGCGGCCAGACAGCGGCTCTGTTCTTCCAAAAAGTCTTTACGGCTTTGCTGATGAAGCCCGCGGTGGATAACCAGACTGTAATTTTCCAATCCGAGCGGACAACTGGAACCGTACATATGTTCAATCAGCAAGTCTTTTCCGGTTTTTTCCGACAGCCAGCGCGGAATTTTGACCGTACTGATGTCATCTTGCAGATTTTCGGGCAAAATCGGCTCGGCAATCAAAACTTTGTCGCCGTCTTGCAAGCGCCACACAGCCAAGGCACCGTCAGTCATTTGCTGCAAATCGCCCAGCATGCGGGCGGTTAAAACCGAAAAACTCGTGCATTTGATGCCGTTTGGGGTTTGCACCACCATTTGCGAAACCAGTGAAGAATCGCAAATCACCAAATCCGGCGGGGTTTTAAGATTTTGCAACACTTTGGCATATTCGCTTTCTTTGACGGTCATAATCATTTGATTGTGGTCCAAGCAGTCGCGAATCACCTGCGCCTGCGGCAAAGGAAGACGGCCTTTGGCGTAATCATAATCATTGGGAACCATCATAATAACCGTGCCGCCACGTGGTGCCAAATCGCCGATGAATACTGGCGGAACGAGCAAATCTTCCGGACAAACACGAATAAGCGCCGCTTTGAGTTCGGTCAAAACTTGAGTTCTTGACGACTTATCCAGAGAATTGGCGACAATCGCTCCTTCCGGATCGCCGATGGGGTGCGTGTCGGCTTTGTTGAACACCACAATCCGCGGTATTCGTTTTAATTCCAGATGCGTGATGATGTCGCGCTCTATCGTGCCGATTTCATCGCCTTCACAGACCAACACCGCCACATCGGCCTTGTGTAAGACCGGCGCGATTGTTTTTAACTGATTGGACGTGTCATCATTTAAAAACCCCGGAACATCAAACCATAATACCGAACCGAACGGGTGCATTTCCTGTCTGATTTCCTCAACGCCGACAACATCCAAAGACGGCGTTGCCGTCGTTGACACATCATGATTCAACAGCAAGTTCAAAAAGCTGCTTTTGCCGGAATTTTTGCGCCCCAGCAGCACGATTTTGATTTTTGGTTCAGCATTTGTCTGTTGCATTTTATTTTCCTTTTGCCAGTTTTAATATGACTTCATTGGCCATCATCAACCCGAAAACAGCGGTAATAGTCGGCAGCGAGCCGAGTGTGCTTTTCTTCCCGTCTTGGCCGGCGATAACCGCCTGATGTTTCATTTTACATTGTTCGGCGGAAAAAACACAATCAATATCTTCAATCTTTACACCGCGTTTTTTCAAGTTTTGGCGGACATGTTTTGCCAAAGAGCAATTTCGCGTTTGCGAAAGTTTGGTCATTCTCACGGCAGAAACATCGGTCTTTAAGGCCGCTCCCATGGAAGATATAAACGGTATATTGCGGTTTTGCAAGGCCTCCATCAAATCGCATTTCGGACCTAACGTATCAATGGCATCAATTACATAATCCGGCGTTTCAGCCAAAAGTTCGTTCAAGCTTTCCTTATTGATGAACATATCTTTTATAATAACCTGGCACGACGGGTTGATTTCGCGCACGCGCGCGGCGGCGACATCCGTTTTTTTCAGGCCGACAGTGGAATTTAAGGCTAAAATCTGGCGGTTGATGTTGGTGATGTCAAAGCTGTCAAAATCGACCAGCAACAAGCGTCCCACCCCAGCTCGGGCAACGGCTTCCAAAGCATAACCACCGACGGCGCCGAGGCCTGCAATCATTACCGTTGCTTTGCTCAAATTTTCTATTCCATCATCGCCTAAAAGAAGACGGGTGCGCATAAATCTGTCATCTGTCATTTTTCATTATCTCCAAGGTGTTGGCATATATTTGTTGAGCCAACACTTCAACTTTTATCCCTTGAATCAACGCGATTTTTTTGCATAAATCAGGTATAGTTTCAATCATCGTTTGGTACGGCGCGTCGCTTTCCAATAACAAACGTTCGGGCGGCAAAGCGCGCAACATTTCTTCAGCCTTGTTTTTGTTTAGAATTTTGGCATTAAGCGCCACATAGCCGCCATGTTTAACAATCTTTTTTAACAGTTCCGGATTGCCGCCGAAAGAATGAAAAACAAATTTTTCGGGCAGACGCTGCCAATACGCTTCCAGCCATGCATCGGCTTTGACCATATGCAGCAGCAGCGCGCGGTGATGTTTTTGAGACATTTGAATATGAAAATCAAAAACTTCTTGTTGACGTTCCCGATTATTGTCATGCAAACGGTCAAAACCGCATTCGCCAATCAAAGCTTGCGGATGTTGCGCAATCATTTGTTCAAGTTTTTCCTGCCAATTATCCGGCAAGTTGTTGACATACCACGGATGAACGGCAAAAGCCGGTGTAACTTTTTCGGGGTGTTTTGTCGCCACGTTTGCCGTTGCCGACCAATCTTCCGGTTTTGCCGAAACACTGATGAAACGGACAATGCCGATTTTTTCAGCCGTTTGCAAAAAAGTTTGCAGGCTTTGCGTTTTAATTTCCGGCAGATGAATGTGCGTGTCGCAAAAATACATTTTATTATCCTTCTGCCGGAATATTAGCAAATTTTACATATTTGACAAGCTTTTATGAGCCTTTATTGTTCATGATTTTATGATATTTTCGCAAACGAAACCAGTTGTTGTGCCAAATTGAAAGGAGTTTTTCTTTTTTTGCCCAATAGAGTTCTTCAGCCAGGACGGCATACAAGTCGTCTTTTTTTGTTTCTTTTTCAATTAGTTGCAACTGCGTTTTGAAGATGTTCGGCACTAGACGTTTTTGCAAAAATGACAATCCTTGTTTGTTTTGTTTGAAATATTCAAACAAATACTTCAACCCCGTCCAATAATCGTTTGCTTTTTTGACAGTAAACGCGGTTTTGGTAATTGAACCCGGATTGTAGGTGTAATAATATAATTGTTGATTGGTTATCACGGTTTTTGGATTTTGGCTCATCAAGCTTACTATCCACGGATAGTCTTCAAAACATATCCCCTCTATAAACAGATGATGTTGAACGAGTTTCTTTTTATACAAGCCGTTCCATACCATAAATTTTATGCGATAGCGCCCATGATTTAAAACGGACGACAAAGGCTCGGTTATTGTTCTAAAACGTATATCTTCAAAAAATATTTTGTTCGCAGTCGGCTGTCCGTTTTTATTTTTAACAAATCCGCAAAAAGCGACATCCGCTTCATTTTTCATAAGCAAATGCAGCATAACTTCCAGAAATTGAGGATGAACAAAATCATCCGAATCGATAAAAGCGATGTAATCGCCGCTTGCTTTTTGCAACCCGGCGTTACGAGCCGCGGAAACGCCTTTGTTTTTCTGCATGATGCTGATTATTCTTTTATCCTTGGCGGCAAAAGTTTTCAATATTTGCGGGCTGTTATCGGTCGAGCCGTCGTCGATACAGATAATTTCCAAGTTTTGATAAGTTTGTTTTGTAACGCTGTCCAAACAACGGGCAAGATATTTTTCCACATTGTAAACCGGTATGACAACACTGATTTTGGGCATAAAACTCTCCTTATACATCAATAGCAAAACGACCACCTTATGCGGGTGGTCGGAGAGTTTACAAATCATACACGGTGAAATGACTCTTATGGTCTTTAGGCACATCGGAAAACCGACAATGCCCTGAACATGCACCATAAGCTCCCCGACCAAAATCGGGGATATATTTCTTGTGCATATGCGTAACATATCACAAAATCATGATGTTATATCCTAACACCACACCGTGTCTTAAGAGCTTGTAAAAACTCCGCACCCAACACAGGTGCTTTCAGAGATTGTTTAAAAGCAATCTCTTGTTTTACTATATAAAGTTTCGGGAAAGTTGCAAGTTTTAAACGCCGGCAAATGAAAAATTGCGGAAACTTTTGATTTCCGCAATTTAATCAACCGATTGTTAAATTTTATAAAAGCTTTAACATCGCCTTGACCATTTCTTCCGCGCCGGCGGCAACTTCTTTGACGGAGGTTGCCAGCATATAAGCCGGCGTGGTAACCAAACGGTGTTTTTCATCCACGCAAACTTCGGTTGAGGCACGGTTTTCGTGTACGGCACCCATTTGTTCAACCGCGGCGGCCGTGGCTTTGTCGGTACCGATGGTTAAATGCACGCCCTCACCGCCCAAAATTTTTGCCATGACAACCGGCGCAATGCACATGGCGCCGATGACAAGACCTTGTTTGTAACTGTCCCATGCGGCGCGGCGAATTTCCGGCTCAACATGGCAATCAACCCCTTTGGCGGCAAAATCGCACCAGTTGGTAACGGCGCCAAAACCGCCCGGAAAGATGATTGCATCAAAATCAGCCGGATTGTATTCTTTGATATCCTTGGCATCACCGCGGCAAATGCGGGCGCTTTCTACCAACACATTGCGCGTTTCCGGCATTTTTTCGCCGGTTAAGATGTTGATAACGGCGGCTTGCGGTATGTTCGGGGCAAAACATTGATACGTTCCGCCCAACCGGTCAATGGCCAACAAAGCGCAGGTTGCTTCATGGATTTCCGAACCGTCGGCGCGGCCGCAGCCGGAAAGTATAACCGCAAATTTTTTCATTTTAATTCATCCTTTCTGTTGTTTGCTGTTGATTTATCTTATACGCACGATATAATGCTGTCAATTTTGAAATTAAACAGGGTGATAAAATGGAAATCAAACAAACTATTTTGCCTAACGGTTTACGTGTTGTTACGTCCGAACGGCCGCAAAACGAAACGGTTTCATTGGGAATTTGGGTCAATACCGGCTCGGCTTATGAAACGGAAGACATCAACGGTATTTCTCATTTTGTGGAACATATGGTGTTTAAAGGCACCCAAAAACGCACCTCGTTGCAAATTTCGGAAGAAATTGAAAATGTCGGCGGGCAAAACAATGCTTACACCTCGCATGAATTTACGGCTTTTTATGCCAAAATGCTTAAAAACGATGTGGAACTGGCATTAGACGTTATCGCCGATTTTGTCATGGCGCCGCTTTTTCCCGAAGATGAAATGAAGAAAGAAAAAGAAGTGGTGGTGCAAGAAATCAAACAAGGCATCGACACTCCGGATGACGTTATTTTTGACTATTTCCAAAACGAAGCTTTTCCCAAGCAACCAATCGGACGCACTATTTTGGGACCGGTTGAAACCGTGCGTTCTTTTACGGCCGAAAAACTGCATCAATATATGCAGCATAATTACGCGGCGGAAAATACGGTTGCGGTGGCTGTCGGCAATATCAAACACGATGCATTTGTCAAAATGGTTGAAACCCGCATGAACGCATATCGCCCGAAAACCTCCTTCAGCATCGCGCCGCAAATTTACCAGGGCGGTTTTTACGCCGAAAAACGTCAAATCGAGCAAGCACATGCGCTTTTAGGGTTTAGAGGGGTCGAGTACAACAATCCGGCATATTACGCGGTTTCTATTTTTTCGACCTTGTTCGGCGGCGGCATGTCATCGCGTTTGTTTCAAGAAATCAGGGAAAAACGCGGATTGGTTTATTCGGTCTACAGTTTTATCAATTCGTATACGCAAAGCGGTTTATTCGGTATTTACGCGGGTACTTCGGGGCAGGAAATCGACAAGCTTGTGCCGGTTGTGATTGATGAAATCAAAAAAGTCGTTCAAGAAAAAGTCTCGGATAAAGAACTTAATCGCGCCAAGGCACAACTTAAAGCCAGCATGTTGATGGCTTTGGAAAGCTCTTCGGCCACGGCGGAAGTTGTTGCAAGGCAAATGCTTTTGTACAACCGGGTTATCCCGACCGATGAAATCGTGGATCGGATTGAAGCGGTAACGGCTGAAGATATCCAGAAAGCCGCACAGATGCTGTTTGTTTCGCAACCGACCTACGCACTCTTAGGTGATTTAAAAACTTATCCGGCCTACGATAATTTGCAAAAAATGCTGCAATTTTAAGATTTTTTTATTAATCATGTTGTATATGTCGGATATACGATTTTATTTCAGCGGAGAAGTTTGGCATGTCGCGGGCAGAAGACATCTTTCAAAGATTGGTTTATTTCGGAGAAGATGCCATTGATGAATTTATCGTCAACGGGCAAACCGAAGAATTGTTTTTGGATTTTAAACAGGCGGTTTCAACCGGGAAAAATTTTAACACCCTGCACCGTGATGACAGGAAAAATTTAGCCAAGGCTATTTCGGGTTTTGGCAATTCTGAAGGCGGCGTCGTGGTTTGGGGCGTGGAATGCGCCCGCGACACCGAAGTGGGCGATGTGGCACAGGCCAAAGTCAAAGTGCAAAACGTGCATCGTTTTTTAAGTTGGCTTGAAGGAGCCATTTCCGGTTGCACGATTCCCAGCCACAACGGCGTGCGCAATCATATCATCAGTTGTGACGAAAACGGCGACGGTTTTATCGCCACATATATTCCGAAATCGGAAATCACTCCGTTGATGACCACCACCAACAGCACGATTTACATTCGTTCCGGGTCAAACAATGTTCCCGCCCCGTATGCGGTGATTGCCGGGATGTTCGGCAAACGCCCGCAGCCAAACATTGAACTGGATATTGAAGACAAGAGTCTGGAAATTTTGGAAAACGCCGACGAGGATATTTTGTATCCGAACACGATTGATAATCCGCCGGAAAAATATGTCAAAATCAATTTTTACATTCAGGCACGCAACGAAAGCAACGCCATCGGCCGCGAACTTTATTTGTCTTGCACGACCGAAGCCACGGGCGGCGAATATAACAAAATCAGATTTTTGAATTATAATCAAATGGACGCTTTGACCGGTATCAGCGGACATCTGAACTTGATTACAAAGCCGGAACTCCGACTACCACCGCGCGGAATGCTGCGTTTTACACAAGTGCAAATTATATTATCGCCTTATGTTGAAGAAGATTTGTGCTTAAACGGCGTTATCGGCGCCGAAGGCGCGGCACCGAAGGATTTTAGAATCTATATTCCGAAAAACCAGTTACGCTCTTTTGTCGCCAAAGCTTTGCGCGAAGAGGACGAAAACGAAGCGCTTTTGAACGAATTTTTCGGAACTTATTTACAGAGCACTTAAAAACATGGCGGCAAGAGTTGAAATATATACGGACGGCGCATGTTCGGGAAACCCGGGAATCGGCGGATGGGGCGTGTTGCTGCGTTATAAAGATGTTGAAAAAGAGTTAAGCGGCGGCGATGAACAAACCACCAACAACCGCATGGAATTGACAGCGGTGATTGAGGCTTTGAAAGCTCTCAAAACAAATTGCAACATCACGCTTTATACCGACAGCAAATATGTGATGAGCGGCATAACCGAATGGATGCCGAACTGGAAACGCAACAACTGGAAAACAGCCAACAAAAAAAACGATGTCAAAAACGTGGATTTGTGGCTTTTGCTTGATGAATTGATAAAAAAACATGAAATCCGCTGGGTTTGGGTCAAAGGACACAACGGACACCCCGAAAACGAACGGGTTGATACGCTTGCACGAGCGGAAGTGCAAAAAATCAAAGATTCTTTATAATAATAAATTATACTTTCATTGGCGGATTAAAATGCAATGAAAATCTGGTTTCATTGTTGATTTATGTGTCGTCAACATTCAACATCTGCGCTGTTTTTCAAGGTTTTGAAAACGAACAGCTCTTTCATATTCTAAAACAACAACATTTAAGGTGTAAAATTTTAAACCCACCCTCAAGCAAAGAAAAGATTGGGCGGAGAATCTTTAAAGTTGCAAAAAAAAAAAAAACGGTTTATAATGAGTCATATGAGCAACTTTAAAGGAGTTTTTGGGTTTTGTTGCGCTCTTTTTTACGCTCTTTCTCTCTTCGT
>CALXTI010000012.1 GCA_944391395.1 uncultured Alphaproteobacteria bacterium
AAAAAAGCAAAAGAATACCTATTTTCCCGATATTCTAAACCGTTTTTTTTTTTTGCAACTTTAAAGATTCTCCGCCCGAGGTTTTCTTTGTCAGGGAGTGTTTTTTTGTTATACTTTAATTTTATTTTGTTATGCTTTAATTTTATAAAGAGGCGGAAGAGTATAAGAAACATTGATTTCCGCGTTATAATCCACAATAGGAGAAGAATTCACAGCATTGTTTGGGGTTTGTGTTAAAGGAGTCGTCTTAGAGTTATCATTGGGCAGGCTTAAATAATCTCTCAAACTGTCATTAAAAAGTTCTTTCAACTGCGCATGTATGCCGCGGTAATTTAAGAGTTTATAAAGGACATATTCCCTGATAGACACATTGTTGTTGTTGATAGAATCTTCATAAAACTTTTTGATTTCCTCAATACCTTCCATGGTTTTATTTCTACCGGTGTCGAGCATCTGCCGCATGTAGTCTTTAATCTGATAGAAACGTCTTGTATATTCTTCCATAATGTCATCAATGTCTAAGTCTTTGACAATATCTTTACGAGGTTCTATCACCCATTTGTCATGCAATATGGAATACAAACCCATGATTTCAAAACTGGATGAAGTGATTTTGACATCAAGAAAACGGTTTTCGGCATGAAATTTGCAACCGAGAAAAGAAGCGATAAACAACGTTTTAACAAACTTGTCGAATTTATATTTGTCATGGCTGACAAACGGGCATCCGACGTCATGAACTTCAAGACGCATGTCAATATCGGATTTGTCACGATAAAAATAACTGGCCGAAGAACCGTTGATATAAATATCATGCAGTTCTACGCCATTGATTTTATCAAAAGTTCGATTGAAAATATAAAAAGCTTTTTTCAATAAAACGTTGCGCAAATCCGGATGAATATGTCCGTGAACATCAAAAACGCGCACGTCCAATGTGTCATTTGGCGTTAATAGTCTGGAGGCGACATCACGCATGTTAACGGTTGTATTCATATAACGCAGCTCCTAAGTTATACGAAAGTTTAATGAAATTGGTTTTGGCCTGATAAAATCCGCTGCGCTTCATAAGACGGAAAATGTTATATTCCAAGCTGTATTCGTATTCCGGCAAAGTTTCTTTAGCCATATATGCGGAAGAGGCAATATATTGCATATATTTTCCGGCTTTGGCGGCGCTTGCTAAATCCAGATATTGCTGAGCCTGATGATTTATAAAAGTCAGTTGCTTTTCATAATCTTCAAAACGTTTGACCGTGTGCAAATATTCTTCAAGCAGAGTTTCTGCCGAAAAGAGGAAATTTTGTTTTATCGGTGCAACATTCCATTTTCGGTTTAATAGAGAATAATGGTTACGGCAACGTGTGCGAATATCTGTCGGCAGTAAGAAACCGAAATCGACGGGGTGGCCGAACAAAGTCGGTTTCCAATAAATGGTTGCTAACAAAGCGTCGATTTTTTTGAGCAAAGATGCAATGATATCAGGGTCTTGAGGAAAGATGTTTTCAACGATGATAAAAAGATCTATATCGGAATCCTTGTTATAACAATAACCGCACATGCTGCCGGCAAACAAAATGTCTTTGATTTCAGCCGTCGGGAAAAAAGATAAATTTTGCTTGTATACGGTATGGGCGATATCAAGCATTTTGGTCACGATATGGTTATGCGGATTGCCGTTTGCGTCAAAAAAATCAGGAGCTAAACGGTCATGATGATTAGCCACTAAATCTTGCGCAAGAGCGAGCAAATCCGCTTTATCCGAAACAATATCCATCTCAGAGGTTCAAATCTACGCAATTTATAAAGCACAAACCTGCATCACAGATGCTGTCGCTGGAACCGCATGTGCGATCGCAGAAGTCTCGACAAATCGGCAAAACGGCATCCTCTATACATTCATCCGGCGTACAGCCAGGTTCGTCTTGGCAAGCCAAGCCACAATTTTTATGCCATCTCGCAATCTCTTTAGCATCCTCTTCAGGCAAATATAGACAAGTCGTTGATAAATATAAATCATTCGCCCAGCCGACATCAATTGCCGTGTGGTCGCAGGAACAACCGGTGTAACAGCTTAATTCTTGTCCTTTGAAATCGTAAATTGTAACCATTTGACTACTACTGCTTTGATCACAACTTCTATTTTCATCAGAAGTGAAATATCCGGCGGCTTCGCAAGATTCATAAGCTTTAACGCAAACCCCGTCCTCGTCTTCCGCATATCCGTCAATACATTCGCAGCTGGTAAGACAAGTTTTGACATTGCCGTTGGTCAGGAAAATCCAATTTTCATCGCTGCAATTACGGTTCGTGTCATCGGAAAAATATCCGGCAGCTTCACAGGAGGCGTAGGCCTTTTGACAGGAAATTCCTTTGTCCTCAAAATATCCGCTTTTGCAACCGGCAAGCGCGTATTTGGTTGTGCCGCCGTCGTTGCATGAAACACACACGCCATTCGGCGGGCATATTGTTAAACTGTAGTTGCTGCAATCAATAGGCTCGGACGTGGTCGTCAAACATTTTTTATATGAAGTGTCAAACGGGCAAAGAACATAATCGGAACAATCGCCCGACACTTCCTTGCTGTAGCCTAATTCGGCGCAGGTGGGCTGAACTTTGCAGTCAAGAGCGGCATAGGCCGGATTGGCAAACAAAATGGTTAAAATGCCGTATAAAGTGTTTTTGTTATTCATGAGCATCCTCCTTTATAAATAATAATTGCACGAGCAAGGGGTGAAAAAGGGTCCTGCCACCGCTGCGGCCGCGAAAAACAAACGGCAAGGGTGTTGAAATGCCGTTAAAAAAGTGGCAGGTGAAGAAACATCCTTAAAAAGCATGAAAAAACTCCTTTAAAGTTGCTTATAGATTCATTATAAACCGTTTTTTTTTTTTGCAACTTTAAAGATTATCCGCCCAAGTTTTTCTTAATCCCAGGTTGTGGGTTTTTAAAAACACGTTTCTTTTGGCAAAAAAGGTATAACTTCTTAATATTGCTTGTGCTTAAAGCGAAAATAGGAAATTGATATGAGGAATATTTATAAAAAAACACCCCTGCATTGAACTCTCCGGATTCCGGAGAATACTTCAATACAGGGGTGTAAAATGAGGCTGATTATTCTTTGCTTTTTTCGCCGTAGCGTCTTAACATCCTGGCGGCGCGTTTGTCGTTGAGGAGCCCTTCTTTCTCAGGCTCGTTTTCACCCTCAAGCTGTGACATGGCTGTTACAACAACTTTACGGACTTTCGGTTGACGCTCTACCGGTTCAACAGGTGTCTGAATAGGTTCTTCCGGCAGTTTTCTTGGCTCAACATGCAGTTTGGTTGGTTCAATATGAAGTTTATCATCAATTTTTATATCTTCCTCGGGAATTTCAATCGGAATTTCCGGCAGTTCCGGAATTTCGGGAACTTCTTCCCGCTTAGTTTCCCGCGTGGTAATCCAATGACCGCCGTCCTCGTCGCATCCTTTGGCTAAAGACATACCGACCAGCTGCGTATTTTCTTTGCCGGTGGCCAAAATGTCGTTCGTCTTGTCTAACATGGCGTTTATGGCAACGGCTTGTTCCGCGCTAATCTTATCACCGCAACCCAGCAATCCGATTAAAGCTTCCATTTCTTGTTGATATTGGTAAAAGCGCTGATTGCTGTGAATGGTCGTGATGATGGAGGAAGTTTCTTTTGCACTCAATCCGTCCGGAAACAGCTCTTTTAACCCTTCTTTTAATTCGTTTTTGTCGGTATAGGTGTTTTCTTGGGCAAAACGAACCAGTTGATCCATTTTGGCATCATCCAAACCCAAATTCAGATTTTCAAAACGGCTTTCCAGATATTCCGGTCCGGAAGGCGTTTCTCTGAATTCAAAATCATTAATCGGGTAAGCTTTGCGCATGAACGCATACAACCGATTGAAATTATACAAAATTTCTTCTTTTGTTTTATCCGGAAAATATTCCATGGAACCTTCCAGATTTATATAAGCGTGGTCAAGCGTAACTTCATCGCCGGTGGCGGATTTGAGCGTACCTTCGGTTGTTTCCATCAAAATTTTGAACTGCTTCTCGCTAATACCCATTTCCGCTTCGGAGGTATAAGTTTTCGGGAACAGTCCGGGCAACCCTTGTTCCGGTTCGGAAGCCGGAACTTCTTCAATGCCGGTAATTTTAACGACAACCGTGTCTTTTTCCGCCCCGTCTGAAACTTTTTCTTGAACGGCTGCCGTATCGGCAACGGAAACATCTTTTTTGGCGAACAAGCGACTCCAAAAACTTCCGCCGTTGTTCTTTTCCGTCGTTAAATTTTCCGTTGTGTCGGCTACCGCTGTCGGCGTTGTTTCGGCTACCGCTGTCGGCGTTGTTTCGGCCACCGGAGCGGCTGTTTGTTCGGTTGTAACGGCGTTGACAACGTCATCGGCGCCGTCGTTGCCGTGAGTGGCAAAAGCCAAACCTTGAAAAGCGACGTTAAAGCCCAGACCGATTAAAGCTGAAGCCGCAGTTTGTTTAAATTCGGCGCTTTTTTCTTTGTTATCCGGATCTTTTGCCGCAACGGCATAAGCGATGGACGCGTCTGTCAGCTGGGCGACGGTTGAAGTGCCGGCGCGACCCAAACTGATGGCGTGGCGCGTTTCGGCAATATTGCCAGCCAAAGACACATTCAGTCCTTCGCGAGCGCCGTCGACCAACGTGGCGGCGGCATCGGCGGCTTCCAATCCGTCTTTTAACCATGCAAAACCGACGGCTGCCAGGCCGGTATTTAAAACCCCGCCGATAATGTATGAACGCTTGTCTTTGCGGCTGTCCATTTTGTTTTTCCAGGCTTGTTTCAAAGCGTCCGTAAATTTCAAAGGTTCTTCGCCGGCTTCTTTCTTTTTACGGTTGATTTTGCGCATTTCCGCCACAATCGGGAAAACCCACGACCCTGCGGCATGATAAGCCGCGTAGGCGGCAACGGCCGGAACCAAAACCGGTGCGGCTGCTGCTCCGGCGGCACCTGCCGCGGCAGCGGCTGCGGCGGTCCAATAACCAAACGCCGCATTGGCGGCAACATTACCGATTAATTTGAATTTATTATCGCTGAAACCGCCTTTGAGGTTTTTCCAAATTTCATAACGGTTTTTGGAAATGGTATTGGCCAGTTTTTCAAATTTGTTCTTTTTAGCCTGAATGGAGGCGGCAAGTTTGGAAAATTTATTTCCGGCATTTTTTTCGGCCGCCTGCAAAGCTGCCTGTGTTTTATCAATAACTTGTTGGCCGACTTCTTGCGCTTTTTTCTTTAATGCGCCGATGTAACGCTCGATCTGCAATGCCGTATCGGCGCAGGAACTTAAAATGCTGTCGACTTTTATACGGATTTTTTTGCCGCTTTGCAAAATGTTTCCGAAAACCTCGGTCGCTTTGCGACTTTGCCGAACGACATAATTACGATATTCCGGGCTTCCGATGACCTGCTCTTGTTTGTTTGGTTTTTCCATGGACGAGGCAATAGCGGTTTGCGCAAAATCGGCAAAGAAAATCGTTTTGATTTCTTCTTTCAAAAGTTTGTCGCGTTCGCGCTTGCTCAATTTGGCGAAATTTTTATCACCGGCCAAGACGGTCTCGGCTTTAAGTTTTGCGCCTTCAAACAACAAATTCAGATAAGCGTCTTTTGTTTTGGCGTCCAAAACGTTTTCGTCTTTGCCGTCGCAAATTTCCGTACGATCCAAAATCCGGACAATATCTTTGTTGTTTTTTGCCGACTTGAATTTTTCGAACGACCAGTCCGAATCAATGCTTTCCAGCTCTTTATAATTATCCGTGTAGACGTCTGCCTTTTTTTCGGTCAGATTATTTTCTTTCTCGAAAGATTGCAATGCTTCCAAAGTTTCTTTCAAAACCGGATTGTTCGGATCCTGTTCACGCACAATCCGCATTGCCTCTTGCAACTGATTTAATGGACACAAATAAATATCGCCTTTTAAGATTTTCAAGGCTTCTTCAAAAGTCATTTTTTTGGTCGATTCTTTTGCCATTATAGCATCTCCCCCAAGTCCTTAATTCTTTAATTGATTGCAGTATACATCAAAATTTTTCGAATTTCAACAGTTTTTTGTCAAAAAATACAAAAACATTAAATAGATAAAACGTTTATGTTTATCCGCCCCGACATAAAAAGAAATATAAAATTTTCTTGCTTTATGCTGCATCATATACTATAACCGCCTAAAAGTAAACAAAATTGTGAAAGTCAGCCATGAAGGTAGATATTTTTGATTTTAATCTGGACAAAAGTTTAATAGCCAAAGAACCGGTTACCCCGCGCGATGCTTCAAGATTGTTGGATTTGTCGGTTGAAGACGAAATACACGACCGTCATTTTTACGATTTGCCGGACATCTTGCAAAAAGGCGATGTTTTGGTTTTTAACGACACCAAGGTCATTCCGGCAAGGCTCTACGGCAAACGCGGCGATGCTTTGGTCGAAGTAACTCTCTATCATCCGCAAGACGGCAAGAGCTGGTGGTCTTTTATCAAAAATTCCAAACGCTTGAAACCGGGAGATACCGTGTCTTTTTATACCGACGAAATTTCCCCTGAGGCTTCGGATTTTTCCGCCCGTATCATGGAAAAAAATGGAGAGGACGGTGTATTGATAGAGTTTGACTGCAATCCGGACAAGCTTGGCGCCTATCTGGAAAAATACGGATCCATGCCTTTGCCGCCGTACATCAAACGCGATAAACCGGGGCAGGGACTGTGGAACCGTTACAATGACAAAGAAAATTATCAGACGGTTTATGCCAAACATGAGGGAGCGGTCGCTGCGCCGACGGCCGGTTTGCATTTTACGCCGCGGGTTTTGGAAGCTCTGGATAAAAAAGGGGTTGAACGGGTGTTTTTAACGCTCCATGTCGGCGCCGGAACGTTTCTGCCGGTCAAATCGGAAGATACCAAAGATCATAAAATGCATGCCGAATACGGCCATATCACGCCTGAAGCCGCGGAACGCATCAACCGTGCCAAAAACGAAGGACGTCGGATTATCGCCGTCGGAACGACGTCGGTGCGTTTGCTGGAAAGCGCTGCCGATGAAAACGGCGTTTTACATCCCTTTATCGGCGAGACGGATATTTTTATTACGCCTGGCTACAAATTCCGCATTATTGATATGATTATCACAAATTTTCATTTGCCGAAATCAACACTTTTTATGCTGATTTGTGCCATTGCCGGTACCGAGCGGATGAAAAAGGCTTATCAACATGCCATGGAGCAAAAATATCGTTTTTATTCATACGGCGACAGCTCAATCTTAAAATGCGTAAACAAAATTTAACCAATCCACCTTTATAATAACACACACGTTGTGTAAGTCGCAAATTATAAAGAAAGGGCTTTGATGATACCGGGATTGGAAAAAATATTGTCAACGGTAAAAACTTCTTATCTGCCGGCATTCGTTTTGAGCTGTGCCGTCTTTTATTTTTGCGCCAAAGTGCGTTTTCAACCCGGTGAATATCTCCCTTTTCATGCTTTATTTTATGTTTTAACCCTGACAAACATGTTGTTTGTTTTGCTGACAAAAGAAATCAAACCGTTGTTTGAGCTTTTGTGGTTGTTTGTTTTGTATTTGGCCGCGAATAACCTGCAGTTTCGTTATGGTACGGAGGCGTTGCAATTACCTGCTTTTCAGCTCCTGTTGTTTTTGCTGCCGCTGAACTGGCTGTACTTTTCTTTTCAAGATGAAGATTCCTTATTTTCCGGCAAAAATTTTAATCGTTTATGCTTTGTGCTTTTGGAATTTGTTATGATTGAAAATTGCGGGCGTTTGGGGCTTGCAAACAATCTTCCCGCCTTGCGGCAATTAATATTTTGGGAATGGGGCGCCACCGGTTTGTTTTTAATGTTTTTGGCCGGTCGCGACGGCAACATAAAAAACACCGGCATATTTTTTGCTTTTATCGGTTTGTGCCTGGCTTTGGCGAATATGGACTCATCGGCGGCGTTGTGCTTGTTCTGTTGCGCTGCGGCCGCAATTTTGTTTATCGCCTCGGTGCAAAATTACATATATACGTTTATCCGCGATGATTTAACCGGAGTTTACAGCCGGCGGATGTACGCCGTTCATTCTCACAAATCTTTTCCGCTCAAGTTCAGCATTGGGGTTGTTTGTTTGGATGATTACGCCAAATTGGTGCGTGTCTTCGGTCAGAAGAAAGTCAATAAATTGTTGATTATGATAATAAACAAAATCCGTGAACTGGATACCGGAGCGCTCATCTATCGTTATAATAGCGACGAATTTATCTTGGTTTTTAAAAACGAAGACAAAAAACAAAGTTACGAATATCTGGAGAATATCCGCCGCGCCGTTGCCGGCGCCGAATTTGTTTTAGACCGCAGACAAATCGTCAAGGTAACCATTTCCGCCGGCGTATCCGAGAAAAAGCGCAGCGACGCCGATGCTGATGTCGTGTTGGAGCGCACGCGCGAAGTTTTGCAAAAAGCTTATAAATTTACCCAGAACATTACGTCCAAAGCTTAGAAATCTTTATTGATGTTTGTGGATTTAACGGCTTTACACAATACGGCAATGCCAAGTACGACAAACGGTACGGAAAGCATTTGTCCCATGGTGAAGTGAGCGACGATAAATCCGAGTTGTGCGTCAGGTTCTCTGAATATTTCTACTATGGCGCGGAAACACCCGTATAAAATCAAAAACAGGGCTGAAGTAAAACCGCAATGCTGCCGCACCCACTTTTTTTGCCATAACAGATTAAGAACAACAAACAATAAAATGCCTTCCAGACAAGCCTCATAGAGTTGCGAGGGATGACGCGGCAGATAACCTCCGTTCGGAAAACGCACGGCCCAGGGAACATCGGTTATTCTTCCCCACAATTCATCATTGGCAAAATTGGCAAGTCTGCCGCAAAATATGCCGATTGGCGCATACAAAGCGACCAGATCCGTTACGCTCAAAAAAGGATAACGGATTTTTTTGGCAGCCAGGTACGCGGCGACAATGACGCCGACAATCCCGCCGTGAAAAGACATGCCGCCGTGCCATATGGCAAAAATTTCCAGAGGATTGTGCCAAAAAACGCTTTGCCCGTAAAACAAAACATAACCGAGCCGTCCGCCCAGAACAACGCCGAGAGTGATATAAAAAACCAAATCTTCCAGATTTTCTTTGCTGATGGGCAGATGATATTTGCGTATATTGCGCAAAACCAAATACCAAGCGGCGATAATGCCAAATAAATAAGCCATTGAATACCATCGGATAACAAGGGGACCGATGGAAAAAATAACCGGTGAAATCTCCGGATAAGCCAAACCAGTCATGAAATTTCCTTAAATTATGCAGTTTTCTTCCATTGCTTAAAAGTATATTAATAGACATCGGATAATCCACATATAAAATTATTTTTTTATGCACATGATTTGCACGCCATTGTTTTGACGCAATTATTTTTTTAAGAAAAAAGAAAAAAAGTAAAATGGTGGAAAACTTTTTAAACTTGATTGCCATAACCGACTCGGTGTTGCAATCTGAAAACAGTTAAATTTTTTAAAGATAAAAGGCAAAAACATGATGCCGGCAACACAAATAAAAATTCAAGAAAATCCGATAGATGCGGTTGAAGACATATTTAACCGTCAGTCTTTGGCTTTTGAACGCCGCAACGTAAATGAAATTGTGGTCGAGGTTGAGGGCAAATGGAAAAACATGTTGCTGTTTTTTGCTTGGGAAGAGCATTTACGCTGCCTGCATATATCTTGTTTAATGGATATCGACACCGAAATTGCCGACCGCGGCAAAATTTTTGAATTGCTGGCTTTGGTCAATGAAAATCTTTGGTTGGGACATTTTTCTTATTGGAGCGAACATCAAATGCCGCTGTTCAAGCATTCCGTCATCATTCGCGCCGGTGAATCCGATTTTGAAAGCAAGCTTGAGCAGGTTATAAGCATTGCGGTTAATGAATGTGAGCATATGTATCCGGTGTTTAACGCCGTTTTGACCCAAAATGTGCCTCCGGAACAAGCGTTGTTTCCGGCAAAGAGATTTTTGCAGTAACTTTTTAATTGTTTTTGAACTGAGCGTTATACAAAGTTGCATAAGCCCCGTTTTCTTTTTGTAAAAGTTCTTCGTGCGAGCCGCTTTCCACAATTTGTCCGTCGTTCATGACAATAATCTGTTCGGCGTTTTTAATGGTGGACAAACGGTGGGCAATCACAAAAACCGTTCGGTTTTTCATTAAATTTTCAATCGCTTTCTGGACAACGGCTTCCGATTTGTTATCCAAAGCCGATGTGGCCTCGTCCAAAATGACGACCGGTGCGTTTTTAATCAGCGCGCGAGCGATGGCCAAACGTTGTTTTTGCCCGCCGGAAAGCATGGTGCCGCGTTCGCCGATTTCGCTGTCGATGCCTTTTTCCAGCCCTTTAACAAACTCGTCCAGATACACCAATTCCAAAACCTTATGAATATCCTCATCGCTTGCGTCCGGTTTGCCGAATAAAATATTTTCTTTGATTGTGCCGGAAAACAAAAAGTTATCTTGAAAAACCACGGCAATATTGTTGCGCAACGATTCCAGCGAATATTTGCGAATATCCGTTCCGTCTATTAAAATTTCGCCCGACTTGACATCATAAAATCGCGGCAGCAGATTGATTAGCGTTGTTTTGCCGCCGCCGGAATTTCCGACAATGGCGATATTGCTTCCGGCCTTTACTTTAAGATTGATGTTGTTCAGAACCGGAACGTCTTTAAGATATTCAAAACACACGTTTTTAAATTCGATTTCCTTTTTGACGCCGCGTAATGTTTTTGGTGATGCGCAGTCTTTTACTTTAGGTTGAATGTTCAATATATCCATGATGCGTTCAATGGCTAAAAAGGAAATCTGCACATTGTTAAAACTTTTACCGATGCTTTTTATCGGCGTATAAAGCAAAATAAGCGCCGTGATGAAAGAAACAAAGTTTCCGGCGGAAATTTTTCCTTCGACGATGAGGGTGCTTCCGTACCAAATAACCGCGCCGATGCCGGCGGATACGATAACATGCATCAAAGGCGTCATCCAACCGGTTTTTTGCACGACTTTCATCGTCAATTTAAAAATATTTATCAGCGTAGCGTCAAATTTGTTGTATATGGAAGGTTGCAGATTATACGATGCGATGGTGCGGTTGCCGTTATGTGTCTCGTTGTAATTTGTATAAATTTTAGTGGTTTCTTCCACGTTGCGGGCAATGCTCTTTTTGATTCTTCTTTTGACCGACGAAAGCGGCATCAGGGCAAAAATCAAAACGGCGATGGCGATAATGGAAAGCTGCCATGAATTGTAAATCAAGACCACAATCAAAGACAAAGATGAAAAAAAGCGCGAAACAAAAGTTTTAAGATTGTCAAGCAATCCGGTGCACGCCGTGTCGCAGTCCGAAGAAAAACGTTGAATAATCAAGCCGGAATCATTGTTGTCGAAAAAAGAAGTTTCCAGAGCCAATAATTTTTTAAATAGAGCGCGTTTCAAATCATGGGTGATTTTGGTGCCGACCCAGGTGTTTAAATATGTCGCCGCGTAGTTTAACCCGCCTTGAACGGAAGTGAACGCGACAATCAAAAAAGGAATGTATACCGGCGATTGGGCGGATTTATCCACCAAGACAATATCCATATAAGGTTTTAACGCCAAGGCAATAACCGAATCAAGCGCTCCGATGGGGATGCTGATTAACACCGCTAAGATAGCGCGGAAAAGATAAGGCTTCACAAACGGCCACATTACTTTATAATGTTCGTGAAAACTCATTTTTAATTCAATCGGTTCATGCTTTGCCATGGATTTACCTTAATTCAGAAGATTTAAAAATTTTAAAACATACCAGATGATTGCGATTTGAAACAAAAGCATCAGCCAAAACATTGCCTGAAAACTTTTCTTTTTGGTTTTATGGTGAAAAAGCTTTTGGGCGATGAAAGCCCCCGGCCATCCGCCGAGCAGTTCCAAGGTGTGAAGTTGGATTTCCGGAACTCTCCAGTTGCCTTTGACAGCCGCCCGTTTATCAACACCGTAGGCTAAAATTGCAACTATATTAATGGCAGCAAAATGAAAAACCAAAAACAATAAAAATGTTTTATACACAAACGGAGTTGCACGGAAACAATAAGTTTCCGTATAATACGCCGCGCCGACAATCAACCCGAAGTATACCAAAAAAAACGGATTTTTTTGCAAAGGACGGATTAAAACAAGCATTGCCGTCAAAATAGATGTAAAAGTAATAATCATGTTTATTTCCTATCGCGAAAATCTATAATAATTTTTTGAAAAAGGCAAACAGATAATTATATAAAAAATAAAAATTGCATTTTAAGGAATAATTAACTAATATGCTAAACATAAGGATTAATTAAGGAGAACAAGTTATGAAAAAAATCATGTCGCTATTTTTGTTGGCGGGTCTTGCCGCCTGCGCTTCGCAAAACTCGCCGGAATGCCGGTATCAGCGTTACGACCGTCCGCAGCCGGTCGCCTGTGAGACAAGACAAACGCAGGTTCAAGTCAAGCCGGCGCCTTATGTTTATGAACAATACAATCCCTGCCGTTGCGCTTATCGTCCCGATCCCTGCCGCGAAGTTCTGCGCCCGCGGGTAAAAGAAGTCGTTGTGGAAAAGCCGCGCCGCAACTGTCCGCCGGACAATCAGATGTTGAATTGCGGCTGCGGTTATTGCCAAACTTTTAAGCAGCCGGTTGTTTATCAACAATATGAAGGCGCTGCGGTCATGCCGATGACGCCAAACGTTCAATATACCAAGGCAAATTATGCGCCGGTCAAGGAGGTTGTTCCTAATCAACGGGACGCATATCTTTTGGCGTCCGGACGGGTTTTGAACAGCTTTTTAAGAGACACGTCTTCCATTTACGGCAAAAACCCGGATATAAAGCTGTATGTCAAAACGGCCCGCGCCGGAAGCGATGACTTGCCCGGAGGCATTAACGACGGACCGGATAGTATGCGTAAACAAATAGCCTCATCTCATACTTTTGTCATAAGCGAGATGCTTTCTGATGCCGATTATTATCTGGAAACGGAGGTTGATTGGCTGGACACGCCTTCAAAAACCGTTCCGGCGATTCAATATAAAGTGTCGCTTTATGATAATGAAAACAACAAGATAGATGAATGGGTCGAAGTGGTAAAAAAAGCGGATAATTCCGAAACCTGGCTGTAAACATGCACTTGAAACAAAAACTTTTCGCGATATTGCTGCCGGCGGCATTCTTGCTGCCGGCGGGAGTCGTTTGTGCGCAATCCGTTGAAATTTATGGCAATGCCTGCGAAAAGGTTGTTCAAGGCGAAAGCAAGTCCAGCACCAGGGTGCGCGCGGCCGACAAAGCCGTGTTTTTAGGTGTGAAAAAAATCAAAGAACTTGACAAAGCCAAACAGATATTAAATGAGCATGATCTCAATGTTCTGGTCTACCGTTTGGTTGATGAATATGTCGAAGATTTGTCGGTCAACACCACAAAAGATGAAGAAGATAAAATTTGTGTTGAAATCAAAGGTTGGCTCAATCCGCAGAATGTTGCTGCCGTTGAAAACGAGTTTTTCAAAGATGACGTCCCGCTAAAAGAAGCATCGGCAGAGATGGTGGCAGAAGTTGCCGATGATGTGAAAGCGGAAACGCTTATTAAACCGGATAATCCGGAAAGTCTGGCTTTGGTGCATATTGCGGTGTTGGAATACTACAACGGGGCGAAGTCGGGCAAGTTTACCGAACCGTTGAAAGAACAATTTTCCGACAATCCGTATTTTTATCTGACCGAAGATGCGGAAATCGCCGACTATGTTATCCGGCCGAAAGTCTTAAAAGCCAAAGTTGACAAACTGGATGCCGGTCATAAACGCCTGCAAATGGTGGTTACTTTGGAAATTTATGGTTTGGAAGAAGGAGTGGTTAACGAATATCAAAACCGTTTTGTTCTGTTCGGAGCGGAAGAAGATGAACAAAAAACGGCGTCGCGTCTGTTGAACAAATTGCTTGAAAATGCCGGAGACGGTGCTTTGCGTAAAATCGAACACCACGAACAAGAACGCCTGGAACAAAAAGAAATCGGCCGTTCGCTGAGCAACAATCCGACAACAACGGAAAATTGGTCGTTTTAATTCTTATTTTTCCAACATAAAAGTAACAGGACCGTCATTTAAAAGCTCTACTTGCATATCAGCCTGAAAAATTCCGGTTTGGGTTTCGATTCCTTGTACGCGGAGTTGTTCGGAAAAGTATAAATACAGCCGATTCGCATCATCCGGTTTGGCGGCCGTTTCAAAACCGGGGCGATTGCCGCGGCTGACATCACCGGCCAAAGTAAATTGTGAAACAAGCAGGATTTCACCGTTTATGTCTTTAAGCGAAAGATTCATCTTTCCGTTTTCATCTTCAAAAATCCGTAAATTAACAATTTTCCGCGCCAAATAATCTGCTTGTTGTTCCGTGTCGTTTTTTTCAACTCCCAAAAACACCAATAACCCACCGTTAATTTTTGCGACAAGCTGATTCCGAACGGTAACCGAAGCGTGGCTCACTCTTTGCAACAAAGCTTTCATAATTCGGATTTCCTTTCTAAAAAAACAGATAAGATAAATATATGGCGGCGGTTATGCCTGCAAAATCGGCAAGCAAAGCGCAAGGAAGCGCCGAACGGGTTTTGACGATTTTGACCGCGCCGAAATAAACGGCCAGAACATAAAAAGTTGTTTCGGTAGAACCCTGAATAACCGAAGAAACAAAACCTTCAAAACTGTCGCCGCCGTATGTTTGCAAAGTTTCTATCATCATGGCGCGCGCGCCGCTGCCGGAGAGCGGTTTCATCAAAGCCGTCGGCAACGCCGGAACAAAGGCTGTGTCAAGACCCAAAAACAATAATGTGTTTTCTACGCCGCGCGTGAACAAATCCATAATGCCGGATGTGCGTAGCATGGCAATGGCGGTTAGCATGGCAACCAGATAAGGAATGATTTTAACCGCGATGTCAAAACCTTCTTTGGCGCCGTTGATAAATGTTTCATACACGTTCAAACGCTTAAAAGTCCCGGCAGCGATAAACATAAAGACAATGGACAACAAAATAAAATTTCCGGCGGCGGTGGAATATTTAAGCCTGACTTCATCCGGAAGCGAAATAAAATACCACGCCACGCCGCCGATAAACACGGCAAAACCACCGAGATAAGCCAAAACGACTTTATTAAAAATGTTAAGTCTTTGCGTCCAGGCCACTGCCAAAAAGCCGACCAAAGTGGAAATTGATGTCGCCAGCAGAATAGGAACAAACACCGCGCACGGGTTGGACGAGCCGAGCTCGGCGCGATACATTAAGATATTAATCGGTATAATGGTAACCGCCGAGGCATTAATCACCATAAACATGATTTGGGCGTTTGAAGCCGTATCTTTTTTAAGGTTAAGTTCCTGCATTTGTTCCATGGCTTTCAATCCCATCGGTGTGGCTGCGTTGTCAAGCCCAAGCATATTGGCGGCCATGTTCATGATAATGGAGCCGATGGCAGGGTGATTTTCGGGAATTTCCGGCATGATTTTTTTAAATAGCGGCGCCAACACTTTTGCCAAGAGGGTGGTCAATCCGGAAACTTCGGCAATTTTTAAAAGTCCGAGCCACAAACACAACATACCGGTTAAATTGATGCAGATGGTAAAAGCGCTTTTGGCGGCCTCAAACAAAGCGTCCACCATTGAAGTCCAAATTTCCGCGTTGCCGAAAACAAAAGCCTGGTAGCCGGCCGCCAAAATGGAAAGCAGAAAAAAAACGGTCCAAATAACGTTAAGCATGATATTCTCTTGTTCAAGTTCATTGAAAGACTAACCTCAAAAGATGAAAATTATTTTAATATTTTATTTAAGAAAAACGTTTTATACTTATTTTCAAGTGATTGTTAAAGGAGAACCCACATGGAAAAATGGATTGCAATTATCGTCGGTGTTGTTGTGTTGGGCGGTTTTTATTGGCTATATGTTTCTTTGGTCAAAAAGAAAAACAAAGTAAAAGAAGCGGCATCGGGCATTGATATCCAACTAAAAAAACGTTATGACCTGATACCCAATCTGTTGCAAATGGCAGCAAAATTTATGGAGCATGAAAAAGGTTTGATGACCGAGATTGTCCGTTTGCGAACGGAAGCCATGAAAAAAGATTTTGGCGACAATCCTGCGGAAGCCATTGATTTGGCAAATCAGATTGATGCGCGTTTGCATGATTTTTGGCTTTCGGTGGAAAATTATCCGGATTTGAAATCAAATCAAACTATGTTGCAGGCCATGCAAAGTTTCAATGAGGTCGAAGAACACATTGCCGCCGCGCGCCGTTTTTATAACGCCAGCGTCAATGATTTAAAAAATGCTGCCGAGATTTTCCCCGGAAATGTGGTTGCATTTATGGTCGGTATAAAAGCGGACATGCCGTTTTTTGAGGCGGAAAAACAAGCCAAACAACGTATAGATGCCGGTGGATTTTTTAAATGATAACGCCGGATTTTGAATACGATGAATATGCCGAACACGCGGATTTAAAAAGTCGTTTTGATCAATATTATCAAACGGTCATTTTTCCGTTTCTGCACAAAAAAGAAGAAATACGCATCAAATACGTTCATCGCTTTTGGTTTTTATTATTCTTGTCATTGTTTGTTTTGCCGATGCTGATACTGGCGATATATGTTTTAAACACGATAGGCAAGATGGAAATCGACATGGGTGTTATTTACATATTCATAGCGCTGTTTATTTATATTTTGCGTGGGCCGTTTGCCAAATATCACCGCGAAGTCAAAAACGATACGATGGGTTTAATGGTGCGTTTTTTCGAAGGTTTTTCATATCGTCCCGGCAGCGGTCTCAGTCCTGCTTTGATAAAATACAGCAAAATTTTTCCGGAATATACCGTCGCCAAAGCCGATGATTGTTTTACGGGCACATATAACGATGTGAACCTTCTGGTTTGTGAAGAAACATTGCAAAGAGAAACCGGAAACGCCAAAGGCAAAAAAAATCTTGTTACGGTGTTTCGCGGCATTGCGGTTGAAATGGGCATGAAAAAGCCTTTTAAGGGGCAGACGGTTGTCTTAAAAGATTCGGGTTTGTTAAATAAGTTCAAGGGCTTTCCCGATATGGAAAGAGTAAAACTTGAAGATGTCGTGTTTGAAAAGCATTTTGAGGTTTATTCCACCGATCAAATAGAAGCGCGCTACTTGTTGACAACGGCTTTTATGGAAAGAATTTTGCAACTGAAAAAATTATACCGCGGCAAAAAAATTGAAATCAGTTTTTATGCCAATAAACTTCTTCTGGCCATAGACACGCGCGAAAACATGTTTGAACCGTGTTCGTTTTTCAAGACCAATTTGAATAAGAAGAAATTTGATCAGGTGTTTGAACAATTTTGGATGATTTTTTCCATCATTCATGTCTTAAAGCTCAACAGCACCACCGGTTTGTAATAACCGCCGATAACAAAAAAGCCCGTTTGGAACAACGGGCTTAACTTTTAATTTTGTTTGTTTTTCAACAAATGATATTGCGCCAACATAATGATGACAAGGTAAGGCAAAAACATTTCGCTGCTTTCTTCCAGAAGCGACCAGATTTCAATTTGGCCGCGCGGCAGCGGGATGTCGTTGTGTGCTTTCCGCCAGTTTCCGGGGAAACGATCGGCAAACTTGGCAAATACCAGCGTGCAGCAAAAAACCGCCGTGGACCAGGTAACTGTGTTGAGCTTAAAAAACGACAAGACAAGATGTTTGGCGTATTTGACGGTCAGATAAATCACCGCGCCGAAAATCACAATCAAAAGCAAACCGAAGACAACTTTTTCACCCCAGGGATTATCCGGATTTAAGAAAAAGCGTGATTTAAAAGGCGTGCTGTCCGTACGGGACAAATGATGTTGAATGCCGGCCTCGCGCAAAAAGGCGCACATGGCCAAAAACAAATAAATTCCCCATGAGGTAATCTTATCGGTATAATCTTTGGCAAAATACATCAGAGCCGCCAACATGGAAATATAACCGATGTTGGTAATAAGCTCAATAATTTGCCCGTCTTCAGTAATCTTAAATTTTTGTTCGGGAAAATAAATCAACACCACGGAAAGCATCAAGCCCCAGCAAACAACAAACAAAATCGGCGTAAAAAACGGTGATAAAAAGATTTTCTTCATAAGTTTATTCCTCAAAAATTTTTATAAAATATAGCCGACTATATATTTAAAGTATCAAGAAATAAACATTTATTTTATGCAAAGTGCATAAATCGTTTATATTTCCCAATCCAAATAAAACGCAGTGTCCTTTTTATTAAGATGCGCTGTGCAAAGCTGTTCAATATCCTCTAAGGTAATACGGCTGATGCATTTTCTGCTGCCGATATTACAATAAGCATCTCCGAAATAAACAGCCCTGGTTTCATTTTCTGTCCAAACGTCGCTATACGTTTGTAGATGGCGTAAAGAATTGCTGTTTGCTTTGGCTGCCAGAACAATATTTTGACAAATATCAAAATATTCCGAGCTTTTCTTACGTAATTCGGGATGCATGTAAACAGCTATGATAGAAGTTCCCGAATAAACTTCTTTTTGGATACCAATCTTTGTATTAAATATATCATAAACAGATTGCGTCGTGTTTGAATGAATCATTTCATCGGGAAATTCGCCGAGTTTGATAAAATAGTTTGTTAAGTTGCTGGTTTGGTCAATATCATTAAAAGAATAAACATTGCGCGCCACGGCGTTAAAAACCGTGCTAAGCTGTTCGGCCTGCCGATTGAGTTTATATTTGAACATGGCTTTTGCGTAACCCGACATTGCCCCGACCGATAAAACACCGATTATCGCTAATACGCCGAGCATTTCGACCATACTTCTACCATTTTCCCGCATAATTTTCTCCTAAAAAAAGCAAAAGAATATGTATTTTCCCGATATTCTAAACCGTTTTTTTTTTTTGCAACTTTAAAGATTCTCCGACCAATCTTTTCTTTGCTCGAGGGTGGGTTTATGATTTGCTCTTAATGAATTTTTTTTAAGAAAAAATTTCGCCGCTATGAGGTTTAAACAAAAACACACCCTGCCTTTGCGGGGCAAGGTGTGTTTGAAAGTCGGCGTTTATTTGCAATACTTGATTTCGCCGGCAGGTAGATTTCGATACGAATTCGGCTTGATTTTTTTGCCGTTATACTTCGGGTCGCCGTAAAAAACAAACTCGCAGAATTTTCCGGCTTTTGTTTGTCCCTGCAACCATACCGTACCCTCGTTATCGGATACAACGCGTAAGCGTCCGGCTTCATTTTCCCAAAGACTGAATTGGTCGGAGATAACATAAGTATATGTATCGCCGTTGGCATAGCCGTATTTTATCTTCACCGGCTGATACAAAATTTTCTCGTCGTAATTGACGGCGACGGAAGTGGCGGCTTCGGCAGCCGGCGCATTGTAGTAGTTGTAGGTTTGAATGTTGTTCAAATCAACGACAATGTGCTCATGTCTTGGCTGATACACCTCCGGTTGAGCCTCTTCGACCACGGGAACTTCTTTTTTCTTACCGCAGGAAACGGCGAGCATGCATGCTATTGCACACAAAGCCAAAATTTTAATTGTTTTCATAATACTTTATTTTAAATTTAACAAAAATAAGGATGTATAGATACAGATATCCAAAATTAAGAGATTCGTCAAGTATTTTTCCACAATCTGTCAAATTTGCTCAACCGTAAAAAGATATATTCGCTACAAACCTTGCGGTTTGACCACGCTCGTTGGCGAGGAGCTGTGTCGGGAGGCGCCTTGGCATTCAGCCCCGAGTAAAATCTAAGTTTTCTGTAAGGCTTGAAATAAAAAAACATCCCGCCGCCGGCAGGATGTTTTTGTAAAGCGCTCTTCTTTGTTTTTTGATTAAGAAGCGTTCTTTTTCAAGGCTTCGCCTAAAGCATCACCCAAAGAAGAACCGGAAGCGTTGGCTGCGGAATATTCTTCCAAAGCCTTCTTCTCTTCTTCAATTTCCAATGCTTTGACGGAAACGCCGAGTTTGCCGTTTTTCTTATCAACGGAGGTAAGCTTTGCTTCCAAAACCTGACCTTCGTGATAGTTTTCCGGATTCTGCGCGTCTTTGTCCTTTGACAAGTCGGCCTTCTTGATGGTAGCGGCAATGCCTTCTACCTCAACATTGACGCCTTTGTCATCGGTGCTGACAACAACGGCTTTGACGACATCACCTTTTTTGAGGTTTTCCAAAGCCAAAGCGGCGTTGTTTTCGGCCATCTGTTTGATGCCTAAGCTGATGCGCTCTTTTTCGACATCGACATCAATGATTTTAGCGGTAATGTCCTGACCTTTGGTATAATCTTTAACCGCTTCTTCGCCGGATTTGCCCCAAGCGATGTCGGACAGGTGAATCATACCGTCGATTTCATCGGTTAAGCCAACAAACAAACCAAATTCGGTAATGTTTTTGATTTTGCCTTCAATGATTGAGCCGACCGGATGTTCTTCAACATATGCCGCCCAAGGATTCGGTGTGCATTGTTTGATGCCGAGGCTGATTCTTCTCTTTTCAGGGTCAACTTCCAAAACTTTGACCTGAACTTCCTGAGAAGTTGAAACAATCTTGCCCGGATGAACATTCTTGCGGGTCCAGCTCATTTCGGAAACGTGAACCAAGCCTTCAATACCGTCTTCCAATTCGACAAATGCGCCGTAATCGGTAATGTTGGTCACTTTGCCGGTGTAAACTTCGCCGACTTTGTATTTATCGGCAACCGACTGCCAAGGATCGTTCTCAAGCTGTTTCATGCCGAGGCTGATTCTTTGCGTATCTTCGTTGAACTTAATAACCTGGACTTTTACCGTCTGACCGACAGACAAAACTTCGGCCGGATGGTTGATGCGTTTCCAGGAAATATCGGTAACGTGCAGCAAACCGTCGACGCCGCCCAAATCAATAAATGCACCGTAATCGGTGATGTTTTTAACAATACCTTCCAAAACGGCGCCTTCTTTGATGGTGTCAATCAATTCGGCACGAGCTTCGGCTCTGGTTTCTTCCAAGACGACGCGGCGAGAAACAACAATGTTGCCTCTCAAGCGATCCATCTTCAAAATCTGGAACGGTTGAGAAATACCCATCAACGGCGTAATGTCGCGAATCGGGCGAATATCAATCTGTGAACCGGGCAGAAAAGCAATGGCTCCGTTCAAATCAACGGTGAAACCGCCTTTGACACGGCCAAAAATGATGCCGTTAACGCGCTGACCGGCGTTCATCGCGGCTTCGAGTTCGGCCCAGGCTTCTTCGCGGCGTGCTTTTTCGCGCGACAGAACAATATTGCCGTCTTTGTCTTCATAGCGATCGACCAAAACTTCAACCTGATCACCGATTTTCAATTCCGGATTTTGGCCGAATTCACGCAAAGGAATACGACCTTCGGATTTCAAACCGACATCAATCGTCACATAGTCATCGCTTAAATTAATGATTGTTCCTTTGACAACCGAGCCGACAATGCCTTTGTTGCCGAATTGTTCATTGAGCAATTCTTCAAAATTTTCGGTTGTTTCGGGAGCTTTAAATTCTGTATTTTCCATTATGTATTATTTTTTCAAATAAATGCCAGACCCTCGGGTTAAAAAGAGGCGGACTTGTGCGAAAAACAACATCTTAAACATTATCAAGCCGGCGCACCCCGGCTGTTTTTTTAAGACAAGTTTGATTTATACATGCAAATAATTATTTTTCAAGCTTTTTTTAAATATTTTCCGATAAATGATTATTATACTGTATGAATCCGGGAGAATTAAAATGCTTGAGTTGTTAAATTGGCGCGAATTTTTGAGCGCTTTTGTCGTCTTGTTTGCCATTATCGACATTTTGGGGTCGACCCCGATTATAATTTCCTTACGCAAAAAAGGCAAAAAAATCAGTGCCTTCCGCGCCGCTGTTATTTCATTGTTTGCTTTTATCGGCTTTTTTTATGTCGGAGAAGCATTTTTAAGATTGTTTAATTTGGATATTTCTTCTTTTGCCGTGGCGGGTTCGATTATCATCTTCGTCATGGCGCTGGAGATGATTTTGGATATTCAAATTTTTCGCGACAGCCCCGATTTGCCTAAAGACGCCACCATTACCCCGATAGTGTTTCCTTTGATTGTCGGTGCCGGCTCCATGACGACTTTGCTTTCCATCCGCGCGCAGTTTGAGGATATTAATATCTTGTTGGCGGTTTTGGTAAATATGATTATCGTATACATTGTCATCAAACTGGCCAAAAATTTTGAAAAGGTGCTAAATCCGGGAATTATATATGTTTTGCAAAAGCTCTTCGGGATTATTCTGCTTGCCATTTCGGTCAAATTGTTTATCACCAACTTGTCAATTTTGCTAAAAGAATTGGGGTAGAAATATTAAAAAAACGTTCTCATCAGAGAACGTTTTTTTACACAAACAAAGGAGTCAATTATTTTTGCCGTGAATTATCCCTGACGGCATTTCATTTTCGGGTTTTTCTTGTTAATAACATAAACCCGACCCTTGCGACGAACCAATTTGCAGTCCTTATCGCGGATTTTCTTGGATTTTAAAGAGCTGTAGCATTTCATTTTTCTAATTCCTTCTCATTACAGTTGAGCGCAACTTATGCTAAATAACTTGAAATGTCAACTTAAATTTTATAAATTCGCTAAAAATTTTAAATTAGTTGCTTTTTTACTTCTTTTTCTTATAATAAATTTAATTTTTAAAACGGGAGTAATCATGAGAAAATTTATTTTGTTTTTTTTGGCGGCGTTTTGCACGTTTCATAATTCGGCTAAGGCGCAGAACGTCAGTTATATTGAAGAAATGCAGTCTTTGGGCGCGGTGTCCGGTCAGGGGCTTGCCTGCCAGGCTTCCAAATACGACACGTTTGAGCTGTTGGCGCGCGCTATTATGATTTCAAAGGCCAAATCTGACGCCGAACAGGCCAAAGGCATGGAAGCTTATAATGAATACAAAGCCAATGCGTTTATATCAAAAGTAAAAGACGGATTTTACGATTGCCGCAACATTGCAACCGCGTTTGACAAACAGGCTATTTTCAGAGCCACGCTTTATGGCAACGGCACAATCAAGATGCCCGACGGAAAGGTTATTACTCCGCGCCATGCTTACGATGCGACTCAGGTGTATAAAAAAGACCCGTCGGCGCGTGAAAAATATATCAAGCGTTACACGGAGCAAACCCGCAAAATCCACAACGATCCGGCGTTTCAACGGGCATTGCGCGAACGTCAGATGCAAGACGGTTTATAATCATTGTTAACATTTTAATTTTTTTATCAGGAGGCAAAATACATGGCGGCATATCAGTATGTTTTTGTCATGCAGAATTTAACCAAAGTTTTTCCGGGCGGCAAAGAATTGTTCAAAGGGATTACTCTTTCTTTTTTACCCGGAGCGAAAATCGGCGTTTTGGGTGTTAACGGCGCCGGAAAATCCACGCTTTTGAAAATCATGGCCGGCGTGGACAAGGATTTTAACGGCGAGGCCTGGGCGGCCGACGGTGTTAAGGTCGGGTATCTTGAGCAGGAACCACAGCTTGACCCGAACAAAAACGTGATGGAAAACGTTATGGACGGTGTGGGTCAAACGCGCGCCCTGTTGCAAGAGTTTGAAGAGGTATCCGCCAAATTTGCCGAGCCGATGAGCGATGAGGAAATGAACACTTTGATTGAAAAACAGGCAGAATTGCAGGAAAAAATTGACGCTTGCAACGGTTGGGATTTGGAACGCACCATCCAGATTGCGATGGACGCGTTGCGCTGCCCGCCGGCGGAAGCCGACGTCACCAAGCTTTCCGGCGGCGAAAAACGCCGTGTGGCATTGTGTCGTTTGTTGCTGCAAAAGCCTGATTTGCTGCTGCTCGATGAACCGACCAACCATCTGGATGCCGAATCGGTTGCCTGGCTGGAACAATATTTGAAAGATTACAAAGGCACGGTAGTGATGGTTACCCACGACCGATACTTTTTGGACAACGTTACGGGTTGGATTCTGGAACTCGACCGCGGGCAGGGAATTCCTTATGAGGGAAATTATTCCTCATGGTTGGAACAAAAGCAAAAACGTCTGGAACAGGAAGCCCGTGAAGAAAGCGCCCGTCAAAAGATTTTGGCTAACGAATTAGAGTGGATTCAAAAAAATCCCAAAGCGCGGCAAGCCAAGTCAAAAGCGCGTATCAACGCTTATGACGAGCTGTTGTCGCAGGCAACGAAAGACAAAATCACGCACGCATATATCAACATTCCGATGACGGAGCGTTTGGGCGATTTGGTGATTGAAGCCAATCATATCAGCAAGGCCTTCGGCGATAGGGTTTTGATTGATGATTTGTCTTTTAAAATTCCCAAGGGCGCGATTGTCGGCATCATTGGTCCGAACGGTGCCGGCAAAACAACCTTGTTTAAGATGATTACCGGCGCCGAAAAACCCGACAAAGGCGAAATCAGAATCGGTGAAACGGTTGATTTGGGTTATGTTGATCAAACACGCGATGAGCTGAGCCCTGCTAAAACCGTGTGGGAAGAAATCTCCGACGGATTGGATATTATTGAACTGGGCAAAAAACAAATGCCTTCGCGCGCTTATGTCGGGCAGTTTAATTTTAAGGGTTCCGACCAACAGAAAAAAGTCGGCCAGCTTTCCGGCGGCGAGCGCAACCGCGTGCATTTGGCCAAAATGCTCAAAAAAGGCGCCAATGTTATTTTGCTTGATGAGCCGACCAACGATTTGGACGTCGACACATTGCGTTCTTTGGAAGAAGGTATTATGAATTATCCGGGCTGTGTGTTGGTAACCTCGCACGATCGTTGGTTTTTGGACCGCTTGGCGACGCATATTTTGGCTTATGAAGACGAAGGCCATGTGGAGTGGTTTGAAGGAAACTTTGAAGAATATGAAAAAGACAAACGCCGCCGTTTGGGTGATGAAGCCTGCAAACCGCACCGCTTGAAATATAAAAAGCTTGAACGATAAATGCGCTTGTTTGGCTTTAAGACGGCAGAGCTCAAAATCTGCCGTTTTTTTTGTAATAAAATCTTGACAAAAATTTTCGATAATGTTATTTTTAACGCTACGCAAATATAATTAAAAATCATATATATTATGGACTGGAAGAAAAGTAAAATTGAAAGCTTCTTTTCCGATAGGAAACAGGAGCGGATTAAAAAAATTATTGAAGGCCTGCAGGCAAATTCTCAGGCAGAAGAAAATCTATATAACGGGCTTTTTGCGGAAGTTTTTCCGCCCAAAAAAGAAATGCCGGTTTTATGGAACACTATGAGCATTGATCAAAAATGTGATTATCTGAAAATAGCGTCAATAATAATAGATGCGTATCAGAAAACATGGAAAAAACATCCGGAATTCATCCCGATGTTTGTGAAGAACATTTTGCGATTGATGAAATGAGCAAAATGAGCTATCGCACATAAATAAAAACCGCCGTTTGGCGGTTTTTATTTTACCCTCAGTTTCAAATGGGAAGCATTTTTATCAATATGTTCGGCGCACATGGAATCAATATCGTTTGGCGTCAAATCTTTAAGGCATTTATTCCATGCCGTGCAATATTTATCTCCGTAAGCACTTCCTACTAAAGAATTTTCATTTCCCCAGTCGCTTAAAGAAGATGCGACATAAATATCTTCGTGAAACTCCTTGGCAATCAGAAAAAATTGCCGGCATATGGATAAATTTTGGTCGGATTTATCAATCTGTAACATGGTATATAATGTATCACCGGTGGTTTCATAAGCTATCCATACTTCGTTGCTGAAGACATCGACCAGAGTGTCATCTGTTGTCGGCAACTTCATTTCTTCGGGAATCAATCCGAGTTTATTGTACATGGCGGTTATAGCGTACGAACCGTTGTCATCAGCATCCGGACTATCAATTTTAAATTGCCGGGCATAAGCTATCATGGCACTGATAATTTGATTGTACTGTTCGCTCATTTTATTTAATTTATACTTAAACATGGCTTTGGAGTAACCACTCATCGCCCCGACGGAAAGCACACCGATAATCGCCAAAACCCCCAGCATCTCGACCATGGAACGACCGCATAACGGCACATCTGCTTGCCTTTTTTCGTTGTGTGCCGGAGAGAAAAAATTAAAAAAATCAAACCAATTCATCAAAAGAACTCCCAAAATTGCAAAAAGTATCTATTTTCCCGATATTCTAAACCGTTTTTTTTTTTTGCAATTTTAAAGAGTCTTTTGGGGATAAATCTCAACCGGCGGGAGGAGCGAGCGCATCAATATGAATGCCAAATCTGTCATACAACTACCCGACGGAGGCATGACAAAAAAGAATTGAGCTTTGCCTGAGTGACATAAACAAAAAGGCACCGGCTTGATGTCGATGTCTTTTTGTTTCATTCTGTTACTTGATTTATTATCAAGGGACTTTTTACAGTCTTATTTTCATGATACAAATCAAACCCAGGGTTCTTTTAGTCAGAGAAATGTTTTATTTCAGATAGACAAAGTAAGAACCACCTTTTTGAATGACGCCGCAATTGCTTGATACATAATGCGAAAGGTTGGCAATAGAAGGCGGGTTTGAAGTTGATGTATATCTGCAGGCACCGGTACAGCAATATTGTACCCATTGTTCAGACAAAGACCATGTTTGACCGCTGACACCGGCTGGAATTACCGTTACACGCCAGCCGCAAGCATCATAATCAGTTCCCGAACCCGGAGCACTTAAGTCGAGAGTACTAATAGCCGCATATTTATGACCATTGCAGGATTTTAGTTTACAGTTAGTTACATAGCCGTCTTTCTTTGTAACTGTACAAGTACCGGAAGCTACTCCATCTGATTCTGTGCCGGCCGGAGTTGGGCATTGTGAATAATTTGTACATGCTGTGGTTTCTTCCTCTGTTGCTTTCTTATAACAAGATGATGTATGGTTTTCATAACCTTCTTCACAGGCAGTAATGTTAGAAAAATACTTTCTGGCAGTTGAATTATAACATGGTGACGAGCATGATTTGATATGATCTACCGCCATGCATTTTTTGTATGCTTCAGTGCCACTAGTTGCCGAAAAAGGCCCATTGCAATATAAGCACTGTTTGCCGTTTTGGTTATCATAACCGTTTTTACAAGCCGTGATTCGGGCAAACATGATATCGCCCATATAACACGATGCGCAGGATTCGACGTTTGGTAAAGCCAGGCATTTTTCTTCAGCCGTGGTGTCATCTCCCCAATGCGAAACATGCGGTCCGCCACAACTTTTCTCCGTGCATTTACCCAACAATGTGTCGCCGGAAAGACAGGTCGAGTATGTCCAGCCTAAAGAGCCGCTTTTACCGCAATCTGCAACACTTTTATATTCTGAAGAATACCCATCACAAGATTTAGCCACACAGGAGTTGCCAGATAAGGTATAACCTGATTTGCAAGCATCAATCTTATAAAAAATATCTGTGCCGATACCGCAGGCAGAGCAATTTGCCCCTTCCGGACATTCTTCAAACGGATAATCGCTGCAGTCGATTTTTTCGGATGCCACACAGCGTTTATAGCTTGTGTCGAAAGGGCAATAAAGATAATGTTCGCAACCGTCGACATTATCCTTGGAATAACCCAAAGTAGCACAGTCGCCGGCAGCGGTGGTGTTGGAGGCGCAACTTGCAGTGTTTCCGTAGTCATTGGCACAGGTCAGAGCCAGAGCGGAAGAGGCGGACAAAAGGGTCAAAGCGCCGAAAAGAGAAAATCTGATAAACATAAGTCGTCTCCCGAAAATAATAGATTAACAAAAACAGGGGCTGTCGCGGGTAAAAGAGACGTGATAAAAAGTGTACAAAAATTTTTAAGACGTCTGAAACAGGCGGCAGATAAAAAACTGTTGAACAAGTCAAAATGAATCGATTTAGGCATAAAAACCCTCCTCACAAATGCTTATAGCCTTAATTATAAACCGTTTATTTTATTTTTGCAACTTTAAAGATTCTCCGCCCGAGTTTTTCTTTATCGGGGGTTGTAATGAAAACAATGTGGTGAAAACTCTTTGTACAAGATGTTTTTGCGGCGTGGTCGGTATAAATTTTGGCATAAATTAAGGACACAGACGTGCAATGATGTTATCCAACAACAAAAAACCGGCATCGGTTGCGGCCAAACATTGTTTGTTGTTTATAATCAATCCAAGTCGTTCCAAATCCGCGGCGTTTGTCTGATTGATAAACCCGTCAAAATCCAGTCCGCATAAGTTCTTAAAACGTGATTTATCAATTCCTTTTTGCAGTCGCAACCCCATAATCAACAATTCCTCGGCACGTTCTTCCGCCGTTAGGATTTCTTTATGCCTTTGCACAGGAAAAGCGCCGGTTGTCGGCGGATTATCAACGGCATAAAATTTGTTGTTGATTTTTAACCGCCCGTGTGCCGATTCGCCGATGCCGATATAATCGCCGCCTTCCCAGTAACATTTGTTGTGGACGGATTCATATTCGAGCGGGGCAAAGTTTGAAATTTCATAACGTGGATAGTTGTGCAAACGCAAATAATCCACGGTGTGATTATACATGGTTGCCGCATCGTCTTCATCTAAAGGATGAACGTTTTTCTTATAAAAAAGCGTTCCTTCTTCAATACTCAGTTGGTATAAGGATAAGTGCTTAAAGCCGAAAGCGGCGGCTTGTTCCAGTTCTTTTTGCCAATCATCAAGCGTTTGTGTCGGTCGGGCATAAATCAAATCCATGGAATGATTTTCAAAATTTTGCAAAACCTCGTCAATGCTGTGCAAAGCCTGCCGCAGATTGTGCGTGCGACCCAAAAAACGCAAATCATTGTCATTAAGCGCCTGCACGCCCAAAGACAAACGGTTTATACCGGCGCGGCGCAGTTGCCGAAACATGTTCGGATATTCCGAGTTTGGATTTGCTTCCAGGCTGATTTCCGCATTTGCGGCGCTTTCCCAGAGCTTAAAAGCATGTTCAAGCAGGCGGTTGACATTTTCCGGCGCTATCAAAGAAGGCGTGCCGCCGCCGAAAAAAACCGAACAAATCCGTCGTTCCGGCAGCAGGCGATGATAAAAATCCAATTCTTTGAGATAAAATCGGATAATTTCTTCTTGCGGCACGTTTTTTTGCACGCGCTTAAAAAAATCGCAATAGGGGCATTTGCTCTTACAATACGGCCAGTGAATATATATGGCAAGCGGTTCAATCGTCATCGTGTTCCTTTTAAAATTTGACATCCGGCAAATAGTATGATACAGCCGATGCTCTAAATTTTATAATTCTTTTTATTATTTTTTATATGACGGAACAAGAAGTTTTTCAAATTGTCATCAAAACTTTAATCAACCATTTTCCGCACGGACAATATCATTTTGCGTTGGCTTGCTATGATATAGCATGCCCGGATCATGACTGCTGGCATTGCTATTTTCACCGTCCGCAAATAAACGAGTGGGAAATCAGCCGCATTATCCCCGAGCTGGAAGATGTTTTCCAAACAAAATGCACGTTGGAAAATCCGGATTTGTACGCCATCGTCAAATTTTTTGCTGATGATGCCTGAAGTAAACCGCCCAAAACGGCGGTTTTTTTTATGGGTATATTTAGCGATGCTCATTGCGAAATAGTTTCTATACGGTGTTTTTATCGCGTTTGGATAATTGAAAATAAAGAATGGCGTCACCGTTAGCGGCGTTGGCAACCATTTCGCAAAGTTCGCGAATTTTGCTGATATTGAGGTCGATATAACTCAAGCGGCAATCCTGATTGCATATAGTTGTGGAACTGTCCGGCGTAAACAAAACCATTCTGGCAAATCCGGCGTCTTTTCCGGCTTGAAGAATAACCGGACATGAGTCACGGATGGCGCTTTCATCGCGCACATAGGCACCTTCGGCTATGCTTCCGCTATAGCCGATGCGCACATACAATCCATATTCGCCGATGCTCCAGTAGTTACCGAAAACATCGGCGGCAACCAAATTGCTGTTGTATAACATAAAAGAATCCGGCGCGATATGGGCTATCATATTGTTGGTGTAGTCTTTAGTATCAAGTTCAACATAATTGACAAACAACATGGATAAAGATTCCGTAAGTTTGTTGAGTTTGTATTTAAGCATCGCTTTGGCATAACCCGACATCGCCCCGACACTCAAGACGCCGATTATCGCTAATACCCCGAGCATTTCAACCATGGAACGACCGCATAATGCCGCATCTGCTTGCCTTCTTCTCGCTCGTGTACCGTTTTTGTACACGTCGCTCAAATAAGGCTGCGCATCTGCACCATTCTTCGGTCGTTCACTTCTTGCGTATAGAGCCGCATCTGCTTGTAACTTTTCTCCTCGTGTACCTAATGTTGTACACGTCGTCGAAAAATTACGGCGCATCTGCAGCCCTCTGCGCAAGAATGAAAAAATATTTAGCATCATCAAAAGAACTCCCAAAATTGCAAAAAACATCTATTTTCCCGATATTCTAAACCGTTTTTTTTTTTTGCAATTTTAAAGAGTCTTTTGGGGATAAGTTACGACCGGTGCATCAGTGTAAAACTCAATAAAAAAGAAGGCTGTTTGTTGCCGACTATATTGCTGTTTTCAAG
This sequence comes from uncultured Alphaproteobacteria bacterium, assembly GCA_944391395.1. Taxonomy (GTDB): domain Bacteria; phylum Pseudomonadota; class Alphaproteobacteria; order RF32; family CAG-239; genus CAAFZY01. The sequence goes on from CALXTI010000012.1 coordinate 30,686, forward strand.
AAATGTAAAAAAATCTTGATTTTAGACTTAAATAAGCGCACAATAGACGAAAATATGATAATTTAAAAATTATTATCAAATGAAAAAAGAAGATATTATATCGGCCGCGCGCCGAGTGATTGACGGCGATGAAAGATTGTCGCCAAAAGATTTTATAGTTCTTTTCGCTCAACTGCTTGAGCAAAGGAAGTCTTCTGCCGAACCGGAACTCCGAATTTTAACGGACGAACTGGTTGATGTTGTAATTGAGTTTGCGGACGTTATTTATAATAACTTGATGCAAAATGTCATGTCATATACGCAGCAAGAAAAAGACTGCGTAAAAGTTTTTGTAAAATATGCCAAAGAGGTTCCGGAGCTTTCCGTAATCAATTGGCAAAAATTTATTTAAAAATGGATGATATAACGACAATTATTCATCAAGCGCAAAGTGATGTCAATGTCGCCATCACTTTGGGCGCGGCCGTGTATTATGGCTATATCGACGTTGACGCGGACGATTTGTTGGAGGTCTACTACCGTTTATGGAAATGGAAAAAACGATTGGCTGAAAAATGTCCTGAAAATTTAACGCTTCTTCTTAAAAATTATGATGAGGCGTTTAAAAATCACAAAAAGGATGTTGAGCTTTTTTTCCAATCCAAAGAAAAGACGGAGAGGCTTGTGTCCTCAACGGCCGACAAGATGATCAAAACACACGAAGACGCCCCGACCCCGCCGGAGTCGAAACAGGCTCAACCGAACGCGGCAAAACCGCAAGAGCCGCACCGGCCCGAGCCGCAAGGTTTTTATTTGGTGTTTGACAATCGGTTGCCGCCGAGCTAAGCAACCCAAAAGCACAAAAAAAATCCGCCCGTATTTGCAACGGGCGGATTTTTTTAGAATTTATATTTTATTTCCGCTCTTCCGGAGCCAAAACTTCGGGTGCTTTGGGCGTCGAAGACAGAATTTTTTCGGTTACCGGTTTATAAACGGTCTTTTGCCACGGGCTTGGTCTGTCATAAAGTTTTTCGCAAATGGAAAGCCCGACGCTGCGCAAGGCCGTTTCCGTCGGCAGGAACAAATCTTGCCCGTTTTCGGTTTTTTTACCGGTATGGGCAACGCCGTTGATGGTGCCAAAAGGATCAATCAGCACGCCGCCGATGGTCACATGCTGAACAAAAGTGTCCATCATGATTTCCGAGCCTCTGTCTTCCGAGTAGCGGTATCCGGTAACTTTGCCGCTGTTGTCGATATAATTTTCGCCGTCTGCAAAATCATCGACGTCCAAAATGCCCAACACCATAAAACCGTCGTCATTGACTTTAGGCAAATCAAGATTTAACGAAAGCGGCGTATAGGCTGTCGGTTCGTCTAACATGATAAGCGCGATGTTTTTGCTTGGGTTGATGCGCACGGCGCGCCCGGAAAGCGTTTTGCCGTTAATGGTTTTCAACACATATGAATTGTTTTCTTTGTCAATCAGATTGGCGGAAGTCAAAACAAACGATTCGGATATGATTAACCCGGCGCCTTTTTTGCCGCCGTTATTGTTGATTTCGACCACCGAAGCACGGACTTTGTAGAGATTTTCCGGACTCAGAACGTCATAAGGCGGCCGGTCGACGATGCACAAGCTGTCAAAAGATTTGGTGTCTTTTTGGATATCGACCCAGGTGTCGTCGACAACCTTGACTTCACCGCTTGAAACAACTCCGCTTTTTTCTTCAACCAAATTGTCAAAAACCTCGTATCCGGCAATAATCCCGGCATCTTCGACAATCGGCGTTATCGAAACGGGTTGGCAGTTGCATTGCTGCATAACGGCCGGGCATTGCGGCGCCTCGGAAAAAGGACACACGATTTGACATTGCTGATAGCATTGCAGCTCTTTTTGGAACTGGCATTTTGCTGGGTTAAGGGCGATTTCTTCATCAATCAAAGCGTTGCGTTGCGCCGTAAGTTCTTCGGGCGTCAAACGTATCATCAGCTGGTCTTCAAAGCCCGGCATGTTGCGCAAATTGCTCACGGCGTCGGCAAAAGCCGCTTCGACAAGTTTGATTTCGCCGTTGGCGGTGCCGTCGTACAAATCGCTGTAACCGGTTGTCGTACCTTCCCACAAAACAGTGGTTTTGGTCAGATTTGTAAGTTTCCATGTTACGGTCATCTCGGCGGAGCCGCTGCGAGAGTTGCGGGCTTTGGCTTCGTCCCAATTATATCCGTCGCAAACATTCATAAAGAAATCCGTAATTTCTGCCGACAAAAGATATTCCGGCAGCGGTGAGGGGGTTGTTTGCAGGCATAAATCTTCGGGAAGTTTGACCAGATTGTAACAATCGCCGGTTACTTCTTCAAAGACTTTGTTAAAGTTCATGTCTTTTTGCATAACGCGGCCTTGGTTCAAAATGGCCTCTTTGTCATAACGCCGACAACCGAAAATGCGGAAACGATAATTACCGAGCTTTTCACCATACGGTGTGGAGGAAAAACCGTCATTAAGCTTGAAATCCACATGGTCGAGATACAAAGGCGCCATGGCGCAGCAATCACGGGCGACGGCCTGGTAAATATACGGCGTATAAGGGATGAGATAGTTGGCAACTCTTGGCTTGGGTTGTTCGCACTCTTCACACGGGCCGGTGTCAAAAATCGGACCGCTGTTGTAACAACGGGTGCATGAACCGCCGGGGAACAAACTTCCGTCTTTGTCAACCGGATCATTGCTAAAGCAACTTTCACAACTGCCGCCGGGGAACAAACTTCCGTCTTTGTCAACGGCAGCTTGCTGATATGCGACAACGGGCGCGCTGCTGTTTTGAACGGCAGCGGTAGACGTGCGCGTCGGTTTGGCACTGCGGACAACCGGTTTGGGCGGGCGGCCGCGTCTTTCCATCATGTCGCGCACGGTGTGAGCGGGTTGCCTTGATGCGGCACATATGCTTTCCGCGCCTGCAAACAAAGCAAACAGAGCTGCTGCGGATAACAATAAAATTTTAGACGGCCGGTATATTTTCATTATACATCTCCTTAAATTTTATGACGCCGTTGCCATACGGCGGTAGTTTAGAGCCTCGGCAATATGCATTCTATGCACATTTGTTTCATTTTGCAAGTCTGCAATTGTTCTTGCCAACCTTAAAGTGCGGTGATAGCCGCGTGCCGAGAGTTTAAACTTGTCGGCAAAATCGATTAAGAGTTTTTGAGCGTCGTTGTCCAAAGCTGCGGCTTCTTCTAATAATTTTCCTTTGAGTTGCGAATTGGTCAAAAGTTCCGGATGACCGAGTTTTTTAAAACGTTTCTTTTGAATGTTTCTGGCTTCGGTAACACGTTTTAAGATGACCGCCGAAGGTTCGCCCTTTTCTTTGTTGGCGATATCCCACGGACTGACCGGCGGCACATAGACGTGAATATCAATCCTGTCCAGCAACGGCCCTGAAAGTTTGGCCTGATATTCTGCCGCGCATTTCGGAGCTTTGGGGCATTCGTGTCCGGGAATGCCCAAATTGCCGCAACGGCAGGGATTCATGGCGGCAATCAGCTGGAAACGCGCCGGATAAGTATGATGATATTCGGCTCTGGAAACGGTGATTTCTCCGTTTTCCAACGGTTGACGCAGTGCTTCCAAAGCAGAGCGGTTAAATTCCGGCAGTTCGTCTAAAAACAAGACACCGTTGTGTGCCAACGATATTTCACCCGGACGAGCCTTTTTTCCGCCGCCGACCAACGCCGGTGTGGAAGAGCTGTGGTGCGGGTCGCGATACGGGCGGTTAAAATCAAGTTCCCCGTTTTTAAGTTCGCCGGCGATGGAATGAATAATACATGTTTCCAGAGCTTCTTCCGGCGTCAGCGGCGGCAAAATTGAGGTAAGTCGCGCCGCCAGCATTGATTTTCCCGAACCTGGCGGACCGACCATCAACATGTTATGCGCGCCTGCCGCGGCAATTTCCAGGGCGCGTTTGGCGCTTTCCTGTCCGCGGACATCGGCCATATCCAAAGGATTTTTCTTTTCTTTGGCTTTGCCGGCCGTCGGTTTGGGTAAGACTTGCGTTCCCTTAAAATGATTGATAAGTGCAAGCAGATTCGGCGCGGCGACAATATCCTGCAAACCGCCCCAGACCGCTTCGCCGCCTTGGCTTTGCGGACAAATCAAACCTTTGTTTTCGCGGCGGGCTTTGATGGCGACCGGCAAGATGCCGTTAACCGGCATAATGGTGTTGTCCAGCCCGAGTTCGCCCAAAACGATGTAAGATGAAAGTTCTTCCTGCGGCAAAATCTGCATGCAGGTCAAAAGCCCGGCAGCGATGGCCAGATCAAAATGCGAGCCTTCTTTCAAAAGGTTGGCCGGCGCCAGATTGACGGTAATTCGTTGCGCCGGCAGACTGATGCCGATGGCTTGAAAGGCAGCGCGCACGCGTTCTTTGCTTTCGGCGACGGCTTTGTCCGGCAACCCGACGATGGTAAATGCGGGCAAACCGGAGCTGATTTGCACCTGCAAATCAACATCCAAAACATCCAACCCGCTGAAAGTTACCGTATTAATCCGCGCCTGCATATGTTACCACCTCGGAATTTTTTCATCTTTGCGCCAACGGCGGGAAGGATAACTGTCGCTTTTAAGATAATCATATTCGGCCGGCAGTGAAGGAATATCCCTTAACTGAACAAAACCCTGCTTGGCAAATCTGTCGGCGCATTCCGCCGCCGTTGTTTCGGCGGAAGAATAACAATATACCAACACGCGGGTTTTAAGATTTTGCAAAACAATCATTTCTTCCTGATAAGGCAAAATATAATATGTCGGTATTTCTTCCGTTTTGTTTCCGCCGGCGCATCCGGCCAGCAAAAAACAAGCGAAAAAAGCTGTCTTGTTAAATATTTTCATGCGCATAAATCCTTATAATTTTTGCTTTCAGGATAATGAAAATTTATTAAAATAACCTTTATAAAAAAACACTTGCAAAAATAAACTTCTGCTTGTATATTAGCGCTTGTCCTTGCCGCAGGAAAGCTTTTTTTGCGGCTATACATTAACCGGGCGGCAACGCCCATTTGTTGAGAATCCATAAGGAGAATTTTATATGGCTAATTACGAGAGCGTGCTGATTGCACGTCAGGACTTGGGCGCCTCGCAGGTTAACAGCCTTGTTTCCGATTTGAGCGAAGCTGTTAAAAAAGAAGGCGGTGAAGTCGTTAAAGTTGATAACTGGGGTTTGAAAAACCTGGCTTATCGCATCAAGAAAAACCGCAAAGGACATTATGTTTTGTTAAACATTGTTGCCCCTGCCAAAGCAATTTTCGAATATGAACGTTTGATGAGATTAAACGAAGATATCATTCGTTACATGACCATCAAAGTTGATGAGTTCAACAATGAAATGTCTTCCGATGAAGATGTTGCCGCTGTTGAAGCTGAAGTTGAAGCTTAAAAATCAGGAGAAACAAGATGGCAAAACAATCATTTTTTAAGAGAAAAACTTGTCCTTTTTCCGGCGAAAACGCTTTAAGAATTGATTATAAGGACGTTAAATTGTTGTCCCGTTTCATTTCTGAAAAAGGCAAAATCATTCCGAGCCGCATCACTTCTGTTTCGGCCAAGAAACAAAGAGAGCTTGCTCGGGCAATCAAACGTGCGCGTTACATCGGCTTGTTGCCGTATGTGGCTCAATAAGGGAGGGTGCAGATATGGAAGTCATTCTTCTTGAACATGTTGAAAAATTAGGTAAAATGGGCGATAAAGTAAACGTTAAAAACGGTTATGCCCGTAACTACCTTTTGCCGCAGAACAAAGCCTTGCGCGCGACCGAGGCCAATGTTGCTTATTTTGAAAAACAAAAAGCCGAATTGGAAGCCCGCAACAAAGCTTTGTTTGATGACGCTTCTGCCAAAGCCGAAGCTTTGAAAGGCTTTAAAGCGGTGCTTATCCGTCAGGCAGCCGAAACCGGACAACTGTACGGTTCTGTCACCATCCGTGACATTGCCGCCGCGATTAAAGAGGCCGGCTTTGATGTTGAACGCCGTTATGTTTATTTGGAAAAGCCGATTAAAGATTTAGGCATTTATCAAGTAAAATTGAACCTGCATCCGGAAGTTTCCCAGACGATTCTGATTAATGTTGCCAGAACGCCTGATGAAGCCGCCAAGCAGGAAAAGGCTTTCAGCCAGGAATAAGCAAACAGCTTAAAACAAAACAGCCCTCACATGCTATGTGGGGGCTGTTTTTATCGACGGCCGATATTTCCTGTTTGCTGTGTGCCGCAGATAGGCAGTACCGTATTGCCGACAGTCCTATCTCCTGAAGGTATTGTTTTCCTGCACGATGGTAACATTGGTGAAGTTGTTATCTCCTTCTCTAATGGCGAAAAAAGTAGGATAATTTTGTACGCGCCAAGAATTATCTGTTTGAATAATAGTAACCGGCATATCAGGATGTTCGGCGGTTACTTGCGCGTGCAGACCATAAATTCCCGTGGCGTAATTGTTTTTCTGCACAATATTAATCGGCAAATTTCCACTTATGAAAAACTCGGCGCTGGAATCACCCATCCCTCTTAAAAAATCTGCCGAGTGAGCAGAACTTGAAAGATTTTGCTGGGTTATATTGATAGCAATATTTTGATAATGAGTAGTGGTTTTGAACGGAAGATCAAGTCCCGTTGCCTCACCACTAAAATCCCCGTTTGTTTGGTTGACGGTTAAAGAACTGTTTTCTTTGCCGATAATATTTTGAATCTGGGCGCCAGACAACTGTTCACTGTTATTATTATTCTGCGTTATGGTAACATTATCCGAGACGTCAAGATTTCCCAACACCAAACCTATTAATCCTCCATCTTCACCACTGATATTTTCCTGGCGGATGTCGATGTTGTCGGCGGTAACGGTAGTAAAATAAGACGTATCTGGTATACCAAGTATAGCCATCAAATCAAAAATACCTCCGGTCATTTGCCGACCTTTGAGGTCTTTCATCTCAATATAGGTGTCGC
>CALXTI010000013.1 GCA_944391395.1 uncultured Alphaproteobacteria bacterium
AAAATAAAGGGTGCCGCCACCGCTGCGGCCGCGAAAAACAAACGGCAAGGGTGTTGAGATGCCGTTGAAGAAGTGGCGGCGTGAATATAAAAGGGGTAAGACATAACAATTCTCCCAAAAAAGTTGCTCATACGACTCATTATAAACCGTTTTTTTTTGCAACTTTAAAGATTCTCCGGCCAATCTTTTCTTTATCTCAGGTTGTGGGTTATTAAAACTACTTATTTAAAGGAATGCCAACTTTATTTGCGTAATAAAAAACAGCTCAATCGAGATGTTTGATTAATACAGTGGATGAGAAAGTTTTTTAAAACAATTCGAATGTTAAAGTACAACTGCTTCCGGTAATGCATTCACTGCATAAAGGTTTGATGTCGTTCAACTTGACATCTTTCAGGCAGGTTTTTGACCCCGTACATTCGGAATCGCCATAAAAAGCACTGCCTTTAGAATTTCCTTCACCACGGTATATCCAAATCATGCGGATACTTTCATGCAAGGGAATCGCTAAATTTAGGACAAGTGAAGCGCATAATTTGGTTTTAAAAGTGTGGTTGCCCTTAAGTTTGCCCGCAGATAAATAATAATCAATTACAAAATTTGAACGCACAAAAGGCCGAAAAACGACGTCATCGCTTTCTACCGTACCATCATTATTAATTGTAAAATTGCCCGGGAAAAGACCTAATTTATCGAAATAGGGCGCAATGTTGCCGCCTTCTTCTTTCAAGTTTTCGTGTTCAACTAAGCGAGCAATAAAATATCCATGGTTTTGAACAATTTTGTTAACCTTGTATTTTTCCATGGCTTTAGCATAACCCGACATCGCCCCGACGGAAAGTACCCCTATGATTGCTAATACACCAAGCATTTCGACCATACTTCTACCATTTTCCCGCATTATTTTCTCCTAAAAAAGCAAAAGAATATGTATTTTCCCGATATTCTAAACCGTTTTTTTTTTTTGCAATTTTAAAGAGTCTTTTGGGGATAAGTCGCTACCGATGTATGATTGTTATATGTGTCGCAGGCAAGCGAAAAGAATGCCATGTCGACGAAGAAATAACGAAAAAAATCTTGTCGAAAGGTAAAACAAACGCCCGGTCTTTCGAACGGGCGTTTGTTTGTTTAATTATTTAGAATCGCATAAATCTCTTCACGAGTGCGGGCGGCGCGAAGTTTGTCGCAAATATCTTCATTCTTTAATATCCGGGATAAAGCAGCCAACGCCGTTAAATGATCTGCGCCGCTGTTTTCCGGAGATATTAAAAGAAAAATCAAATCAACCGGTTTGTCATCAACCGCGTTGAAATCTATCGGTGATGCCAACCGGGCAAATGCCGCCGTAACCTTGTTCAGGCCGTCAATGCGAGCGTGCGGAAAAGCTGTTCCGTTGCCGTAGCCGGTTGAGCCCAAATTTTCACGTTCCCAAATCGAATCGGCAAGAGTGCGTTCATCCATGTGGATTTCTTTGGCCACTTTTGCAGATAATTCTTGTAAAAGCTGGCGCTTGTTGCTTGCCTTAACTTCGGCAAACACATTGTTAAGCGACAGTATATCAGAGATTTTCATAAGCTTTGATCCTAGTTGTCTGATTTTGGTTCAACCCATCCGATGTTGCCGTCTTTGCGGCGGTATACCATGCTGATGTGATTGTTTGCACTGTTGCGGAACATTAAAGCGCCTTCGTTGGACAAGTCCATCAGCATCACTGCTTCGCTAACGGTGCAAACCGGGATGTTGGCGTCGGTTTCGGCAATCGTAATCGGTGCATCAACATCAACGTCAAGTTCTTCTTCGGTTTCGTGCAGAGGTAAAACTGCCTGATAAGCCAGTTCCGCCAAACCGATTTTGCTTTTGTGGTCGTTTAATTTGTTTTTGTTGCGGCGCAGGCGGGTGGCAATATGCTCGTTGGCATTGTCAAAAGCCGAATACGGATCGCCGGCGATGCCCGTGCCTTTCAAAATCATGTTCTTTGCAGGATGAACGGTAACTTCAGCGCTAAAATCTTCCCCTTCTTTAGAAAAAGCCACAGCACAGCTGATAGGGGCGCTAAAATATTTTGTAACTGAATTTTCGATGTTTTCTTCAACGTGTTTGCGCAATCTGTCGCCAATATCAACTTGTTTTCCCGTCAATGTAATTTTCATAATATTTCCTCGTATTTTTTAATTGATACCTTGAATAGAAGTTTATTCTATTCTACTTCGAAAAATATATCAACCTTATTTTACGCAAAAGTCAATAGATTTTATATGTTCCCTGTCTGTTCAACGGTATAAATAAAGTTCGTTGCCGTGGGCTTTAAGCCAGGATTTTCCCAATGCCGCACCGGGGTAGAGTTCTTTGACGCAACGCCAAAATTCGCGCGAGTGGTCGCGGTGCCTTAAATGCGAAACTTCATGCGCGACCAAATATTCCGTTACGCATATGGGCGCCAAGGCTATCCGCCAGTTATAATTGATGTTGTTTAAAGTGGAACAACTGCCCCAACGAGATGATGTGTCTTTAATGGCAACGCTTTTAACCTGACAGCCGATTTTTTCCGCCAGTTCCCGAGAACGGCGCAAAAACTCTTTTTTGGCCTCGCGCACAATGTAATCCTTCACTCGCCGATGCAAAAACACTGCATCGCCGCCGATGTATAAAACGCCGTCTTTTTCTTCCGCCGCACGCAGGGTTTCCGGTCGGTGGCAGATTTTAAGCGGACGGGCAAACAGCGTAAAAGTCTGGCCGTCTTTGAATTCCTGCGTTTTAGGAAGTTTGGCCAAGTGTTCTTCCGCCCACGTTTCATGTCCTTTAACAAAATCATAGGCTTTTTTGAACGAAACCCGTGGCGGCAGGGTTAGAACCGCCGTTCTTTTTTTGCCGTCTATCCGCAAATTCATCCGTCGACAACGCGTCGATTTAACAACCTCCAGCGGGAAAGCAAATGAATTTTCCAAATCAAAGGTCTTGCCAGTCAACAAGGTAATCTTCATAATCTTTGACCTCGGTTTCATTAACAAGTTCGCGTCCGCGCAGCGAGTTGCCCGATGTATGCACCGTTTCCGCCCGCCCGCTTACAAGCGGATGCCACGAAGGCAAATCATAACCGTTGTCCAAAAGCCAATAAGCGCAGGTTTTGGGCAGCCAGCGCGGCTTTTCGCGTACGGCGCGTAAATCAATGTCGCGGCAATCGGGCACTGCTTCAAAACGATGCGCATATATTTTACACAAACAGTTCTGACAGTTCAAAAAACGGCAATAAGTGTTGGTGAATTTGATTTTTCCTTTGATTTCCAGCTTGTTTAAACAGCATTTGCCGCAGCCGTCGCATAAGAGCTCCCATTCCTCTTTGCTCATATCTTCGAGTTTTTTATGTTTCCAAAACTCCGGTTTGATATGCTCCATATGCGCGTAACGACTTTCAGGGTCATATTCCGTTTCAATATCCAGCGACGGCTTTTTCATAAATCTTCCCACTCCACAATATGATCTTCCAAATCTTCAGGCTTGACCAAAACTTCCGATATACAACGGCCTTTAACGGTGGTTTTGGCGCACGGCGGGCGCTTTTCGAACAAACGACGGTAAGCGCAGGTTTTGGGCATCCAGGCAATGTTTTTAACATTGTCTTTGGTTAATTTCAAGCATTCCGGCACCAGCTCGCGGCGGCGGTCATACACCGTGCATAAACATTTTTCCTCATCAAAATAACGGCAGATAACATCCGTATAATAAATTTCGCCGCTGTCCTCATCTTGCAGTTTTATCAGGCAGCATTTGCCGCAATGGTCGCAGATGTCTTCCCATTCCTCTTTTGTATAATCTTCAAGTTTTTTCATGGGACTTAGCCTATTTGTTCGGGCAGATTTTCTTCATTTGCCAGATTGCCGAACTGGGCAAATTCGCCGTTCCAGAAAAGTTTGACCGTGCCGGTCGGACCGTGGCGCTGCTTGCCGATGATTACTTCGGCCAGATTGGCGGTTTCGCGGTCTTTTTTCTGCCATTCTTCCATGCGGTGCTGGAAGTGGTCCGGTGTTTCGTTTTGCTTGATTTTCGGCTCTTCATTATGGATATAGTAGTTCTCGCGGTAAACAAACATCACAATGTCGGCGTCTTGTTCAATGGAGCCGGATTCACGCAAATCTGACATCAAAGGGCGCTTGTCATCGCGGGATTCCACCCCGCGGTTTAACTGGGAAAGGGCAATGACCGGAACTTTTAGCTCTTTGGCCAAAATTTTAAGCCCGCGGGAAATTTCGGAAAGCTCCTGCACGCGGTTACCTTCGTTTTTTTTGTTGTTGCTGCCGGTAATCAGTTGGATGTAGTCAATCACGATGAGCCCCAGGCCTTTGGTGCGTTTTAAGCGGCGGGCGCGGGTGCGAATCGAGCCGATGGTTACACCCGGCGTGTCGTCAATGTATAAAGGAATGCTCTCCAATTCGCGCACGGCGGCAGCAATGCGGGTGAACTGGGCGTTGTCAAGTTCGCCGGTGCGCATTTTGTTGCCGGGGGTTTGGGTAACGGTTGACAAGATGCGTGATGCCAGCTGGTCGGCCGACATTTCAAGCGAGAAAAACGCCACGCCGCGGTCGTGCGGATCCAAATCTTTGGCGCGTCCCATATATTCGGCAACATTATAAGCGATGTTAGTTGCCAAGGCGGTTTTACCCATGGCCGGGCGTCCGGCGATAATGATAAGGTCGGAGTTGTTTAAACCGCCGGTTTTGTAGTCCAAACGTTCCAAACCGGTAGACAGGCCGGAGATTTTCCCCTCTTTTTGATAAGCCTGTTCAATGTAACCCAAAGATGACGTTAAAGCGGAAGCAAAGTCAATAAACCCGCCTTGGGTCTCGCCTTGGTCAGAAAGACGAAAAAGCTCCTGCTCGGCTTCTTCAATCTGCTCGGTTGCCGATAAATCCGCGGTTTCGGCAAACGCTTTGTTGACGATTTCGGTGCCGGTGTTTATCAGCTCACGGCGTAAATATTTATCATACACAAATTGGGCGTAATATTCCACATTGGTCATCGGCGAGGCGCTGTCGGCCAATTTTACCAAATAATTTGGCCCTCCGACCTCGTTTAAGCTGCCCTCTTGTTCAAAATAGTTTTTTAAGGTGATGACGTCGGCAATGTGTCCGCGGCTGATGAGCTTGGACATCACCTCAAAAATTTTGACATGCATCGGGTCGGCAAAATGCTGCGGTTTCAAAAACTCCGAAACTTTTTCAAAAGCTTTGTTGTTGGCTAAAATCGCGCCGATTAAAGCCTGCTCGGCTTCAATGTTCTGCGGCAGTTTTGAGGTATCTATGTTTTCCATTTTCAGTCCGTCTTTCATTTGGTTTTATGTTTTCTTCTTTATAAATACAAAATCATGCGGACGGTATGGGAATTTTTTTAAGCCTGTGAATAACGGGGATAAAAAATCTTTGCCGATTAGTGATTACGCTTGTGGATAGATAATTGGCATTTGACCTTCTTGAAATAATTGATTATAAAAAAGAAGATTTTGAAAATTTAAGGAGGGCTTATGCCTAAAGTTTTGGTTATCGGCGGTGCCGGATATATCGGCAGTCATGTCGTAAAAGAGTTGTTGGAAGGCGGTTATGACACGCTGGTGTTTGACGACCTGTCCACCGGACAAGAAGTCAATCTGTTTAAGGAAGCCGGGTTTGTCCGCGGCAATATCTTAGATAGAAAGGCCTTAGATGCCGTGATGAGCCAAAATGTAGACGCCGTGGTGCATCTGGCCGGAAAAAAAGCGGTCGGCGAATCGATGGAAAATCCGCAAAAATACGCTGAAAACAACATCAACGGTTCGATAAACATTTTGAACTCCATGGTTGATAATGGCGTCAAACATATTGTGTTTTCGTCTTCTGCCGCCGTTTACGGTACGCCGCAATATCTGCCTTTAGATGAAAAACATCCGCTCAATCCGGTTAACTTTTACGGTTTTAGCAAAATGGAAGTTGAAAATCTGATGGAATGGTACAGCCGTTTGAAAGATTTTAATTATATCGCGCTGCGTTATTTTAATGCCGTCGGCTATGCGGCCGACAAAAGTATTACCGGACGCGAAAAAAATCCGCAAAATCTTTTGCCGATTATCATGGAGGCGGCAACGGGAAAACGCGACGGGTTTGCCATTTTCGGCAGTGATTATGAAACGCCGGACGGCACTTGTTTGCGCGATTATATTCATGTCAGTGATTTGGCAAGCGCCCATGTGGCGGCTATCCACCGTTTGATGTCGGATAAAAAATCATACAGGCTCAACCTCGGCACCGGCAAGGCGGTTTCGGTCAAAGAAATTGTCGATGCCACCGAAAATGTTATCGGCAAAAGGTTGAATTATCGTTATGCAGCGCGGCGTCCGGGCGACCCGGCCGTGGTGGTTGCCAAAGCCGATTTGGCGCGCGAAGTGCTTAACTGGCGGCCGCGGTATACAGATATTGAGGAAATTATCCGTACGGTTTGGAATTTGGAACTTTAATTGTCAAGGAATAACTATCTATGGAAACTTTAACAAACTTTTTTACCAATCATGCGGTTTTGTCGCAAAACTGGATGTGGACGATTTTCGGCATCAGCGTGATTGTGCTGTTGTTTTTGGATTTATGTGTTTTTAACCGCAAAAACGAAGAGCCGCATTTTTGGCACACATTATGGATTTGCGTGTTTTATATCGTGATTGCTTTAATCTTCGGTGTGTTTGTCATTTATGAAGAAGGCGTGGAAAAGGGTATGCTGTATTTTACCGGATATCTTTTGGAAAAGAGTTTGTCGCTTGACAATATTTTTGTAATGTCGGTGGTGTTTTCCACCATCGGTGTGCCGGCAAAATATCAGCACAGGGTTTTGTTTTGGGGCATCTTGGGCGCCCTTGTGATGCGCGGCATCATGATTTTCTTGGGCGAAGCTTTGATTTCGCGTTTCCATTGGGTGCTTTATATCTTCTCGGTGTTCCTGATTTATACCGGCATCAAAATGCTGACCGTCAAAGAGGGCGAGGCAACGCCGTTTAAAGAAACCAAACTTTATAAAACGTTGTCAAAGTTCTTTCATGTAACCCATGAGCTGCATGACCAGCATTTTATGTTTAAAGAAGACGGGCATTGGCATATCACGCCGCTGTTTTTTGCGTTGATTATTATTGAAACCATGGACGTGATTTTTGCTTTTGACAGTATTCCGGCAATCTTTTTGATTACGCAAGACGTATTTATCGTTTACACCAGCAATATCTTTGCCATTTTGGGCTTGAGAGCGTTGTATTTTCTGTTGGCGGCGATTATCAACAAATTTACGTATTTGAAACCGGCGTTGTCCATTATCCTGATTTTCATCGGCTGCAAAATTTTCCTGCCGCACTTCGGGGTAAAAATCGAGGCCTGGCAATCTTTGAGCGTTACTTTTGCCGTGTTGCTCGGCGGCATGCTGCTCTCGATTTATAAAGACCATGAAAAAAAAATCGCGGTTGATAAAAAATAAATTCGGAAACCATAAAAAAGGCTGTCGGCAACGACAGTCTTTTTTATAATCCGATTTACAGAGGCTCCATTATCGGACATAAAAGTGTTTGCAAAAATACGACGATAAATGGAAACTTATCCCCAAAAGACTCTTTAAAATTGCAAAAAAAAAAAACGGTTTATAATTCCGTAGAAATAATGAACAAAAGCAATAAAAGGAGTTGTTGATGAGTCAATCGGGTCGGTCAATGGTTGAAATGCTTGGCGTGTTGGCGATTATCGGGGTGCTTTCCGTCGGAGCTATCAACGGTTATTCCAAAGCCATGACAAAATACAAGCTCAACAAATTTGCCGAAGGATTGAACAGTCTTCTGAACTATGCTTTGCAATATATGCCGCAATTTGATTCTGGAGCAAAAAATTATACCGAAATTATTTATAAACTTAATCTTCTTCCCGACGGAATGACTTATGATGCAGTTCAAAAAAGAATATATGACATTTTTGATAATGAAATCATACTTTATCGTAATATTGAAAAAGACAATACGGAAACAAACGTTTTATCAATCAGCGCCAACACTTCCGATATGAGCAGACAAATATGCCGGCAGGTTTTGACCGTTGCTAAAGAAAACGCATTTGCATTGCACTCGGTCTCAATTAAAGACGACGCGGTGGAAGGCGGCGATTTTTCAACCCGTTTGTGGGGCGATGATTTTTGCAGTTCCAGCAGAAAATGTCTGTACAACATGGGTTTTACCGACACCGAAGAAACCTGCAATTATTGCGACGATGAAGAAAAAAGCTGCCGTATTACGATTATGTGGAAGTAATGATTTTATGAAACCTTGCATAAAACCACCGGCGTGGAGATTTTTTCCGTGCCGATTTTGATTAGGCGGTTTAACTCATAGGCCGCTTCATTAAACTCCTCCTCATTTTGGGCGTGAACATACGCCAGCGGCGTGTGCTCGTCCACATAATCGCCGATTTGGCAAAACGAGCTGAAACCGGTTGCGTAATCGAGCTTTTGGTCGGGGTGGATTCTTCCGCCTCTTAAACCGACCAGCAGCATGCCGATGTCGCGGGCGGACATACTCTCAACATAGCCGCGTTCTTGAGCAAAAACCGGACGGCTGATTTGGGCATGCGGCAGATAAAACTCCGGTCTTTCGGCAAAATCAGCCGGACCGCCCAGCATACACACCATTTGTGCAAATTTTTCCAAGGCTCTGCCGGAAGAAAGCGCCGCGGCAACCGCCTGTTCGGCTTTTTCATGCGTTTGATATAAACCGCAGGCGGTTAAAATTTCGGCGCATAAAACTTTGGTTACTTTATCAAGCCGCGGGTTAATGTTTTTGTTTTGCAGATATTCCACCGCCTCGCAGACTTCCAAGGCGTTGCCGACGGTTGAACCCAAAACCGCATTCATGTCGGTAACCACCGCGGTGGTTTTGGTTCCGGCATTGTCGGCGGTTGCCACAATGCATTCGGCCAGTTTTTTGGCATTTTCCTCATCTTCCATAAACGCGCCGCGGCCGCATTTTAAATCCATCACCAGATATTCCAATCCGGCAGCGAGCTTTTTGGAAAGGATGGAGGCGGTAATCAGCGGAATGGATTCAACCGTGCCGCAGACATCGCGGATGGCATAAATCTTTTTATCCGCCGGCGCCAGATTGCCGGTTTGTCCGATAATGGCGCAGCCGACCTCGACAACCGTTTGTTTGAAAGTTTCATTGTCGGCGGAAGTGTCATAGCCGGGGATGGAATCAAGCTTGTCCAGCGTGCCGCCGGTATGACCCAAGCCGCGGCCGGCAATCATCGGCACATAGCCGCCGCAGGCTGCCAGAATCGGCGCCAACATCAAACTGATTTTGTCGCCGACGCCGCCGGTGGAGTGTTTGTCAATCACCGGTCCGTTTAAGCGCCAGTGTAATGTTTCTCCCGAATCGCGCATGGCCATGGTTAAAGCTACGGTTTCGTCTTGATTGAGACCGTTTAAGAACATCGCCATGGTCATGGCTGCGGTTTGAATATCGGCAAAACCTCCGTCTACCACGCCTTTGATGAAAAAGTTTATTTCTTCGGGGCTTAAAGTGTGTCCGTCTCTTTTTTTACGGATAATTTCCTGCGGAAACATTTATTCTTCCTCCATGTAAAATTCCAACAATTTTTTAAGATTTTCCGCAGCCGCGGCAGCTTGCGCCAGAGTTTCCCGGTGGGTTTGTCGAGCCTTTTGCAAACCGGCTCCCAGATTGGTGATAACCGAAACGCCCAACACTTTCATGCCGGCATAAACCGCGGATATCACTTCCGGCACGGTGGACATGCCGACAGCATCGGCACCCAAAGTGCGGAAAGCTTTGATTTCCGCAGCGGTTTCAAAATTGGGGCCGCTAACCATTAAATATACACCTTCATCAAGTTTGATGCCGCATTTGTCGGCGATGGATTTTAAACGGTTACGACATTTTAAATCATAAGCCTCGCTCATGTCCGGAAAACGCGGCCCGTCTTTTTCATCATTTGCGCCGATAAGCGGATTTTGTCCGCTTAAATTGATATGGTCGGTTATCAGCATCAGGCTTCCCGCGGGCATCTCTTTTTTGAGCGAACCGGCAGCGTTGGTAACAATCAGATTTTGAACCCCGATTTGGGCAAAAGCGCAGATAATTTCTTTGATTAAACGCGGCGGATGACCTTCATAAAGATGAAAACGTCCCTGCATGCAAACTACTTCATGCTTTCCCAGACGACCGACAACTAATTGACCTTTATGACCGGCCACGCCCGCAGACGGGAGACCGATTTTTTCATAAGGAATAATCATGGAATCTTGCATGCCGTCAGCCAGAGCGCCCAAGCCTGAGCCCAAAATCAGCAAAGTGTCGGGACGGCCGGCCAGATGTTTTTTTAAGGTTTTGACATATTGTTCAATCATCGGCGCAGTTCCTCTTCATCAAAAGCGGCGGGAAGAAGTTGGGCAATCGCATATGTTTTTTTTATGCCTTCCAAATCGGCCAAATGGACTTTGGTGTTTTTGTCGGAAAATTCAAAAATCCGCTGCAGACAGGCGCCGCAAGGCGAAATTAAATTAGAACTGTCGGCAACGACGACAATGTCTTGAATCAGTCTTTCACCGGCCGCAATCATGGCGGCGATGGCGCCGGCCTCAGCGCATGTTCCGCATGGGTAAGAAACATTTTCGACATTGCAACCGGTATAAATTTTTTGCGACGTCGACATGATTGCGGCGCCGACGGCAAACTTTGAATACGGGACATAAGCACGGTCGCGTACGGCAAGAGCCTGTTTATAAAGTTCGGAAAGTGCAGACATTTTATGCTCCTTAATCAAAAATTAGTTGATTTATGTTATGGATATTATACATTATTGATATATTTGGCAAAGACTTTTTATGTTTGTTACAGGAGAATTGTGCCGTGATTAAAAAATTTTTTATCGGTGTGGTAGTGATTGTCGCTTTGGCGATCGGGGGATTGTCGGCTTATATCTCAACAATTGACTGGAACAGGCATAAAGATAAAATTGCCGAGCAACTGGAAAATATTACCGGCAAAAGAGTGGTGTTCGGCGGCAGTGTGTCGCTTTCGATTTTTCCGACCCCGTATTTGACGGCAAAAGATATTAAAATTTATAATAAAAGCGGGGACAATGCCAACGAGCCGCTGGCCGTCATCAATGAAATGGTGACGGATTTGAGCCTGATGCCGTTGCTTAAAGGCAATTTTGTCGTTAATAACATGTCTTTAATCAATCCCACCATTTTGATTGAATTTTTACCGGACGGCAAGCTTAATTGGTATTCTGAAATTTCCGATGAACAAAAAAATACGCTTGATGAAGTGGAGGTTGCGCTCAACAGCGTGATGCTTAAAGACGCTTCGGTGCAAATTATTAACAAGGGGTTGAACGTTGATGTTACTTTGCAAAATCTTAATGCCGAAGTAACGGCGCAAAGTCTGCGCGGTCCTTACCGGATTGACGGCAATTTTATAAAAGACAACAATCCGGCGGGTTTTGCCCTGACGCTCGGTACTTTGTCGGAAAGCTTTGCCACGTCATTAAATTTGGTGCTGACGCATCCTTCTACGGAAAGTTATGCGCGTTTTGACGGTTCAATGTTGACCAGCAACAATGAAATCAAAGGTAATTTTATCGTTGAATCAAAAAATCCTTCAACTTTTATCAACGGACTTACCAATCAGGTTGTTTTGCCCGAGGAGTTTAATTATCCGTTGGCTTTTTCGGTGGAACTTAACACCAACAATCAACAAATTGATTTGTCCAGCTTTATCATTAAATACGGCGATGGAACGGCAGGCGCCGGCAATATTTTAATACCTTTGGTGCCGCAAGCCGGCGAAGAAAAACGCGTCGTCGAGGTCGGCTTTGAAATGACCGATTTGGATTTGCAGCCGATTATGGGAATTATCAAAGAACAGCTTAAAAAATACGACGGTAACAAAACGCCGTTTGAACCTTTCTTTGATTTTGATATGATTATTGACGTTAAAGCGATTAAAGCCGTTTACAATAATCAACCAATTCGCAATTTTGTTTTGAGCGCCGATTTGGTCAATGATGTTTTGAATATTAAGACATTCTCCGGACTGTTTCCCGGTGATGCGGATATTTCGGTTACCGGCGACGTTTTTGAACATGAAAAAGTTTTGTCTTATGATTTCAAAGTCAAAGGCATGTGTCAGGATTTTTTGAAATTCGCAGAGTGGCTCGGTATCAAACCCAAAACCTATGCGCAATCGACTTATCGCGGCGCGCAGGCAAGCATGACGGTTTCGGGAAATCTTAATCAAATTCGTATTATGCCTTTGGCGTTTAATGTTGATAAAGTTTCGGCAAACGGGGTCGTGGGGATTATCCGCAACGGACGACTCAAACTTTTTGTCGCCCTTAATAGCGATTCCGTTAACTTTGATAATTATGTCCCGCTTTTGAGTGAGGAAGAACAAAAAATGCCTTTCGCCGAAAAGGTAAAAATGATTTTGAATAAATTTGATTTTCTCAATAAAGTCGATTTGCATTTGGAAACAAAACTCGGCATGGGCATTTATAATAAAATTCCGTTTGAAAATCTTAATATCTTTTTGGATACGGAAAACGGTGTCGTTAAAATTCAGGATTTCAGCATCGGAGAAGTCGCATCGTCCGAGATGAACTTCAGCGGTGCGGTTTCCGGCTTGGGTGTGAATCCTTCGTTTGAAAACGTAAAATATAGATTCAAATCAAACGATTTTAAAAATTTCAGCGGCAAATTCAAGATTCCGCTGCCGTCATGGCCGCTGGTCGCCGATGCTAAAAATGTTGAAGCAAAAGGCATTTTTACCGGAGATTTGAACAATGCGACGATTAAGACGGTTAATACCATTGATAAACTGGATTCCGTTTACAGCGGAAAATTATATAATCATGAAAACAAACTGAATTTTAACGGCGTGCTGGAATTTAAAACGCCGGATTTCAATCAATTTGTTAAATCTCTCGGATTTAATTATAACCCTAAAAACGTTGCGTCAAACATTTTTACATTTAAAGGAGAGGTTGAAGGGAATCCTATGGCCTGGAAGGCGGAAAGTTTTAATGCCTTTGTCGGCACAACCAATTTCAGAGGCAAGGCGTCCGTCGATACGAGTGGCGAGCGTCCGAAAATTGAGGCAGATGTTACGGCCAACAAATTTGAATTTGACCATTTCTTTTATAATCCGGCGCCAAGCGGTCCGACAACGCTTACCCGCGGCGGCGGTGAAAATAACTTTTTGGCTCGTCCCGCGTTGGATAAAACAATCGTGGATTATGAGTTTTTCAAAAAGTTTGATTTAAACGGCAAGTTTTATACCGAAAGTTTTAATTACGGCGCACGGTATTTTGAAAATGTTTCCGCCGATGTTAACATTAAACAGGGCGTTGTCGGTTTGACCAATTTGCATGCCGTCAAAAACGACGGCGATATCAGCGGCCAAATTGATTTGGACGTAACCGGCGTTCCGAAAGTTAAAGGAATGTTGACTTTTGCAAACTTTAATCCGACGTTTTTAGGCGGTAAAAAATATGGCTTTGTTTCCGGTTTGTTGCGCGCTAAAACAGAATTTGAAAGTTCGGCGGAATCCGAATCGGATTTTTTGGAACGTCTGACCGGTAAAATTTCTTTTGATATAGACAATGCCGTATTTAAAGGCTGGGATATGGAGTTTATCGAAGATGATTTAAGCCGCCGGACACATTCGGATAATCTGATTGAAATGTTGCGGGAAAATTTGCAGAAAGGGCAAACGCCTTTTGAATTGGTTGGCGCAGAAATCGATATCAAAAACAGCGCTTACACTTTTAAAGACGCGTTGATGGCTTCCGGGTTGGTCACGATTGATGTCGCCGGCAGCGGGAGTTTGAAAAACTGGGATACGGATACGAATTTTAAAATTGTTTTTGAACGGTTGCGCGACAAATTGGTGCCGATTGAATTTAAATGGAGCGGCGCTTTGAACAGTCCGAATTTGATTGTTGATGGTACGGATCTTAAAAATAAGTACGACAGTTATTGGGAAAAAATCGCGCAAGAAAAAAAGGCCGCCGAAGAAGCCCGGATTAAAGCCTTAAATGAAAAAATGAGCAAAGCCCAAGTACGTGTTACGCGTTTGAAGGAAATCGTCGTTAAAGATATTTTGCCAAAGATTGAGAAATATAAGCCGTTAAGCAGCAATTCGGAAATCAAAAGCAAGTACGACAGCAATCATTTGCTGATTATTGACATTAACAATCAACTGGATGCAATGCAGCAGAAAGCCAAGGTTGATTTTACCGATGCCGATATTACGGAGATGAATGCCAAACTAGAGGCGTTTGAACCTCAGTTGCAGGAAATTTTGAAACAAATCGATGAGAATTTTGTTTATGATGTTAAAGTTCATACGGCGGAAGCCTATGGAACGATTGAAGGCATTTATGAAAATTCTAAAATCAAAGCCGTTAACTATCAAAAGACTCTTGATGCATACGTTTTAAGACTTTTGCAATTAGGTTCTCTTGTGGTGTTGGACAGAGACCCGCGGGCGACGGATTATAAAAATCAGATTGAAACTTCGCTGCGCGCGATTGAGGATTTGAATTCAAGAGCAAACACCGTACGCGAACAAGTTGAGGCAACCGACAATATCGCCGAGCTTGATATTCAATATAAAAATATACAGGAATTGCTCGGTAAAACTCAAGAGGAGCTGGAAAAACTAAATTCCGGCATGGAAACATTGTTTGATTATGCCAAAAAGCTGGTGCGGGAGGAAGAATATGGTGATGCGGCGCCGGTTGAGCTGGAACAGGAAAGCAGAATCATCATTGTTGAAGAAAGCGAAGACGCGGAAGCCGCGCCGGAGAAAACACAAGACAAAACCGCCGGGCAACCTCAGACTTTGTTAAAGGCAGAAGAAGAAACGGTTGAGGAGGTGTCTGCAGACGTGCCTCAAGCACAAAAAGAAGCTTCCGAGACGCCGGCCAAACAGAGTGAACAGACGCTTTCGGAGGTTGTGTCATATCAGTCTAAACTGATGCCGTCCGGAACGATTACACGCGGCAAAAAAGTTTTGGAAAAGAAAAAACCGGCGGCAGTCGGCATGCCGGCGACCGGTACGCCTTTGCTGCGCCCGATAGCGGATAAAACGGTCAGCTCCAGCGGGACAATCAAAAAGAAGAAATAAACCGTTTCGGCTAAAATCTTTGTGGATTGTCCTTTGATGCCGGTTGTTTTAGCTTAAAAGCGTGATATATCTAAAACATATGGTTTAACATTATTATTTGGAGTTTATAAATGTTTTCGAAACCAGAGGTTTGTATCCTGCCGGTTGCCGGTTTATCTACCCGCAATTTGCCGGCAACAAAAGTTTTGCATAAAGGTTTTCTTACTTTAAACAATCTGCCGATTATTCAATATGCCGTAGAAAGTTGTCGCGAAATCGGTATTAAAGAAATTGTGTTTATTTACAGCGATCAATCATGCAAACATCTTTTTGAAAAGTATTTTGCCCCCTATCCATGGTTGGAAGAGCATCTGGCCAAAAAAGGAAAACACGAATTGTTGAAATCGCTTAAAGAGATTATTCCGCCGGATATGAAATTTTCTTTTGCCGAACAGGCACAACCCTTGGGCAACGGGCATGCCATTCTGATGGCCAAAGAACTGGTCGGCAAACGTGATTTTATTGTTATGTGGCCGGATGATATTTATATTAATTTTCATGGCGACGGTATTTTAAAACAACTTTGCGATGTTTATGAACAAACCGGCGGTATTGTTGAAAATATTATGGAATTTCCGCGGGAAGAGATGACAAGATACGGGGCTTTGGTCGGTGCCGTGCGCGATGGACGGACGGTTCATGCCAAGGGTTTGGTCGAAAAGCCGAAACTTGAGGAAGTTCCGTCAAATTATGCCAGCATGGGACCTTATATTTTGCCCAACGTCATTATGGATGTGTTGCCGGAAGTTGAAAACGGTTCAAACGGAGAAATCAACTTAACCGATGCCATTAATCTGGCGGCGCAACGCGGGGAAAAAATCACCGGCGTGTTATGCAGCGGTTTGCGCTTTGATTGCGGTACCAATGACGAGCTGGCAAAATCAAACCTGAAATTGACCTTAATGCAAAATGCCGAATTGAGAGCTTATGCCAAAGAACTGCTGGACACGATTTTGGTATGACGTGAGGCATTACGCTTTAAGAAAAGGAAGATAAATGAAAATCGTTTATTGCGGTGATGTCGTCGGACGGCCGGGGCGGGAAGCCGTTTTGAACAACCTGGCGGTCATAAAAGAAAAATATAAACCGGATGCCGTTATCGTAAATGCTGAAAACGCTGCGCACGGATTTGGTTTGACGCCGGGTATATGTCGGGATTTTTTTGCCGCCGGCGTAGATGCCATTACCACCGGAAATCATGTTTGGGATCAGCGTGAAATTGTCCCTTATTTAGCTGAGTGCAAGAAGCTTGTTCGTCCGCTTAATTATCCGGAAGGAACTCCCGGTAAAGGTTGCTGCGAGGTGGAACTTTCCAACGGCAGGAAGTTGGCGGTTGTTCAGGTTATGGGACGGGCTTTTATGGAGGCGCTTGACTGCCCGGTGCAAGCCCTTGACGAGCTCTTGAAACAATATATTTTGGGTAGAAACGTCGCGGCAATTTTGGTTGACGTGCATGCTGAAGCGACCGCGGAAAAACTGTCGTTCGGCTATTATTTGGACGGTAAGGTTTCCGTTGTGGCAGGCACGCATACCCATGTGCCTACGGCAGATTTTAGAATTTTACCCAAAGGAACGGCTTATATTACCGATGTCGGAATGTGCGGCAATTATGATTCCGTTTTGGGGTTTGAACCGGACGTCCCGATACGTCGTTTATGCCGAAAATATCCATCGGAACGTTTGGTGCCGGCAAAAGGCGAAGGGACGCTTTACGGCATATATGTCGAAACGGATGATAAAACCGGTTTGGCAATAAATATTGAACAAGTGGTCTGTCGATGAAATTGATAAAAAACAAGCCTCCGAAAAACGGAGGCTTGTTTTTTAGAAAGTCGGCGCTTTTTCAACCTCTTTACCCAAGTCGGCGGGGTTTATGTACGCATCTTTACATTTAGCGCCGACACAGCGTTTTAAAACCGTGGCTTTGCGACCTTCGGTTAAACCACGCACCCGCAGCGACGGAATAAAGACTTCACGCACCGTCAGTTTGAACGTGGCATAAGCAACGTTTCCGTTTTCATCCACGCCGTATATCTTAATGCGGTAAACGCCACCGTCTTTGGGCATGGCTTTGCCGGTGAAGACCCAGCCTTCATCGTCGTAGTTGAGCCATTTGGGCAACCGGCTGTCATCAATCAGTCCGGCGCGGGTTTTGATTTTGCCGCTCCAGCCTAATTTTTCAAATATATCTAACGGAACTTTAATATAAATTGGTTCGCCGGTGTCGACAACAACATCAGGCAGGGTCGTCGAAGATGATAAATTGACCGGCGGACGTTTGGCAGGAATATCCATCAAATACGGACGGTTATCCGGCAAAAATTTGCCTTCGCCCCATTTTTCCAGCGTGGCACGCAGATATAAGGCAATCTTTGAAGGTTTTTCGCCTAACATGTAATAAGGCAGGGCGTCCAGACCAATGGTGGCATAAAGATTGCCCAAAGCCTCCTGCACGTCGACATAAGATGAAAAAGCTTTGACCTCATCTTCAATGGCGCGCGCCGCCTCAAGTTGGCTTTGTTCATTTTTGGCGCCGTCGGTGATTGTCAAGTCTTCGGCAATATTTTCCGAAGTTGCGGCAATCTCCATGTTTATCTGATAATCTTCAATAGCCGCCATGTATTGCGCCCATGAGACATAAACCTGATTTAAGATTAAAGAGGTCATGCGCTGCCGACGTAGAGATTCCAATGTTGCGGCGTTTTCTTTGCGGACTTCTTCAATAACGTTCATACCGATTTCGCAGCCTTGTTTGGACCACTGACGATTGTATTGCGGACTGTTTTGATATTTGTTTTGATTGTCAATGCGGAATTGGCGAATGATGATTTCTTTATCTTCGGTGCTCGAAATCAAATCGTGTACACGAAGTTCCGGCCGGTTGGAAAGTGCCAGCCATTCCATTTGGCTTAAATTGGAGCGGATTTCCGGCAGTTCAAAATTGCCGTATTGAGCGCCGACAAGTTTAAATTCCGTTGAAGGGTGAAAGCCCATCAAACTTGCCATGCGGGTTTGCGCGGTTTCCATATCACGCTTTAGAGAAGCCAAGTTTTTAACTGCTTCCATGTATTTTCTTTTTTTGATTAAGCTTTCGCGCGAAGGAGATTCATTTTTGGCAGCCAATTCACGCGCGGTTGAGTTCATTTCATCAACTTCCAATGTCATGTATTCGGTCATTTCATCAATAACCGGCAACAGGCGTTGGGCAGTCAGGGTTTTCCAGTACAACAGCCGTGTTTCCTGCAAGATGTTGTGAATAACCTTGCGGCTTTGCTCAAAAGCGACGTTTGCTTTAAAGGACGGGTCGCTGGTTTGGTAGTAAACGGTCGACAAGTCCAAAATGTTCCAGGCGACTTTTAAATCCGGGCTGAGCTGTGAGGAGCTATTGGTGTTGATGTAACCGGCGTTGTTCAAAATTTCCTGCAACTGGGCAAAAGAAGAATTGCCGGCTTTTAAAAGATTTTCCTCATAACTTATCATGCGGCGAGTGTAATTGTATTTTAAGGCTAAAGCCATTGCCATGTACATATCAATCGGCCGTTCGATTTTGCGCGGGGTGTTAAGATACATGTTTTGCATGTCTACATCAATGCGGATGGCACGATCCCAATCGGAATAATATGCCGGATTGGGTTCTTGTCCGCGGTTGGCGTTTCCTTGTAAATAACAGGAGGCTACCATCAGCATGCCGGCTGCGAGAAAGAGAATCTTTTTCATTTTTATATCCTTAAAACACGTGTTTATCAATATTGTTATACTATTTTTTAAAAATTAATAGTATTTAATTGCTTTTATACAACTTTGATGTATAAAATAACGTATAAATGTAAAATTGAGGTTAAAATCGGCGTATGTTTGATATTTTTCGCACACTATTTAAATATAAAGAGAAAGAAAGCCCGGATCAGTTGGGAAACTTTCCGGAAAAGGTGCATGTGGAAGCCTTTCCGGAGCGGCGGTATTTGTGGACGTCGCGTCTTTTGGTGATTTTGTCGGGTTTGAGCATTTGCTTTAACATGATGCTGGCAAGCGCCATTTATTTGATGTTGCCCTTGATACGGGTTACGCCTGAGTTCTATAATATCAACAAATACTTCAGCCAGATTGAGCAAGTGCAGAAAAGAGAAGTGAACTATCCGGTCAGCGATTTGGTTACGGAAAATTATATCCGGGAATATCTGATTGCACGTTACACGGTTACCAACGATTATGAAGAAATCGTGCAGCGTTGGGGGCGCGGGTCTGTGATGTATTGGTATTCGACCCCGACAATTTATGATGATTTTGTTAACACGGACGCCCGTTCAAGTTTATTGCAATTCCGTCGCAACGGTTTGCAAAGGTATATTGAAATCGACTGGGTCAGACCGTTGTCCCGCGGGCTTTGGCAGGCGCAATTTACGACTTATGACTTTCATGGCAACAATCCCGTTCCGGCAGTTTCTTACTGGCGGGCAACGATGCGGATTATGTATGCGCGCTTGAATTTTGCCGAGCCGGCCGACCGACTGTACAATCCGTACGGCTTTTTGGTGGCAAGTTATTCATTGGCTTATCACGGTGCCGAAGGAGATACCGAATCTTATATTGATACGGCACGGCGACGGGCGCAAGGGCAGTAGAAAAAAGAATGAAAATAAAATATTGCCGCCTTTTTAGGGCGCGACAGATAAAAGCGCTTAAAATATTAACACCCCGAAGACGGGGTGTTTTGCTAAACGGAAAAATTTAAGAAGAAGCCAGCATTTGTTTGAAAGTTTCTTTGACCTGTAAAATTTCCGGTCCGCTCAAGCCCCGGTCGGTGGGAATTTCTTTTTCTAACACCAGATTAACAAGATTAATCATCAGTTTTTCTTTTAAGACTTCGACATATTCGTTCTGTTCGGGAAGTTTTATGTTATATAGCAGCTCTAAAAAAGTTTCTTGCTTGGCCGTGCGGACGATGTCTTTTTTCAAGTCCGCCGTTTGGCGAGGCTGAAAAACGCCGCTGTCGTCCACCACCCGCAGAGAGTTTAGCACTTTGGAAAAATCTTCAAATTCAGGATAGCGCAAAACTTTCAAACCATTTAAATTGGCAATTTCAAACGGGTCAAAAGCCGACAATTCGTCCAGACGCATTTTGTTGCGATAAACTTCCCGAGCCGTTGAAGGCAGTTTTTCAAAGCTTTTGGGGGCAAACATAAAACATATCTCCTGTTTTTTTTCATTTACCTTAACAAATTTTATAGTATCTGTAAACCCGCAAAACGTATTTTTTTAAGGTTTTTAAGATTTTTGTTTACATTTTATTGAATAAATGTAATTTATAATCATTAAGATTTTGTAATTTTTTGAGGTAAATTATGACTAAAAGTGCCATAGAGGTTTTTGATAACACATTAGTGCCGATGGTGATAGAACAAACTTCCCGCGGCGAGCGGTCGTTTGATATTTTTTCCAGACTGCTGAAAGAAAGGATTGTTTTTTTAACCGGCGAGGTCAACGATGAGGTTTCTTCGCTGGTTTGCGCCCAACTGTTGTTTTTGGAATCGGAAAATCCGAAAAAAGACATTTATTTATACATTAATTCGCCGGGCGGGGTGGTAACCTCCGGTATGGCAATGTATGATACCATGCGTTACATCAGCTGCGATGTGTCAACGCTTTGCATCGGACAGGCTTGTTCCATGGGTTCGTTTTTGTTGGCTGGCGGTAGCAAAGGCAAAAGATTTTCGCTGCCGAATTCGCAGATTATGATACACCAGCCTTCGGGCGGCGCCAAAGGACAGGCGGCGGATATCGAAATTCAAGCCAAGTTGATTTTGGATTTGCGCAAACGTTTGAATCAAATCTATGCCGAAAATACCGGTCAACCGCTTGAGGTGATTGAAAAAGCCATGGACCGCGATAATTTTATGACGCCGCAGGAAGCCAAAGATTTCGGCTTGATTGATGAAATCGTGGTTAATCGGCAGGAAATTGCCAAATAGGAGTTGAGATGAGCGATAAAAAAGAAGAAGATAAAACATTGCATTGCTCGTTCTGCGGCAAAAGCCAGAATGAGGTGAAAAAGTTGATTGCCGGCCGCGGTGTTTATATCTGCGACGAGTGCATTGAGGTGTGTATCAATATCGTTTCCGATGAAATGCACAAGGAAGAAAAAAATGCGGAAGGCGGAAATTTGTCGGAAGACTTGCCGACACCTTCGAAAATAAGGGAATTTCTTGACCAATATGTCATCGGGCAGGATTATGCCAAAAAAGTTTTGTCGGTGGCGGTTTATAATCACTATAAGCGCTTGAACTGTCAAAAAGATCATAAAGATGTTGATGTGGCCAAGTCAAATGTGATTTTAATCGGTTCTACCGGTTCGGGTAAGACGCTTTTGGCGCAAACTTTGGCTAAAATTTTGGACGTGCCGTTCGCTATTGCCGATGCAACAACTTTGACCGAAGCCGGATATGTCGGTGAAGATGTGGAAAACATTATTTTAAAATTGGTGCAGGCGGCGAACTATGACATTGAAAAAGCCCAGCGCGGTATTGTGTATATTGATGAAATTGACAAGATTACGCGCAAAACCGACGGGCCGTCCATTACCCGTGATGTATCCGGCGAGGGCGTGCAGCAGGCATTGTTGAAAATCATAGAAGGAACGGTCGCCAACGTTCCGCCGCAGGGCGGACGCAAACATCCGCAGCAGGAATTTTTGCATGTCGATACCACCAACATTTTGTTTATTTGCGGTGGTGCGTTTGCCGGTTTGGAAAAAATCGTCGCTGGTCGCGGCAAAGATACTTCCATTGGTTTCGGAGCTAAAGTCGAGGCGCCGGAAGACAAGGGAATCGGCGAAATTATCAAAGATGTGCAACCGGAAGATTTGCTCAAATACGGGCTTATTCCGGAGTTTATCGGACGGTTGCCGATTATTGCCACTTTAAATGATTTGGATGAAGATGCGCTGGTTAAGGTTTTGACCGAGCCGAAAAACGCATTGCTCAAACAATATGTAACATTGTTTGATATGGAAAACGTTAAATTGACGGTAACCGATGACGCTTTGCGCGCCATTGCCCGCAAGGCGATTGAACGCAAAACCGGTGCGCGTGGTTTAAGAGCGATTATGGAAGGGCTTTTGCTGAATTTGATGTATGAAATTCCGGATATGAAAGATGTTACGGAAATCATTATCAATGAAAAAGCAATTACGGAAGATGCCGAACCGATATTGGTACGCAAACCGGACAGTAAAAGCGCATAATTTGATATAAAAAACAACCTGCTTAAAAAGCAGGTTGTTTTTTTTCGTAGGGAGAATTACTTTGATGAAGAGTGTTTTTCAAAATTACGGCTCATGGCCAAAAACTTTTCCGTGCGTTGTTTTTTGAGCTCTTCACCACTGAAACGCGCCAGCTCGTTGATGTGCTTGCGCAGACTTTTGCGCAGATTTTCAAAAACAATTTCCGGTTTGCGGTGCGCGCCGCCCAAAGGTTCGGGGACGATTTCATCAATGACGCCGAAAGATTTTAAATCTTGCGCGGTTAATTTTAGAGCCTCCGTGGCCTCCTTGGTCTTGTCGGCCGAACGCCACAAAATCGAGGCACAGCCTTCGGGTGAAATAACCGAATAGATGGAATGTTCCAACATCATAATAACATTGGCGGTGGCAATGGCAATGGCGCCGCCGGAACCTCCTTCGCCGATGACGGTGGCGATAATCGGAGCTTTTACCTCAAAACATTTTTCAATGGAGGCGGCAATAGCTTCGGCCTGACCGCGTTCTTCGGCATCCATGCCGGGGTAGGCGCCGGCAGTGTCGACAAAGCTCAAAACCGGCATGTTGAAACGGGAGGCCATGTCCATTAAACGTTGAGCTTTGCGGTAACCTTCAGGTTTGGCCATGCCAAAATTGTGTTTCATACGGGTTTCCAAATCATGCCCTTTTTCTTGGCCGATAACCACCACCGAAACGCCTTCAAACTTGCCGATGCCGGCAATCATGGCTTCATCTTCGCCAAAGCGCCGGTCGCCGCAAAGCGGAACAAAATCCGTAATCAGGGCTTTGATATAATCCAAGCAATGTGGGCGCTGCGGATGGCGGGCAATTTGTGTCTTTTGCCAGGCCGTCAAGTTATGATATGTGGCATTAAGCGATTTGGTGAGCTTGTGTTGCAGACGTTTGATTTCTTTGGTGATGTCCACATCTTCGCTCTTGACGAGTTCTTGCAGATGCTCGATTTTTTCTTCAATTTCAACAATGTTCTTTTCAAAATCCAAGACGACTTCAGTAGAATCAGTTGTCATTTTTTCCTCGTATGTAATTAAAACTTATCGTTTTCATAACACTTTTTTTTACAGATTTCACTAAATAATTTTTATGCTGTTGATTTTTTCTTCTTAAATCATGAGAATTTTGATTGAAAAGTCATGCAAAGTTAAATACTATAAAGCGAGTTTGGTAAAAAAATTGCGGAGTGAAACATTGTTGACGTTTTTGTTTTTTGTGGCGGTTTTTTCTTCATTGTCATGGCTGGCGTACGCCCTGCTTTATATTCACGGTCAACTGGCAGGAGTGGATTTGAGTTCTTTGAATGCCGAAACGCTGATTTTGTATATCGCTCTTCTTGTGGCGCCGGCATGGGCCATATGGCAGATTTTCGGACTTATCAGCCGGCATTTTCGGGATACGAATTTTAATTTGCGCTTAAACCAACTGTTTAATCAAATGAAAAAGAATCAGGATTATACGGATTTGGTGGTGCGGGTTATGCTGGATGCCGAACATGAAATTAAAGACGGTTTCGTTATTAATAAATTTGATATTTTTATCGCAGACATGAACGAACTGCTGGCCGATATCGTACAACGCTGCAATGCCGCTTCTTCCATGCAACTTGAGCAACTTTGGGCGCGAGTCAAAAACGGCGAGCGCTGGACCATCGGCAAGACATTGATTGAAGCCGCCAAAAATTATGACGATTTCAGCGGTTATTTGGCAGAAAAAGCGCGTAAAGACAGCGTGTTTAAAGGGACATTGTTGGAATTTTGCGCCCGTTATCAGAATTTGAACGCGCTTTTGGAAAAGCATGACCGCGACCGGGTGTTCATCACGATTATTGAAACCGGTGTTATGGGCAAAGTTTATTCGATTTTGGCGCCGGCCGCCGATGCTTTGGAAAATATGGCACCGGACCAAACGCCGCAGCCGGAGCCTGAGGAAAAGACGTTTGATGTTTCGCCTAACATTTTGACTATGGAGGCGCCGCAAAGCGATGATGAACCGGTTTCGTTTTTTGAGCGGTTGAATCCTTTTAAGAAAAAAAGAAAGAAAAATGAAGAAACTGCGGAAAATGAACAGCAAAACGATGAAGACTTTTTTGCGGCGTTGCAAAAAAGCATGAGCTCGCCGCAAGAAATGCACCAAAATTACCGACAAGCTTCCGATGAGGGAGAAGAAACTCGCACCGAACCACGTTTGTCTTCTCGTCAAGAACAATTATTTGAAGTTGCGGAACAGACAAAACAGGAAGAAACACAAGTTTTTGAAACTGATGCCGGAGATACGCGGTTTTTTAATGTCGAATCTTCTGTCAGGCCGGTAAACTCTGTTAATAAGCCTCAAGAAAACAGTTTGAAGCCGGAAAAAGCCGAACAACCGGCGAATCCGGAAAATGATGATTTTGCTTATCCGTTCGGCGGATGGATGAATGCTGAAAATTATAAAAAATAAATGCCGGATTTTTCTGTGGCTGTTGGGTGTCGTTATGCTGTACGGCACTACGGCGAATGCGGCCTTGACGCGGCTTGCCTTGTATGGTGATGCCAAATATTCCGAAAATTTTACGCATTTTGAATATGTTAATCCGGAAGCGCCGCGGGGCGGACGGATGGTGATGCCCGAATATGGCAGTTTTGATAATTTTAATCCGTTTATTTTTAAGGGGTCGGCATCGGGAATCGCCGCGGATTTGATTTGGGACAGCTTAGGTTATTCGCCGGTGGACGATATGTCGGTGGCTTATCCGTTGTTGGCAAAAGAATTTGAATTGCCCGAAAATCGTTCTTATGTCGGTTTTGTGTTGGATGAACGGGCAAAATTTGCCGACGGCACGCCGGTAACCGCGGATGATGTCATTTTTAGTTTTAAAGCGTTGACCGAACAGGGCGCGCCGATTTATCGGGTTTATTACGGCGATGTCGACAGGGTGGAAAAAATCGGGGAACGACATGTGCGGTTTATTTTTAAGAAAGGAAGTAATAATAAAGAATTGCCGCTTATTTTGTCGCAGCTAAAAATTTTTTCCGCAAAAGATTGGGAAAACCGGGATTTTTCCAAACCTTCGCTGCAAGTTCCATTGGGCAGCGGGCCGTATGAAATCACGGATTTTGAGGCGGGAAAATATATCGTTTTGAAAAGGCGGCATGATTATTGGGGAAATAATCTGCCGACACGGCGGGGATTTTATAATTTTGATGAGATAAGGTTGGATTATTATCAGGATACGACGGTTACCATGCAAGCGTTGTTTTCCGGTAATATTGACGTGAGGGAGGAATATATCGCCAAAATTTGGGCAACGGGTTATGATAACGAACCGGTGCAAAGCGGCAAAATAATCAAGCGCGCGTTTGAACACCACAATCCGGCGATATTGCAGCATTTCGCTTTCAATTTGCGGCGGTCGAAGTTCCAAGACAAAAGAGTGCGCCGTGCCATAGATTTGGCTTTTAATTTTGAGTGGGCAAATGAAAAATTGTTTTATAAACAATATCAGCGCTTGTACAGTTACTTTACCAACAGCGGCATGGAAGCCACTGGACTGCCGGTCGGCAAAGAGTTGGAAATTTTGGAAAAATACCGCAATCAGCTTGATGAGTCGGTGTTTACGGAAGAATTTGAACTTCCGGATAATTCAACACCTGAAAAAGTACGGCAGAATTTAAAACAAGCGGTACGGTTGTTAAACGAAGCCGGATATGATTTTGTTGATGGTAAAATGACAAATCTCAAAACCGGAGAACCGCTCAAATTCGAAATTTTAAGCAATTCCGCCAACGGTTCGAGTTTTACCCGTGTGATGCTGCCGTTTATTGCCAATTTGAAAAAAATCGGGATTGAGGCGACATTTCGTAATTTGGAAATCAATATTTTTAAGAACAGGATTGATAATTTTGATTTTGATATGGCCATCATGTCTTACGGCATGAGCGCGATGCCCGGCAATGAGTTGAAAGAAATGTTCGGCAGCCGCGCGGCGGATGTTACCGGCAGTTATAATGTGATGGGCATTAAAAATCCGATAGTTGATGCTTTAATCAACGGTGTCGTACAAGCGCAAAATCGGGAAGATTTTGAAGCTTATATTAAGGCTTTGGACAGAGTGTTGCTGCATGAATATTATCTTATTTTCCAATGGTATTCGTCATACAACAGGGTTGGATACGCCAATAAATTCGGCATTCCTCAAAGCGCCGTGAAAGCCGGTTTTCAACCTTTTACCTGGTGGTTGAAAGAAGAGGAAAAACCATGAGAAATTATATTATTAAAAGACTTTTATTGATACCATTGACGCTTTTGGGCATTCTAACCGTTAATTTCGGAATTATTCAGCTTGCGCCCGGCGGACCGGTGGAATATATGTTGGCGAAATATCAGGGGATGAACGTGGACAGCAAGGCGCAGTTTACGGCCGCCGCGCCGACGCAACAATCTTCCGGTATGCAAAAATATCAAGGTGCGCAAGGCGTTCCCGATGATTTGGTCAAGGCACTGGAAAAACAATTCGGGTTTGACAAGCCATGGCCGGAGCGTTTCGGTAAAATGATAAAAGAATACGCCGTGTTTGATTTCGGCCGCAGTTATTATCGGGATAAAAGCGTGGGCGAACTGATTTGGGAGCGGATGCCGGTTTCGGTTTCTTTGGGGCTTTGGTCAACGCTGATTATTTATCTTATATCCATCCCGCTCGGGATTAAAAAAGCTTTGTGCGACGGCAGCCGGTTTGATGTGTATACGTCTTTGGCGGTGATTGTCGGTTCGGCCATTCCGGTGTTTTTGTTTGCGGTTTTTCTGATAGTGTTTTTTGCCGGCGGGGTTTATTTGCAATGGTTTCCGTTGCGCGGACTGACCTCGGATAATTGGGACGAACTTTCTTTTGCGGCAAAAATCGGAGATTATTTTTGGCACATTGCTTTGCCGGTGTTGTCAATCGTTATCGGCGGGTTTGCTTCGTTGACCATGTTGACCAAGAATTCATTTTTGGATGAGATAGGCAAACAATATGTTCTGACGGCACGCGCCAAGGGATTGAGCGAAAAACAAATACTTTACAAACATGTTTTTCGCAATGCAATGCTGATTATCATTGCCGGTTTTCCGTCGCTCTTGATTAAGATGTTGTTTACCGGCTCGCTGTTGATAGAGGTCATATTTTCCTTAAACGGCTTGGGGCTTTTGGGGTATGAGGCCATCATGACGCGTGATTATCCGGTTGTTTTCGGCACATTGTATATTTTTGCTTTAATCGGTTTGGTTTTAAAGCTTGTCAGCGACATAACCTATTCGCTGGTGGATCCGCGAATCAATTTTGAACGGATTTAATGCAACTTTGCATTTAAAGCGCATCAATCATGGCGGCGGCGTCAACAGCGGCGTTTAGTTTTCCTTTGGGGTGAAAGCCCAGATTGTAGGCTTTGAGCGCGGCGGCATAACCGTTTTTATAAAGCGTGGCAATAAAACGAATATGCTTGCGAGTGAGCCAATGGCGACCGGTAAAGACAAAAACCGGTTTGCCTGTGCCGCAAGCTTCGCAGCACATGGAAACGGAATCGCCGGTTACGATGATGTTATCGGCGCAGGCGAGATAACCCATGTATGGATTTTCTTTTTTATCGCCCCACAAAAAAGTATAGGCCGGGATGCCCGAAAGCGCATCCATAATGGCTTTTTCGGCTTTGGCGCCGGTGCGGCGCGAGGTGGTAATCAGGATTGAGCCACCGATTTTTTCTTTCATTTCTTTAATCTTTTGTCCGAGAGCAGCAGCGTTTTCAAGCGAAAATTCTTTGTTTTTAATGGCGCCGCCGATGACAACCGCCGTCAGCGGTTTGGGCAAGTCGGCGAATTTCGGTTCCCAGTTTTTGCGCGCTTCGGTCAGTACTTTTTCGGTAATGCGGTGCGGCGCTCCGACAACGTATTTGATGTTGGGGTAAGAAACTTTGTTTTTATCGTGTTCAGGAACTATTGCCAGATTAAACTCGCGTAAACCGGTGCGTCCCGGGTGCATGAGCTGTATGAGTTTGGTGGCCGGGCTTTGTTTTTTTATAAACCGGGCAACCGGTACGGTGCGGCGGCTGGTGGAAAGCACCAAATCCGGAAAAGGAGGAACAATGGTTTGTTTGCTTGCGGGAGTTAGGCCGATTAGCGTTTTGCCACGCAAAAAGTTGGGCAAACCGGAAAATTTGGTATATTCAAGTCCCTTTTCCGTAACTTCGTAATTTTCGGGATTAAGTTGTTGAACGACGCCGCGGGCTTGTCCGACGCTGCCGGTACGGCTGTCTAAAAGAACCCATAATGTTTTTTTCATGAAAATAGTACTTTCCTAAAATTAAAGTTTAGATTATATTATAGGAAATTTTAATCACATCCTTTTTATCAGGTCAAGGAGAATCGCATGAAATACATTATGTTTTTTTTAACGATCGTTTTATCCACAATGTTTTGCCCCCCGACGCAAGCTCAGTATGCCGCGCAAAAAGAAGCGGCTTATATGGCCACTTTGAAGGCTGTCGTTAATTATAAAATCGATGATGAAGAAACTTTAGATGACGTTGAGGAACTTCGTCATAACGAGCGTTTTAACAAAAAACTGCAAAAAATGCTTGAGCAATTAAGCAACCGACGTTCTAAAAATTCTAAGAACCGAAGAGTTTATGAAATTCTGCAAAGAGCGGGAAAAGATCTTTATGACGAGTTGAGTTAAGGAATTGTTTAAATGTCTCCGGTTATGATACGGTTTGAAAGGAAGGTCTTATGAACAAGTTAAAATATATTGTCGCGGTTTGTCTTTTATTGCCGGCGTGTGGTTTGGTCAAACAAGAGCCGGCAAAAGTGCAAGGCGGTTATTATGCCGATGATGCCGAACGTTATCGGCAAAATGTGGCAGTTAAAGCCCAAACGCCGGATTATGTGATTTATGAGTATAAAGATATTCGAATTGACGAACTGGCGCCGCTGGCGGCAGTGTATTGCGACAATCTCGGCGGAAGACAGGCGTATTTGAGGGAAATTGTTTTGTATCGCAATAATTTAAGACGCGCAACATTTGATTGTGTCAATCTTGCAATGCAAGAGTAGGTTTCCTATATAAACCTTTAGGAATTAAAATATTTTTAAAGGCTTTCAGAATGAATAAAAACTTATATGATGTTTTAGGCGTCAATAAATCGGCCAGCGAAACGGAGATAAAATCGGCTTACCGGAAATTGGCGCGGAAATATCATCCGGATTTGAATAAAGATGACAAAAATGCGGCGGAAAAATTCAAGGAAGTTTCTGCGGCGTACGATATTTTGGGTAATAAGGAAAAACGTCAGAAATATGACAATAACGAAATAGACGCCGATGGCAAGCCGACCGGTTTCGGTGCCGGTTTCGGCGGCGCTTATGAAGGCAGCCCGTTCGGAAGCGGTTTTGGCGGAAGTTACCGAACATATTCAACACGCGGCGGTAATCCGTTCGGCGGCGACGGCGGTTTTGATTTTTCTTCGTTGTTCGGGGAAGATATTATGTCGCAGTTTACCGGCGGCGGAAAACGCGGATATCGTTACAACGGACCGCAAAAAGGGCAGGATCTGGCTTATACCATGAGCGTTGATTTTTTGGATGCTGCGCAAGGAGCCGAAAAAAATATCAGTTTGAACGGTAAAAACATTAATGTCAAAATTCCGGCCGGCACGGAAAACGGCCAGACTTTAAGGTTAAAAGGTTTGGGTGCAGCCAGTCCGAACGGTGGTGAAAACGGCGATGTTTTGATTACAATTAATGTTCGTCCGCATCCGTATTTTAAGACGGAAGGTTTGAATGTGCTTTTGGAACTGCCCATCAGTATCAAAGAGGCGGTGTTGGGCGCAAAAATTACGGTGCCGACCATCAGCGGTAAAGTTAAAGTAACCATACCGCCCTATGCCTCAAGCGGTGAAAAGTTGCGCCTGAAAGGCAAAGGGATTAAAAACAAAAACGGTCAAGGCGACGAAATTATTGAATTGAAAATCGTTGCGCCGAAGACACCGGACAAAAAACTTGAACAAGCGCTTAAAGATGTGGTCGATGCGGCAGTCAGGACGTTTTGATGAGGTTGGAAGATTTAAAAGGTTTTGATTGGTATAACGAACCGGAGAATGTTATTTTCAACGGGGCAAAAATGATTATTGCCGCCAAAACGGAAACGGACTTTTGGCAAAGCCGCGGACATGGATTTAAAAAAGATGATGGACATTTTTTCTACAAAACGACTGATGCAGATTTTGTGATGGTTGCTTGTTGGTCTTTTGATGATGTTTCCGGTTTTAAGCAATGCGGCGTGATGGTCAGGAACGCCGACGATCTTTGGTTTAAGGCGGCAATGATGTGTCAAGATATACAAAATCCGGAAATCGGGCATTGTTTGACGGTGGCGGGCAATTCGGATTGGGCATCGGTTATGTTGCCTAAAACGCCGGAAAAATTATGGTACAAAATCGTTCGCCGCAAAAATGATTACCTCGCTTATTATTCTCTCAACGGCACGAATTATGCCAAGATGCGACAATTTTTTATGCCGGGCGATAACGTCCGCGTCGGCGCATACATTTCTAATCCGGGAAAAGACGGATTTCAGGCGACCTTAGAAGACTTATTTTTTGATTAATTCTTTGTTAATAAAAAAGTTCTTGCATTTAGAAATTTTTCGTTATACATACATGTAGGTATGTTCACTTACGGAGATAAAAAGTGCGTAAAACAAAGGAAGAAGCAGAAGAAACAAGAAGGGCGATTTTAAAATCGGCGTTGGATACTTTTTATGAAAAAGGATATTCCAAAACCACTTTTGATGAAATTGCCAAGCGCATCAATCTGACCAAAGGCGCCGTTTATTGGTATTTTAGAAATAAACCCGATTTGGTGGCGGCTTTGATTAATGAATATATGGCATATGTGCGTACCTGCATAGATAAAGAAGGGACAAATGCGGAGACTTTTGACGATATTGTTAAAAGCTTTTTGAATTATGCCGATTATATTTTGAGTTCGCCGACCATCTACAAGGTTGCGTTTTTTTTAACCTGCCAGATGGAGTGGTCGGAAGCCATTATTACCAAGGTGGCGCCGCAAGTGGCGAGCAATAAAGACTATTGGTGCGAAAGGCTAAAAGAATCGTTGACAACTTTACAAAAAAATGGCGAAATAAGCGCAAATGTTGATGTCGGCATGTTGGTGTCGGTTATCATGAATATGTGGGCGGGAACGCTGGATGCTTATTTAAGCAAACGCTGTCAAACAGACTTAAAAACAATGGTTAAAGAGAGTTTTAATTTAATTTATAACGGCCTGAAAAAAGGAGAGGACTGAAAATGCGCGTGAGTAAACCTAAAAAAAGTGTTATTTTGAAAAATGTGGCATATTTTTTGATTTGTGTCGGTATCGGATGGTATCTGAAAGGGCGTTTGAGCCCGAATTACGGCGCCAATATGGGCGGCCAGCAAGAGCCGTATGTGTTGATACAGGAAGTTCAGGCACAAGATGTTATGCAAGCCAAGGAGCATATCGCCCATGTGGAAGCCATTAACAGCGTTAATTTGCAGGCGCAGGTTTCCGGAACGATAGATGAGGTGTTGTTTAAAGAGGGCAGCTTTGTAAAAGCCGGCGATGTGCTGTTTGTGATTGATCGCGATCGTTATCAGTCTACGGTTAAGTTACGCGAGGCCGAACTCGCCAGCGCCAAAGCGAACTTGACGGAAGCCGAGCGCAACTATAATCGCCAACTGACTTTGAGTAAACAAAACATTGCTTCCAAAGCCGCTTTTGATGCGGCCGAAAGCGCTTATTTGCAAGGCAAAGCCGCGGTTAAGCAGGCGGAGGCGAATCTGGAACTGGCTAAAATTGATCTGGGCTATACCGAGGTAACGGCGCCGATTAGCGGTTATATCGGTAAAGCCTTGGTGACCAAAGGAAACTATGTAACCACTTCGGCACAAGTTCTGGCGAGAATCGTTCAAGTCAGCCCGGTGCGGGTAACGTTTTCTTTAACCGACCGTGAGTTTTTGAACTTAAAGGAGCAATATGAAACAGATTCCGATGTGGATATGAAAGCAAAAATTACGCTGCCGGACGGCAAAGACATGATTGAAGATTTCAGCTCACGTTTTGCCGATAATGAAGTAAGCACCGATACGGCAACGGTTTCGATTTATGCGGATTTTGCCAATACCGATGAGAAATTGTTGCCCGGAAACTATGTGCAAATTGCTTTGTTTAAAGGTGAACCGGACACTAATGTGGTGATTCCGCAAGCCTCTTTGGCACAAGATGAACACGGTTTTTACACATTTGTTGTTAATGCCGACGAGGTGGTGGAAGAACGCCGCCTGGTGTTGGGAGATGTTATCGGTTCCAATCAGATTGTCAAAGATGGCTTGAAAGCCGGAGATCAGGTTATTGTTCAAGGTTTGCAAAAAGTTCAGGACGGCACAAAAGTCAGAGCCGCTTTGATTCAGCCGACCGAGTAAAGGGGATTGACGTAATATGTTTTCAAAGATTTTTATTGAGCGTCCGCGCTTCGCGATGGTGATTGCCATCGTGATGGCGCTTGCAGGCGTTATTTCTCTGTTTTCGTTGCCGATTTCACTTTATCCGCAAATTACGCCGCCACAGGTTCACGTTTCGGCAAACTATACGGGTGCCAGTGCGGACGTGGTGGCCAGCACGATCGGTATTCCGATTGAGCAGGAAGTCAACGGCGTGGAAGACATGCTTTATATGGAGTCAACATCTTCCAACTCGGGCGATTACAGTTTATCGGTCAGCTTTGAAGTAGGTACCGATCCGGATATGGCGCAAGTTAAGGTGCAAAACCGTGTGCAACAAGCTGTCAATAAATTGCCGGCCGAAGTGCAACAGTATGGCATCAGCGTTCGGCGCCGTTCGTCGGATATTTTGGGCTTTTTGAATATTCGCTCGCCAAATGGGACGCATGACACGCAGTTTTTGAGCAACTATGTTGAAAACAACATTAAAAACAACTTGAGCCGTGTGTACGGCGTGGGCGATGTGAGTGTGCACGCCGCGCCTTTGAGCATGCGCGTGTGGCTTGATGCTGATAAAATTACGGCTTTAAATATTCCGATTTCAGCCGTAAGATCGGCGATTGAAAGCCAAAACTATCAACCGTCTCTG
This sequence comes from uncultured Alphaproteobacteria bacterium, assembly GCA_944391395.1. Lineage (GTDB taxonomy): Bacteria > Pseudomonadota > Alphaproteobacteria > RF32 > CAG-239 > CAAFZY01. The sequence continues at coordinate 33,645 of CALXTI010000013.1, forward strand.
GGTTCGGTCGGCGCTATGCCGGGCGACGGCGGCCAGCAGATGATGTATTCTTTGCAAACGCAAGGCCGTTTGAATGAGGCTGAAGATTTTGAAAATATTATCGTCCGCACCGAGCAAGACGGCGGGCTGGTACGTTTGAAAGATATTGCCAAAGTCGAAATCGGCACGGAAACGTATATGGTTAAATCCGAGCGTGACGGTGCGCCTTCGGTGGCAATTTCATTGAACACCTTGTCGGGTGCAAACGCCATTCAGGCCATGACGGCCTTGAAAGCCGAATTGGCACGTTTGTCACACTTTTATCCGGACGATTTTGAGGTTGATATTTTTTATGATGCAACCGAATATATCGTGGCCTCGGTTGAGGAAGTGGTGTTTACGCTGGTGCTTACTTTTGCGCTGGTTATCGGCGTATGTTATGTCTTTTTACAAGACTGGCGCTCAACCCTTATTCCGTCTATTGCCATTCCGGTATCTTTGCTGGCGGCGTTTGCGGTGATGTATGCTTTGGGTTTCAGCTTAAACATTCTGACATTGTTCGGTTTGGTGCTTGCCATCGGCTTGGTGGTGGATGACGCCATCGTGGTGGTGGAACGCGTTTTGACGTTGATGGAAGAGGAAAAATTAACCCCGAAAGAAGCTGCCATTAAAGCCATGGAGCAGGTGTCAAGCGCGGTTATCGCGACGACGCTGGTGTTGATGGCCATTTTCGTGCCGATTGCGTTTTTGGGTGGTATTACCGGTAAAATTTATCAACAATTTGCCGTGTCCATTTCGTTTGCGGTGTTGTTCTCGGGTATTAACGCTCTGACGTTGTCACCGGCTTTGTGTGCGACGATGCTCAGACCGCTAAAACCGGTAACGCACGGTCCTCTTGCCTGGTTTAATAAGATGCTTTCAAAGACCCGTAACAAATATTTGGCGGTAGTGGCTTATTTTGCCCGTAAGGTGAGTGTGATTGCGCTGTTTTTGGGGTTGTTGGTGCTGTTTAACGGTATATTCCTGAAATTAAGCAACACAACCTTTATTCCGGCGGAAGACCAAGGTGTTATTTTGGCAAATATCCAACTGCCGGAGGGCGCAACGCAGCCGCGTGTTGAGAAGGTTGTAGATGAGATTTTGCCGATAATCAAGGCAGAAAAAAGCGTGCAATCGGTGATGACGATTATGGGCTTTAGTATGCTTTCCGGACAAGGCGAAAGCGTGGCAATGTCTGTTATCAGCTTGAAACCATGGGGTGAGCGTAAAGAGGATTCTGAATATTCGACCAATATTTTAAACCGTTTGAAAGCGCAATTTTCACAAATTCCGGATGCGGAAATCAACTTGTTTGAGTTTCCGGCCATTCCGGGGTTGGGCACAACCGGCGGTATGGATTTCCGTTTGCAGGCGTTGGATGATACCGACCCGAAACATTTGGAATCGGTCTTGCGCAGTTTCTTGAGCAAGGCGCAACAATTGCCGGAGATTTCGTATGCGTTTTCAACCTACACAGCCGAAACACCGCACGCTTATATCGAAATCAACAAAGAAAAAGCCGAGGTGATGAATGTGCCGATTAGCAACATTTATTCGGTTTTGCAAAATTATCTCGGTTCGGGCTATGTTAACGATATTAATATCGGTACGCAGGTTAACAAGGTGATGATTCAAGCCGACTGGCCGTATCGAAAAGATATTGACAGCATCAGCAAGCTGTATGTTCAAAGCACGACCGGAAATATGGTGCCGCTGGGCAGTTTGGTGTCGGTCAAAATTATTCAGGCGCCGCGCAGTATTGATCGTTATAACCAATATCCGAGCGCAACGATTACGGCAATGGCCAATTCTTCGGTCAGTAGCGGTCAGGCGATGGCGGCTTTGGAAAAACTGGCAGATGAAGCTTTGCCGGAAGGCTACAGCTATGAATGGTCGGGCATGAGTTTGCAAGAACGGCAAAACAGCGGGCAGGTTGGTATGTTGATTGCGCTTGCCGTGGTGTTTGGTTATTTGTTCCTGGTTGCCCAATATGAAAGCTGGATGCTGCCGGTATCGGTGTTGACATCGGTTACGGTGGCGGTGCTGGGTGCGTTCTTGGGTCTTTTGATTACCGGTATGCCGCTCAGCATTTATGCTCAATTGGGTTTGGTGCTGCTGGTTGGTTTGGCAAGTAAAAACGCTATTTTGATTGTGGAATTTGCCAAAGAAGAGCGCGAAAAAGGCGTCAGCATTCAAAAAGCGGCGGTTACCGGCACGCGCGAAAGATTCCGTGCGGTGTTGATGACGGCATTTACGTTTATTTTGGGCGTGTTCCCGCTGATTATTGCCAGTGGTGCCGGTGCGGGAAGCCGTGTGGCAATCGGTGTTCCGGTGTTCTATGGTATGTTAATCGGTACGGCCGGCGGTCTGGTTATTATTCCGCTGCTGTATGTGTTGATTGAAACCATGGTGGAACGTTTGACCGGTAAACAGAAAGCGGCCGCGGTAGCGAAAGTTGAAGAAACGTCGCAAGCCGGAAAAGCACCGAAAGGAAAATCTAAAGAAAAATAGTATTTCTTGAGATTAATGCAATCCCCGCTTAAAGAGAGCTTTGAGCGGGGTTTTGTTATTTTTGTTTTTCATTAAATGACGCAAAAAGAAGAAAACTCAGTGCACAGAGACAAGCCATAAAAAATCAACGCTCTTCAAACGATAATGAAACGCTTTTTTGTTCCGTGCGGTTTAACGACCGAGGTCTTTGAACTTGTCCGGCACGGGTAAATCGTGGTCTATGTACCATTGCGCTTTACGTCTGCGGGCTGCTTTTAGGTTTTCTTCTATCTGTTTTTGAAATTCTTCCGGATGCGTGCGACGCCATTCTTCTTCTGCCGCTACTCGCGCTTGAAACTCTTTGCGGGATTTCTCCGCAGCTTCATGTATCCTACGGCTTTCTTCTTCATATTCTTCATCCGTCATGCCGGGCATATATCCAGCTTCATACAATATGCCGAATTGACGTTGCAATTCGTTCATCTCTTCTATCGTCCCCTGTCGAGCAGGATATTTCCCTTCATTGTACCATACCACCGCATCATAATGCATTTTATCTTCATCATCATACCATACCGATCCCATGTCTATCTCAAACCCTGTCGGTTTATGCAATCCGTGCTGCTCTTTCGGATCTATCTCCCATTCATCCTTAAACGCCTCCGCCTTTGCTATCGCTTTCTCTTTATCCATCACCTAAACTCCGTGTATGATTTATCGGCCAAGGTCTTTATTTAAATATTCCTTATGAAATTTCTCTATCATCTTTTGCGTTTCTTGTTCATAATATTTCTTTCTCTCCTCGGGAAACTCCATGCCGCGGTCTTTATACCACTTCTCATTTGCCGCCTGTGCTTTGGCATAATATTTACGGATGTTATTCTCGGATTGTTCTATATATTCTTCCGGATGCGTGCGACGCCATTCTTCTTCTGCCGCTACTCGCGCTTGAAACTCTTTGCGGGATTTCTCCGCA
>CALXTI010000014.1 GCA_944391395.1 uncultured Alphaproteobacteria bacterium
GCGACACCTATATTGAGATGAAAGACCTCAAAGGTCGGCAAATGACCGGAGGTATTTTTGATTTGATGGCTATACTTAATATACCAGATACGTCTTATTTTACTACCGTTACCGCCGACAACATTGACATCCACCAGGAAAATATCAGTGGTGAAAATGGAAGATTAATAGGTTTGGTGTTGGGAAATCTTGATGTTTCCGGCGGCATCACCGTAACGCAGAATAATAATAGTGTAGATATTGTAGGCGTCAACGGCATCACTGTAACAATCGGTGGTGATGTTGAAATTACACAGAATGGTAATAGTGGTGAACAGTCGTATGGTATGAGGGGGGGGCGTATAGTCATGACAAAAGCCGACACCAAAATAATTATCAATCAAAGCAACAACGCTGCAAAATATGGTGCAAGCTATGGTTTATCATCTTCCGTCAAAGCTCTGGTAGATGGCGTGGAAATCATTATCAATCAGGATAACAATTCTACTAGTTCTCGGGGCGTTTATACTATGTCTAAGGATAACATCTCAATAGAAAACGCTGCTCTGACGATAAACCAAACAGCCTCCGCTACTGTCTATGGTATTGATGCCTCTAGTATACGTTTTATCGGGGATCTTCCGGTTACCATCACCCAAAACAACAACTCTAAAGGAAAAATATATGGTATATACGGCGACGTCACATCCGACGGCAAGGCCGTGTTGACCATTAATCAAACCAATAATATTGTTAGAGTGGATTTAGAGGGCATCTATGGAAAACCTACATTTGCTGACATCCGAATCGTGCAAGAAAACAATACCAAAGATAAATCTTTGTCGAATCCAACATATAACATTACCGCCATATATACGGGCGAACTTCGGAGTGATAACATTGATATCCGACAAATCGGCAACGATTTTGGCGGAAACTTAACCGGGATAAATAGTGATGATTCACTAGCCAGCGTTATTAAGATTGAGCAAAAAGACAATACGAATGATTTAGGATCGATAACCTCGTATCCTACTGTTTATGGTATTGTAGCCTCAGGTAATTTCAGCGCCGACAACGTTGAAATCATCCAGAGCGGATATAACCATTATCAAAACAGCAACACTTTACGCATAGAAGGTTTTTGGAAAGCTGCAAATGGTGAAGCCGTCCATGTTGGCGATATTTCCGTTACGCAGACGGATTGGAACATTTCTTATAATAGCAGCGCCTACTCCTACATTTTTGGGATAAACGGCGGCAATTATGACAATGCTGTTGTCACACAAAACAATATCGTGTTTGAACATCCGACATTATCAACAAAATTATGTCCATATAGGTTATCAGCTCTAGCCACTTATACTACAAATGGCAGGCTATCTGTTGCCAACTCAACAATCATTAATCAGGGACAATATGCCAATGATGAGAATATGTGCCAATACGTTATTTATGGCGGCATAGATCTTAACCAACTGACCGCAAACAGGCAGTGCGGCGATCTTACTTACAATAGCAACTATAGTGTTGTTGATTTGACGGATAATTATACGCCGTGCGAGTAGTCGTTCGCATTGCCGGCGGTGCATTTTTAACGTTTTGTTGAAAGTGTATGCGGAACAATTAAAAAAGGGGGCGATACGCCCCCTTTTTCTACTTTACTGCCTTGTTGTAGCGGAGGACAACAATGTTGTCCACCAATTCGGACACTTTGGTTGTGTCCTTGATTTTTTCCGGCACATCCGGAATTTGGACGCCGAGCTTTTCTTCCGTCCAAAATATCGGAAGATCCCAGTTTCCGGCCGAGAAATTCTTCGGCACCACGGTCTTTACCGGCATAGCCGCGAATTCTTCATCGGAAATGCTGTCCGGTACACCCGCCATCAGGCGGTAAACTTTCAGGGTTTCTCGCCTGAATTTTTCCAGCAAATGGCGCGGCTCGTCCGTTTCGGCATGTTGGCGGCGCTTGGCCGTGATGATATCCGAACCGTATGAGAAATATCTCGCGATTTCCTCATAGGTGATGTCATCCCCCAAATATGCCAGCGGAGCCGAACTGTTCGGCCATAACAACGATTTGCCGGTCGCCTCCTCCAGTTTTTCCACCAGAGAAATCAAGTACGGCCGGTCAATCACCGTACTGCCGATTTTCTTGTGGCGAATCCTGTCGGCCGGATATCCTGTCGCTTGCGCGAAGTAATCCACCAGATCATCGGCCTGATAAAATTTAGCCAGGTCGAAAATCCACTGTCTTACCGTCGGGTGAGAGAACAGGTACCGCGGCTTTTGAATTTTGTATTTGCGGCAGATAACCCGCTCGCAGTCTTTAATGAGCCTAGGCGGCAAATCCGCCACTTTTTGAGACATTACAAAACGACGATATTCATCCCCGTTCATCTTTTTTTGCGCTTCGGCAAAAAGGTCATCCCGCATCGCAAACTTCTTTGCAACATATAGTTGCACAATGGATATGTTCATAATCGATACAATTATATGGTTTAACAAAAATATTAACTGTTCTTAAAAGTTAACACACGAATTTTGAACAATCAAGGTTTATTTTTGACAAAATGGAAAAAATTATAAATTCCGTGCCAAAAGGAGATATTTTTCGGGAGTTATTTCTTCGGCGCGCATCGTCATATCCACATCGGCTGCCGCGCATGCCTGCTCAATACCGGCAAAAGATTTTAAGCTTTGGCGTATCATTTTGCGGCGCTGTCCGAACGCTGCTGCCGTTATTTTCTCGACTTTATCAAGCAACGCCGCCGGCAGAATCTTCTCTTTCGGACGGAAAAGCAACACACTTGACCATATTTTCGGCGCCGGAACAAAACATGTCGGCGGCAAATCAAACAATTTATCGACTCGGCACACCAGCTGCGCCAAAACTGACACTCTGCCATAATCTTTGGTTTTTATCGCTGCCGTTATCCGCTCGGCGACTTCTTTTTGAAACATCAATGTCATTGCCGCAAAAGCCGGCATTTGTTTGAGCCAACCGACCGTTAACGGCACCGAAACATTGTACGGCAAATTGCTGACAATCTGTCGCGGTGATGCTGTTTGCTCCTCCAAATCAATCTCTAAAGCATCGGCGTTGATAATATTTAACGGGCACGGCGCGTAAGAGCGCAAGTCTTCCATGATTTTGACTGCACGTTCATCCATCTCCACAACCGTCAACGTTGCCGGCTGCTTTTCCAAAATCGCCCGAGTCAACCCGCCGGGGCCGGAACCGATTTCAACAACATTTACGCCCGAAAAATCTTTCAGACCTTGTTTTTCCAATGATAAACGGATAATTTTATCGGTAATGTTTTGGTCCAACAGAAAATTTTGTCCCAATGACTTTTTTGCCATTAAGCCATATTGTTCAACCGTTTCTTTGAGCGTTAATTTAAAATCCATCTTATGCCCTACGTTCTATCACCGCTTTGTTGCGCAAGTCGCGGAGATATTTGGCGGCGGTTTCTTCCAGCTTTTTGCTTTCAAGCATTTGTTTTACCGTTGCGGCATCCGGAACCGGCGCTTTATCCACCCCGGGTCGATATTTTTTTTCCAGCCGCAAAATATAATAATCCGAACCCAAAGGAATCGGGTTGGATATGTCGCCTTCTTTCATGTTTTCCAGAGCTTTTTCCAGCGGCGCCGCCAGTTGACCCTTGTTAACCCAGCCTAAATGTCCGCCGCCTCTGGCACTCGGACTTTGCGAAAACTGCATGGCATAAAGCTCAAAGCGCGGATCTTGGCGCAAATTTCCGACCAAATCATTGATATGCGCCGCCTGCTTTTGCGGAATAACAATCTCTGAAACCATAAATTTCGGCGTTTTTATGTCTTGGGTGATGTTTGCCAAAGCATCGTCCACTTCGCTTTGCGATACGTCCGAAGATTGCGCCGCTTTGCGCTGCACCAACCTTGCCCAAGCCAATTCAGCCTTCATTTGCGAACGAAAGACATCTTCGTCGACTTGCGCCTGTTTGAGCATTTTTTTGAGCTGCGACACGGAAACACCGTTGGCTTTGGCAAAATTTTTCATGCCGTTTTCCATGTCCGCATCAGAGATTTCAATACCGTTTGCCGCCGCTTCCTGCAATTTGATTTTTTCATCAACCGCCGCCTGTAAAACTTTTTCAATCACCATCTCTTTTGTTTCGGCATTAACCGGTATCTGTGTCGTTGCAACAAAAGCGTTGACCCGATCCTGCATATCACGGCTGGTGATAATCTCGCCATTGACCTCGGCAAAAATCTTGATGCCGTTACCGAATAAATCAACCGGTCTTAGCGCCCGGCGGCGGGCTTCTTCGGCTTTGCGGCGGGCTTCTTCCTCACGGCGCATTTGCTCTTCATATGCTTCACGGCGGCGTTGTTCTTCCCTTTGGCGCATGACTTCCCGCGGATCACGGTTGCCAAACAACACAGATGTCCCTTTGGCATTGCGCGCCGCCGCATCAAGCTCCGAGGCCGCAATATTTTGTGCCGACGCCGGAAACGCCATACAAACGGCCAGCACACAAACCAGAACACGCAACATTTTTTCTTTCTCCTTTATATCAATTTCCCAAGCCGCCGAGAGTTTTCAGATAGAAAGTAAACTTAAACTCATAGCCGTCATCCAACTCCGGATCATTTGAGTTGGATCGTTTGACCGTGGTTACAAACATAAAGCACTCGTCTTCATAAATCAAGTTGCCGCCATGTTCCAAAGAACCGCGGTTTTCATCGGCCAAATCCTGACGGTTGTATATGCTTATCGACCAATCACGGGTTAAAGCCGCTTTCAGCGAAGTGTACAATTCTTTGCGGTCGCCAAAGTTTTCCGAAGAATTTTCGTTTTCCTGCAAATATATATACGAAACATACAAATTCAATAAATTCGTACCAATCCTGGCGCCTAATTCGCTGTATTTCAACTTCAAATCATCCTGATCCAAACGAAAACGGTAGTTCAAATCCAGATAGTTGGCCGGCGCGGCATAAATACGTCCGACATAGTCGGTAAAATGTCCGTCATCGCCGATGTTGCGGGTAAAACTCGCGCGCTTGTTGATTTGATAACTTTGAGCGATAAACGCCGATGTGCGCCCCATAATGTTGCCGTACGAGTTCCAGTTTAAGCCATAACTGATACGGCTGCCGGTATCGTTGCGGTCATACCCGGCATAGCGATCCAAATTTAAGATGTTCGAATCGTCTAGTTCTATGTCTTCACTGTCTTCGTTGGGAATCTTGTCTGATAAATTTCCGCCGTTGGGGGCTAAAACACCGACAACGACCGGTTCAATAATCTGACGACTGCTATCGGTCGCACGGACAAAAGGAAGCCGCCATTCAACGCCGATTTGCGGAAAAACGCGCGCCACCGAACCGGTATAATCGTTTGAGGCATCGGCAAGCTTGTATTTATCTATGTAATAAACATCGGATTTTAACGAAGCCACAACCTTATAACGCTCACCAAACGGGCTTGTCCAGGGCAGGACCCACGCATTTATCATGGACAAACGCTGTGATTGGGTGTCGCCTTCATGATATACGGAGGCAAAACTAAAATCGTTTTTCCAGTAAGAACCTATCTTGCTTACGTCGCTGACGGTTTCATAACTCATCAACGGCGCCACCAAAGGTTTGTTATATTTGCGACGCTCATATTCCGCCTTGTTGCGCCGTCTTAAATCATAACTGATAAGTTTGTAATAATAAGCTTCAATCGCCGCATAATCACGGTCTTCAAAGCGCTGCAAACGCACGTTTGAAGTCAGCCAGGCATCATCTTCTTTGTCCAAATCCAGTTCTTTGAGGTACAAGCCGTCGGAAGCATAATTAATGTCTGCATCAAAAACCCAGTAATCATCAAGCTCATATCTGCCGTAGGCAAACAAATTGCCGCGGTTTTCCGGCCGGTCGTCATCATCGTCTTTAAGGTAGGTTCCGGTCATTTCGACATATCCCTTGTTGAAATATTGCCGATATGTTCCGCCCCAGACCGGGTTTTTATCGGTGTTGAAAATCGGCGAAAACAAGAAATCGGAATAATCGTTAATCGCCCAAAAATAATTGACCTGCAGTGTGCCGCCCAGATAATTGCTGCTGCCGATACTCGGCGTCAAAAGACCGGAACGGCGTTTGACCGTCGGGTCAGGATGCGACATAAACGGCGTGTACAAAACCGGAACGCCTTTGATGTCCAAAAACGCATCGTTGTAGTTGATGTTTTTGTCTTCGGCGTCATGCGTAACCTTGCGGGCGCGTAATTGCCACAGCGGCGATTCCTTGCCTTCACAAAAATCACACGGCGTGTAGATTGCTTTGCGCATCACCTTGTTGTCATTTTCTTTTTTGCGAAATTCTTCCGCCCAAATCTGACTTTCGTCTTGCAAAACGGCTTTGATTTTGTTCATCTCGGCCCGACTCATTTTATCTTGCATTTCAACTTCGTCGGCATAGACGACATTGCCGTTTTCCTCTTCCATCCGGACGTTGCCGATAGCTTTGATTTTGTCTTCAAGCTGATAATACACCAAACGATCGGCATAAACGGTCATCGTCTCGCGTTTGACCACAACATCGCCCACCGCCTCGATAATTTTTTCTTTATCGCGGTTTATCAACTCGTCGGCATTAAAATAAATATTCGGTTCTTCTTGTTCGTTAGCTTTTTGCCGACTGCCCGGAAAAACATCGGTGATGTTGCGTGCCGGCTCGACTTTTACAAACGGCGGCGTGTCATCATCGTGCAAAACCTCGCCGGCAACCGGCTCATGGTCGGTTTCAAACGGCCACCAGGCAAAACTGTCTTTATTAAAACAAAATATTCCCAAAACAGCCAGAGCAACACTTGTTTTTTTCAGCTCTTTAATCATGCCGGAACCTCTCTTTTTTTCAGGCGGCGTCTTGTGAAGAAAAACGGATTATAAAACAACAACAGATACATGCAAATTGCTAAAGGAACAAAACAATTAACGTACAGCATCGGCAAAAAATAAAGCGAACGTCCCGCCAGATTGGTTACAATCAAATCATTGCCCTGCACCAAAACCATAATCAAAACCGAAACACTGATGATTTTTGTTTGGCCGCGGCGGTTAAAGTTGCCCACAAGCAAACCGGTGCAGGCCAACAGGGCAAACACCAGATTATACCACGGCGTGACCAGCCGCCGATGTCCTTCCACGATGTATTTTCGAACATCTTCTTCGGTCAGGCTTTTGTCTTGCGCCGCGTTTAGCAATTCCCACAATGTTTTTTCCCGAGCCGACGCCGCTTTTATTTTTTTGGAACCCATCTGCCCCATATCCACCGAATAACGATCAAATTTAAGCGATGAAAAATTGCTGCCGTCGCGACTGACTTCCTGGCGGACGCCCTTGACCAAAATGACTCTCGGGCCGTTATCCGTATAAACAATCCGCCCTTTTTCAGCCGAAAGCGTTACTTTGTTTTCCGGATTGCGTTCGTCATTGAGCAAAATGCCGGATACGGCACCGTCTTTTTCGTGCTTAGAGATAAAAACCGTCAAATTGGGCTGCACGGATGTGAACTCGCCTTCGCGAAACATCAAATGCGACACGTTGTTTTTGATTTCCCATTCCAAGTTGCGAAATTTGTTTTCGGCTGCGGGAATGGCCACGTTTTGCACATAAACGCTAAACAATGCCAGCGCCAGACCGACATATACAACGGCTCTGGCATTGCGCCACGGGCTGATGCCGGCGGCCTGCATAATCACAAGTTCGCGATCGGTCAGCATGCGGTTGTATACAAACATCACGGAAGCAAACAACGCAATCGGCGACAAAATCGAAAACAGCCGCGGCATTAAAAGAGAAGTGAGCTCTACAAACAAATGCAAAGGCAAGCCTTTATTGGTTACCATCTCCACAAACCGCAACGACTGCGTCAGCCACAACATTGCAAGCAAAGAAAAAGCAACCAGCAAAAAGCCGGTTACCACCTGTTTTAATATATACAGATTCAACTTGTTCATGGGCAGGAGTATAAACAAATAATTTCAATAAAAAAACTACAATTTTGCGTTACTTCACAAGAATATTGCAAAATTGCAGTTTGTCTTAAACAAAAACGGAAGATTATTTCCCGCCTTTGGTGACCACGACCATGGCCTCGCGCAATATACGCCCGTTTATCAGATAACCCGTTTGCAGCTCGGCGACGATGGTGCCGCTCGGCTTTTCCTTGTCTTCAACTTCCTGCACAACGCGGTGATAATTCGGGTCGAAAACTTTGCCGACATCTTGCATCGGCACAATCCCGAATTTGGCAAAAACATGATTTAATTCGTTTTGCGTCAATTCAACCCCTTTTAAGACGGACTCACATTCCGCGGCCGGTTTGTCGCCGACCGAGGTTATGGCGCGCTGCAGGTTGTCGGCCACCGTCAGCAAATCTTTAGCAAACGAAGACACGGCGTAACGATTGTTTTTCTCGATTTCGGCGGCGCATCTTTTTTTGATGTTTTCAGATTCTGCCACCGCGCGTAAAAACTCATCTTTGAGTTTTTGATTTTCTTCTTTCAATGCGGCGACATCTTCCTGCGTCGGCTGTTCCGCCTCAGGCGTTTCCGTTTCACAATCCGAAGCATCCGGCAGAGCGTCTTCAGCGGCGGTTTTATCAACAAGGGGTTCTTCTTTGGGCATATCTTGGCCTTCTTTCTTTTTATTAAAAAATCCGTGTTCTTTTTTCATTTATTCCTCTTTTAAGCTGTACACAGCATTGATATATAAATATAAAAATACCTCATAAAGCTAACTTAGTGACTAAACATTCACAAGTCAAGAGATTAAGTGTTTTTTTGTGTTGTCCTTTCAAATAAAGTTGTTATACTGTCCGGTATATTATTACATAAAGAGAGCTATGATGAATATTTTGAAAAAAACAATCTGCCCGAACGATTTTTTACAAACAGGTTTTAATAAAAAAAAGGCGTTTAACGTTTTTCAACCGGTTCGCACACCCTGGCAGGCCGCTTTGCAAAACGTCGGAAAAATCCAGTGTCTGGGGAAAAAAGAATGGCCTCAGATTAATGAAATATGCGCCTGGATGCTTTCTGCAGAAACGGCCACGTTTATGAAATCCGGCGGATTGGGAATGGTTGCCTCCGAGCTGCCGGAAAACTTCAACGGCACTTTCGGACATCAAAACCACCGCATATCCATCGTTACGCCTCTTTATCTCGGCAACACCGGCAAAAAAAGCGCCTTTCTTGACGGCAACGTTTATCACGGCGCCGAAAACCGCACGACGGAAATCAGCAAAATCGCAACTTTGAAAGTTCCGTTTTGCAACCGTCACAACACTTTGACCAATTATGCAACAGACATTTACAAAGGAAGTTTCGGCGGCGTCGAGTATATATTTATAGCCAACAACCGCTTTTTTTCAATCAACCCGCATGCCCGCAACCCGTCGACTCAGGACGGTTGTTATGTGTTAAACGAACACAACATCAACGAAGTGGAACGTTTTGCGTTTTTTTCAAAAGCCGTTTATCTGTTGTTGATTGAATGCATCGCCGGACGAATCAAAGGCATCCCATGCCCCAATATTCTGATTTCCAACGACTGGCACAGCGGCGCTTTGGCCGGTTTATGCAAATATGACACAATCGCCCGCGCTTGTCAGAATCTGCTTGAGGAAGATTCGGCCGACAAGTTGCAAAATATTCCGATTATCCATATTGCCCATCATCTTGGCTACCAAGGGTGGGATTTTGCCAACACGGCGCGGATTTTGAATTCGTTGTATGAGAATCGCGCACTGCCGGTTTTTAAAAACGCCAAAGCCGTCAAAAACGCCAATCCGCGGGCGACCAACACCCTTATCGTCCACGATTGTTATAATCAGGCGGCGGCCGGTCTTCATTTGGCGGACAGGATAATCACCGTTTCCAAAAATTATATGGAAGAAGTTTCCAAAGAACTCGGTTTCGGTTTTGATTTTCGCGATATTTTGAAAATACGCAAAAATCACCGCACGTTTTTCGGCATCGTCAACGGCTATGACAAGCGGCTTATCTCGCCGAATCCGAAAAAAATCGAGCATATCAATGCATATTTTCAGGATTTCAAGTTCAAGGTGTATGACGAAAACAGCCCGGATAAAAAGCTAAGCAACAAAAAAGAATGTATCCGCCTGCTCTCGCGTTTGGCCGTTTCGGAAGAATATAAACAAAAGGTTATTCCGTTGATTGACATATATCGTTTTGACGATATCGCAAAACTTGCCGACAAAGCCGAAAAAATCCCCTTTGTCTGCGCCACCAGTCGTTTGGTGGAGCAAAAAGGCTACGACATCGCCGCGCAGGCCATTATTCAGGTGATTAAAGACAACAAGTCAAGCAAACGCGAGATGCCGATTTTTGTTTTGGGCGGCGCCGGCGACATTGAACAATACAAATTGCTGCAAAAGTTAAAGAACGATGTCAAAGAAATCTTGCCCAAAGCCGCCGAACGGATTTTTGTGTTTCGCGGCTATCGCGACGAATTTGCCTACGCCTTGCAGCTGGCGGCGGATTTTTATTTGATGCCGTCGCGTTTTGAGCCCTGCGGTCTGACGCAAATGGAAGCCATGGCCAAAGGCAGCCTGCCGATTGCCATGTCGACCGGCGGATTGGTCGACACCATCAGCGACCATGAAAACGGTTTTCGCACCGAAGTGTTTTTCACCAACGGCGTTCGCGTTTACGGCTCCAACATTAAAGCGCAAAAACTCAAAAACAACATCAACGCCTATGCTGACACTTTGTACAAAGCTTTGAAATGTTTTTACACCACACCGAACGTTTTGCGCATCATGACGGCAAACGCCATGAAAAAAGATTTCAGCTGGACGGTTCCCAACGGTTCGGTCTATAAATATTACAAGTTGTTCAAAACCGGAAATTTGTGAGAAAGACAATCTTATCCTTTCGATGTCTGCGGCATGCCACGCTTTTTCCCGTCATGTTTGTAAACGAGCGAAGCGAACAAGCGGCAGGCATCCATAACAGATTGATTCTATGGCTTAATTTGCAGATTTGCGACATTCGCAAGCCAAAGCTTTTTCATGAGGTTGATAAAGTTAACACTCAAAAAGTTGACATTCAAAAGGAAAAACGGCGCCAAACGGCGCCGTTTTTTTTATAATAATTTTAAGAACCACCATACCCCGGTTCTTATTGGGGTTTTAATTTCTTACCCGGCTTCGGTTGATTCCGAAGTTGAAGCCTAGGGATAAATAGACCATGCCTTCAATGTGAGTATTGTTCACATATGTATTTGGCAAAGTCTTATACCCGGCTCTTAAGACAAGGGCATTACCGGTTGCAAAGAATTGCGCGCGGTATTCCAGGCCACCACCAAAGGTGATGCCGGAACCGTTGTGCTTGACAACGGTTGACCAAGTCCCTTCTTCGGTCTCTGCCTTCACTGCGCATCGGTGCTGGCCATACATGTAGCCGATATTGGCGTACAGACTCAACACGTTCACATGCCAACCCCTATTTATCAGGTTGACGTGGAAGGCGGCATCCGCCGAATAGGATATGTATTTTTTTCCGGGTTCTATGCTCTCTGCATTGTACTCCCGCCACAGGGCAGAAGCACTAACACGGTACGATACCTTTTTGGCATCATAGCGAGCACTTAACCCGGCCTCCGGTGTAAAATACGGGTCGGCGTGCATATAGCCCGCGCCACCGAATACTTCAATCCCCCAGCCGGTACAATCGGCTGCTTTGAGAATACTCCCATCCTCGGCCTGATAGGCCTGAATATACGGGAGTTCCTCAAGCCGCTGCTGTTCATAAGCAGCGAGGGATTCCTGCCCGTTTTTAGACTTCTCGAACGAGAAATCCTTGTTTTGGGCATTAACTATTCCGGAGATACCCACCAGCAATATTATAGTGCTGGCGAGCATTTTTTCTACATTCTTCATCCTTGTTGGTATTATGGGGGCGGACACCATGGCGAAAAGCCGTGGTGCTTCGCCCCCTTGTTAAAAAACTTGTTTATTCACTCTAAATCTCCTAACAATTCAAAAATAACATTATGAACAGTCAGAAGAAATTTCTCATTAACGGATCTGCATAACCACATTTCCGTTAACGGTAATCGTCAGAACACCGCTGTCGGATACGGAGAACACGTAACCGTCAATAATTGTTGACAGGTTGCCGCCTCTCCAATCCCACATTGAAAGGGTTGAATGTCTGATGACACGTACTTTAGTGTTACCATTAAAATACGAAATTCTATCAGCTTCATCCTTTGCAATGGCCGGAGCCCATCTGCCTAAATCATACGAACCATGATTGTTGGCATTGGTGTAGTATCCTGAGTTGTACTCAGCGCCGAAGTTACCTTCAACGAAGTATCCGTTCAAGATACTTGATACTTCCGGCGTGGCGACGTTCATGGAGAACGGAATAGCCACAGCACCGCGATCGGTACGGATGGTCAGACATTTCTGTGCTGACGTTCCGTTCGGATCCGTCGGAACTGCGCTGATGCCGGCACCGATAATCTTACCCCACTCATCCGGGATAATCTTCTCGATTTCCTTCTCAACGTAGATACGGGCTTCTGCGCTGGCAGATGCTTCATATCTTTCAGAAGAGAAAGAGTAAACCGTATTGATGTTGTTGACGTAGTTAGATACGTTGTAAACAACACCGTTGACGGTTGTTTCACCGGCAGAAGTAACGTTGGAAGAACCCTCGCTGATTGTCCAGTCAGCATAGTCAAAGCTAAGAGTATAATACTCATTAGCATAAACAGCCTTCTGGTAATCATAAGCATAAACGTTATTGAAAGGATCAACACCGTTAGAAGCAGTAGAAGTATACTGCATGTAACGAGTTGTCACGGTCCAATTTCCGTCCACACTCTCGCTCTCGCGAACGAGGTCAGAACCGTTGCTTACAGTGTTGTACTGGTCATTAGCCGTGTACACAGTCTGCAAGCTCGGGCTCTGGAAGTGCCTATACAGGTTAAAGCTGATGACGTTGGTCTTCTCACCGGATACTGACCAAGTCTCAACTTCTGTCCATGAAATACGCTCCGTATTAGCGTCAACGATTTCACGAACAACATCTCTGTATGTCTTTTCCACCAGCTCGTCAACCGGGGCTTCAACACGAAGAGCACGTTCGTAAGGAACGGCTACTTCGTATGTCTCCGGTGTGCTGGTGGATTTTGTAGCTACCATACCTTCAGGGTCTTCGCGTACGACCTCTACATCAAAGTAGAGGGTTACGTTTACAACCTGAAGCTCGTCATTGCTGGCTGCAACATTTTCAGAAACTTCCGCTCTGTTGAAGCGGATATTCCGAATGGCCGAGTATACAAAAGTTGTATCTCCATAAGAGAGATACTGGTATTCGGTTGCAGCATTCACACGCTCGTCTTCATTAAACCGGAAATTGTAATCCAGAGTTGAGGTAGCGGTCGTGAAACGACCGTCCGCATCCCTTGATACATAGTCACCACCATGTGATGAGCCTGTCAAAGAAACGTTGGTGAGCTGAGCTTCACTTTCCACATACACCCTTTCAGGTGATGTGAAGAGAGCTTGAAGGTTGAGATCCTTCGCGAAGTTTTCGCGGCCGATCTCCTCAGAACCGTTCTTGTAGGTAACAAGGTCACCTGAAACGGTCTGGTAATCAGTTACGAGACTGAGAGTCGCAGTTTCGAAAGCAGCTTTATAATCGCTGTTCTCGACGACGGTTTCATACTCGTCCGGAACCGGAGGAATATATCCGCTCTTATAGATACGGACTTCCGGCACGCGAACAACATATGTGCTGTCCCAGTTCATCTTCTCGCATGCAAGCTCCACATTGAAGAGGAGCTCAACGTCATACACCGTAGAATCGGCATTTGACATTGTTTCGTTAAGCGTTGCCTCGAAAGAATCGTACGCAACGTTCTTAACTTCTGCACATGCGAAAGTTGTGTCCGCAACTTCACAACGAAGTGCCTGCCATACGGCAGCAGCTTCGACGGTTTCGTTACCGTTGAAGACAAAAGAGTAAGTCTGCTCCTTGTTAATGGTGCAGAACTCATCATCCTCATCCTCGGTTTCTGAAACTTCGGACTTGCCACTGTCTGTAAGAACCACCTCATCTAAAAGGCTCTCCTCAGACACATACACCTTGGAAGGTGTCAGGCTGAAGTTAACCTCCAAATTGAGGTCACGAGAGAACTCTTCCACTGCCAGGGTATCGCCGTTCTCAAGAACGTTGCGAACCCCCTCGACCGTCTGGCGGACGGTGTACAACTGACATGCAGTTGTATCAAACTCCATCGCCAGATCGGCGTCGTAGCGGTATCCGCTATCGCCGTCTTGATTTGGCCTTTCGTTCTTCGTGAACTTGGTCTCTTCCGCGCCTAAAAAGGTTGACTTCTCGCAGCTGCTCATAAGAGCAACTGTCATCATCATGCTCATGAGCACGATGAAGAAATTTCTTGTCTTTGCCATAATTGTATTTTTTTATTTATTAATCAATTTAAAATGAAAAAAAATCAAGTTTTTCAGGCATACCAAAGTGATGAAAAATCTTTTCAGAATTTTCAATAATTACACACAATAGCATCCATAACTTAATATTTTTCATTATTACAGTAGCATAAAACGGGAAAATATACAAGCAAAAAATGCAAGATAATGGAAAAATTTTGTATATTTTATGACAAAATGCTGTTTTTGTCATCATCAGGGAGCCTGCCCGGCGGGCGTGTGCGGACAGCGTGTGCGGGCTTATGTCCGCATATATGCGATTTGTTCGCCGCCGAATGCACAGCCGACAAAAAGACGTGGTTATCAGGCATTGAAAACATCAGGCAACAACATTAGGATTTCACACGGCGGCGGCTCGTTTCCAGCAGGCAGAATCAAGAAAATTCACACATCTTGGGCTTGTTTTCCGCGTATAAAATCAAAATGCTGCGGGTTTTTGCATTTTTAACTTGAAAATTTAATCTTTAATGCTAAATTAGCAGGCGATTAAAGGTTTTATCCACGCCCGTGCGGGGCTGTCCGCACACCCTTTGCCGACACATTGTCTTTAATAAAAACCGGCAAAGGCGCAACTTTTTTTATGAGGAATGAAATATGGTAGTTCGCGTAGGTATTAACGGTTTTGGCCGTATCGGACGTTTGGTTTTCCGTGCCGCCCAAGCCAGAAACGATATTGAAATCGTCGGCATTAACGATTTGATTGATGTCGATTATATGGCTTATATGCTCAAATATGACACCATGCACGGCCGTTTCAACGGTTCGGTTGAGGTTAAAGACGGCAAACTGGTGGTCAACGGCAAAGCTATCCGCGTTACGGCCGAAAAGAATCCGGCCGATTTGAAGTGGAACGAAGTTCAGGCCGATTATGTCGTCGAATCTACCGGCTTGTTCCTAACTAAAGAAAAATCTCAAGGCCACATCGACGCCGGCGCAAAATATGTCGTCATGTCCGCGCCTTCCAAAGATGATACGCCGATGTTTGTCTGCGGTGTCAACACCGACTCGTATGTTAAAGGCACGCAGTTTGTTTCCAACGCATCCTGCACCACCAACTGCCTGGCGCCGATTGCAAAAGTTTTGAACGATAAATTCGGCATTAAAGACGGTTTGATGACAACCGTCCACTCCACCACCGCCACCCAAAAAACGGTTGACGGTCCATCCGTTAAAGACTGGAGAGGCGGTCGCGCGGCTTCGGGCAACATTATCCCGTCTTCAACCGGCGCAGCCAAAGCCGTCGGCAAAGTTATCCCGTCCTTGAACGGCAAATTGACCGGTATGTCCATGCGCGTGCCGACTTTGGACGTTTCCGTGGTTGACTTGACAGCCAACCTTGTCAAGCCGACAACTTACGAAGAAATCTGCAAAGCGATGAAAGAAGCTTCGGAAGGCGAGTTGAAAGGTATTTTGGGATATACCGAAGACGCGGTTGTTTCGTCTGACTTTTTGGGCGATGCGCACACCTCCATCTTTGATGCCAAAGCCGGTATTCAATTAACCGACACCTTTGTCAAAGTCATCAGCTGGTATGACAACGAATGGGGTTATTCCAACAAGGTTCTTGACCTGATTGCCCATATGGCGAAAGTCAACGGTTAAGCCTTAAATGTTATCCCCGTCGGGCGGCGGTTTTTGCCATAAGCGCAAAAGCTTTGTGCCCGGCGGGGTGTTTTTTTGATTAAACAGAGGAAAATATAATGCAACAATACAGAACACTTGAAGATTTGGATAATTTAAACGGCAAGGTCGTGATGCTGCGCGCCGACTTGAACGTGCCGATGGATGAAAATTTTAAGGTTACCAACACCGCTCGCATTGTCCGCACGGTGCCGACCATTAAACATTTGATGGACAAAGGCGCCAAAGTGGTGGTGATTTCGCACTTCGGACGCCCGGAAGGCAAAGGGGATATGAAAAACTCGTTAAAACACGTCGCCCCCGAATTGCAAAAAGCGCTGGGCAAAAAGGTGGTGTTTGTGGACGACTGTATCGGCGAAAAAGTTGAACACGCCGTTAAAACCATGAACGATGACGAGGTTTTGCTCCTTGAAAATCTGCGCTTTTATGACGAAGAGAAAAAAGGCGATGTCGAATGGGCCAAAAAGCTGGTAAAACCGGCCGATGTTTATGTTTCGGACGCTTTTTCCACCGCGCACCGCGCCCATGCTTCCATGGTGGCGGCAGCCGAACAAATTCCTTCGGTCATGGGTTTGCTGATGGAAGAAGAAGTCAACGCTTTAACTAAAGGGTTGAACAATCCGGAACGCCCGTTGATGGCGATTGTCGGCGGGTCAAAAGTTTCCACCAAGCTGGATTTGTTGAACAATCTGGTTAAAAAAGTCAACAAACTGGTCATCTCCGGTGGCATGGCGCACACTTTCTTAAAAGCCAAAGGATATGACACCGTCAATACGAATAATTCGCTGGTGCAGATGGATATGCTTGACACCGCCAAAGAAATTATGGCAACGGCCGAAGCCAACAACTGCGAAATCGTGCTGCCGCTTGATTTGGTCGCCGCCAAAGAATTTAAAGCCAACGCCGAGCATATGACGGTTGATTTGGAACATATTCCGGCGGAAGGCTGGGAGTTGTTGGATGTCGGCGAAAAGACCATCGCTCAGATTAATGCCAAGTTGGAAGAATGCAAAACCCTGGTCTGGAACGGACCTTTGGGCGTGTTTGAAATGAAACCGTTTGACAACGCCACCAACAAGGTTGCGCAAAAAGCCGCTGAATTGACACAAGCCGGAAAGCTCACTTCGGTTGCCGGCGGCGGCGATACGGTTTCGGCTCTGGCCAACGCCGGTGTTGAACACAAGTTCACATACATTTCAACCGCGGGCGGCGCTTTCCTGGAATGGATGGAAGGTAAAGAGCTTCCGGGCGTGGCCGTGATGAAAAAATAATTTCCTTACAAAAGGAATTTAGCCGAAAGGGAGGTGTTTTACCTCCCTTTTCTTACATAATTGAAACAAAAGTTTTAATAAAAGAGGTTGCTTTTTTATATATAAGGCGTAGCATGCTTATGTAACATTTTATGTTACCGTTTAAAATAAGATAAAGGAGTTTATCATGAACTACAGAACTATTTTAATGGCATCCGCCGCGGTTTTGTTGAGTACGCAAGCCATGGCTGCCGATATTACCAACCCATTCTTTACCCCGGCCAAAGGCGAATTTACATCAAACACCGAAGCCGGATATTTCCGTGAAAAAGGTACAAGCAGAGCTAACGGCTATGTCGATGAGGCATGGGCCGCAGCCGAAACTTTGGAATACGGCATTACCGATAATGTGAGCGTTCATGCCAGCGTTGCCAACGTTTTTGACACGGCAAGAGAATTTAACAACGATCACAACTTTATGTACAGCATCGGTGCAACTTACAACACCCGTGTCAACAGCGTGTTGTTCCAAGCTTCGGTTGACTATCTGACTTATGATGAGCAGGATTTTTCCGGCAGCGAAGCCGACGGCACATGGTATAAAGAATTAAGCGGCGAGTTGAAAGTCGGTTATGAGCTTGACTGTGGTTTAACTCCTTATGCTTCTTATCTCGTCAGCGGCAACATTGACGACGGCGAACGCACATTGGAACAGTCGGTTAAAGCCGCTGTTTATAAAAACTTCGGCAAGGTCGCTCTTGACCTCGGTTTGGTTTACAACTTTGAAACCGACGGCGATAATGCCAACGATTTGTGGGTTGACGCCGCGGCTGACTACTACGTTACCGATAATGTTGCGGTCGGCTTGTTCGGTTCTTACCGCATTGACGGTTCGGGCGATAAATACATTGATTACAGCTACAATGCCGGCGCCCGCGTCAAGGTATTGTTCTAGTCATCGATTTTATATAATTGAAGGGAGCTTGTTTCAAGCTCCCTTTTTTGTGGATTTAATTTTATGGATTTCAGTTCTGTTTTTCTTCATGATATTCAGCTTCGGTATTAACCGACCAAATTTCCTCGCGATCTTTACAAACGCCCAAGATACAATCCACAGCTTTCATGGCAGCCAAAGTTGAATGATCCATATTATTATAACGATGCATACCGTTACGCCCGACAAGATATAAATTATCTATGCCGTCAACATACTTTTTCACCACAGCAAACTTATCATAAGTACCAAAATACGCCGGATAAGCTTTTTTGACTTTATGCGTATACGCATCTAGAACATCTTCTTTGGCAAAGATTCCGATTTTATATCCTTCTTCTATGGCAAAATCAATAAACGTCTTATCGTCATCCGTCCATATTTTATCTTGTTCGTTGCAAAAATATTCCAACCCTATCCACACGGTATTTTGAAAATCTTTCACCATATAAGGACTCCAGTTGTTAAAAACCTGAATGCGGCCGAGCTTAACATCTCTTTCCTGCACATAAATCCAAGTATCGGGCACGATATTGTTAATCGTCTTAAAAGCCGTGGTGTTTTTTAATTTCAATTTATTGAGCAAAACACCGACAACCCTGAAATCGCGGTACATCAATCCTTCAGCAATTTTAGCAACTTTTGTCGGAACATCATTTAAGGATTTTATCAAATCTTTGACCGGCATGGTTGAAATAAAGATATCACCGGTATAAGTTTTGCTTTTACCATCACTCGTTTGTGTTTGTATTGCGACAATCTTCCCATTTTTTAAAGTCAAGCCCACGACTTTTTCATTTAAGCAGATTTTACCGCCTCTGGCTTTAACTTCATCGGCAACAGATTGCCATAAATGCCCGGGGCCAAATTTAGGATAATAAAAACTGTCAATAAAACTGGTTTCAATATTTTTTGATTTTTTCCCTGTCATATTCACAAACATTTGTTTTAAGACTTTTAAAATCGAAATGCCTTTAATACGCTGTGCACCCCATTCGGCGGAAATTTCAGCACAATCTATTCCCCATAGTTTTTCGGTATAATCTTTAAAAAATGTCAGATATAATTCTTTACCAAAACGATTTATCATAAAGTCCTGCAGAGATTTTTCGTCTTTTATCGGAAAGACAAGCGCTTTCAGATAAGAGCAGCCGATTTTAAACATCCGCCATAAGCCCAAGCCTTTTATGGTGTTCATATTCAGACTGACCGGATAATCAAAAAAAGTTTTAAGATAATAAATGCGCGATAAACGATGCCTTTGTAACATAACTTTATCTTCTTTTTGCGGATTTGGAGCGCCCGGCAATGAAGAAAGTTTGGGCGTTCGGTGCAAAATAAGATCATCTGCCGAAGGTTTTCCTTGTAAGGGCAAAATATTAAGCCACCAACTCATAACTCTGTCTGACTTTGAGAAAAAGCGGTGTCCTCCCATATCTATCTTATTGTTTTTATAATCAAGCGTGGCGCTGATACCGCCAACAAACGAATTTTCTTCAATAACAATCGGCTCAATATCCGAACGTGTTAAAAGTTCATAAGCCGCCGTTAGTCCTGCCGGTCCCGCGCCGATGATGATTGCTTTTGTTGCCATAACTCCCTCTTATTCAGTCAATTCTTTCATAAACGTTCATTGTTTCATTTTTAATATAATTTTGTTTAATCCATTCCTGATCTATTTTCCAAAAATCATTTTCCAAATTTGGTAATTTAGATAACAAATCTCTATATTTCCTGGCTTTAGTTAAAAGGCGGTGTGCTTTCTGGTTAAACCACATATAATGATAAGTTGCCACTCTGTCATTGGTAAATTCCGCTATATCGTCGCTGACACAAATAAATTTAGGCTTGACTTGTTTTATCAACCGATCAACATCCAAATATTTATTTGGATTATATATTGTATCAATAATCGCAACATTAAAAAAGCCAAACCAATAATATCCGCCATCGGGATTATATAAATTGCATGCTTGAGAACCTAAATCAAAGACAATGTCTTGAGGTGTTGTGTTATCAATAATATATGCGGCGGTTTTATATGATTTAGCATATTTTTCAATTTGGCGTCCTTGCGGGATTAAAGTATAGAAAGAATACACCAGCCACACAATCAGCAAACCATGTATCACACCGGCATATTGAACACGATAAACAACAGGTGCCAATAAGATAGCGCACAAAAAGAAATAGCCTTGAAAATATTGCGGATGCGGAGAAAACGACGCAAAAGACAGTGCTGTAGCAATCAGACATAACAAAATCGGCAAACTTTCTTTAGAAAAGCGGTAATAACGGACAACAATTAACAACGTTATTACAACAAGCCAACGAAGATGAGCAACACCGCCGTTGTTATAGTCGCCATAATATTCCTGCAAATTCATATTAAAAATAACATTATAATAAAACCACGCACCCAAACTTTGAGTATACCATAAATAGCCAAAAAACAACACCAATGGCACGCAGGCACAGCAAGCTGCCAAAACAAAATCACGCCAACTGATTTGTTTTTTATACAAGAAATAACAAGTGGCAACTGCAAAACCCACCCCTAAGATAACAGCTTTTTGCAAGAACAAAAAAGAAATACTAATGCATAAAAAAGAAACTATCAGCTGCCGTAACTTTTTATCGGACATATATTTCAAAAACCAATAAAGACCTGATAAAAAGAACAAATACATAAAAATATCAGGACGGATATTGGCTATATCGCGCCATATTCCATACACACAAAACAAAAGCAAAACAGAATATTGAGCCGCTTTTTTGCCATAAATTTGACGGCTTATTTGATACACCATCCAAATACAAGAAAAATACCCCAAAACAGCTATCGTGCGCACAACAGGAATAATAACAATATTGCGTTCAAAAAGCTTGGTCAACGGTGCTAAAACATACCAAAGCAGCGGATTATGATGTTCAAAAAAATCGACAAACGGAATTTTGCCTTCTGACACCAACCACGAGGCGTGGATATGCTCTACCGTATCAAAATAAAACGCACACGAACGAGTTATTTGCAAACCTGCTATACAAGCAAAAACAGCTATACAGGCATAAAACAACCAGTTTAATTTCTTGTCATATAAATTTGTAAAAAAATAACAAAAGCTTTGCTTTTTACCTGAATTTTTCGGCATGGACGACTCCGCCGTTTTTGATTAAGTTAGCCTGGCCGCGCTCCAGTTTAATCGGCGAATCCGCCCCCAGATTGCGTTCATAAATTTCTCCCATATTGCCCAAATCACCAACGGCCTGGCGTACCCATTGCGGACGCAAACCCAATGAGAGCCACAACAAATCATCATCGCCCAACAAGTTGCGGGTTGAGATGTCTTCATTGCCGATTAATATGGAAATATTGTTTTGGTTGATACCCAATTCTTCGGTTAAATACAAGGCGTTAATCGCCCATTTCAAAGCCACGCGCAAACGGTTGTTATCCTGACTGACAAAGGCATAAACCGGTTTATAGGCAAATTCTTCGGGCAAAATTTCCACCCCGGCGGCCGGACTGTCCATTAACATTCCTTCCAAGAGCATTCCGCGGCTGGTGATTAAATCGCACCGCTTCAAGAAAAAGGCTTTTCTGGCTTTGTCCGGCGAATTAAACGGCAGAATTTTCAAATCCAGATTATATTTCCGGTTATATTCTTTCAAGTTGTCCAGATAATCCGAGTCGGTGGAAACACAAACGCGCTTGCCTTTAAAAGCCTCCATGGATTTGGCATCTTCAGGCGCATCTTTGGCGGCAAACTTCTGCCGGTCATAATATAAAAGCCCGATAGCTTCCGCCTGCTGTTTACCTTCAAAACCGGCGGAAAACACGCCGCCGCTCAACATCACATCAATCAGTCCGCCTTTTAAATAACGGCCGACATTATAAGGACGTACATCCACCATCTCAAACTTGCTGCCGTCGCCGTATATCGCCCAGGCAAAAGCGCGGCAAAGGTCGGCGTCAAAACCTTTCCATTCGCCGTCTTCCTGATATGCAAAAGATTTCACGCTCAAATCGCTGCCGCAGCGGATAACCTCGGTGTTTAAAATCGGCTCCAAACGCACATCGACAGCCTCCGCCGTTGTGATGCCCATAACCGAAAAAAGAATTGCCAAACTGAATTTTAATTTCATTTTATTAACCATTATATGTTATAAACAAAAATATCTGTCAGTTATGTTAAGGTATTTTTTATGAAAAGTAAGATTTTTTTGCAACTTATCACCGCGCTTTTTGTTTTTTGGGGATTTTTTAATCCGGCCGCCGCCGCGCCGGTACACGAAAACGAGGCCGTCCGTTGGGCAAACGCCACCGGTTACGCTTTGATTGAGGCTTTGGGCAACCCGGATTTGGAACAAAAATATGCCGTGTTGGACAAGATGTTTCAAGATGATGTCGACACCGTTCATGTGGCGCGTTTTGTCATCGGCCGTTATTGGCGGGCAATGACACCCGAACAACAACGCGCTTATCTGAAACTTTTTCAACGTTATGTGTTGAGCTTATACAAAAATTATCCGCTGGATTTTGAAACCGATGGTATTGATTTTGTCATTACCGCCGCGCGGGTCAACGGCGATTACACCGACATTTTCTGCAACGTCAAACTGCCCGAAAATATGGCCTCGGAAAACCTAAATTCCGTCACGCTGGAATTTAAGGTTACAAAAACCGCCGGCAAAATTAAAATCGTCGATTTGAAAATCGGCGAAAGCAGTCTGCTTTTGACTTATCGCACACGTTTTTATACCATGATAAAAGACGTTGACGAAGATATGGACTGGTTTTTGGAAGATTTGGAAACCTTAACCGTTTCCAACGAAAAAAACGCCGAAGAAAAATTGCTCTACCGTTAAAACGGATTTTACAAATTTTAGAGTTGAATTTATAAAGCAAACTCTATAAGATGTAAGCCGGTTTAAAAATGGAAGATAATTTTATGAATAACATTAAAGTCAGATTTGCCCCGAGCCCAACCGGGCATATGCACATCGGTAACACCCGCACCGCTTTGTTTAATTGGCTGTGGGCTAAAAAAATGGGCGGAATATTTATGCTGCGCATTGACGATACCGATTTTGCGCGTTCCAAAAAAGAATACGAAGACTCTCTACGCGAAAGCTTACAATGGCTTGGTTTGAACTGGAGCGAGGAGGCGCGCCAGTCTGCGCGTTTTGAACGTTACAATCAAGTGGTGGAGCAGCTCAAAAGCAATGGTCGGATTTACGCTTGTTATGAAACTCCCGAAGAGCTCGAATTTAAGCGTAAATACGCTCTGAGCAAAGGGCGTCCTCCGGTGTATGACCGCCAGGCACTGCATTATACCGAACAGGATTTGGCACGTTTTAAAGCCGAGGGACGCAAGCCGCATTATCGTTTTAAGCTTATCCCCGGCGAAATCAGCTGGCATGACGTGGTACGCGGCGACGTGAAGTATGAGGCCGAAAACTTAAGCGACCCGATTGTTATTCGCGAAGACGGTACGTTTCTTTATCACCTGCCGTCGGTGATTGACGATTGCGACTTTGGCATCACCCACATTGTTCGCGGCGAAGACCATGTGACCAATACCGCCTCACAAATTCAGATGTTTGAGGCCATCGGTGGACGAGCACCAACCTTTGCCCACCTGCCGCTTTTGACCGGCAAGGAAGGTAAACTGTCCAAACGGTTGGGCAGCTTAGGCGTACGCGAATTGCGCGCCGAAGGGGTGGAAAATATGGCGATTTGTTCGTTTTTGGCCAAGCTCGGCACCTCAGAAGCGATTGAGCCGTTTTATTCGCTGGAAGAGTTGGCTGAAACGCTCGATTTTTCCAAAATCGGACGGGCGCAACCGAAGTTTGACGAAGAAGAACTCAAACATTTTAATTTGAAATATATTCATACAATGCCTTACGCTAACGCATGCGACCGAATCGGTGGCAATGAAGATTTCTGGCTGAAAATCCGTCATAACCTGACCAAAGTTGAAGACGCCGGTTTGTGGAACACCATCTGCAACGGCGAAATCGCACCGGTTACGGAAGATGCGGCTTTGACCAACGCCGCGGCTGAATTGTTGCCGCCCGAACCATGGAATGATGAAACTTTTCAAACATGGATTGATACGCTTAAAACCCAAACCGGCAAAAAAGGCCGCGCCCTGTTTCATCCGCTGCGCAAAGCTTTGACCGGACTTGACAACGGACCGGAACTTAAAGCGCTCCTACCGCTCATCGGACGGGAAAAAGCCTTGAAACGCCTTAACGGACAAAAAGCTTAAAAGGAATAATCATGACAAAAATTTACCTGCATAACACCTTAAAACAACGTAAAGACGAGTTTGTTCCGATTGATAAAAACAATGTGCGGATGTATGTGTGCGGCCCGACGGTTTATGACCGCGCGCATTTGGGTAATGCCAAGACCTCCGTTGTTTTTGACGTTTTATACCGTTTGTTGTGCCAGGTTTACGGAAAAGACCATGTAACATACGTGTCAAACATCACCGATGTGGATGATAAAATTTTAAACAAACATAAAGAAACCGGAAAATCCATCCGCGAAATCACCGAGCAAACATATCAATGGTACTTGGAGGATATGGGCAAGCTCAATGTGTTGGCACCAAACCACCGCCCGCGGGCGACCGAATATATCGGCGAAATGATTGAGTTGGTTAAAAGACTTCTCAAAAACGGCCACGCTTACGAGGCTCAAGGGCATGTGTTGTTTGATGTGGATTCAATGCCCAATTACGGTTTTCTTTCCGGCCGCTCGATGAAAGAAATGCTTGCCGGCGCCAGAATTGAAGTGGCTGACTATAAGAAAAATCCGGCGGATTTTATTTTATGGAAACCATCCGAGCCGGATCAGCCCGGTTGGGACAGCCCGTGGGGTTACGGCCGTCCGGGGTGGCATTTGGAATGTTCGGCCATGAGCTCGAAACTTTTAGGTAATGATTTTGACATTCACGGCGGCGGTTCTGATTTGATTTTTCCACATCATGAAAATGAATGCGCTCAATCAACCTGCGCTTTTGAAGGCTCACGCTTTGCCCATTACTGGGTGCATGCCGGCATGTTGATGGTCGACGGCGTCAAGATGTCAAAATCATTGGGCAATTTTCACAATGTTGACGAGATTATCTCCAAATATCCGGCGGAAGCATTGCGGCTTTTGTTTTTGACCACGCATTATCATCAACCGTTTAACTTCACATTTGCCGGTTTGGAGCAAGCCAAGAGTGTGCTGGATAAGTTTTATAACGCGCTGTTAAAAACCGCCGATGTGGCTGCCGTTCCAAGCGAACCCAATCCAAAGCTTTTGGAAGCACTTGCCGATGACTTAAACACACCGGCGGCTCTGGCTGTTTTGCATGAAACCGCCGGTGAATTGAACAAAGCGGAAACAACTGAGGATAAAGCGCGTCTTAAAGGTGAATTTCTTGCCGGCGCCGGCTTGCTCGGGCTTTTGTATCAGAAACCGGAAATTTGGTTTAAAGGCGGCGTCAACGATAACGAAGACGCCGAGATTGAAGCAAAAATTCAAGCACGGGCGGAAGCCAAAAAAAACAAGGATTGGGCAACGGCTGATAAAATCCGCGATGAACTGAAAGCGCAGGGCATTGTTTTGGAAGACTCTCCTTCCGGCACCACCTGGAAACGTTTGTAAAATTTTTAAGCCGGTTTATCCGGCTTTTTTACGACCTGCTATTTATCGGCAACAAAAATTTGCGTTAAATCATAAATTACGCTAAAACCTAAAATAAATAAACGGAGAAAAGGTGCTGGTCATGGCAAAAACATATGCCACAGCAAAAAGCGCAAAGACCAGCGCCGTTTCGGCCGGCGAAAACTTAAAGCGTTTATATCTGCCGTTAAATATCGGATAAGAAAGAACTATTCCCAGCAACATAATCAATAAATTGCTGTAAGTCAAAAATTCGGTTGCCGTGTAAAATGTATTCAGCGGCGCTGACGGATTGCCCAAGAACATGATTTTTAAGAACTGCCCGGCGTGCGTCAGGTCAGTTGCGCGAAACATCACCCAGCCGATGACGGCAAACAGCCAGACATAAAGATTGGACAGCGCAGACGGCAAGCGTTCCAACAGTTTTGAAAGCCCTATCCTCTCCACCATTAAACCCGTACCGTGATACAATCCCCAAACGACAAAATTCCATGAAGCGCCATGCCACAAACCGCAAAGCCCAAACACAATATAACAATTTAAATAAGTCCGCCATTTGCCTTTGCGGCTGCCACCCAAAGGAATATACAAATAATCGCGAAACCAGGTTGAAAGCGATATGTGCCAACGCCGCCAAAATTCTTGCACGCTGTGCGCCGAATACGGATAATTAAAGTTTTCCAAAAACCTAAAATTAAATATGCGGCCAAGACCGATAGCCATATCCGAATATGCGCTGAAATCAAAATAAATCTGCAGTGTATAAGCTAACGCGCCAAGCCAGGCAAAAGCACACGGCACGCTTGCTACCGGCGCATCAAAGACCTTATCGGCAATAAAAGCGACCTGATCGGCCACCAAAACTTTTTTAGCCAACCCAATCACAAAACGACGCATGCCGATAAAAATATTATCCGGTTGGGGTTTACGGTTTTCCAAATCTTCGGCGATTGTCTGATAGCGCACAATCGGCCCGGCCACCAACTGCGGAAACAATGAAACATATGTCGCCAGCAAAAACAAATTCGGCTGCGCTTTAACCTCTTTGCGATAAACATCTATCAAATATGACATAATCTGAAAAACATAAAATGAAATGCCAATCGGCAAAGCAATTTGCGGAACATCCAGCATAGGTCTGTGCAAATCGCTTAACAAGAGGTTAAAATTTTGCAAAAAAAACATCCAGTATTTGTAAAAAAACAAAGCGGAAAGATTGCCGCAAATACCTGCTGCCAGCCACAATTTTCTGGCTTTGCCGCAAGTTTTATCCATCTTGCGGGCAACAAACCATGACAAAATAATAAGCGCAATCATAATCCAGACAGCTTTAGGCTCACCCCACGCATAAAACAGCAAACTCGCGCCCAACAAAACATAATTGCGCAAACGTTCCTGTGCCAGAAAATATAAAGCCAAAACAAGCGGCAAAAACATGGAAAGAAATATTGTTGAAGAAAAAACCATTTGCGTATCTTTGTATATATTAAACGACCGTTTAAAATTAACATTAACGACCGTATATTATAAGAAAAAAATTTATTTGCAAGTGTTTATTTCCTTATCCTCATCGCTAATAAAATTACGACAAATCAATTAGTTGTTTTTTTGATTTTATTTTACAACAATCTGCTTTTCCTTTTTTACAAATATATGCGTTAAACGGTCGTTTAATACACACTTATAAAAAAACGGCCGGAAAAACCAGCCGTTGAAAAATGAAAATTTTACAAAATTTACCGACAGCGATATAGACCACCGCAGCTGTTGGAGCTGTAACGCAGTCCGGCACGGGTACATTCCTCTTTAGTAAAGCGGTAATCTTCCGGACAGCAGCTTTTGTAATAACTTCTATTATACGGGCATTGATCCGCTAAAATTTGACCATTGCCGCAGGAAGTGCGCGAATAGCCGGCGCTTTTGCATTTTTGCTCGGAAGTTTGCGCAGCACTCGGTTTGCCCGAACTGCCGACACTGCCGCCGGCTGCCGGCAAAAACGTAACGCCCGCATTTGCCACACCGGAAAGCCCTAAAACCAAAGCCGACACCAGGCACATAAACTTAATTTTTTTCATTTGTTTCACTCCTAAAATTATCTTTGTCTTTATTATACTTATTTTATTTCAGAATGCAAGTAAGATAAAAATCTTATAAAAAAATCCCCGCTTGCGGGGATTTTTTTGCATAAAAGGCAAAGCCTTAAATCATTGCCATACCGCCGTTGACATGGATAGTCTGGCCGGTGATGTATTGTGCCTCATCGGAAGCTAAGAAGGCAACCGCGTTGGCAATATCCTGAGCCTCGCCGAGCTTGCCTTCCGGAATTTTTGCCAATAAAGCGGCTTTAACATCATCGGGCAAGACATCGGTCATCGGCGTGCGGATAAAGCCGGGCGCTACGGAATTGACCGTAATGCCGCGGGAGCCGACTTCCTGAGCCAAGCATTTGTTCATGGCAATCATACCGGCTTTAGATGCCGAATAGTTGGCCTGACCGGCATTGCCCATCACACCGACCACGGAAGCAATACCGATGATGCGGCCGAAACGGCGTTTCATCATGCCGCGCACAATCGCTTTTGCCAATTTGAATCCGGCTGAAAGATTAACGTCCAGCACCAACTGCCAATCTTCGTCGCTCATGCGCATAAATAAATTATCGCGGGTTAAACCGGCATTGTTGACCAAGATATCAATTTGGCCGAATTTGGCTTCAACGTTTTTAACCAAATCGGCGATTTCTTCCGTCTTGGAAAGATTGGCAACAAACCATTCCACCCTATCGCCCAATTCAGCCTTTAATTTTTCCATCGGCTCGGAACGCATATCGGTTAAGGCAAGCGTCGCACCCTGGGCATGCAACGTGCGGGCGATTTTGTCGCCCAAACCGCCAGCCGCACCGGTAATTAAAGCTACTTTTCCATCTAATCTGAACATATTTTTATTCCTTTTCTAAAAGTTATAAATTTTTTGCCAATTCTTCTATCTCGGCGACAGAGCCGACCGAAGAGGCGTTTATTTCTTTGTCGCTTCTCTTGACAATTCCCGAAAGAACTTTGCCGGCGCCCAATTCAATAATATCGGTAACGCCTTGTTCTTTCATGTACATAACGGTTTCCCGCCATCTGACCGTTCCGGTTACTTGTTCTATCAAATGTTTGATTATTTCTTTATGATTTGTAACCGGAGCAGCTAAAACATTTGCTATCAGCGGAATTTCGGCATCATGGCTTTCCACTTGCATAAAAGCTCTGGCCATGGCTTCCGCCGCAGGTTGCATCAAAGGACTGTGAAACGGCGCACTGACCGGCAGCCGGACACAACGTCTGGCACCGAATTCAGGGGCAATCTCAACAGCCTTTTCAATCGCCGCCGCATGACCGGAAAGCACCACCTGTCCGTCCGAATTATCGTTGGCGGCCACGCAAAGATTATGCTCATCATTGCAGGCTTCCACCAAAGCATCTACGTCTTTGAAAGACATGCCCAAAACCGCGGCCATACCGCCGACGCCGACCGGAACCGCTTTTTGCATGGCATCGCCGCGAATACGCAGCAATTTTGCAGTATCCTCCAGCGAAAAGACTCCCGCGGCGCAAGCTGCCGAATATTCACCGAGCGAATGACCAGCGACATAAGCCGCTTTGTTTTGTAACTTGATACCGAATTCTTTTTCCAAAACGCGGACAACCGCCATGGAATGTGCCATCAATGCCGGCTGTGTGTTGGCGGTTAAGACCAATTCGCTTTCCGGACCTTCGGTCATCAATTTAAACAAGTTCTGCTTAAGCGCGTTGTCGACTTCTTCAAAAACCTCCCGCGCAGAAGCAAAATTGTCCGCCAAATCTTTGCCCATGCCGATAAATTGCGACCCCTGCCCCGGGAAAACAAAAGCGTATTTCATTTAAAAAACCTCTCTTCATTAATCTTTTATTTGGGAATTTAGGTTTACTTTATTTTAAAGTCAAGAATTTATGAAAAATCAGACACAAGCTCTGAATAAAACATGCAAGAGAGGCTCAATGTTCAATTATAAAAAAGTGTCGGTCATTACGGTTGCGCATAACTGCGCCCGCTTTCTGACAACGGCTTTCAAATCTTTTGCATATCAAGATTATGACAATATGGAATGGATTATCGTTAACAATGCCTCCACCGACAGCACCGCACGGCGGTTGCAAAGATATCGCCAAAGGGATTCACGGGTCAAACTTTGTTTAAATACCACCGAAAAAGGACTGACGGATTCTTATGAATTTGCCATCACCAAAGCCGACGGCGATTATATCGCTTTTTTGGAGCCGGAAAACTTTTGGGTTAAAGACAAAATCAGCCGGCAAGTCGGATTTATGGATCGTTTTGCCGCGCCGCTTTCGCACACGAGTTACGCTTTTGCCGACGATAAAGCCCACCTTTTGCCCGCAGGCTGTTGCCATATCGAAAAAAAGGTCAATTTACTAAATTTTCGCAAAGAAACTGACATCTGCCTTTCAACTTTCATGATGAATCGGGAGGAAATCAAAGATTTGTTTCCTCGTTCGCAAAAATACAAAGACGCGGATTTGCTCATGTATTTAATGCAAAAAGGGCTGACTTCTCAGGGCATGGGCGAGGTTATGACCCTGTGTCGCCCGCAATTTGACGACCGGACGCATCAGACACACCTTAACAATATTCGTAAAATGTCGCAAAAGATGGCCGAACAAAACATTGCAATGCCTAACCTTTTTAAATATCAAATTTATAAGGCCAGCAACATCGCCAACATTAAACTAGACCCTTCAACCTGCATTGACCGCAATGTCAGTTTAAGCCTTGACGAACTGAGGAAATATAAGCTATAACTATTGTCAAACTAACAACGGATTTAACGAAAATGGCTCGAAAAGCAAAAAAAAACAAAGACGGTAAAATCAAAATAATCTGGCGCAAAACGGCAGGAATTATCTTAATTTTGGCTGCGGTTGCCATTTATGCGGCTCTGGCCACTTATCATCCGGGCGATCCCTCTTTTAATAATCAAAACGACCAAACGCCGCTTAATTTGCTGGGTTTGGCAGGCGCCAACCTTGCCGAAGGAATTTTGTTTGCTTTCGGCGTATCGTTCCCGATTTTTCTTTTGGGATGGTTGACATGGGGGTATCAACTGCTGCGTTACAACACCGTATTGGAATTCAAGGTCAGAATCCTTGCTTTTGTTGTCGGGGTGATAACAACGTCTTCTTTCTTTAATCTGGTGTTTTCCTGCAAATTCGGCAATTACGGCCTGGGCGGCAAACCGGCGCAAAAACTCGTCGGCTCTTTACTGACTTATCTGAATGACATCCACCTGCCGTACGCGCGCAATATCTTGGCTTTGTTACTTGTCATCATCAGCATCATGGCGTTGAATCTGGTCTTGGGCATCACATGCAAAGACTGGTATAGAGCTTTGTGTTATATCGGGCGCAATTTCCGCGTTCTCCTTAAATATTTGCTGAAACTGTTACAAAAAACCGCCGGTTTGCTGCAACGGAAAAAGACATCCTCAACCGCCGCAAAAATCGAGCCGCGGCTGAACAAAAAAACAACAGATGTTGCACAAAGCATCGAAAAATCAAGCCCGCAAAAGAAAAACAAATCCGCCAAAGCGGCAGACAACTCCGCTAAGACGACCAAAACCGCCGACGGTTATCAATTTCCCGATATCAATCTGCTTTCGCGCCCCAAAGACAAAGGCGGCAACGAAATCAGTCAAAAAGAATTGGAATCAGTCGCCCGTAAGCTGGAAGAAGTCTTGCAAGAATTTGGCGTCAACGGTAAAATCGTCCGGGTGCGTCCGGGGCCGGTCGTCACGTTATACGAACTTGAACCCGCTCCCGGGACTAAAACCGCCCGTGTTATCGGTTTGGCCGATGATATTGCCCGCTCCATGTCGGCTGTTTCGGTGCGTATCGCCGTCGTGCCCGGGTCAAACACCATCGGTATTGAAATGCCGAACGCCAAACGCGAAACCGTGTGGCTGAAAGATTTGCTTTCAGACCCGGCTTTCAAAGAGACTAAAAACACGCTTAACGTTGTTTTGGGCAAAGACATCGGCGGCAAAAACACTTATGCCGATTTGGCAAAAATGCCGCATCTTTTAGTGGCCGGCACCACCGGTTCGGGCAAATCCGTCGGGGTCAACTCGATGATTTTATCATTGTTGTATCGCCTGCGTCCCGAAGAGTGCAAACTGATTTTAATTGACCCGAAAATGCTTGAATTTTCCATGTATAACGGAATTCCGCATTTGTTGACACCGGTTATTACAGATCCGGCCAAAGCGGTTATCGGCTTGAAATGGGCCGTGCGCGAAATGGAAGAACGTTACCGCAAAATGGCGCAGCTTAATGTGCGCAATATTACCGGCTACAATCAAAAACTTAAAGAGCTTCAGGAAAGCGGTGAAAAAGTTACCCGCACCATTCAGGTCGGTTTTGACGCCGAAACCGGCAAACCGATTTATGAAGAGCAAGAACTCGACACCACACCGTTGCCGTACATTGTTATCGTGGTTGATGAAATGGCAGATTTGATGTTGGTGGCCGGCAAAGAGGTAGAGGCAGCGATTCAACGTTTGGCACAAATGGCACGGGCGGCCGGTATTCATCTTATCATGTCCACCCAACGCCCGTCGGTTGATGTCATCACCGGCACAATCAAAGCCAACTTCCCGAGCCGTATCAGTTTTCAGGTTACCTCAAAAATCGACAGTCGCACGATTTTGGGCGAACAAGGCGCCGAGCAGCTTTTGGGCATGGGCGACATGCTTTACATGCCTGCCGGCTTGCGGCCTTTACGCGTCCACGGAAGCTTTGTTAAAGACAGCGAAGTCGAGGCCGTCGTTGAATTTTTGAAATCACAGAGAGCTCCGGAATATGTGGAAGAAGTTACGGAAGGCGAGCTGAACGCCAAAGACGGCGGCGCCGTGTTTGACAATACCGGCATGGGCGGCAGCGATAATGACTTGTACTCACAAGCCGTCGCAATTGTGCGTAATGATAAAAAAGCGTCAACAAGCTATATCCAACGGAAACTGCGCATCGGTTACAATCGAGCCGCCGCTTTAATCGACCGCATGGAAGAAGAAGGCATTGTTTCGGCCGCCGATCATGTCGGACGACGCGAAGTTATCGGCTGATTATAAAAAAATTGCATCTATATTGCGCTTAGGTTTCATATTTTATATTCGGGTGTCTAAAGGCGAAATTTTTTTCGCGTACTTAAAAAAATAATTCATTAAGAGCAAATCATAACCCCACCCTCAAGCAAAGAAAAGATTGGGTGGAGAATCTTTAAAGTTGCAAAAAAAAAAAACGGTTTATAATGAGTCGTATGAGCAACTTTAAAGGAGTTTTTTTAGTTATGTTCAGCACTTTTTTACGCTTTTTCTCTCTTCGTTGCTTGTTTTGTCCTTCCTGCCGGGATTTTTCTCGGGGCGGCTCTTCCTCACATGCTTATATTACGTCGTCTCCTTTCTTGTTCCGGCAGGACCCTTTTATAAACCTTGTCTTTGTTTATGACCTGCTTTAGGAGATTATATTATGTTTGTTAAACCTTATCTTTTCGGCGCTTTGACCCTTTTGTCCGCCTCTTCCGCTCTGGCTCTGACCTGCGCCAATGACTATGGAAGCTCTGCGGGTTGCGCCTCCAACACCACCGCCGCCGGCGACTGTACTACTCTGGGTTATTCCAAGGATAATGTCGACGGTTGCGAACACTATCTTTATTGTCCTTTTGATACATCTTATAAAAGATGCGTGTCATCCGAAGAAATCGACTGTGCCACATTAGGTTTTACCCAAGAAGACAAATCCGAATGGTGCAACAATATCGTTACCTGCCAGACGGATGCTTCTTACACCTTGTGCGCCGCAACCGAAAATTGCGACGGCTTCCCGTTAAGCGGTTGTCCAGAAGGTGCAATTTCCTGTTCTTCCTGCGGCATCGGCACAAATGTTTCTTACAAAGTAGATTCTTGTAAAGAAGGTTATGAATTGTCGGGCAACACCTGTGTCGAAGCATATTGTAATCCTTCCGATTATCCGCTTTCATCTTGCGAATGGCCCATGTCCTGCGGTTCTTGCAAGACCGGAGACAAATGGGTTTATTACTTTGACGGTTGTTACAGCGGTGTGCCGAATGCCGACAAAACCGCCTGTATTTGTGACGACGGATACAATCTCACCGATTGTCCATCGTATGCAAATTGCGATAAATGTGAGGCAG
The DNA here is from genome assembly GCA_944391395.1 of uncultured Alphaproteobacteria bacterium. Classification (GTDB taxonomy): domain Bacteria; phylum Pseudomonadota; class Alphaproteobacteria; order RF32; family CAG-239; genus CAAFZY01. The sequence goes on from CALXTI010000014.1 coordinate 34,325, forward strand.
AATCACCTGCTAAATACAAAATCATCGGCTGCAAAAGTGGATATATCTTTAGAAACGGTACATGCCGCGCCAAAACCTGTTCGGATTACGGGTATTCCACGTATGCAAATCCGGGACGTGTTTGCAAAACTCAACATTCTGTTAAAACCGGTGATTCAAATTCTTATTGTTATGGCGGCTGTGAAACTTGTTCCAGCTCGATGTTTGCCGGGAGATACTATATGTCCTTAGCTGAAGCCTGCCTGGACTATGGTAGAGGAGCCTGCTTACAAGTGCGCAATACTCCTGTTCTCAATTATTCTTACGGAACTTGTACTATTTACAAACGAGTATCTTATTCTACTGAACGCGATTGTACTCATTACGGATATCGTTGGTGCAGATAACCTTGCAGCAATCAGTTGCATGGATTAATTCGGAAAACGGAAGCAATCCTCATGTTTTACGTGGGGGTTGCTTTTTTAAATGTTATGAAAAAATACATTAAAATTCCTTTCATTTTTAACGCCATCAACAGAGAGACAACGACTTATCCCCAAAAGACTCTTTAAAATTGCAAAAAAAAAAAACGGTTTAGAATATCGGGAAAATACATATTCTTT
>CALXTI010000015.1 GCA_944391395.1 uncultured Alphaproteobacteria bacterium
GATAAAAATACGCGTTTCATGGAATTTTCCTGCAAAAATTTACACCTTAAACTTTATCTTAAACCGTTTTTTTTTTTTGCAACTTTAAAGATTCTCCGCCCAATCTTTTCTTTGCTTGAGGGTGGGGTTTATAAATAATGCGTTTTGCAACTTAGGTGTGGCAGAAAAGAATGGGGCAGGCGGTGTATCGGGGCAAAACAAAAAACAAGATTTTTTACCGATAAACTCGTCTGTTGAAATTTTCATAAAGCACCATATATCTTCCCTGAAAGACAAATATATTTTTATAAGGAGGTAAAATGCTTTATGTTGAAAAGACAGCCCTCTGGCTGACAATTATCGGCGGGCTTAATTGGGGGTTAATCGGCCTGTTTGATTTTAATCTGGTTGCCGCGGTTTTTGGCGGCGGCAACCTTATCAGCCGTATTGTTTATATTTTAGTCGGTTTGTCGGCGGTATGGCTTGTTTATGCACAATTAATGCCGGACAGAACCGATACGGGCAGAAAATAAATTTTTCGACACAAAAAATAAGGGGCTTGAAAATTCAAACCCCTTTTCGGTTTTAGCGGCCTTCATTCTTGATGTCGCGATCAACTTTAGGCTGTTTATTTCTTTTCTTGGTCTTTTCTTTTCTAATTTCTTTCCGAGGGTTTCCTTTGCCCTGGAAGTCTTGCATTTGTTCCCGCGCCTCTTGAGCGTTTACTCTTTTTTGACACTGCTCTAAAGGCTTTCCTTCAATCAGGTATTGATTAAGATCCGTAAGAAGTATTTTGCTCCCTTCTTTTTTGTATTTATCCTTTAATACCGGGTTTAAGGAAATATCACGGGAACCGTCGCTTACAACCTCATCGTTGGCGGCATAATGTCTGACAAACTTCTTAAAGTGGGTCAAAGTCATCTTGCCGATATAATTTTCCCGGGTAAGGTTGCTTTGCATCAGGTTTTCGCGCGCTTCATTCAAGAAAGCGGCTCGTCCGCGGTCGTCCTGCATTTTTTTGATTCTGTAATTGTTTTGATATTTTGTTTTATTTTCGCCGGTCAACAACGAGTTATCGCCCAGATAAGTTTCGCCGGGTTTGATTTCTTCGCCCAAAATCATTTTATCCAGTTCGGCGCGGCGAGCCAACAAATAATCATTCATTGACATGTCCGGAGCTTCTGCCTGACGTTCTTTTTCGACCCTGTCGCAATAGTTTTTGTATATGTCGCCTTCGACAATCGGATCGGTACCGTAAACGATTTTGTATTCATCAATCATCAAATCTTTTACATCGTCAATCGGATCCGGTTTCGGCTCCGGCTCAGGTTCCGGATCTGGTCTCGGCGGAATGGGCTCTGGATCCGGTCTCGGTGGAATAGGCTCCGGATCTGGTCTCGGCGGAATGGGCTCCGGATCCGGTCCCGGTCTTGGTCCGGGGCCGACGATGGTTTTCCGCTCTTCCACTCGGTCGGCTTTGGCACCCGGACGGAATTTTTCTTTGGCGCCGCCGTCACGATGTGCCCAGCCGATAAGGCCGGTAATCGCCGTTACTTTATCGGTAACGGTTTTATACACATTACGGAAAGTCGACGTAACTTTATCCAAAATGCCGTGCGGACGTTCGGTGTCATAAGAAAACAGCTCTTCTTTCTTGATACCGACGTCGGGAATTAAATGTCCCATCTTGTCCCCTTTGCCGGCGCCCATATGCAGAGCGACTTGTTCCATCACCTGAACTTCATCGTGGTTTAACGGCTTGCTCGGCTCATTTAACAGATGTTGCAACACATCGTTATAATTTGTGTGTTTCCCGGTTTGCGGGTTAACATAGCCCATCACGTCGCCCAATGTCCGGCCGGAACCGTCGGTAAGCGGTGTGTCCGGCGACCCGAGACGAAAAGCGTTTTCAAGCTTGGCCAGATTGGTCTTGGCGGCATCGGCTTCCCATCCCGACATGGATTTTTGCACGTTATCCAAAATCTGTTCATAATTGCCGGATTTGTGATAAACCGATTCGGACGGTGCCAAACCATCGGCGGTGTAACGTGCGCCGTGTGATATACCGTCGCTGTTGTTCCAAATTTCGGCTTTGGCATTAATTTCGTCTGAATATCCTTTTAAGTGCGTGTCGATTCTTTCCGTGCCGGCTTTGACGGTGTGCGAGAACGGTTGAATATCGTTTAAGGCGTGGTGCCGTCCGAGCAAACCGGCGCCGAGTGTCGCCGATGCGGAAACGGCAGCCATGGCAAACGCGGCGAGCTTATTATGACCTTTTAAGCGCATGTCGCGGTAAGGTTGAGCAAAGCGCAGGCCGACGCCCAGCCCGAACGAACCGATGGCGCATCCGGCCGCCACTTCCGGTGCGTTAACTTTGGCAAAGACCAGCGCCGCCGCGCCGAGCATTGTCGCGCCAAGTGCGACCTGAACATTTTTGTCTTTAATGAATTTTTTGAAATTATAATGACGATCGCCGTTGGCTCGGGCTTCTTTGCGTTTGAGGTAATATTGCAATGCTGTGGCGCCGATACCAATGCCGATGGCGGCAACAGTTGCCGCGGTTGTGCTGAAAGTCAAACTGGCGCCGCCCGTAACCCCAGCGTTAGTGAGGACTCTGGCGCCGACATAGGCGATTCCGGCGCCTATGGCCGTACCGAATATGGCGCGTTTCAATGCTTTGTTCTTGATTGATTTGCTGCGTTCGTGCAACGGCGCGCGGCGGTCAATGTTTTCCATTTGCTCAAACAAAACGCTGCGGACGTATTCGCTGTTGTTGGCGCCCAGTTTTTCTGACAAGCGGTGAGCATAAACTTCGACATTGTTGGCTTGTACGTTCATCGCCGCCTGATATCCGAGTTCGGAAATGCCCAGAGGTTGTTCCGGATTGTTCAGGCGTGTCATAAATTCGTTCAAGTACTTTTCTTTTTCGGGTTCGACGAACTTGCGCGGGTTTTCAACGGCGCCCAAAACCTTTTCTTCCGAATTATATATTTCAAACAATTTTTCGCCGATTCCGTCGCGCAAATCTACGGTGATGTTTTCTGCCGAAATTTCTTTATCGGTGTTCAAATTGGTCATTAAAATATCATTTTTGACCAGATTCAAAACCGTTTCCAGTCTGCTGCCGGGCAGGATGGCCATGCCTTCTTTCCAGGTGTCGGATTTAACTTCCGGATTTTCGGGGTCGTAAAATTGCGGAATGTTGCCCTGTTCGCCGCGGAACTTAAAGCGGGAAATCATTTGCATGGTCTCGGTGCCGAGAGTTTCTTCGTTATATTTTATTTTGCCGAGTTCGTCGGTATATTTTCTGATTCTGTCGTTTAAGCGAATTGCCGTACTGCGCGGATTGTTGCCGTCGGGGATATTCCACTTTTCATCATACGGCTGCATCAAAATGTCCAGATTTTGCTGGCATTTTTCATAAGTTTCAATTTGTTTTTGCGTTTCTTCTTTTTGCGCTTTTAATTCGCCGTTGTCGGCATCTTGACGCAATTTGTTATCCAATTCTTTGTTTTGCCGGTCAAGTTCGTTCAAACGCATTTTGAACATGCGGGTATAACCGCTGTAAGCATCGGCAATGTTGGTAACGTCCAAAAGGTAATAATCGCGTTCGCGGATAAAGTTGTCCGTCAGACGGTCCATGGTATCAAGCAAAACCGCTTGTTTGCGTTTAAGGTCTTCATTTTCCGGATCTTTTTGCAGTTGGGCATTGACGTTTTCCAATGCTTCCGAAGCCAGCTCCGGCGTCAACAGGCGTTGCTCGCCGGCGTTGATGACTTTGTCCGCCAAATCGCGCTTGTAAGCGCGTTCGTCGCTGATTTTTTCTTCGCTGCCGTCCAAGAATTCCCAAGCTTCGTTAGCGTCTTTTAAGTCGGCGTCCATGTTAAATCCGGGGAGATGTTTGTCATAATCCTCGGCGGAAATAATTTCTTCATCGCGTAATGTTTCCATCCGCAGTTTGGCCAAGGCGCTGTCTTCTTCCAAATTTGTTTCGCTGCGCAGGCGGTTTTCTTCGGTTTTAAGAATTGCCGCATTGGGGTCTTGTTTTGTTTCTTGGGCGCGTGAAGATGTCTGATTTCTTTGCGTCGCGGTTTCGGCGGTACTCACGCCGACGGTTTGATTGTCAACGGTAGATTCGGTGTTTTCAACGGTTGAGGCCTTTTCGGCGGTTTTGTTTTCGGCAACGGCTTGTACCAAACCGGCCAATGTCGCGTTTTTTTGCGTTTTGAGACTGGCGGGATTGATTTGTTTGTCTTCCAAATGCCAACAGGTTATGGCAACAAAAGCCTTGTCTGCCTCGCTCAGCTCGTCATATTTTTTGCCGGGAAAATATGCATCGGTAACTTCGTCTTTCCCGGTCGCGCAGCTTTTAATGTCATCTAAGAAAGATTGATCCTGAGGGTCAATATCGTTTTTTTGATATTTGAATTTATAAATCAATCCTTCCAGTTCATAATCCGTCAATGTTGACGTATCTTGAAAGTTGTATTCGTTTTGCAAAAATTCAAGAAAATCGGGATTCGTTTTCATTTTGTACATGTTAAAATCGTATTGAGCCATGGTGCATCCTTTCAGCTTATTTTAAAGGCATTGTATCATTTTTGTCAAAATTTGGCAACACTTTTTTTACATTATACGGACAACCTATGAAAAACTTATTAATTTATAAAATTTTCCGTTCCTATGACCAATATTTTTTTATTACAAAACAAAAGGATGGAAAAGTCAAAAAATATCATGTGAAAAAAATAGCAAAAAAAAATAAAAAATGCTTGCAATTTATTTTTGATATGCTATTAAATACCACATCAAAATGATGCGGGTATAGCTCAGGGGTAGAGCGCAACCTTGCCAAGGTTGATGTCGTGGGTCCGAATCCCATTGCCCGCTCCAATTCAACAAGCCTCCTGAACGGAGGCTTTTTTAATTCATAAGCGAAAGTTTGTACCATGGCAGAAACCAAAAAAAATCGGGAATTGCGTTTTGAGCGCGAGGCACGCGCCTTGCAAAAGAATTTGGAAAAACGCAAAAAACAACAAGCTGAACGCGAAAAACTCAAACAAACAAAGGAACTAAAGAATGGACAAGATTAAAATTATCGGTGGCAATCAGTTAAACGGCAAAATTTATATCAGCGGTGCCAAAAATGCGGCGTTGCCGCTTATATGCGCCGGTCTTTTGACGGAAGACCCCGTTGTTTTGAGCAACATGCCTATTTTGTCTGACATTAAATCTTTGAACGCCTTGCTTGTCCAACTCGGCACGCAAATCAAAGAAGAAGATACCAAATCCGGCAAGCACGCGTCAAAAACTTATACTTATCAAACCAAAAAATTTTCAAGTTTGATTGCGCCGTATGATTATGTTCGCAAAATGCGCGCCTCATATTATGTTTTGGGTCCGGTTTTGGCGCGTGTCGGTCATGTCGAGCTTTCACTTCCCGGCGGCTGTGCCATCGGTGCCCGCCCGATGGATATTCATCTTAATTCTTTAGAACAAATGGGTGCCAAAATCGAGATTAAAAACGGCTATGTCGTTGCCGACGCCAAAGGCGGTTTGAAAGGGGCAAATATTATTTTCCCGAAAGCCTCGGTCGGTGCGACCTGCAATATTTTAATGGCGGCGACTCTGGCTAAAGGCATCACCCGGATTGAAAACGCTGCCAAAGAACCGGAAATCGGCGATTTGATTGAGCTTTTGACCGACATGGGTGCCAAAATCAAAGGCAAAAACACTTCCATATTAACCATTGAAGGCGTCAAATCTTTGCACGGGGCAACGCATGCCGTTATTTCCGACCGTATTGAGGCCGGCTCTTATGCCATTGCCGCCGCCATCACCAGAGGCCGGATAGAACTTATAAACGCCCGCGCCGAGCATTTGCAGACGCCGCTTAACATCTTGCGCGCCATGGATATCAAAATTACCGAAAAACCGGAAAGCATCATCGTTGATGCCCGCAACGCTTTGATGCAGGGGCAAGATATCATGACGGATTATTATCCGGGCTTTCCGACCGATTTACAGGCGCAGTTCATGGCTTTGATGACGGTTGTGCCGGGCGCTTCGCTCGTAACCGAAAATATATGGGAAAACCGCTTTATGCATGTGCCCGAACTGATGCGCATGGGTGCCAACATCAATGTTCACGGCTATGCTTCCGCTATTGTCCGCGGGGTTAAAAAACTTTCCGGAGCGCCGGTGATGGCAACCGACCTGCGGGCATCTTTTGCGCTGGTGTTAGCCGGGCTTGCCGCCGAAGGCGAAACGATTGTCAACCGTGTTTATCACCTTGACCGCGGCTATGAAAAACTGGAAGAAAAGCTGCGTGGCGTCGGTGCGGATATTGAAAGAATTAAAGAAACGGATTAAATCTTTTAACGAAAGGAAAAAATCATGAAAAAACTTTTATCTTTATGCACGGTTTTGGCCTTAGTTGCCTGCGCGGGAAAAGCAACCTCATTAAACGGCGAATATAAAATGCTCAATGCGCCGGAAAATGCTGAAATCACCATCGGCTTTGAAGGCGACAGATATTTCGGCGACGCCGCCGTCAACCGTTATTTCGGCTCTTTTGAAAAAGAGGGCAATCAAATCAAATTTGGTCCGTCCGGCGCCACCATGATGGCCGGTCCCGAAAATCTGATGAAGGCCGAGCATCAATATTTGCAGGATTTAGCCAAAGTAAAAACTTATACGATAGAAGGCAACACGCTGACCTTAAAAGGCGAGGGCGTTAGTTTGTCTTTTGAAAAACAAAAATAAATTTTTTGCCGTTAAGAGCCAACGCCCCTTAATTTTAAGGGGCGTTTGATATTTAAATTGACAAAGCATATGAAATAGTATTTCATGAACACATGAAGGAAATATCATGTGTTATGTAAGTAAAAATATTTTTTATCTGAATCCGAATGCTTTAAAAGTGTCGGAAATCTACACACACACACACACACACACACACATTTAAACACTGATAAAACAAAAATTTAAAAAAAGCCCAAAAGACTTTCGTCTTTTGGGCTTTTGTCGTACTAAAGGAAAAAATCCATGAAAAAGAAAGCAATTTTTTTTGTTAAAGACTTTACATTCGGCGGTGTCGAAAAAGTTCTGGTAACGATCGTCAATACCCTGATAAACGCCGGTTGGCAAATAACAATTATGTGGAACGGGTATGTTGAAGAAAACGACATGAAAAAAGAGATTTCTCCGGCTGTCAAACAGTTGTATGCCGCAAGACTCTGGCATTTACCCGCTTTTTTAATTTCTCAAAAGAAAACACCTAAATTTTTGCGTAACATTATGACGAAAACAGGAGTGTTGTTAAATCGATATTTGCCGCGCCGTATACTCGATTTTGCTTCTTATGATTATGTAATAGATTTTCGCAACGGTTCATCTTTATTATATCGTTTGCCGTTGGCAGCGCAGCAAAAACGCATTGTCTGGCTGCATGGCGCATACGCTGAATTTGTCCGCAAACATAGATTGGAGCGCCGTAAAATTTTTAGTTATGACAAAATCATTTGCCTGACTGAAGAATTTAAGAGGCAGTTCTGTCATGATTATCCGGCATTCGCCGACAACATAACCAGCATTTACAATCCGTTTGTAATCAATAAGCCGCTGCCGGATGTGCAAGAACAAAAACAATGTCAAAAATACCAACCTTATTATCTGCATGTCTCCAGAATTGATGTTGATAAAGATATTCAAACCGTGCTGGATGCGTATAAAAAATTTTTATCACATAGCGGATCAAATAAAAAATTGGTATTTGTCGGCGATGGAAAACAGTCTGATTTTTTCAAAAACAAAATCAAAGAAGAAGGTTATGCCGATAAAATTATTTTTTACGGACGGAGTTCGGCACCGCTGACATGGATGCAACATGCCGAAGCCTTGATTTTGTCATCTAAAGCCGAGGGCTTGCCGACGGTTTTGATTGAAGGACAAATTTGCGGCACGTTGGTCATATCATCAGATTGTCGCGAAGGGCCTTCTGAAATTTTGCAGAACGGCAAAAGCGGCATATTGTTTCCGGTCGGCGATGTCGATGCTTTGGCAGAAATTTTACATTGCGTCGATGATGGTACAATAGATAAGCAAACTTATATTGACAGTGCCTTAGCAAATATATATCGTTTTGATACTAAAGAATTTGTACGGAAATTTTCTTTATTGAGGGATTAATCTATGTCGCAACCTACCGTTTCTGTGGTGATACCGGTTTATAATGTGGCACAATATTTGCCGCAATGTCTTGACAGCCTTATCGGACAGGATTTAAAAAATATAGAGATTATCTGCGTTAACGATGGTTCAAAAGACGATTCTTTATCGATTTTGCAACGTTATGCCCAAAAAGATACTCGAATTAAAATTATTGATAAGGCAAACAGCGGCGCCGGCGATAGCCGTAATATGGGTTTTACCGCGACCAAGGGTAAATATGTGATTTTTCTGGATGCCGATGATTTTTTTGATAAACGGATGCTTTCTTTGGCTTTTGCCCGAATAAAAGAAACTGACGCCGATATGGTTGTTTTTCGTTATTTTTTATATGATAACCGGACAGGAAAAGCAAAGGAAGAAGATTATGCTTGGGTGCAAGTCAGAGATATTAAAAAAGAAACGTTTACCAAAGAGGATGTTCCGGAACGTATATTTAATATTTGCGCCAACGCCCCGTTCGTGAAACTTTATAAACGTGAATTTATCGCTAAGCATCAATTAAAGTTTGATAATATCAAGAGTTGTAATGACGTGGCGTTTTCTTTATCAAGCTTGTATCATGCTTCGAAAATTGCTTTGCTTGATAAACCCTTGGTCTATTACCGGATAAACACCAACAGTCAAATCAGCGCCACGCGCGGAAAACACTCCGATAATGCTTTTTTGGCTTTGCACTCGTTTTTATCGCAAAGCATGCCGGAGGGAAAATACCTGGAAAGTTTTTATCGATTTGCCGTCGGTGTTCTGGCTTATGAATATAAACAATCCGCAAAGAGAGAAGAATTTTTACATAAAGCCAAAGAATTTTTACCTTTAAAGATGTATAATTTATTTTTATACAAAATCGGAAAATTACCATTTTACAAGAAAATTTTCGGAATAATGTCGGACGACAGACACTGTCATATAAACTTTTTGGGTGTTCATTTAAAAATAAAATGCAAAGGGAAATAAGTATGAAAATTATCAAACTTCAGGGTGGTTTAGGCAATCAGATGTTCCAGTACGCTTTTGGCAAGGCTATTGCATATTTAGGCCAAAAAATTTATTATGACATAAGCTGGTTTTCTAAAGAACATAAGGATACGGCTCATCGCAATTTTGATTTGGAAGTTTTTGACGTTAAAATAAAGCCGTCGTCATGGTGGCAAAAACCTTTATGCCGAATTGTTAAAGAAAAAACAACGAATGTCTATGAACCTGAACTTTTAGCGCCAAAAGGCAATGTGTATTATAGCGGATATTTTCAGTCCGAACGTTATTTTAGCGACATCCGCGCCGAAATCTTAAAAGATTTTTCTCTTAAAAATCCGATAAACGATGATAAAAATCTGGCTTTGTTAAAACAAATCAAAGCTGAAAATTCTGTTTCAATGCATATCCGACGGGGCGATTATGTAAAATTGTCCCATATTTACAGGGTGTGTCCGCTTGCCTATTATCGCAATGCGGCAGAGTATATTTGCCGGCGTGTTTCCAACCCGCATTTTTATATTTTTTCAGATGATATGGCTTGGGTAAAAGAAAATCTGATTATCAATGCACCTTGTTGCCTTGTCGATATCAATAATGCGGCAACGGCGTATCTTGATATGGAGTTAATGAAAAATTGTAAACACAATATCATTGCTAATTCAAGTTTTTCTTGGTGGGGCGCTTGGTTGAATGCAAATTCTCAAAAAATTGTTATCTGTCCCGATACATGGTATGCGGATAATCGTAAAACAGATATTGTGCCGCCTCAATGGATACGGCTTGAAACATAAAATATTAATATTAACTTGAATAAAATCGCGCCGGCAGTTTTTCACTTTCGGAAAAAGGCTCAAACTTTTTTAACCGGTCATTAAAACAGCCCTCGTCAATATAAAGTTCGTCCGGATTGTTTTGAGTGCGTTCCAATACGCGCTTTTTGGCTGTTTGTAAATCGCATTGCAAAATATCAAACACCACGTCCGGCGTAAGCGCCTTGGCCCAGTCATAATATTTTTTTCGGTCGTCTTTGCGCCAAAAGCCATAATCCAAAATAACATTTTGCCCGTTTTTGAGCGCTGTTTCTGCGGTTTGCAAAATATAAGCATCAACTTCTTGACAACATGCGGCAAAATTTTCCGGTGTGCGCCCAAAACGCCGGAGCATAATTTCATCATGCGTAAAACGCACGGCAGGGAGTTCTTTTTCCAATTTTTTTGCAAGTGTCGTTTTCCCGAAGCCCATAAAGCCGCATATCAGATGCGCGGATGGTGCTTTGCGGATAAGAATGTGTTTAAACCATTTTTCCTGAAAGGCGGTCAGCCGCTCAATGTCTTCATCGCAAAAGGATTGTCCGATTGGTGCGATAATAAGCTTGTCATCGTCATCATCGGTGCGGCGGATAAGGCCGATGCAACGACCCGAAAAAGTTTCAAGCGGCGTGTCCACACCCAAAACATAGGCGTCCAATTCCTCACCGTCGCCGGAAACCGTATCCGGCACAAAGCCGTAATTAAGTTCATAAACAAAACCATGTTTGGGGTGCAAAGAATGCAACGGCCGGTCGATTTTGACCGTAACGTTGGTGTTAAGATAATCAAAAACCGACATACCTCCTCCTTTTATCAGACATCATAACGGATAATTTTTTTAAATCCATAAAAAAACATCTGTGAAAAATTCTGCAAAAAACTTTCCCGCAAAAAACTCCCGAAAAGCAAACCTTCCGGGAGATGTATAATATTTGAGGGGCTTATATGTTTACCACCATTTTTCGTTTTTTTGCTGTCCCCAAACCAGTTTTTCGCCCATTTTCGGCGTCAATACCGAAACATTTTTTTTCTGTGCTTCGTTGAGTACCATGTCAATGGATTCGTGCCACGGATGCAAAGCCAAATCAAACACCGCCCAATGCACCGGTACAATCGTTTGTGCGCCCAAATCCATTGCGGCGCGGATAATTTCTTCCGGAAACATATGCGTGTTCGGCCAACCGGTGTTCCAACCGTCAATTTCAATTATAGCCAAATCAAAAGCGCCGTATTTTTGCCGCATTTCGGCAAAATGCACGCCGTAACCGCTATCGCCGCTCCAGTAGACGTTTTTGCCGTCGCTCTGAACAACATAAGCATTCCACAGGGTTTTGTTGCGGTCGCCTAAACCTCTGCTGGAATAATGAACGGTGGGTTCCGCCGCAATCCGAACACCGTCGGCGTTAAAGACATCGCCCCAGCCCAACTCAATGATGTTTTCAGCCTTCACGCCCCAGCCTTTAAGTGCGGCACCCACGCCGAGCGGCACGATGAAATGTTTGTTTTTCAAAGCTTGCACGCTGGCGCGCTCCAAGTGGTCGTAATGATTATGCGTGATAACCACGTAATCAATATTCGGCAGCTCGCTGCGTTTTATCGGCGCCTCAACGTAACGCGGCACGGCAAACGGTATCGGCGCGGCGTTGCCGAAAACCGGATCAAACAAAAAACGCACGCCGCCAACTTCCATCAAAGCGGTGGAATGTCCCAGCCAATAAAAAGCGAAATCTTCGGCTTTTGCCGGAAAGCTGCCGCGGTTGAGTTTAACTTGCGGCAAATCCACCTTCGGCGCGAAAGGCGAACGCGTTAAAAAACGCAGCCAGCCGGCCGGCCCGTTGCGGACATTATCAAAATCGTAAACCATTTTTTGCGGGCTTTGAAATTCACCGTTTTGGAAATATGCAAGTTTTTCATAAGCTTTCAAATCTGCCTCAGACGGTGCTTTTCCGATTTCCCTTAAAGCATAAAGCCCAATCCCGCCGATGAAAATGACCGCTACGGCCAAAAACCAAATAATCATTTTTTTCATTCCAACCTCTTGTTTGACAATATTAAAGTCTGTTTCGCCTTTTTAATTAAACCTCAATCAGTTCATAATTGCGGTTGCCCATGCCGAGCTTGTCCATATACTTCAGCTGATGCAAACCTTCGCGGCTTTCAATGCGCTCCACAATGTCGTGTTTGTCTTTTTCGGGCAGGGCGTAAACCAAGTCAACAGAGGCCTGATCAATCGCCAAAATATCGGTTGAAGCCAAAATGCCCAAATCCGGACAAGTCGGTTTGGCGCCGTGTGCATCGCAGTCACAATCCACCGAGATATTTTTTAAGACATTGATATATGTAATATGTTTGCCGAAATGGTCGGCGATTGCTTTACCGCCTTCCACCATTCTTTCCAAAAATTTCTTGCCAGTTTCCCAGTTTGAGCCGTGCAACTGGGCTTTGCCGACCTTGCCGGAAGCGCAACCGATGGCGATGTTTTTCAAAGAACCGCCGAAACCGCCCATGGCATGCCCTTTAAAATGTGTGTAAACCACCATGGAGTCGTAATTTTCAATATGCTTGCCGACTGCCACTTCTTTCAAGTGTTTACCGCCGACAATCGGCAGATTAACATCGCCGTCCGCGTCCATAATATCCACCGGACAGAAAGTCCAGCCGTTGATTTCCAACACTTTGCGATGTCCGACCGTATTTTGCCGCAAACTGCCGTACAACACGTTGCACTCCACAATCGTGCTGTCGGGGATGTCGGCTTGTAAAGCTTTGGCCAACTCGCGCGGCAGCAGGTTGGGGCCATTGGCTTCGCCGGTGTGCAGTTTGATGGCAACTTTGCCGCTGATGTCCTGATTGACCTTATGATAAAGTTCTTTCAATTTTTCCGGCGTGATTTCTTTTGTGTAATAAACCTTGGCTTTTTCTTTTTGTGATGCGGCAAAAGTTTTATAAATTCCGCCGCCCAGCAGACCGACGGCAACCGCGCCGGCTGACATTTTAAAAAAATCTCTGCGTTTCATAAACTTAACCTTTCATTTGTTATCAGGCTTTTCTGAATTTAACTTTTTTACTCAAAATATCGCGAATTTCTTTGATATCTTCTTCACGAACAATAGGATACAACGGAATGGAAAATGCCGTAAACCCGCAGTTATGTCTTTGTAAAAAGTTATACTTGTAATCAATGCCTTTTTTGGGGTTTAAGACAATGATGTCATATTTCTTAAACCAGCAGCGGATAGTTTTTTCCTCGGCGCTTTCCACGTCTTTCCACAGCAGTTTGTTGCAATGGTCAATCGTGATGCCTTCATCGTCAATCACCGCCATTTTGTGCTTCAACACATATTTATAACCCCATGCCAAGGTTGAAAAGATGAACACGCCGATAATCACTTGCGTCTGCCACCAAAACAAAAGGCACGGACACACGATGCAGCAATGCAAAATCATAATAAATAACACGGCGTTAAAAATCATCCACGCGTTAACGGGGTTGAATTTATAATAAAAAGTCTTAGTTTGGCTCATAATTTCCTCCTTATGTCAAAACCGATGGAAACCTCATCTCATTCAACATAACATTTAGAGTTAACTCAAAGTCAAGCATTTTTTTAACTTTTTTAAAAAATTATTTCTTGACTTAAAACCCGCTTTCAAGCTTAGATTAAACAAAGTGCAATTATTCAAAAACGAAAACAGACATGAAGAAAAAAATTTTATATTACGGCCGCGCGGTTTTGGCGCTTGTCATCGGCGTTATGAGTGTTTTAGCATTTGCCGGCGTTTTTTATCCCGTGCGGATTTTTGATGTTCAGTTCACGGCGCTTTTGCAGCGCGTCGCGGTGGATTTTTCGGTTGCTGCCGTTATTTTGCTCGGCCTTCTTCTGGTATTAACCTTGCTTTTCGGGCGTTTTTATTGTTCAACCCTGTGCCCGTTCGGCCTTTTGCAGGAATTGTTTATGACGGTCTTTCGCCGCAAAACCAGTGGGCAAAAAAATTTGCCTTTTAAATATTTTCTGGCGGTGGTGATGTTCGGGTTTTTGGCTGGCGGCACGGTTTTGGCGGCGCGCTGGCTGGATCCGTACACTTTGTTCGGCTCGGCGGCGTCCGGCGCATGGATAGGTTTGACGGCGGTTGTTTTGGTGCTGATATTGGTATGGTTTAAAGGGCACTTTTTTTGCGTTAACATTTGTCCCGTCGGGGTTGTCTTGGGGTTGCTTTCCAAAATCGCTTTAAATAAAATTTATATTGAAAACGACAAATGCGTATCTTGCGGGCTGTGCGCGCGCAAATGCCCGACCGGCAGCATAGATTTCAAAAACAAAACGGTTGATAATGAAACCTGCATCAAATGTTTCAAATGCTTAAACCAGTGCCACAAAGACAGCCTGCATTACGGCATAAAACCGGCGAAAATCGTACCGTTTAGTCCGGCGCGCCGCCGGTTGCTTGTCAGTACGGCATTTGCCGCATTTGTTGCCGCCACAATCCGCGGCGGTATGGATTTTGCCCGTGCGGCCGTCGGCAAATTAAAAAAAGCGGTTTTACCCGCCGGTGCGGGCAACGCCGATGATTTTGCCAACCGTTGCTTGAACTGCAATTTGTGCGTGCAAAACTGTCCGATGAAAATCATCAAAAAAGCAAATGAGGATTACCTGACCGTGCATATTGACTACGGCGATAATTTTTGCGACTATAACTGCCATAAATGCAGCGAGGTCTGCCCTTCCGGCGCCATCAAAAAAATAACGCTGGAACAAAAGCAAAAAACTCAGATAGCGCTTGCGATGGTTGATGAAGACACCTGCGTCAAATGCGGCCTTTGCGTGCGGGAATGTCCGCGGCAGATTATCCGTAAAGCAGACGGTGCTTACCCGCAAATCAGCGCGGACGAGTGCATCGGCTGCGGCGCTTGCCAAAGTGTTTGTCCGGTCAAAGCCATCACGATGCTTCCGGTGGAAAAACAAAAGATTTTAGGATAAGGAGAACAAAAATGTCATTAGGTTTAACAGAAATTGCCCTGATTTTGGTTGTGGTTTTACTGCTTTTCGGCGGCAAACGGATTCCCGAATTGGCTAAAGCCTTGGGCAAGGCGCAGTATGAATACAAAAAAGCCAAAGAGCTTTTGCAAAACGAGGCGAAAGACTTGAAAGACACGGTTGAACAAGTCGTCAAGGACGAAGAAAACAAAGATAAAAAACAATAAAATCAATCGGCTCCGCTCATGGAAGATAAAGACGAAAGCCTGATTGCTCATCTGGAGGCGTTGCGCACCATGCTGCTCAAAAGTCTGCTGGCTTTGGCGGCAGGGCTTGTGCCGGTGTTTTTATTGACACCGTGGTTTTTGGACGCCCTGATTGCCGTCATGATTCGCGACAACGATATAACGCTTAATTATTTTTCGCCGATGGAAGTTTTTATTTTGCAGATAAAAACCGCGGTGGTTTTGGACATTCTCGTTTGCTTTCCCTACATTGCCAAACAAATCTGGAATTTTGTCTTGCCGGGGCTTTATGAACACGAGCGCCGCTTTGTCAAATCAATCGTTCTTGTTTCAAGCGGGTTGTTTATTATCGGCGTTTTGTTTTGTTTGTTTTTTATTTTACCGATGCTGATAAATTTCGGCATCAGTTTTGCCACCGACAATATCAAGGCGGTGTTTGGCATCTCAAACATCGTAACCCTTGCCTTGTGGCTGTCGGTTGTGTTCGGGCTGATGTTTCAGTTTCCGCTCATTACTTATTCGCTGATACGCGCCGACGTAGTTTCGTATGAAAACGTCAAAAGCAAACGCCCGTACATTATTGTCGGCATTTTGATTCTTGCCGCCTTGTTAACACCGCCGGACGTGGTCAGCCAGTTGATGTTGGCAACCCCGACATATCTGCTGTTTGAAGCCGGCTTATATGCCGCCCGCTGTCGTACAAAGCGTGCAAAAAAGCACACAGGGTACATAAAAAAATCTTGACTTAAAGCACACTCCAACTTTTATGATAAACGTATCTTAAAACCAAAAGGAGATCTTTATCATGAACAGACGCGATTTTTTAATGAGCTCGCTGGCGGTGTTTGCGTTATCGGCGCTGCCGAAATTGACATTGGCGGAAACGGTTGCCGTCTCCGAAGCGGTCAAATCTCAAGTCAATCCGGCCGACAAGCTTGGATTCGGTTTTATGCGTCTGCCGTTAAAAGACCCGCAAGATCAAACATCTATTGATTATGATACCTTAAACAAAATGGTGGATTTGTTTTTGGAGCGCGGTTTTACATATTTTGACACCGCATGGATGTACATGGGGCATGAAAGCGAGATTGCGCTAAGAGAGTCTCTGGTCAAACGTTACCCGCGCGATAAGTTCGTGGTGGCAAGCAAATTGCCGGTCGGCTCAATAAACAGCGCCGCGGAACAGGAAGAAGTCTTCAACAAGCAGTTGGAAAAAACCGGCTTGGAATATTTTGACTATTATCTGGTGCATAATATCAATGCCAAGACCATAGACAACGTCCGTAAGTTTGACAGTTTCAAATTTATATCCGATAAGAAAAAAGAAGGAAAAGTCAAACACATCGGCTTTTCTTTTCATGACGGGCCGGAACTTTTGGAAGAAGTCTTAAAAGAACATCCGGAAGTTGAATTTGTGCAGCTGCAGATAAACTACATTGACTGGGACAACAAGAGCATCCAGTCGCGCAAGTGCTATGAAGTTGCTCAAAAATATAACAAACCGGTGATTGTGATGGAGCCGGTCAAAGGCGGCACATTGGCGCAAGTTCCGCCGCCGGTGGAAAAAATCTTTAAAGATGCCGAGCCGGATATGTCGGTGGCTTCGTGGGCGGTGCGTTATGCGGCAAGCCTTGAAGGCGTCATGAAAGTTTTAAGCGGCATGAGCACTTTGGAACAAGTGGAAGACAACACAAGCTATATGCAAAACTTTAAGCCGCTGAACACGCAAGAAAAGAAAGTGATTGAAGAAGCGGTCAAGACGCTGCATGCTTCAATTACCATTCCTTGCACCGCTTGTCAGTATTGTGTGGAGTGGTGTCCGATGAAAATTGCCATTCCGGATTATTTTGCGCTTTATAACGCCGAGCAACAGGAAAAAGGCGGCAAACCTTTTACGGCGCAAAAAATGTATTATGATAACCTGACCAAAAAACACGGCAAGGCTTCGGCCTGTATCGGCTGCAAACAGTGCGAAAGACATTGTCCGCAGCATATTGAAATTACCAAATGGCTCAAAGAGGTTGCCAAGACCTTTGAAGCATAAGTTACATTCGGTTATAACAATCGGCGGAGGAAAAAATGGAAAACAAATTTGACGATATCGGCTTTGCCAAACTGGACACCACGCGGCAAAACCGCACCGGCATGGCGGAAACGATTTATTGCCCCGGTAAGACCAATGAGCAGCTTTTAAAGATTTTGCGCTCATTTCACGAAAAAGGCATTGCCGTTTTGGGCACACGCTGCACGACCGAACAATTTGCCTATGTCAAAGACAAAAGCTTGCCGCTTGAATATGACCCTACCTCGCGCATTATCAAACTGACTGCCGCTCCGATGCATAAGTTGCCGGGCAGGGTGGCTGTTTGCACCGGCGGCACGGCGGATTTGCCGGTAGCTGAAGAAGCCGCGCAGGTGGCGGAATTTTTCGGCGCAACGGTTGACAGGCATTTTGATGTCGGCATAACCGGAATTCATCGCCTGCTGGCCAAAGTTGAAGATATCCGTAAAGCCGATGTCATTATTGCCGTTTCCGGTATGGAAGGCGCTTTAAGCACGGTGCTCGCCGGTCTGGTAGAAGCGCCGGTGATTTCCGTGCCCACTTCGGTCGGCTACGGCGCATCGTTTCATGGCTTATCAGCACTCTTGACAATGCTAAATTCTTGTGCCGAGGGCATTTCGGTGGTCAACATTGACAACGGATTCGGCGCCGGCGTTTTGGCTTGCCGGATTTTACGGATGTTGGAAAGAAAACATGACTAAATATTTATATTTGGAAGGTTCCTGCAGTATCTATCGTCGGATTTTGCGCTTATTTCTCCTCCGGATTATATTCCTTCTCGTCAATCAAGCTGACCGTGAACCATTTGCGGTAAAAATACAAAAGCTTTGCCATGTCAAATGCCAAAATGTTTCCCGTTATTTCGGCGCGTTTTAACTTGCTTTCGGCAATGCCGGTCGCTGCCGAAACCCGCGAGGCGCTTAAACCCAGTTGTTTGCGATATTCGCCCAGGCAACGCATGAGTTGTTTGTTAAATGACCTTTTGACCACTTTAGTGTGGCCGCTTCCTTTACTCATATTTTTGCTCCTTAATTTGTTTATAAATTAAAACAAAACCACCTTAAAAACTTTTAAGGTGGGGAGCTCAAAAACTGTACAAACTCAGCCAGGCTTATTCGTACCCGAAGGTCTTATTTCGCCCACTCCCCAAGAAGGAGTTTTTGTTTGTAAGATGTTTTTGAGACACCACCGTCAACCGACGGCAGTGCTTATATTAAAGAAAACGAACTTTTTTGCAAGTGCTTTCTTTAATATAACTCCGGTTATAAAACAAAACCGCTTTAGAAAATTCCAAAGCGGGGAGCTAACAAACTGTCACTAATCAGTCTCTGTTATTCGTGCAAAAGCCTTATTTCCTCCACTCCCCTTAAAAGGAGTTTTAGTATGAAGATGTCTTACGGACACCACCGCCAAACGACGGCAATGTTTATATTAAAGAATTATGCAAGCTTTGCAAGAAAAAACTGCGCCAAATCAGCGGATTTTAACCAAATCATCCAGAACCGGTTTTTTATAATTCGGACCTTTTAAAAATTTTCCGTCGGCGCGTTTTAGAGGCTTGCCGTCCACCAGTTTGGACATATTGCTTTGATGCACGCGGTCAAAAACTTCTTCCATCGGAATCCCGAGACTGACAACCATGCCGCTGACGACATATTGCAAATCAGCCAGCTCTTTATACATTTTTGCCACCGATTCCGCCGTCGGGCGACCGTTTATTTCCACTTCATGAATAATATTGTCAATCTCGACGTTAAGTTCTTCGGCTTCTTCGTTGATTAGTTTTTGCCGCAAACGCAGCAAATCAGCCGAATACGGTGCATCAATCGCCAACTCCATGGCCTGATGGCATTGGGCGACTAATTCTTCATATCTGTTCATTATCGGAAAACTCGTAAAGATTAAGAAAACTGGTGCCGGTTAGTAGACTCGAACTACCGACCCACGCATTACGAATGCGTTGCTCTACCAACTGAGCTAAACCGGCATGGCTTACAAAATTGCATAAAGCAAAATAAAAATCAAGAATTATTTTTAAATTTATGTGCAAAAAAATATAAATAAAAAGGCGAAACAACGTCCGCCTCTGAAATTTATCGGTATAATTTAATTTATGCCTTTTTTGCCGAAGTTTTTGTCGCTTTTTTGCGCGCGTAAAACTGGCTTTCGGTTTCAACCGTCGTGTTGCCTTGATGAATAACCATCTGCGGAAACGGAATTTCGATTCCTTCTTCAATAAACCGACGATTGATTTCATAACGTATTTCACTCGGAATAATCCAGCCGGCCCAGATGTTGTTGGAATAACAACGCAGTTCGAATATCAAGGCGCTGTCGCCGAAATCCTGAAACAGAACATAAGGCGCGGGAACTTTCAAAACTTTTTTATTATTACGGGCGCATTCCAACAATATCTCCGTTACTTTTTCAACATCAGAGCCGTATGCCACCCCGACTTTAACCGATTGCCGTGTCCAGTTGTTGCCATGTGTCAAGTTGGTCAAAGAGGAGGAAATCAGAGTTGCGTTCGGAATAATAACGCTGGTTTTTTTAAAAGTTTCCAGCTCGGTGGAGCGGATGTTGATTTGTTTGATTTGCCCTTCTTCGCCGTTGAAGACAACCCAGTCGCCGACTTTGAAAGGGCGTTCAAACAAAATGATGATACCGGAAACAAAGTTGTTGATGATATTTTGCAAACCAAAACCGATACCGACTGACAACGCACCGGCGATGACCGCGAGGCTTGTTAGGTTGCCGCCCATCACGATGATGGCAAGCAGGGTCGAAATGACAAAACCGATAAAACTGACGCCCGAGGATAACGAGTGTTTAATACCGTCGTCAATGTCCAATTTAGAAAAGACATTGTTGGTCAAATTGTTTTTCACGATTTTGACCAATGCCAGCGAGCCAAAAAATACCGCAATGCCCAAGATGATGGCAATCAGCGAAATCCGCACGCCGCCAACATTAAACCCGAACAGCAGTTTTTTGACCGTGTGCAAAATGGCATCGCCCGACAATCCCCACAAATTAAGCAATACAAAGATAAAGAACAAGGCCAGCAAGGGCGTTAAGACCAGGCTCAGACCAAAATCTATTTTGGCCAGCATCTTCCGCCGCAATTTAAAACTTTTAACCCAAAAACTTAATAAAAAGATTCGGCGCAGCAACTCGCTGATGAGCTTGTGAACAATAAAAAACAGACCAAAGAGCAGAGCGCTGCCGATAAAACGCTCCAAGATGAAGTTGGATAGTTCCGGATAACCGAACAATGACAAACCGAAAGTACCGACGGTGATAACCGAGGTGAAGAATATGACTTTGACCCCCAAACTCATGCCGTCGTCTTCATCAGATTCTTCGGATTCAACAGGCTCGGGCGTTTCCGTGTCATTGACTTTGTCTTCTTCATGAAAAGTGGTAGAAACAAGCAGAATAATGGCAAAAGTCTTGACGGCGCATGCCGCGGCGACCAACAGATTGATTAAATCCTGCGAAGATTGGGCGCTTATTGCCAAATGTTCCAAGAGTGAAATGGCGCCGATAAGAATAATGGATAAATAAAATGCGTGAACAATGCCAATGGCTTTCGGGGTTGCAACATTAATCAACCGCCATTTTTCATTATACGGGGCAAAAGTAACTCTGGCGACGGCTCGGGCAAGAATAATACCGAGCAGATAAGACAAAGAAGTGCTTAAAACCGTGCTGAAAAACGTATCGCCGAACATTTGCGAACCAATCATCCATGCCAAAAAGCCACCGATAATCAACGCCGGAATAACCCCGTACGCAACGGCGACAAACAACGCTGCCGTGATTTTTTGTCCGTAACGCGGATTTTCAATATCGGGACGATATCCCCAGTTGCGCATAATCAGACGTCGCAGGAACAAACCGAGCCATAAAGCGGCGATTAATATAACGGTAATGGCGACAAGATATGTCAGCACCATTCCGCGGTTTGAATTGTCAAGACCGTAATACCACTCCAGCGGCGAAATCGTGATATTCCACAAAAATTGCACCAAATCTTTCATGGCAACGATAAAATTTTGCGGTTCGATTAAAACCGCTTGCTTTGTTACCAAATCTCCGAGCAGCATGTGGTTGCGCGTACTCAAAATCAACAGGTTGAGTTCGTCGATTTTGACTTGTAAAATGTCGGCTTCGGCAATTCGGCCCTTCAAGATGGAAAGTTCGTTTTTAAATTCACTTCTTTTATCGGCGATGACTTTCAATTCTTTGGTGCCGTCGGCGGGTTCTTCACCCAAAGCGTCCAATTGCTTTTGCACAAACCGGGATTCACGTTCATTTTCTTGTTTGAACGAGGCGAGCATATTTGATGTTTCGTATAAGAAATTTGTGTTCTCTTCAACATTTTGCAGGCTGAAATTTTCACTCTTCAAATTTTGCTCAATATCGTTCAGCTGCTTGGTGATTTTATTAAAATCAGGTAAAGTTCCCGTAGCGTTTGTCGCTTGCGGATAAAACAACATTACCCAAAGCAAAGATATAAAAAAGAATTTGCAGAGTTTGTTCATTTCAATGTTCCCGTAACAATCAGTGTTTCAACAAAAGTTTCATCACATGAAAAGCGTTTTTGGCTACGCTGGCGCGCAGGTTGTCAGCCACACACCAAAAACTAAAACCGTTTTCGACCGACAAATCCTGCCGTAAACGGCTGATATATATGTCATCTTCGCCCTGCACGTCGTTTAAGCTGACATAACCGCCGTCCAACTGTTTGTCGAACACAACGACGCCTTTCGTTTCTTTCATCAGTTTACGCACTTCGTCGACATCGACATCCGCGGCGCATTCGGCGTTGACATACAAGGCCGCCCCGATGAACGCCGGTACGAACGCACAGTTGGCGTGCACTTTCATGTTGCCGCCCAGCACTTTTTTGCTTTCGGCGTTGATGGCCCATTCAAACCTGGTTTCTTCGCCGATAAATTCGCCGACCTGCGGCAAAACGTTAAACGCGATTTGTTTTTTGAAAACCTGTTCGTCATCGGCCAAGGTGGTATTCATATAAATTTTGCGCGTTTGGTTAAACAGTTCGTCCATGGCTTCTTTGCCGTATACGGATGTTGAAATATAAGCCGAGGCAATCAGACGTTTAACAAAAAATTTTTCATTGACCTTGCTTAAAGGCAACAACATTTGCGTGGTCAAGGCCGACGGCACGGAAACAATTTTTTTCTTGGCCTCGGCAATAGCGTGTTCATTAATGCCCGCCACCACCATCGGCACATCGGTGTCGGCAAAAGTTGCACCCGAACAGTCAATAATTTTGATGCCTTTGGCGGCGGCTTTGGGCAAATACCTTTTGCCGATTTCTTCGGTGGTGGCAAAAACGGCGATATCGGCTTTGCCGAAATCAAAATCATCCAAGTTATAAACATCCAATTCATCGTCTTCGCCGTAAGATACCAAGTTGCCGAGAGGGCTTTTGGGTTCAAGAGCAATGACATCATCGGCGGCAATGCCGTCTTCATATAAAAAACTCAAAATTTCGCGCCCGATGTTTTCCGTGGCGCCGACAACAGCAATTTTTGACATAAAAAAAACCTTTCTTCAAGTAAATTTGCTTTTAATATAAGCATAATTTATTTAAAAAAAGATAATTTTTTGGTTTAAATTTAACACAATGCTCTGCTGTGAAGACAAGACAATCAAAAGCTTGAATCAAATTTTTTTGTTTACTTTAGTCAAGTTTTTAGATATTACATGCACAAACGAGGAAAATTTATGACGCAAGATTATATTCCGGATAATACGGCCGCCGGCGGCAACCCCAGTTATGAAGCGCAAAAATTGCGTGAGACGTATGTTTTTTGCCGGCAGGCTTTGGCAAATACGACATTGCCCGAAAGCGAAAGAAAGGCCATGGCATTTTATGTGGAAGAATTAAAGACAATCAAACCCCAGGCGGACAAAGACAGATTCCGCCGTCCGTGCAAAGGTATCGGCGGCATCGGGGATACTCAGGTCTTTAAGCCATATGTCGTGCGCGACCGTAAAACAAAACTGCCGCTGTTGAATGAAAAAGGCGATTTGATAGTCATTAAATGCGTTTTTTCGGATATGGTGCGTTATTTTGACACCATAAAAAGCCGCAGAGCCGAAAGTTTGCGCCATGCGGACGGCGTTTGGCCCATGTATGAAAAAGACAATAAATACGCCGAGCCGAACCCTTATGCTTATGCGTATGAAAAAATATATAAAACGCGAAATTTGCAATAAATTATTGTTTTTCTTTATTTTGGTGCAAATTTTTGCTTGCGTTTGAGATTTTTATATGTTAAACACTGTTTTCGAATCAGAGGTTTTTATGCATGAACCGAAAAGGTAACCGTGGTAAAAGCCGTTGTTTTTATCCGCTTTGCCCCGCAAAGCACCAGAGAAAAGAAAGGAATTTAAATTATGAGACATGGTGATAAACACAGAAAATTTAATATGCCGAAAAGCCAGCGCAGAGCTTTGTTTTCAAATTTGACGAACGCCTTGCTCACCCATGAGCAAATCAATATTACTTTGCCGCGCGCCAAAGAATTGCGGACTTTTGCCGACAATATGATTACCTATGCCAAAAAAGGTGATTTGAACAGTCGTCGTCTGGCCCTGGGTTTCTTGCGCGATAATGAAGTCGTTTCCAAGCTTTTCTCGACCTTGGCCGAGCGTTACAAAAATCGCAACGGCGGTTACACCCGTGTGATTAAGGCCGGTTTCCGTTATGGCGACTGCGCTCCGATGGCCATCATTGAATTGGTGGATCGTGATGTAAACGCTAAAGGCGCGAAAGATTTGGCTCGCGTTGCCGCCGAAAAAGCCGCGGCCGCTGCTGCCGAAGCTGCCGCCGAAGCTCCGGTTGAGGAAGCCCCGAAAGCTGAAAAGAAAACCAAAAAATCTAAAAAAGAAAGCGCTGAATAGTTCTTTAATTTTAGTTGGTAAAAAAACGAACCGTAAACCGGTTCGTTTTTTGTTGCGGAAAAGAGAAATTCTTTTTACATTAATAACATCAATAGTCAAAGGAGGATAAGAGATGCAAAAAATAATCGGGTTGCTGGGGGTCGTTTTTTGCTTGTGTGGTTTTACCGGTCTTTCCGGACAAACGAACTCGTTTGAAATAAAAAACAACAATCAAAGCTGGGAGCTTGAACGCGGCGGGGGCGATTCGATTCGGGCGTATAATCCGGACAACAAAGTGGAAATAACGATAAATTTGAGTTCTTTGCTGCCGTCCTCCCCGTTGTGTGTTTCCAATGAACGTATTAAAGACATAAAATTTAATTTGAACATATTTAAGGTGGCAATGCGCGGTGATGATGACTGGGCAAAATCGTTTGAAAAAACCCGGATTCAATTTTCACGTCCGGGCGGAAACGAAGAGCGTCGCATATATGGTTCAACTTTAATCAAAAATAATGCCAAATTTCAAGAAGGTGATGTGGTGAATGTCGGAACACTTGAGTTTTTATCACCGTTTACTTGCGATAATCTTGATAAAACGCGGATGCGGATTACCAATATGCGTGCCGGCGGACGCAATCTTCCGACGCTTGATTTTACGATTGAATTAGAAAAATAAAATGCCGTTGACAAATGTTTTAACGGGCATTACAGTAAATTCGTTAAAATATTTATATTATGTATAAGTTCAGGTATATTTATGAGAAGGAATATCCGGACGGAGAGTTGAAAACGCTCGGAATTCAGATTTCGGAAACCTGTGTGGTTTCGACCAGAATGTTCAGTCGCACTTACCCGGTTTATGATGCGTCTATCCGCGGAATTGAAGAGTACAGTCATCGCCTGGTGGTGTTAACCGAAAAGGAGATGAACATCCTTCGTGAACGCTATGAAGAGTTCAATGCCATGCTGAGAGCCTGTCATGCGCATTTTTTGATGCCGACGGAAGGTGTTTGCCTACAAAGAAAAACCAACGAAGACATGTTGGGCGAAACGGTTGATTTTGTAAGCAACAAACCGGTGCAAGCCGAGTACGGCTGGACGCTTTACAAGTATTTGTGGTAAATGCTTGGTGTTTTTTAAAACCGGATCCATTCCGGTTTTTTTTATTGCGTTTTAATATATTTTTGTTAGATTCGCCGCTGTTTTTTTAAAGGATATAAAATGAGCTTTTTTGATATTTTGTTATTATCGTTGGCGCTTTCGGTTGACGCCTTTATGGTGTCGTTTTCATATGGTCTGGTCATCAAAAGAAAACGGTTGTTCAACAGCCTGAAATTGGCTTTGGCCGTAGGGCTTGGACAATTTTTAATGCCGGTTGCCGGGTGGTATTGTTCGGTTCCGGTGAGTGTATATATCGCACAATTTGACCATTGGCTGGTGTTTTTGGTGTTTGGGGTTTTAGGTTTGAATATTATCATTAACGCGTTGTCGACCGAGGTTGCGCGTCCGGATAAAGATTTGACTTTTTCTGTGCTTTTGACGGCAGGTCTTGCCACCAGCATTGATGCCATGGCCGCCGGTGTGAGCCTTTATTTTGCAAAAGTTCCGGTGTGGAATGCCGCCGCGATTATCGGCTTAACGACATTTGTCTTTTCGCTCATCGCGTTTTATTTGAAACGGTTTTTCAAAAAACTGCCGCGCCAAAAAATGGAAATCGGCGCCGGAGTTATTTTGATTTTACTCGGGACAAAGGTTTTGTGCGAACATTTATTTTGGAGCTGAAAAAAAATTTAACATATTATTTGACATTTTTGTCAAAGCATTTATACTGAAAGCTATGATTTACCTTTTATGTTTAATTATAAAAATATAGATTATGCTGAAAATAGGATTTTGCAGTGTGCGGAAAAATCTGCCGATGGAAGTGTTTGAAAAGCTTTTGAACAATCCGGATGTCGAGGTTGTCGGCGCTTTTGATGCAGACGCCGAAATGCTGGAAAAAATGGAGAAAAAAGCCGGAACGGAAATCAGGCTATTCACCGATTACGGTGCACTTCTGGATGAAGTTGAAGCCATGGTGATTTACAATTCACCCGACTTTTTCGTCCGCGTCCGTCAAACGATGGAGGCAAGAGTGGACATCATGTATGAGCTTCCGCAGTTTACGACTGAGGAAAGCATCAGAACGATGTTGAAACTTTTGGTTGACCATTGGGAATACAACCGGGTTTTCGCGGCATGTTTCCCGCGTCGTTATGATGTCATCTTTTCGGGTTTGGCCATGATGTTGCCCGAACTGGAAAAAGAATACGGCGCCGTAACGGAATTGGCAATCAACACCCGGCTTTATCCGCCGGTCGAACTTCCGGGATATAACTTGTTTATGGACAGGTTTATCCACGACATTGACGCCGTCAACTTTTTATTGGGTCAGGGTACCATGTCGTATGGCAAGGTTGTCAAGAAAAAGCGGAATTATTCGGTAAAAGGCGTGTTCACGCGAACCGATGCCGAAAACGTCGCCGTTCGACTTGAAACCTTTTATGCCAAAGGTTGTGCCAACGCCGGCGTTCAGATTTCTCTGAAATTTGCCAGCGGAGAAACGGCGGAATACCGTAATTTCGGCATGCCGAGCCATGTCAGCATTGATAAGTGTCTGGCGTTCAACAAGAGTTTCATCGGCATGGTGCAGGGACGTGTTGATGCGCCTGTCTGGGTAGATACGGCCAATCTGCTGACAAACGTGTTGGTGGTGGCCAAAATGTAGATACCGCACAAATGAAAAACAAAAAGCCTTGAGAATTGTTCTCAAGGCTTTTTGTTTTGGCAGAGAACATCAAATTCATGCAATTTGTGTTCATACATTGTTTTATTGTCGCCGTTTAAAGGCGCCGGTTTGCGGGCGATGGCGTATTGCGGCAAAAGTTTTTTAATTTCGGCAACCGGTTTGTTCCAAACTTGCGGGCGAAGGCGGATTTTTTTGTGCTGGCCGGCAGAAACGCGCGGGGTGATTTCGGCGGTGTCGGCATCTTCAAATTCGGTTAAAGTCAGGCGAAAATTTTCTAAAGTTCCGGGGATTAAAAAGTCAATAAATTCGCCGCCGTTGATGTAGTTGCGAACCTCAAAAATCGCGTCATCGCCCTGCCACTCGACAATGGAGCCGGCAAACAACCATTCGCCCAAGGTTCGGGTGTATTCATAATTCTGGCTGATGTGCGTGAGTTTCCCGTCGTGAAAGCCAAGGCAATAACCGCGATTTTGCAGCGTGTATAAATCCGGCATGTATTTTTGATAATCCCAATTTTCGGGGTCTTTGGCATAATCATCAATCGCCTGGCGATAGGCGCGCGCCACCGTGCCGGCGTAATATTCGGTTTTGTTGCGGCCTTCGATTTTCAGCGAATCCATGCCGATGTCCAAAATCTCATTTAAACGCGGCATCAGGCACATGTCTTTGGAGTTTAAGATATAGCCGCCGTGTTCGTCTTCCACCACTTCATAATATTCCCCGGGACGAAAGTCCTCTTCCAAAAAGAACTCAAACATGTCTTTGTTTTCGGGCGTGATTTCCAAATCCTTAATGTTGCCGTCTTTGGTTTTGAGCAGAAGTTTATAATGCCAGCGGCAGCAATGGGCGCATTTACCTTTGTTGGCGCTGCGGTCGGCCATAAAGTTTGAAATCAGGCAGCGGCCGGAATACGACATGCACATGGCGCCGTGGATAAAAGTTTCCAGCAAAATGTCGGGGCAGCGGGCGCGGATTTGTTTCATCTCGGCAAAAGTTACTTCGCGTCCCAAAACACAAAGTTTGGCGCCCATGGCCTGCCAAAATTTGACGGTTTGCGCCGAGCATATGTTGGCTTGTGTGGAAACAAAGCGGTTCAACTCCGGCGCGTTTTCTTTTAAGTAGTAAAAAACACCGGGGTCGGCCACCAACACGCCGTCCGGTTTGAGTTGGCGCAATGTGTCCACAAATTGCGGCAGTTTATCGGCCTCTTCGTTATGAACGTATAAATTTAAGGTCAGGTAGATTTTTTTGTTTTGTTTGTGTACCAGTTCAATGCCTTGCGCCAAATCTTCCAAAGTGAAAGCCGATTGCGTGCGCAGGCTCATGTCCGGCGTGCCGGCATAAACGGCGTTGGCGCCGTACATTAAAGCGGTTTTTAGTTTGACCAGAGAGCCGGCCGGCAGCAGCAATTCTGATTTTGCCATCGGTTTAATCCTTTATGATAACTTCCGTGGTGTAAGCTTTAAGTCTTCCCAACGGGGTCGATGTGATTTCGATTTTTGCCAGAAACGGCAGTTTGCTTTCGCCGTCTTGCAGCACCCAAAAATAAATCGGGCGGTCGGCGGTGGTGTTCCATAACAAATCGCCGTCATCTTCTTTATCAAGGCTTTGGATATACATGGAACATTTCAGAGCCTCGCCGGAATAGGGGATTTCCTCGTCAACAAGATTTTCTTTGCCCTCATCTTCAATAATGACTTTATAATTTTTTTTGCTGTCAAAAACGGTTTTTTCCATGGCGCAAAAACGATAATCGGTGATTTGCCGGGCAACAGAAGCAAAAACCGTTTGCAGGTCGCTGGCATCAAAAGGGGTGCCGGGCAGGGTGATTTCCACCCGTTTGGGCTTGCCGTCTTTAGAACTCAAACGATGGTCCAAAACGCCGTTTTCATCAAACACCAATTGCTTGGTGCGCAAATGCGAGCTTGATTTGGTTTCGTAACGATAATCGCGGGTAACGGTTTTGCCGTCTTTGAAAACACCTTCGGAAGAATAAAGCGCTTCAAACAAATAGATTTTGCCAAACGTTCCGGCGGTTTTGACCGTTGAGGCAAATTCGTAACTTTGCTTATCCAGATTATAGGTCATGCTGACCCGTGCCGCGTCAAAAAAGCCGATGCCGACATTGAGCCGGTGTTCGACCGTGGCTGCTTGAACACAATTCGGCAACAGGCAGCAAAAAATAAAAAAACAAACAATATTTTTCATGCGGTTTTATGCTTTCTTAAAAATTTAAAGCTTATACTAACAAAAATTTTACAGGAATAAAGGAAAAAATTAATGTCAAAAAAAGTTTTGGTGTTGTCCGGAGGTTTTTCGGCCGAGCGGGAAGTCAGTTTGATAAGCGGTAAAGGCGTGGCGGCGGCTTTAAGAAACAAAGGTTATCAAGTTGTTGAACATGATTTGCAGTCAGGCGCGGAACTTTTTAAGGTTTTAAGCCAAGAAAAACCGGATGCGGTTTTTAACGCTTTGCATGGAAATTGGGGTGAAGACGGTGAAATTCAGGGCTTTTTGGATTTGTTGCAAATTCCGTACACGCATTCAGGATTGGAAGCCTCGCTTATCGGCATGAACAAGCTTTTATGCAAAGAACTTTGTGCCAAAACAGGTGTTAAAACGGCTCCTTATCAGGCGTTGACTTATGCCGAGTTTAAGCAAAACGGCACCAAACTTTCGTATCCGTATGTGGTCAAGCCGCAAAACGACGGCTCCAGCGTCGGGGTTTTTATCGTGCGAAACGATGTCGATAAGGCAAAAGTTTTTTATGATGATGAAAATCGTCCGCTGCTGGTGGAAAAATATATCAAAGGCAGAGAAATCACGGTGGCGGTGTTGGACGGCGAAGCCTGCGGGGTAACCGAACTGCGGCCACAGGTTGAGTTTTATGATTATCAGGCAAAATACACCGACGGCATGACGCGCCACGTTTTGCCGGCGGAAATTCCCGAAGATGCTGCGAAAACGGCGATGACTTATGCCGAAACCGTGCATCGGCTGCTTAAATGCAACACGGTTTCGCGTTCGGATTTCAGATATAATGAAGAAGACGGCGTGGTGTTTTTGGAAGTGAATACCAATCCGGGGTTGACGCCGCTGTCGCTGGTGCCGGAACAGGCAAAACATATCGGGATTTCGTATGAAGATTTGTGCCAAAAACTGGTGGAGCGCGCGCGATGTCGGAAAATCGGGTAATCATTATTGCCGGTCCGACCGCCTCGGGCAAATCGGCTTTGGCGGTTGATGTGGCCAAAGCAATCGGTGGGGTGGTGGTTAATTGCGATTCCATGCAGGTGTATAAAAATATGCCGATATTATCGGCGTGCCCGACGGCTGAAGACAAGACGAAAGTTGAACATACGCTGTTTGAAATTTATGAACCGTCGTTTAACGGCAATGTGGTGGATTGGCTGGAACGGGCGGTTGCCGAAATCAAAAATATCTGGCGAAAAGAAAAAATTCCGGTGGTGGTTGGCGGCACGGGACTTTATATTGATAACCTGGTCAACGGTACGACGCCGATTCCCGAAACTTCCGCCAAAGTGCGGAAAGAGGTGGCGCACCTGCTTAAAACAAACGGCAGCGTTTTTGTTTACGAAAAACTTAAAAGTGTTGACCCCGAATCGGCGGAAAAATTAAATCCCAATGATACAACACGCGTGCGGCGGGCTTATGAGGTGTGGCTTGATACCGGCGTCAAACTTTCTGACTGGCACCAAAAGCCGATGATAAAAAAATTGCCGGAAGCCGAGTTCTTTATCATAAAAATCTGTCCGTCGGCAGATGAGCTTGATAAACGTTGCTATACCCGATTTGACAAGATGATAAACGAAGGTGCTGTACAAGAGGTGCAAAGACTTTTGCAACTTTGTCTGCCCGATACGCTGCCGGCAATGAAAGCGCTCGGCGTGCCGGAGTTAGCGCGCTATCTTAAGGGTGAATGCTCTTTGAAACAGGCGGTTGAAGACGCCAAACTGCACACACGGCAATATGCCAAGCGGCAACGCACCTGGTTTAAGAACAAGCTTAAAGCCGATATTGAGCTGGATTGTTGTTATACCGGTGATTGCGCCGATATTTTGCAACGAATTGAACGGTTTAGGAAAAGCTGATGCAAACGACAAACAAAAAATATTTGTGGTGGTTGCTGCCGGTGGCTTTATGGCTGGCGTGGGTCGGTTTTGCGCGCACTTTTTTATGGCAGCGGATTTTCGGACAGCCTATGGCGGAAAATGCTGCTGAATTACCGCTTGTTGAAGAAATCACGCTTTTACCGCAGAATCGGCAACAAACGGTTTTATTCGGCGATCATGCGGTGCGGCTTGATTTTCGCGCGGCTTATCAGGTGCGGGGACGGGCGGTTTATGTGGATATTTATGATAGCGGTTTTCATCTCGGGTTTAAGAGTGAACAAGACAAAGCCAATGAGCTTTACAACGCGGTTTCACCGTTGGATTTGAGCTTGTTTATCGGGGCGACGGCGGCGGCGGATAATTGGCAAAAAATTGATGTGTCGCATGAATACCGCGTGATTATTTGGGAATGGCAATATAAAGACAATCCGATTGTCAATCAGGATGAAATCAGCAACAATCATATTATTCCCGCCAATAACAATATCCGCCGTGGTTTTGACACCATCAAAAAAGGCGATATTGTGTTTTTAAGCGGTTATTTGCTGGATTGGCAGCCGGTGGGCGAATATGCTTACATGGATATGAAAACCGCTTTAACGCCGGGAGAAATCGCTGATTTCAAATTGGGCGGCAAAGCTTCCTCTTTGTGCCGGTATTTTTATGTGGAACGGCTTGAAGTCCGTGGCTTTGCGTATCAATAAATTTTATCGCCAAACGGCGTAAAAACGGCATCTGGTGGAATCTTCAAGACAGTTGCCACAAAGCGTATCAATATCGTTTAAGCTCATATTGTATATGCATTTATTTGATTTTGAGCAGTAGTTGTTTCCATAAAAAGCGTTGCCCCTTTCATATTCCTCTTCGTCTTCATCATTGCTGATAAAACGATCGGTTGAGATATAATATAAAACATCGGCGTTTTGCTTATAGACGTTAAAGAGATTGCGACAAATTTCCATACCATCATGGCCGGGATAAAAACTATATCCGATACCGTATTGCACCGGATAAGCAAAAACCCAGATACGATTGCCGAAAATGTCGGTTAAATAAGTCGGCAGCCGCGAATCAAATTTAATTCCGTCCGGCACCAAGTTTAATTTATACATAATTTCGGCAAAATGAACGGGCGAATTGGAAGAAGATGTGTTATCCAGTTCTCTCAAGATTTGGAATGCGTTTGTAAATAACATGTTTAAGGATTCGGCCTGCTTGTTGAGTTTATATTTAAGCATCGCCTTGGCATAACCCGACATCGCCCCGACAGACAATACGCCAATGATAGCGAGTACTCCTAACATTTCAACCATACTTCTACCATTTTCCCGCATAATTTTCTCCTCAAATTGCAAAAGTATCTGTTTTCCCGATATTCTAAACCGTTTTTTTTTTTGCAATTTTAAAGAGTCTTTTGGGGATAAGTTGTCCTTATCAATACCGTCATTCTTGACGAAGATAATAAAGAAACCCGCCAATTTGGTCGGCGGGTTTTGTGCCATGAGAACGCTTTCACCGGTGAAGGCGTTTTACGATTTGTACTTTATGGACATGTTTTAATCATGGCCGCTTGAGCGTCTGTGCACCTTGCGACACTGTATCCTTTTCCGCATAGTCTCAAATGTGAGTTACCGGAGTTAAAGTCGCATCCGTCATGTATGCTGTAACAGCGGCTGTATTGACTGTCGCCTAAAATAACCTGTTCATATTTATGCGCTCCGCGGAAACTGCCTGATCGAATAATTTTCATGGCTTCCGCTTCAGACATAAGACTGTTTGGATTGTAAAATTCACTTTCTTTGTCAACGGGTAATATCCCCCAATAAGTATCGGAAAACAGCTCATCGTCACAGGTTTTGGCAACACATTTTCCGCAAGTATAATTTTTTCCGCCATATGTCTTTTTGATTGTATCAATCTTCCATCCGTAAGAACCGTATTTTCCACAAGAGCTGACATCTAAGTTGTCTAAAGAATATCCGTCCGGACAAGGATTAATGCATTTATTGCAAGAAAAATAAGATGTTAATATCTGACCTTCCGGGCATTCGGTCGTTTTTGTAGAATACCCGTCAGGGCAAACTTCGCAGGCAGAACAAGGCCCTTCGGCCACGTTAGGATTAAGAAACCAGTCTTTGGAATTATCGCCGCATAAAGAAACATCTGTGGCATAACCGCTCGGGCACTGAACGGTTTCACATTTTGTACATTCCATACCTGCATTATATCCGACCACGACTTCCATTTCTCCGGTTGCACATTTCGGAGCATAGGTTTGTGAGCCTTCCGGGCATTCTTTCCAAAGGCATTCAAAGCAGCCATTATTGTCGGTTTTGGTTCCCATTATATATCCTTCAGCGCCGGTAGGACCACAATCTTCCGGACGCTTTCCGTAAAAATGAGAACAAGTTGTATGGACACAACGCGAATCATCGGTCAGCATAAATCCACTGTTACAACCTCTTATTTTATAACGGACATATCCGCCATATTGAGGATTCCCGCTTGTGCAACTAAAACATTCTGCGTTTGCCGGACACCACAAAAGCGGAAAACCGGCACATGCCTCGTTATTTATAGAAATGGTTGTATTGTTTATGCATTTTTTATAAGATTTATCGAAAGGGCAAAGGATGTAGTCGTCGCAATTTGCATCAATGGATTTGGAATAACCAAGTTGTTCGCAGGTCGGCTGCGTTGTGCAGTTTAGAGCGGCATAAGCGCTGTTAGAAAGCAAAATAAAGGGTGCCGCCACCGCTGCGGCCGCGAAAAACAAACGGCAAGGGTGTTGAGATGCCGTTGAAGAAGTGGC
>CALXTI010000016.1 GCA_944391395.1 uncultured Alphaproteobacteria bacterium
AAAAGTATCTATTTTCCCGATATTCTAAACCGTTTTTTTTTTTTGCAATTTTAAAGAGTCTTTTGGGGATAAGTCGCATATAAAAAAACCGCCGACCTTTGAGGACAGCGGTTTGAATTTTGTTTTGAGCCGGACTATTCGCCCAGGTGAGGCATTTTTGCTTCCGCGGTCAGAGCCTTGACAAAGTCATCAAGCTTGATGATTTCCTGTTTTTCCGAACCCAGACGCCGTACTGTTACCGTGCGGTTTTCTTGCTCTTTGGCACCGACCACGGCAATCAACGGAATCTTGGCCACGGAATGTTCGCGAATCTTGTAGTTGATTTTTTCATTACGCAAATCCGTTTTGGCACTTATTCCCGCTTTACGCAAAGTTTTCGCCACTTCTTCCGCATAGGCGTCAAATTCGCTGACAATCGGGGCAACCACCACTTGTTCGGGCGACAACCACAGCGGCAATTTACCGGCGTGATTTTCAATCAAAATCCCCAAGAAACGCTCAATGGAACCAAACAAAGCGCGGTGCAGCATTACCGGGCGATGTTTTTCGCCGTCCTCGCCGATATAAGAAATATCAAAGCGTTCCGGCAAATTCATATCCACTTGAATGGTGCCGCATTGCCAT
Source organism: uncultured Alphaproteobacteria bacterium (assembly GCA_944391395.1). GTDB lineage: Bacteria > Pseudomonadota > Alphaproteobacteria > RF32 > CAG-239 > CAAFZY01. The sequence continues at coordinate 625 of CALXTI010000016.1, forward strand.
TCGCGTCCGATGGCGTCTTTCAGGATAAATTCCAATTTCGGGCCGTAAAAAGCGCCTTCGCCCGGATTTATCTCATACTTATAACCATGCGAGGTCAGGGCGTTGGCTAAAGCGTTTTCGCACAAATCCCAAATCTCGTCGGAGCCGATGCGGTAAATGCTGTCCGGACGGGTGGAAAGATAAATCTTAACATCTTCAAAGCCAAAATCTTTATATATATCCAAAATCAGCTTTAACGTGTTGATACATTCTTCTTCCATCTGTTCGGGCGTACAGAAAATGTGCGCATCGTCTTGGGTAAACTCGCGTACCCGCATCAACCCCATCAAAGCCCCCGAGGCCTCATAACGGTTGACCTTGCCGAACTCGGCAATTCTCAACGGCAAATCGCGGTACGATTTGATGCCTTGTTTATAAACCAACAATCCGCCCGGGCAATTCATCGGCTTAATGCAAAACCATTTTTTGTCTTCGGTTTGCCCGGAATAGTTGTGCGCGCCGTATTTGTCCCAATGGCCGGAAGTCTCCCACAGGCAGCGATCCATCACCCGCGGGGTGGAAATCTCAATATAGCCGTTGTTTTCCTGCCGATTACGCATATATTCAATCAATTTGCGGTAAATTTTATATCCTTTGTCATGCCAAAACACGGCGCCGGGTGCGTATTCCGGCTCAAAATGGAACAAATCCATCTCACGGCCGAGTTTGCGGTGGTCGCGTTTGGCGGCTTCTTCCAACATTTCAAGATATGCTTTCAGCTCTTTTTTATCCGCCCAGGCGGTGGCATAAATCCGTTGCAGCATTTCGTTGTTTGAATCGCCGCGCCAATAGGCACCGGCAACTTTCATCAGCTTGAAAGCGTCGCCGACTTTGCCGGTTGAAGGCACGTGCGGCCCGCGGCACAAATCGGTAAAACTTCCCTGTTTATAAAGCGATATAACTTCATCTTCAGGTAAATCGTTAACAATTTCAGCCTTATAATGTTCTCCCAAATCCGTGAAAAATTTGACCGCTTCGGCACGTGGCAGCACAAAACGCTCAATCTTTTCGTCACGTTTGACAATCTCATGCATTTTGGCTTCGATTTTTGCAAAATCTTCGGTCGTGAACGGTTCTTTGCGGGCAAAATCATAATAAAACCCGTTTTCAATCGCCGGACCGATGGTTACCTGCACGTCCGGCCACAGTTCTTTGACCGCTTCGGCCATGATGTGTGAAGCCGAGTGGCGCAAAATGTGCAAGCCGTCTTTGTCTTTGGCGGTAATAACGGTTACGGTCGCGTCGGTGGTGATTGGGGTTGTCAAATCCTGTAATTTGTCGTTGACTTTGACCGCCAGAGCCGCTTTCGCCAGCCCGGAACTTATTTTGGCGGCAACATCGTATCCGTTGACGCCGTCTTCCATTTTCATCACACTGCCGTCCGGCAACTTGATATTAACCATTATTTCCCTCTTTTCTGTTTGTTAAAAAACGTAACTAATCCATATTAATCAATTCTTCATAAACTGCAACAGTTTTGTCGCACATAATTTGTTTGGTAAAATTATGTTTGACAAATTCAATCGCTGCCGCACCGATTTTATCGCGTTCATTGCCCGGAAGATTGAGAGCCCATTTTAAAGCATCCGCCAAAGCTTGCGAATCACCGCTTGCAAAAAGTTTGCCGGTTATACCGTCTTTAACGGTTTCCAGCGAGCCGCCGATGTTTGAAGCCACGACAATGCGTCCCATTGCCTCACCTTCGGCAGCAATGCGTCCGAACGCTTCCGGTTCGGTTGAAGCCGACACGATTACGTCCGAAACCGCCATCATCGCCGGCACGTCCGTTACGTTGCGAATAAAAGCAAAGCGACCTTCCAGACCTTTGGCAGCAATGGCTTCTTTGAGTTCTTTGGTGTAATAATCGCGCCCTTGGTCATCGCCGACAAAAATGCAAAAACAATCAATGTCTTTGATTTTTTCCATCGCGTCAATCATCAGGCGTTGGCCTTTCCATCGTGTCAGACGCCCGATAAGCAGAATAATCGGCTTGGCTTCGGGCAGGTGATATTCGTCCATCAGTTTAATCATGCGTTCGGCCGTCATGGCATTGACGTCGAATCTTTCCATGTTGACGCAGCGATGAATAAGTCTGATTTTCTTTTCATCACATGCGTAGTTTTGTAAAATGTGCTGCTTGATGTGGTTGGACACGGCAATCACCAAATCGCCGTAAGTCATCACCCGGTTGTAAAACTTTTTGATGCCGCGCGGACCCAAGCCGTATGTGCCGTGAAAAGTTGTTACAAACTTTACCCCGGCTTTTTTGGCCGCCCAATAAGCGCTCCACGCCGGTGCGCGTGAGCGGGCATGAACTATGTTGACGCCGTTTTCTTTGATGATTTTGAGCAAACGGCGGTAGTTAAGCCACAGCTTAAACGGATTTTTGGTTTTAAGCGGCAAAGTAAAATGCGGTACTTTCAGGCGTTCCAGATTATATTCCAATCTGCCGCCGGCGGAAGCAACAAAATTTTTGATGCCTTTGGCCTGCAAATCGGAAGCGATTTCAATCGTGCCGATTTCCACACCGCCTTGATTCAATTCCGGTAAAACTTGTAGAACAACCGGCTTTTTATCTTTATTTTTTTCCATTTTACTATACAATCCTATCCAATATATCGTTTTTTACGGAGTTTTCACACATGCAAAAACACACTTTTTCATCGGGTTTTACTACAAACTTTGAATATTTTAAAGCAGAATCTTCCGAAACACAAAAATTTACGCTGATTTATACACACGGTTTTGCTGCCGACCCGTGGGGACGCAAGCCTGACGAAATAAAAAAATGGTGTCAAAAGAACGGTATCGGCTTTTTTCGTTATGAGTTGGCCGGACACGGTTCCGATGCCGAAAATTTTGAAAAAACCGATATAAACATATGGAAAGAACAAATTTTAGAAATTATTGATGATGTGGTCGAGGGGCCGGTTTTGGTCGCCGGCGCATCGTTGGGCGGTTGGATAAGCCTATTGGCGGCTATCAAACGTCCGGAACGTGTCGTCGGTTTGCTCGGCCTTGCCGCAGCACCGGATTTTACCAAGGATTATGAAGACTTCGCCACCAACGAGCAAAAAGAAATATTGAAACGCGACGGAAAACTTGTTTTTGAAAAAGAAGATTTTTCTTACACGGTTACCGAAAAATTGCTGGAAAGCGGCCGACAGAATCTGCTGCTTGACAAGACGATTATTCCGATAGATTGTCCGGCGGTGCTTATCCAAGGTATGGAAGACAATTCGGTTTATTGGCCGAAAGCCCTGAAAATCGCTGAAAAAATCCGCAGTCGGCACGTGATGGTCAAACTCTTAAAAAACAGTAATCACCGATTGAATGAGGATGCGGACATCCGAGAGATTTTAACCGCACTTGACACTTTTTTATAACAGGCAATTCAAGTCGTAAAAGGAAAAAAATGACGCATGAATATATTGTCAAGGTTGATGTGAGCCGGTTGGTCGAGCAGGTGCAAAGTCAAAAACTCTTGTTTTATCCGGTTATGATTCACATGTTGGGTAAAATTATGTCGACATGTCCGGAGTTTGGGCGGAACAAGCTTTGGCCGGTGTATCAGCTGCGGCGGGAAAATGGCGCGTTGGAGCTTGTTTGGCAGGAAATGAAAGATGACGCGGAAGCTTTTTTTGCCGATTATGCCGCCGCTTGTTATGAGAGTTTGGTTGAAAACGGAGCAAAAACACCGCCCCGGCCGCCGGCGGAAAGTTTCGGCGTTTTTTATGCCGATGACGCGCAAACAGATGTTTTTGCATCGCAAGCGCCGACGTTTTTCTTATATCCGTTTGTGTATGAAAACGGAAAAATTATTTTGCCGCTGGCGGCGCGGGGAAATTTTAAGACCGATTTTTTGACCGCTTTGGCATCGCGGCTGGCAGAACAAATCCGTCTGTTGTGAGAAAGTGTTTTTATCAAGCGTTGGCGCATAAAAAAGCCGGAATTTTCCGGCTTATTTGTGAGAACAATTAAATATATTTGATTTCCAGAATTTCGAAAGATTTTTTGCCGCCGGGAGCCATATATTCGGCAACATCGCCGACTTCTTTGCCGATTAAGGCTCTGGCCAAGGGTGAGGAAACGGAAATCAGGTTCTTTTCAATATCGGCTTCATAATCGCCGACAATCTGATATTCGGTTTCTTTGTCGCTGTCTTCGTCTACCACCAAAACCGTGGCGCCGAAACGGATGACATCGCCTTTGACCGATTGCGGGTCAATCACTTGGGCGCGGCTGACGACGGCCTCAAGTTCCTGAATGCGGCCTTCGATAAAGCTTTGTTTTTCTTTGGCGGCCGAATATTCGGCATTTTCGGACAAATCACCGTGCGAGCGGGCTTCGGCAATGGCGGCGATAATGTTGGGCCGGTCAATGCCTTTTAAATTTTTCAATTCCTGCTCAAGTTGCAGATAACCTTTTTTAGTTAAAGGAAATTTATCCATTTCTAAAATCCTCCAAAAAAAACTCTTCTTTCTTTTTATCAAGAAAGGCAGATACGTTTAAAAAAGTTTGAAAAATTTGACTGCGACGGGGCTACCCGTCACAGCCGGTTTTTATGTTTATGTGAATATATATAGTACGAATAAAAAATAAATCAAGCTTTTTCTTTTTTGTGTAAAACTTTTAATTTATATATACATTAGTTTAGGCTCTGATAATCTTCCCATATTACATTTTATGTATTTTGGAGGAGTAAATGAAAAAAATTGTCTTAATATTGATGGTTTGTCTGGTTTGTGCTTGTACTCATTTAACAAGACAAGAGGAAATGCAATTAAGAGCACTTAAAGGACAAGGTGTTAGTGTTGATAAACCGGTTGGAAGTTGGGAAAAACCAGCCAGTCCAGTAGCAGCTGCGGCGTTGAATATATTACCCGGCTTTGGTAATTTTTATTTGGCTGCAGGTAATGGCGGAGATAGTTCACATTATTTGTATGGTACTTTAAACCTTTTGACATGGCCTATATCAATTTTATGGGGAATTCCTGAAGCTGCTTTGGATGCAAACAGAATTAACGAGCGGGAGTTGATATACTATTATCAATTTGACCCGTTTGGTAAAAATGAAGCGGCCAAAGCCGGCATAAGCATGGATATTGAGTAAGTTTATAAATTTCTTTTTTGTGTAAAACTTTTAATTTATATATACAAATGTATGGGGTTTGGTATTTTTAAATCGTGAAATTTTTTCTATAAAACGGAGAAAACCAATGAATAAAACTTTAGTTGCTTCTTTAATGCTTGGTGCTGCGGTGATGGTTTCCGCACCGGCTTACGCCATTGACAGTACCGGTTGCGGTTTGGGTTCCATGGCATGGCGCGGACAAAGCGGTATTTTGCCGCAGGTTGCCGCAGTGACCACCAACGGAACTTTCGGCACGCAGACTTTTGGTATCACTTTCGGTACTTCCGGCTGTGATCCGAATGGCCGTGTAACCGGAGGAACGCAAAAAATGGTGTTGGCGTTTTTGGAAAACAATCTGGAACAATTTGCCATGGATGCCGCCGCCGGACAGGGTGAAACCCTGACGACGCTGGCCGGTATCATGGACATGGATGAAAAAACGGTTGCGGAAAAAACATATCAGAATTTTGCCGTGTTGTTTCCGAATGAAAACGTTGACGCTGTTGACGTTACCTTGAAATTTTATCAGATTATGAAGGCATAATTTTAAGGTGAAGAGGATTATCGGACACGGCTGAAGATTCAGCCGTGTCTGTTTTGTACTGAGACTAATGTTGATGAAAAAAATTTTGCCGGCGCTCGGCTTATGGTTTTTAACGTGCACGGCGGCATATGCCGATAAGCCTTTGCCGGCAGATTTGCCGGAATGGCTGGCACTCGGGCATTATCAAAAAAAATGGTTCGGTTATAAAGGCACCATCGGTTCGGATAATTTTTATCTCAGTCCGAAAGGAAAAACGAATCCGACAAAAGAACTTGAGGCGACCATAGCGCTGTTTCAATCCGATGATACGGAAAAACAATGTTTGTTCCCGGCGCGTTATATGTTCTTAAAGAAGCACGGTCTGGTTTCAGCACCGTTTCCGTCTTGTGCCGAATTTGAGCAATTTAGAGAAGATTTGCGACCGGCCGGCATGACTTTGTTGTTTACCGATGCTTATATGAACAATTCATCTTCTTTGTTCGGACATACGCTGTTGCGGGTAGATACGGCGCGTAAAGGTACTCAACTGTTGGCGCACGGTATTAACTACGGCGCGTGGACTCAAGGTTATGAAAACAGTTTTTTGTATGCTGTGTATGGTCTGGCCGGTTTTTATCCCGGCGGCTACACGGTCAAGCCGTATTATGATGTCATCAACACATACAACAATATAGAAAATCGTGATATCTGGGAATATAATCTTGATTTGACGCCCGAAGAGCTGGATTTGTTCGTGGCGCATATCTGGGAGGTGGGGCAGACAACCACGCCTTATTATTTTTTTACGCAGAATTGTTCGTATATGCTGATGGAGTTGTTTGACGCCGTGCGACCGGAGTTGAAGCTGGCGGCGGATTTTGAAGGGCAAACTATTCCGCTCGATACAATCAAGGCCGTCAATGCTCGTGAAGGGTTGGTAAAATCGGTCAATTACCGGCCGTCGCGGCAGCGCAAAATCCGCCATCGGATAAAGCAGATGAACGAGCGCCAATATGATGCGTTTTTGGATGCGGTTACGCTTGATTTGACGGGTGCGCAAAATCTGCCCGAAGCGGAAAAAGCCGACGTGTTGGAAACGGCTTATCAGTATGTGCAGTATCAGTACGTCGCCGGTGATTTGGCACTTAAAGATTATCGGCAGAAGAGCTTTCAGCTGTTAAAAGCGCGCAATCAGGCCGCGGCGGGGCAGACCTTTGATGAATTAAAAGAGGGGCAAAATCCGGTTTCGAGTCATGACTCCATGATGGCAAGTTTCGGCATCGGCGTGCGCAACGGCGATTTTTTTGAACAATTAAGCTTCCGGCCGGCGTATCATCAGGTAACGGACAGGGGATATGGTTTTTTGCTCGGAGCGGAAATTAATTTTCTGGATGTTTCGTTTCGGCATTATGATAAACATGATAAATATGTGTTGGATAAATTAAATATTTTGCAGTTGTCTTCTTTTTCGCCGATTGACGCGGTGTTTCAGGCAGCATCGTACCGCATCGGCCTTGATGTTTCGCGGCAGGTTAATCCTAAAAGCGAAGATGAAGGCTATGTGTTAAACGGCAATGTCGGCGGCGGCGGAACATTTGCTTTAAACGACCATTTGTGGTTTTACGGGCTGAGCAGCGCGGAAGCCGCGTATGGCGGATTTCTGCCGAACAACCAATGGCTCGGCGCCGGTTTGGCTGCCGGAGCAATCGTTTCCTTTGCAAAAACGGCTCTGCAGGTGGAAGTCAAAAAAGTGTTTGCCACCGACAAAATCGGCAGTACGCTGAAGTGGAATTTGCGCGCGGACTATTATCTTTCACGCAATCGGGCTTTGGAAGCGGTTGTTGCATACACGCAAAATTACGGAAAAAATCAAACCGAGGCTTTGCTGCGTTTGAAACAATATTTTTAGATTGTCATGTTTCCGGCGTTATTTGTTTCATACGAAAGTTCTATTGTTTATCGGCAAAGAGTCATTAGAATGTTACCAAATGGATATTTATGAAATGTCTTTACTGGAATAACATCGAATTTCATGATAACTGAAAATTATGAAAGATGAAATGAAAAAATCGTTGGCGTTGAAAGTCAAGTCGTTGCGTGAGGCGGAAAGCCTGACACAAGAACAGTTGGCCGATAAATGCGATGTCAGTTGGCGGACAATTTCAAATTTGGAACGTGGATTGGTTGTTCCGGATTTGTGCATGTTGATTAAAATTTCCAAAATTTTTAACGTTAGTCTGGATGCGATGCTTGAAATCAATGTTGATGATAATAAAAGCCGCTCACGTTTGGAACGTGAGCAGTTTTTGATTGAAAAAATCAAACGAGCCAATGATAAGATTTTAGACTATCTTCTCGATCAATTAATTTTACTCTTTAAGTACTTTAATTAATTTTCCGCTTATTTATTCTTTGAAAAATTTCATCCATAAAGGTTTCGTAGGCTAAAAGCGCTATTTGTGCGCTTTGGGGAAATTTTTTGTTTTTTTTCAATTTTTTTAACAAAAGATAAAATTGTTTATTGATTTGTTTTAAGTAATTGGCATTAATCTTTTGAATTGTCATTTTATTCTCCGTAATTTTGAATTGTTTTTTTAATAAATATTATATTGCGTCATGGATTTTTATGACGTATAACATTTTATATGCTATAAAACGAAAAAAGAAGAAACTAATTTCATATACAGGATATATAAAATGGGACTGAAGGTCAAACAGGCTATTTTAAAAGTACGGCAGATGCTTTGTTTAGGCGAAGCCGTTCATTACGGCTCTATCTCCAAAGCCGCGGAAAAAAATGCCATGAAACAGTCAAATTTTTCCGTACAGATAAAACAACTTGAAGAAGAAAGCGGCGAACGGCTTATTATAAGACTCCCACACGGAATTAAATTAACAGAGGCGGGAGAAAAACTCTATGCTTTGGTCTGTGATTTGGAAAATGTGTTAAACAAAACGTCGGATCTTAATTTGAAGGTTTTTCATATCAGTGGCGCAATCAGGCTTTGGACCAGCGATGGTCTTGGTATCGGTTATCTTTCGGATTGTTTGTCTGATTTTTATCTCAAATATCCGGGGGTTAATGTCGAGATTTTATGTTCGCTGGAGATGCCGAAAGCAGATCAGTTTGACATGGCCATTGTCTATTCGGAGCCGGTAGGAAACGCATTTAAAATCATTGATAAATTTGATTTGGCTTTTTCACTATACGCTTCTAAGGAATATTTGTTCAGGTTCGGTTATCCGAAAAGTTTGAAAGATATTCAAGAAAATCATCGTATTTGCAACCGTATTAATTATACGTCTGTTTGGCGAGAGTGGGAAAATATTATACGCGGCGCCAAACAGGTCTCGGCAACGACCAATTCATCGGCAATGTTGTTGCAGCTTATAAAAAACGGCATCGGCATCGGTTTGTTGCCGCAAGGAACCGCAGACAAGGAAACTGATTTAATCCGGCTCGGCAAAATAAAATTAAAACTTCATCATAAATTTTGGATTGTGGTGCGTAAAGAAGTTAAAGATGTGGATAAAATCACAGCGTTGGTGCGCTTTATAGAAGAGGCGTCGCAAAAGCTGGCGGGCTGATGTTTTTTTTAATTTTCGCCATGAAGTTTGACGATGAGGTGTTCTGCCAGGAGCAGAGCTTTTTCTTTATTGACTGCTGCCACCCATATAGTTTGCCGCATCCGGCGGCCGATGGTATTTTCCACAATAACTTTGTCGGAATCGTTTAACGGCGCGTAACTGACAATGACATCCGCCTGCTCAGGAAAATCAGTTTGCCGCATAATAAAAGCGTGTTTCTTGGCAAAATCTTCCAGTTCGGTAAATTGCAGATTTGCAGGCAAATAAAGAGAAATGTGTTGTGTCTGATTCGGGGATAAAAAAGCAGAAACGGTTTGCTCAAAGCTGTTTTCAAGACCGGAAATTTTTTGTGCCAATTCCAAGGCTTCGTCCGTCGGGAACAAGCCGTTTGTCCGGCGTAAAAACAGTTTTTTACCGCTCATGTGTTCCAAATTTTTGATTATGGCACTTAAGTTTGAAGGCTTGATGCCGTTTTTTTCGGCAGCGGCGCTTATTTTGCCGTAACAAATAACTTCACGCAGATAAAGCAAATCCCGGAATAGAGCGACTTTTAGTTTAACTGACATTTTTTAAAATCCATATACGATACTGCCTAAAATATATACCACGCTATTAAATCAGTACATATTAAAAAAGGCAGAGTCAAGCTATAATTTAATCTATGATTGATGCGGTTGAAATAAAAATAGTGGGCACAGACGACGAATATGCCAAAGCCATGGCAGTTCGGCGCAAAGTTTTTGTTCAGGAACAGAACATTCCCGAAGAAAAAGAATTTGACGGCAACGACCACAGCGCCACCCATATATTGGCTCTGCATAACGGCGAGCCAATCGGAGAAATGCGAATCCGTTATTTTAACGGGTTTGTGAAATTTGAGCGGATGTGCGTGTTGAAAGAATATCGCAAAACGGACGTTTCGGAGCGCATTATGCAAACAGGGATGGTGTTTGCCGCCCGGAAAGGATATGAAAAAGTTTACGGTATTTGCAAAAAAGAATTGCTTAATCGGTGGAAACAAGACGGATTTTTACCAATCCCGGGCGCTCCCTTCGTTCGGCAAAACGGTATGACCTTGATTCCGGTATATAGTCAGCTGCCGAAAGTGCAGAATGTTTTGACCATGCAAACTCCGACGGAGATATTAAATGCCAGGGAAGGGCAGTGGGAAGATACAAATCAAGCCGATAAATACGCCGATATGCGTCGCAACATGCAAAACCGGTTGCAGGAAGTGCGGCAGCTTAAAACTCCGCAACCGGCGGAAAATACGGGATTTCAAATTTCGGAACAAAAAAACAAGCCCAATTCCATCGAGCGTTGATTTTTTTGATGAAAGTTCTTTGTTTTTAATGATGAGTTTTGCGGTAAATCGCGGATTTGCTTGTTTTGAAGACGCTGATGTGCTTTATAATCCCAACAGGCTTTGGGCGTAATCTTCGGCATTGAACACATCCAAATCTTCAATTTTTTCGCCCACGCCGATAAAATATACCGGCAGCGGGCATTCTTCGGCCACAGCCACTAAAATGCCGCCTTTGGCCGAACCGTCCAGTTTGGTTACCACCAAGCCATCAACGTCTGTCATTTCTTTAAAAATCTTAACCTGCGATACGGCGTTTTGTCCGGTGGTGGCGTCAATCGTGAGCAATGTTTGGTGCGGTGCCTCGGGTATCACTTTTTTAATAACGCGGACAATTTTTTTCAGCTCATCCATCAAGCCGTTTTTGTTTTGCAACCGTCCGGCCGTATCGATAAACACCGCGTCGTCGCCGGCTTTAACGGCGGCGTTTAAGCCGTCATAACACAATCCGGCGCTGTCGCAGCCCGCCGGACCGGAAAACACGCGGATTTCGGATCGCTCGCCCCACACTTGCAGCTGCTCAACCGCCGCGGCGCGGAAAGTGTCGGCGGCAATAAAAGAAACCTGTTTGCCCGCCGCTTTCAATTTTGCCGCCAATTTGCCGATGGTGGTGGTTTTGCCGGCGCCGTTGACGCCGACCATCAAAATCACATAAGGTTTGGCGGCGTTATCAATTTTAAATTCGGCTTCGCATGGTTTGAGCAAACGGGCGATATCTTCCGCCAGAGCCTGTTTTATTTCCTGCTCCGAAATTTCCTTATCCAAACGTTTGTCGGCAAACGCGGCGATGATTTTGGCAGAAGCTTTAACCCCCATATCCGCGCTGATAAGCAATTCCTCCAGCTCTTCCAAAGTTTGAGCGTCAACCTTTCGCTTGGTAAATATATCGCTGATGCCGCCGCCGATTTTGGCGGAAGTCTTTTTTAAGCCCAAACCCAGTTTTTGAAAAAAATTAATCATTGTTATCCTCTCTTAATTCTCGCAAAATTTTTGCCCGCCGCCGGCGTTCTTCCATTTCAATTTGCGGCAAACGCGCCGCCGGCGTCCCGGGCCGCTCGGAATAAGGAAAAACGTGCAGTTTGTTAAGACCTGCTTCGTTGATGAGATTGCAGGTGTTGGCAAAAGCTTCGGGCGTTTCGGTCGGAAAACCGCAAATAAAATCTGCCCCGAAAGTCGCTTCCGGTCGTACGGCTCTGATTTCGGCGCAAAGCCTGATGACGTCTTCACGGCTGTGCCGACGTCCCATTTGTTTTAACACCAGATTATCCCCCGATTGCACCGACAAATGAAAATGCGGATGAATGTTTTGATATATTCCGACCAATGTGATAAACTCATCATCAACCGCGGCCGGATCAAGCGAACCGAATTGCAACGACGGCAAATCCGGAAAATGTTCCAAAATATGTTTGACCAATCCGCTGAAAGACGGTTTATAAGAGCAGGCGTCCACGCCGGTGAGGCAGATTTCTTTGAAACCTTGTCTTAACAAGGTTTTGATTTGGTTTATGATTTCTTCTTCAGGCACCGAGCGGTTGTTGCCGCGGGCAAAGGGGATGATGCAATAAGTGCAGCGATGGTCGCATCCCTGCTGAATTTGCACGAATGCCCGTTGCCGGCCTTCAAAACCGGTGATGATGTAGTGGTCGTAATCATCATAAGAAAAAATATCGCCGACAATGTTTTTCTCGGTGATGTTGCCGGTAAGATACTTTTCAATTTCCGTTTTTTCTTTGTTGCCCAGCACTAAATCAACCTCCGGCATGTCGGCAAATTTTTGCGCGTTGATTTGCGCTGCGCATCCGGTTACGACAATGCGGGCATCAGGATTTTCTTTGCGGAGTTTGCGCACCGCCTGTCGACACTGGCGCTCGGCTTCGCCGGTAACGGCGCAGGTGTTGACGATAATCAAATTATCAATGTTTTTAAATTTTTCTTTCAAGATTTCCGCTTCAAAACTGTTGATACGGCAGCCGAGAGTTACCACCTCTACCATGAGTTCTCCTTAAATACTTATCTTCAGGCAACTATAAATGGAAAATTTTGTGTTTGCAATTTAATTTTATGCTTTTATAATCCGTCCGTATAAAAAAAACAATAATGCGAAAGGTTTTGATATGATTAAAAAAATTGCCTTTGTTTTGGCTACGTTTTTTGGCTCGGGTTTAGCGCCCAAAGCTCCCGGAACGTGTGGTTCGTTTGCCACTCTGCCCCTTGCTTTTGTCATGGCATGTTTCTTTGGCCGCGAAGGCGTGTTTTATGCCGCAGTGGTGAGCTTTTTTGTCGGCGTGTGGGCGATACATCAACTGATTAAAGACAGCGAGGATAAAGACCCTTCCAAGGTGGTGATTGATGAAACCGCCGGCCAGCTGACAACTTTTTTGCTGGTGGCGCCGCAGTTGGAACACAATCTTTCGCTTTCGGCACTGCTGATTTATTTGGCGGGTTTCGGCTTGTTTCGTTTTTTTGACATTTTGAAAATGGGGCCGGTCAAATGGGCAGACAGCAAATTTAAAAACGCCTGGGGCGTGATGCTTGATGATGTTTTCGCCGGCTTTTTTGCTGCGCTTGTTTTGTTTTTGCTGGCCAATCGGATATAAAAAATGCCGCAGACAAAAAGCTGCGGCGTTTTTTTTTGACCATACCCTGAAAATCATTGTTCGGGGTTTGTGCTGATAATATCTTCTTCCATCAAGACCGTTTCGCCGGCATCATCGACAGCAGCGCTGTTCGCGGCATCATCGGCAGTAACATCGTTTGCGGTATTGTCGGCAGGGGCGGTGCTTGTCGGTTGATTGCCCGGTATCGGCTCAACCTCGACACCCGGATTTCCCGGCAAGGGTTGAAATCCTGTGCCGGAGTTGTTTGTTTGCTGATTTTGTGCCGTGCCGCCGGTTTGGGCCGGTACAAAATTTTCCTCTTGTTCTTCAACAATCAATACCTCGTCGGGAGCGTCGGCGCTTTTTTGCGCGTGGGAGGAATATATGCCCAAAGCAATCAAGGCCAGTGCGACCGCTCCGGAAAGATAATAAATTTTTTTCATGCTGTTCTCCTAAAAAATAATGTGTCGTTTCTTTACCGGAAATAATCTTGTTAAACCTAAAATCAACATGAACCGAAGTTATAAAAAAAAGACCGTTCGAATGAACGGTCTCGTCGATGTTCGGCCTGTGCGGAATTATTTTGCGTGGCAAAACAGGTGTTTGATTTCCTGTTTTAGCTTTTCGCCGCGGGGTGTGCGCATCAGCACCATACAGGCCGAGCTCAAGATGATAGTTACGGCTGCCAACCAGTCGTTTGCGGTCAGCGGCAGGAACGGCAGCGCCGTAAACGAACTTACCAGCAATTCGACAGCGTAAGTGAACACCGCCTGCGTGGAACGGTACATCATAAAATATTCGCTGTTGGATAAGCTGACGGCGTACAAATAGCAATACATGGAAATCGCGTAGAAGCACACGCCGTTAATCAAACCGCACAACACATTGTTGGGCGCGATATATTCCGCCGGGGCAGGCAACATCTCAAGAAACGGCAGCGCCTGTTTGACCGAATCCGGAACATGAGAAACGACAAAGGCCAACAATGCCGCCACGATAATAAACGTGATGCCGCTGACAAACATAATCCACCCCGTCATGCTCAAGCGGTCTTTGATGCTGAGAGAAGCTTTGTTGTCATCATATACTTCGGCGATGATGGTGCGTAAAACATTGAGAAAAGAAGAAATCGCGACAAAAGCGGAAACCTTCACCATCACATCAAAAGACAGGCCGGCCAGCAAGATAAAACAACCAAATACGATAAGCAACATGGAGGCAACGTCCACTCCGCCGGGCTTGCGTTTGAACAGCATCCAGGCAAACAAAACCGAAAACACAATTTCAATGTTGGAAAGCAGGTTTGCCTGTGTTGATGAGACATAAACAAAGGCCATAATCATGAACAGATTTCTGAAAATCTGCAGGCTGCCGAAAACCCAGGTTTGATAGTTGGCCACAATTTTCCATACGTTTGTTTTATGATTGCCTAAAGCAATCATGGCCAAACCGCAAAACAAAGCGTTTGAACAGGCAATGGCAAATTGATTGCAGTCATGTTCCAGCAGGCAATAGCGCAAAAAGATGTTGGAGATTGCCCAAAACAAAATCGTCATAAGCGACAAAGCGCCGGCTTTATACATGTTTATCATTGTTTTTTCCTTAAGTTTATGTCTGAGAGAAGTTTAATATTATTTGCCGAACGTTGTCCAATGTTTTTTCAAAGTTTTCGTACAAAATATATCTTGACGAACAAAATTGTTATGTTAACTTAAAGTGTTTGTTTAAACATGTGGAGAATAATCGTGTTTTGTGATAAAAAAGCCGTCATTTGGGATTTGGACAACACTTTGTATCGTATCACGCCCGAATTCGCCGACAAGCTTGATGAAGTCATGGCCGAAGCTCTGGTAGAAGATTTGGGTGTTGACATGAGTGTTGAGGAATGCAAAAAGCTTGTTAAAGAATCGTATAAAATTTATCGTGACGGCGGTGAATATTTTTATCAAAACTACAATGTTTCGCCAGAGGCCTTGTCAACGGCTTATCATTTGCGCAAGCCGGTCGATATGATAGAGCCTTATGACAGCTTGCCGGATTTGTTAAAACAAATTCCGTTCGCACAATATATATTCACGACCAGCACGCGCGAATGTTCGGAGCGGATTTTGAAGCACATCGGTTTGTATGACATGTTTCAAAATCGCTTTTATTCGGTGGAAGATTTCGGTGTTTACAAAAAAAACGAAAGTGCCGACGTTTATCGTCAATTTTGCGAAAAAATCAATCTGGCTCCGGCGGATTGCATCTTTGTCGACGACAGTTATTCCAATCTTGAGTTTGCCAAACAAACCGGTATGACAACGGTGCGGATTTTTTATCAAAACAATTCAAGCAAAGACAAAACATATATTGATGCCGCTTACAAAGGCGTCGAGGAATGTGTTAAAGCCCTGATAAACTGCCGAAAGCAGCAAGCCTAACGGCACAAAGCTGCCTCGTAGTCGTAGTTTTCGATACTGTCAAGCCGCGCTTGTTCGGTGTTGATTTCATTTTGCATTTCTTCCAGAATCGGATTTATCGCTGCCAGATATTTTTCATTAAGTTTTTCTTTGGCCAAAGTCAGGTTAATGTCTGAGCTGCTGCTCATGTAAGGATTGCTCTTCACGGCTTCCAAAAAACGCTGCTGAATAATCGGCAGATAATATTCCAAGGCTTCGATGTTTATTTGCTGATGCGTTTGCTCATGGCGCATGGCAATTTCATAAAGGCAACTTCCCGGTTGCAGCGATTTGGAAAGATAAATGACCGGATTTTGCATTTCGATATTCAGTTTGACATTGCTAGGATAAACGCAAGATATGCCTTTGTTTGAGGTGTTTTTTATGATTTTTAAGCTGATTCTTGTGTTGAAGTCATAAGTCGCCAGACCGTGTACCTGCCGTCCTGCCGGAACATTTCCGCCGTATTGTCGTATATGCATGCGTGTCAGACTACGATTGTTTTTGCTGGTATCATATTTCAAACGTCCGTAAGAAACCGTAACGGTTACTTCGGGCGGGCGCACAATCTTGCGACAGACTTCGTCGGGAGTTGCCGCCGATGTGGTGTCCGTTAAAAAAAATGCGCATGATGCAAAAATTAATATATAAAAAAGTTTTTTCATGTATTATACTTTATTATGAATTTATCAATTTAGAGTTAATATTATGAAAAAGGCGACATTTTTTTTAGCTGCTACTTTTATTTTAGCATCGGCGCGGCCGGTGTTTTCGCAAGATGTTCCCGTCGGTTTTTTTATGCCGCAAGCCGAATTGCAGCCGCGTTATGAAAAATTGCCGCCGGTTCCGACGCTGCAGCCGAAACTTCCGTCGGCGCGCGAGGCTTATGAACGGCGGCGGGCGCAACAAATGCAGCAAATGCAGAGAACAAAAAAATCACCGGCGGCGGTCGCCGCTCGTCCGGTTGTGCGCAAAGTTAAAGAATATATTGCGGTGGACGGGCGTTTTATTCCCGTTTATGATGAAAGCGTCGTTTTGTCGGAAGCTCCCGCAAATTCAAATATCGCGGCGGATAATGTTGTTTCTGATAACGGAATGCCGCCGGTTTCGGAAAGCAACGGGGAGGCGCCTCGAAAAGCAGTCTTGTTAACAGATATGCCACGACCGCAGCCGCAACCCGAAAATAGAGCTTTACCTGAAAGAACGGTTGCCACCAATGCGCCTGTTTTACCGCCGCAGGTGGCGGAGGCAAATCCGGAACAGCCGGCGTATCGCAATCGTTATCGCGAATATCTTGATGATTTGCAGGTTTTTCATCAAACCGGACAGATGCCGGATAACGCAGCCTTAGATAAGGCTTTAAGCAAACTTTCCGCCGGCGGCGAGAGGGTTCTTTTTGACGGTATCGTAAAATAAATTTTTTTTAAAAAAGGACAAAGACCGCATGTAAAGCGCATGCGGCAATCATGCTTCGGTTGTGATTTATCCCCAAAAGACTCTTTAAAATTGCAAAAAAAAAAAACCGGGGTATAATGCCGGGGAAATTGATTTTGTTTGTTGGGGGTGGGGGGGGTTGAGCAAGAAAAAGGACGTCCCATGGTAGAGATGTTGGGTGTGCTGGCGATTATCGGGGTGTTGAGTGTCGGGGCGATGTCTGGTTATGCCAAAGCCATGTTTAAGTATAAGCTCAACAAACAGACGGAGCAGATCGGCAGCATCCTGGATTACGCTTCGCTATATTCCGAAGAATTGCGGGAATCCCGTGTATGGTATGCCGCCGAACTGATGAACAAACTGGGCGCTATCCCCCAGGAAATGATTGATGAAAATGACAGTGAATATATTTATGACGTCTTCGGCAACCAAATTCTCATCGTCTTTTCAGGCGGTGACGGAGCTGTTTATAAAAGTATGAAAATTAACATTGGCGACAACGCTCGTGACATTTGCCTCAATCTGTATCAAATGGCAAAACTCCGCAGCGGTTTTCTATGGCAGACCCTGTTTACGCGCTCGACCGAAGACATTTCCGGCGAATTTGCCAACCGGGTTTACGGTGATGCTTATTGCACAACCAATTGTTTGAAAGATTTGACGCTGACCAGAATGGATGAACTTTGCAACGCCTGTACCGGTACAAACGAGTGTAAATTCCATATTTTATGGGATTTTCAGGGAAGTAAAAATTAATATAATATAACCCAAAAGACCGGATGCTCTCTTTGGAGCAGGTTATCGGCAGACCTGTTTGCCAATTCTTATTGATAATAACGGCGCTAAATAGCCGTTCGGCGGAAAACTAACGGAGAAAATAACGGGTTGGTGAAAAATACACAAAGATGCCTGTCGCTCACACGAAAAGTGTGTTGGCAAAAAAATGGTGCTTAATCCAGATTATATTCCGCCAAAAGTTGGTTTCGTTCAGCGGTTAAGGTAAGGTAGCGCTGATAGTCTTCATCGGAGGCGGTGTCTTTGTCCAGTTTGAGCTTATACTCGTTAATGTCCTGATTGAGCTGTTTGACCTGAACGGCGGCAAGCAGGGTGTTTATCTGTCGTTTGATGTCGTTAACAAACGGTTTTTGCGACTTTAACATGCCGATTTCCCACAAGCCGCTTAATTGTTTATCATAACCGTTGCTTTTCAGCTTTTCCATCAAAGTTGCGGAATCGGTGTCTTCATCTTCATGAAATATGTCAATCGCCGCGTGCAACAGGTTGAAAAGCGTGAATTTGGAAATATCGAAAGTCAAAAGCCTTTCTTCAAAATCATTAATCAAATCGGGAAACAACAGAACGCCCGCCAAAATAAAGCGCAGGTCGACGTCGCGTATCGGTGGTCCAACATGCGAGGTTTTTTTGAATGTTGATTTGCTTCGCTGCGGACGTAGTGAACCACGGCCATAGGTTTCGTAAATCCGTTTTTGCATTTCCTGAACATAATAGCCGCGGACTTTTTCGTCTTGAATTTTTGAAACTTCTTCCATGATGTTTTTTTCTATCAAGGCTTTTTGTTCAGGCGTTTGCGCCGGTATATTGCGAGTGTTTTTATCCCATAACAGCTGCATGAGCGGCGTTGTTTGCCGCATCAATTTTAAAAACTCATCACGGCCTTTGGCTTTTAAGAATTCATCCGGATCCATTTTATCAGGCAGAAACATAAATTTGAGCGAATAACCGGCTCGCAAAATCGGTAAAGCGCGGTCAACTGAACGCAATGCCGCTTTGATGCCGGCGTTGTCGCCGTCAAAACACAGAATCGGCTCGGGGACGATTTTCCATGCTTCCGTAATCTGGTCTTCGGTCAGAGCCGTGCCCATCGGGGCTGCGGCATAGCCGAACCCGTATTTGTCCAGAGCAATAACGTCCATGTAACCTTCGCAAATAATAAAATTGCGTTCGGCGAAACCTTTGTCGCGGGCAAAATTGATGTTGTAGAGCATTTTGCGTTTGTTAAACACCGGTGTTTCCGGTGAATTCAAATATTTGGGCTGGCCGTCGCCCATGATGCGGCCGCCGAAAGCAATTACCCGATTTTGTTTGTCGCGAATCGGAATCATCACCCGTTCGCGGAAAAAGTCGTGCGGGGAACGCGCGTGGTCTTCGGGAATGGCTATAAGCCCGAGTTCCACCATATCATGTTCGCTGACGCCTTTGCTGTTTAAATAAGCTTTTAAGGCGTTGCCCGATGGCGCGTAGCCTAAACGAAACTTTTTTATCAGCTCGTCGTCCAAGCCGCGGCGATAAAAATAATCCAGACCTTTGGCGCCTTCACGCAAGTAAAGAGTCTTTTCATAAAAGGCGGCGGCAAGCTCCATAATCTCAAACAACGATTGGCGCTTTTCCTGCTCGGCCGAGTGTTCACGGGAAAATTTCGGCAGAGGAATTCCCGCTTTGTGCGAAAGTTTTTCCAGAGCGTCCATAAACGGCAGGTTGTTGGCTTCCATCTCAAATTTGATGATGTCGCCATGCGCGCCGCAGCCGAAACAATGGTAAAAACCTTTGGCTTCGTTGACGGTAAACGAAGGCGTTTTTTCATTGTGAAACGGACACAAACCGATGTATTCTCGCCCTTTGCGGGTGAGCTTGACACGCTCGGCAACAACGTCTGCCACCGAAACGCGGCTGCGTAATTCCTCAATAAATTTTTGTAAATCGCCTTCCATGGTGTATAAAAGCTCTTATCCCAAAAGCTGTTTGATGATTTCGGAAGCTTTGCCGAAATCCATCTGACCGGCGTATTGACCGCGCAGGGTGCCCATGACTTTGCCCATGTCTTTGATGGATTGGGCGCCGGTTTGGGCAATGATGTTCTTGATGACATCCGTCGTTTCTTCAACCGAAAGCTGCTTGGGCAAAAAGCGTTCTATCACGCCGATTTCGGCCTGTTCTTTTTCCGCCAGTTCCGGCCGGTGTCCGTCGTTATAGAGTTTGATGGACTCGTTTCTTTGTTTAATCATGGTCTGCATCATGGCCAACAGCTCGGCGTCTTCGGCTTGCTTTTTGCCTTTGCCGCGAGCTTCGACGTCTTTCTCCTTCATGCCGGCGATAATCATGCGCACGGCATTGACTTCAAGCATGTTTTTTTCTTTCATGGCCTCTTTTAAGGCGTTTTGCAAATCTTCACGCAACATTTTTTATCTCCTGTGATATTATAAATTTTCGTTGAATGTCAGATAAATCGATTTTCCGAACGGTGTCGGGTTGGTTACCACGATGTTGAACAATAAATTGTAGCCCGGTTCCAAACGCGGAATCGGCAGATAATGCGTGGTGTTTAACAATGGCGTACCGTCTTTGCCGTATATATCGACTTTGACCGGCGGAATTTCGGTTTGATATTTGCCGGTGTTGACGATGGCGCCGCCGATTTCTATCTTGGCAATATTGTCTTCCGAAAACTCACGGGTCGTGATGTCCTTAAATTCAAGATTGCGTCCGTAGGGAACGCTGGACACATCTATTTTGTCGTAAAGTTTTTCGGTTTCGGGAATGAGCCGGACAATGTCATAACGCATGTAATATAAGGCGGCGGCAACAGATATGAGCGCAACCAACAACAAAAGAATGTTTATGGTATGTTTGTAGCGCGTAACATTGACAACCCGGATTTTTTCCACCGTTTTGACTTCAGGCGCGTCAAACAAATTTTCGGTTTCCTTGGAAACGCGTTCAAACATTTTTTGAATGTCTTTTGCCGGTGATTTTCGTTTTTTGAGGGCATCTTTTTTCTGAGCCGTCCAGATTTCGCCGCATTCGGCACAACGCAACACGCGTCCTTCTTCGGGTACAAGCGTGTCCGGCACATCATAAACGGAGCGGCATTTTGGGCATTTTATTAACATTTTTCCTCTGGCTAAAAACTGATTTCTGCTTTAATTTTCTTATATTATGCACAAAAAAGCATAGAATCCAAGAAAAAAAGTATTTTATTAAATACATATTTGTTATATCGTATGGGCATGTGGTGGATTAAAGGTTTTAACAGGAGGGTTTATGGCCGCAGACAAAAGCACCGGTTCGGAACCGATCGTCGATATGCAAAACGTGAGTATCCGCTATGGCTCCGATCCTGAGGTTTTGAGCGATATTAAATTGAGTTTGGATAAAGGTTCCTTTCATTTTTTAACCGGTAAAAGCGGCGCCGGAAAAACATCGCTTTTAAGCATGATGTATCTGGCCTTAAAACCAAGCAAAGGAACGGTAACGGTGTTTGGCACCAATATCGGTTTTGCCGACCGCGACACCATGGCGCTGATGCGGCGGCGCATCGGCGTGGTGTTTCAGGATTTTCGCCTGCTTGAACATTTGTCGGCTTATGATAATGTCGCCGTGCCGCTTAAAGTACGCGGCATGAAGGAAAGCGAAATCGAAAAACGCGTCAGGGAATTGCTGCGCTGGGTGGAACTGGAACCGAGCATGCACAAAATTTGTTCCACGCTTTCCGGTGGTGAAAAACAACGCGTCGCCATCGCACGGGCGGTCATCAACCGACCGGAAATTTTATTGGCCGACGAGCCGACCGGCAACGTTGATGACGATATCGCCCAAAAACTGATGAAATTGTTTGTGGAGATGAACCGTTTAGGCACGACCGTGGTGATAGCCACCCACAGCCAGGAGCTTATCAGCCATTATAACTATCCGCGGATTCATCTGGAAAATAAATCTCTTAAGGTTTTTCCGGCGTTGAGGAGTATTGCGCATGAGGGGTAAAATCAAACTAAATTGCGGTTCGGAACTGCCGCTTAAAAAAGATCAGGCGAATCTGTTTTTAGAAATCATGACGACGGTGATGGTGTTTTTGTTTTCCGTGACGCTGGCCGGATATTATTTTATAAATTCCATGGCCGAAAGCTGGCAAAACGGCATATCCGGCAGTCTGACCGTGCAAATCGCGCCGTCGGCCGAAACCCTGACGGAACAAGAGCAAAACTTGCGTATAAACAAAGTTATTACATTCTTTGAAAACCAGCCCTCTGTCGATAATGTGGCTTTGCTCAGCCAACGGCAAAAACAACAGTTGTTGCAACCCTGGCTGGGTGATAAAATCAATCTTGAAACCCTGCCGGTACCGGAGTTGTTGGATGTTCGTCTGCAAGAAGGGCAAGTTTTTGATTATGAACAAACGGCGGCGGCATTGGCGGATTTGGCGCCTTATGCTTCAATCGACAATCATAATGTTTGGCTGCATAGACTGTTGCAATTGGCCTCGGCCGTTCAAACCATCGGCGTTTCCGTGTTGATGATGGTGTCGACGGTGGGGGCTTTGTCGATTTTTTACGCGACCTGCACCAGCCTGGGCATTCATGGCAATATTATAGAAATTTTGCATATTATGGGCGCAAAAGATGATTATATTGCGCGTCAATACGCCAGACGCGGCTTTTGGATTGGTCTTTTTTCGGGTTTGGCGGGAACTTTTTTTGCATTGACGGCTTTTTGGTGGCTTCGGCAATCGGCATTGACTTTTGAAAGCGGGTTGATGAGCAACGCCGTTATTGCGACGGATGAATGGCTGATGCTTTTGTCTTTGCCGCTATGGACGGCTTTGTTGACGATGGCGACTTCTTATTGGGCCGTTCGTCGGACTTTAAGGAAGATTATGTAAATGCAGCGTGTCAGATTTTTTGTTTTGATGTCGGGCTTGGTCTTTGCCATCATTTGGCTCGGCGGTTTTATCACTTTTCATCGGCTGATACGCAGCTATCAACCGGATGAGACAATCAATACCGACGCTATCGTTGTTTTGACCGGCGGACGGAATCGGGTGGCCGAAGCCATGCGTCTTTATAATAAAGGTTTGGCAAAAATATTGATTATCTCGGGTGTGGGAGAAAATATTACGCTTGACCAGCTGGAACGAGAAAATCATGTTGTTGTGGCCCATGCTCCGGGGCAAGTGATTTTGGGCAATGAAGCCACCAACACAATTGAAAATGCCATTGAAGTCAGCGAGGCAATCCGGCGCAACAACGCGGCCTCCGTTCGGTTGGTAACGTCTTATTACCACATGCCGCGCAGCGCACAGGAAATTTTAGCTAAAAATCCGGATATTACAATCATTTGTCATCCGGTATATTCGCAAAACGTGTCGGACAAATGGTGGAAGCGCTGGGGAAGTTTTTATCTGATGGCTTCGGAGTATAACAAATTTATGTTTGTGTATCTTAAAAATTTTGCGATGAAATTAAAGGAAGGAAACTAAAAATGATTTATATTCGTTCATTGTTGGCTAATGTTTTTTTCTTCGGCGTTATTGTCGTCGGCAGCGTTGTTTCGCCGTTTATCGCGTTGCTGCCGCATAAATACACGATGTTTTTCTGGGATAAAATGATGATGCCGCTGGCGTTTTGGTTTGTGAAGATTTTTGCCGGGCTTAAAGTGGAATTCAGAGGAACGGAAAATATTGCCAGAGCTCCGGCGCTTTATGCCTGCAAACACGAATCGGCGTTGGATACTTATGCGTTTACCCATGCGGTGCCGACAACTTCATATGTTTTGAAAAAAGAACTGACCTATATTCCGTTTTTCGGCTGGTCGCAGCATTTTTACGGCATGGTGCCGATTGACCGCAAAGGCGGAGCGGCGGCAATGAAAAATATGCTCAAAGAAGTCAAAAAGAAAATTGATGATAATCGGCCGGTGATTATTTTTCCCGAAGGAACGCGCTGCAAACCCGGTACGACCAAAGGCTATAAGCCGGGGTTTTTGTTTGTGGCGGAAAATCTGGATGTCAATATTGTTCCGGTTGCTTTGAACACCGGTCTTTTTTGGCAAAAAGCCTCTTTCTTGCGTTATCCGGGGACGGCGGTGTTTGAATTTTTAGAGCCGATGAAAGCCGAAAAAGGCGTTGATAAAAAAGCGTTTATGGCTGAACTTGAGCGCCGAATCGAGACAAAATGCGCCGAACTAAACGCCGAAGCCGTTAGAAAATATCCGTGGGTTAAGAAAAATATGGGCTAATCCATTGACAAAATTTTCTTTACTTTATATCATGAGCCATGTCTTTATATTAAAATGTATTTATTAAAATTTTTTTTGTTATGGGATATGATTATGTTGATAATTTCTCGGACGAAGAGCGTTGGGAAGTTATGAAATTAGTGCTTGCCTCCGGCAAGTATGAGCAAATTTTGTCTTTGCTGGATGACGGATATCGGGTTACGGGACCGTTGCTTGAATGCTTGTATCGTTTGGGGCAGAAAGGTATTATTGATCAGATACTTGAAAGATCGTATCGTTTTGCTTCCAATACGTGTGGTTTTTTAATGATGTATACGGCTTCTGCTTCCGTGGATGAGCTTAATGCGAATATCCGTGCACGTGAAAAGAAAAGGAAAACCAGAGAATACGAGGAAAAACAAAAAAAACGTGAAGCGGAGAATGAACGCTTGGAAAAAGAATGGCGCTCGGTTGTTGCTTTAGGCTTGGTGCCGGAAACTTTCGAGTATGTTCAGGTTCACAACTGCTGGGGGCGTCTGTTTAAGGAATTTGGGACAGATGCCGTCGTTGAGGCGGTCGGTGATGACAAACGCTATATTGACGGGCTCAAGAGGGCTCTGCCGAGCGAGTTTTGGTACAAGAAAGGCGATTTTTCCAAATTGCCCGCCGATTATCATTTGGTCGAAGGTCACGAAGTAGAAAGCGAAGCGTTTCTGGACATGGTTCTTCGTATTGCCGGAGGTGCCGAGGCTTTATACGGACTTAAAGAGAAAACGGCTGACCGGGAACTTGTAAAACGGGGTTATAAACACCTCTTTGTTCAAGACGGAGTGGTAGGTTGTCGGCGTCTGGCAAAAGTTAAGGCGTTGACAACGGAGGATTTGCGCAATCTGTATCGGAGCAATCCCAAAGCCGTGAAAAAGTTTATCTGGCATTATGGCTCTTTTAAGCAAAAGGCCGCGTTGTTTTTCGGCCGGTTGAATTAGGCTAAAAAAATATGTCTGAACTTGGTTTCAGGCATATTTTTTTTTTAATGTTTGGGGAAAACGCCGCTTTTTATAAGCGGCGTTTTTAAATTAAGCTTTTTGTTTTTTCTTTTCTTCACGTTGTTTTAGGACTTCCAAATCGCGTTCGGTGGCGATTTTGTTTAAGATGGTTTTAACCACGTTGTCTATGTCTTTGCCTTCGGAATAATCCGCCGGCAGGGCAAAATTGACGCGGTCGTCGCGCAGGAGGTTGATGGCCTTGTCTTTGCTGTGCTTGCTTTTGGGCTTATATACAGCAATGGCGTTGCCGTTGCGGTCTTTGACCATCTTCATGGAAGGAATATCGGTCAAGCCGTCGCCGAAATAAATGATGCGGCGGAACGGGATGCGCCGTTTGTTATCGGGTGTAAATTCGTTGACCAGTTTGTCATCCGTCTTTTTTAGCCCCTTGTTGATTTTGGACAAGTATTGAACCTTGGTGGAGTAATTAATCACTCTAGCCGGCCAGACCGGATAACCTTCTTCATCAAAGGCAAAAGAGCAGCCGAAAACGTCGGTAAAATGTTTGCGGATGCTGCAGCCTTCAATAATTTCTTCATAACCGGAAGACACAATATAGTGCTCAATGTCCAAATCAAGATGTTTGCCATAGGCGTTGATGCGGTCAAACCAGGTTTTGACACCTTCGAAATATTCAATCAGCGCGCCGCAACAGTAAAGGTTGTCGCGTCCGAGTTTGATTTTTTTCTCGCGGGCGACTTTGGTAAAGTAATACATGCTGCCGGTAACCTGATCGGCACAGTTGTCTACCGACCATTGATTGGCTTTTTTCCAAAAAGTTTCGGGTTTCATGCCGAGTTCGGGGATTAAAACATAATCCTGCATGTAAGTTGTGCTTAACGTTTCATCAAAGTCGTAAACGAGCGCTACTTTGGTCTTTTTCATTTTTTGTTATCTCCTCTTGCTTTTTGGAATAGTATAATATAAAACAAATAAGTTAAGAATTAATCAATTTTATAAAAAGGATTGGAATAAAATGGTTGCGACAACAATGGATCAGCTGGTGTCTTTATGCAAACGGCGCGGGTTTATTTTTCAAAACGCCGACATTTACGGCGGTATGCAAGGCGTGTATGATTACGGCCCCTTGGGCGTTGAGCTGAAAAATAACTTAAAAGCCGCGTGGTGGCGGGCGATGGTCTATGAGCGCGACGACGTGGAAGGGCTGGATGCGGCGATTTTGACGAATCGCAAAGTGTTAAAATATTCCGGCCATGAAGATACTTTCTCCGACCCGATGGTTGATTGCAAAAAATGCAAAGGACGTTTCAGAGCCGATCATTTAAAAGACGGCAAATGCCCGAATTGCGGTTCGACCGATTTGACCGAGCCGCGGCCGTTTAACCTGATGTTCAAAACCCAGGTCGGTCCGGTGGAAAGCGATGAAAATCTGGCTTATCTGCGTCCCGAAACCGCGCAGGCGATTTTTACCCAATTCAAAAACGTGATTGATTCCACTTCACGCAAGCTACCGTTCGGGATTGCGCAAATCGGCAAATCTTTCCGCAACGAAATTACGCCGCGCAACTTTATTTTTCGGGTACGCGAGTTTGAACAGGCCGAGCTTGAATATTTCGTGTTGCCGGGAGAAGATGAAAAATGGCACGAGTTTTGGAAAGAAGAACGGATTAAATGGTGGGAAAAACAAGGTCTGGTGCGTGAACATATGAACATTTACACCACGCCGAAGGAAGATTTGGCGCATTATGCCAAAGCTTGTTATGATATTGAATATCAATTTCCGCACGGCATGGAGGAGCTTGAAGGTATCGCCAACCGCCGCGATTATGATTTGGGCAATCATACCAAAGGACAAGACGAATTTCAGCTGGAGGCGCATTGTCATGAAAATCCGGATTCAACGACCAAAATGTGCATCCGTGATGAAGACAACAACCGTTGGGTTGTTCCGTTTGTGATTGAACCTTCCATGGGGGTTGATCGCGGCGTGTTGGCAGTGATGACAGAAGCCTACACCGAAGAAGATTTGGGTGAGGGCAACAGCCGGATTGTTTTGAAACTTAAAAAACATTTGGCGCCGATTAAAGTGGCGGTTATTCCGTTAAAGAAAAACAATGAAGAGATCATGCAAAAATGCCATGAAATCAAAAACAACCTGTTAAAACTCGGCATCGGCCGCGTGGCATTGGAAAATACCGGTAACATCGGTAAGGCTTACCGCCGGCATGATGAAATCGGCACACCCTTGTGTTTAACGGTTGATTTTGAAACAATAGAACAATCGCCGGCCTCGGTAACGGTGCGCGACCGCGACACCATGGCGCAGACCAGAGTTAACATTGACGATTTGCCGAATTATTTAAGGGAATATTTCCTGAGTTAATTTTTGTGGCGGCGATAAAAGATGAAAAAAACGACAGCTTTGTTTTTTTGTATGATGACATTTCTGAACGGGTGCTGTCGGCAGTCTGAACACTATTTTGTTGATGAGCGATTTTATATGCCGATGTACGGTTTTTCGCGTCCCGTTAACGGTATGCGGCAGCAGCTGACACCGACGGAAGATTTAAGTGTGGTTGATACGAATGATTATAAATCTTGGTATTACGGGTGTAAGATAACTGAAAACCGGAAAAATTTTGTGGCGTTTGAATGTAAAGGAAAAAAAGCGCGGGGAATTGTCAGCAGCACATATCCAAGACCAAAGAAAATCACATACGAGATTGCCCCGGAACGGGATAATATCAGTCATTTTTATCTGGTTACGGAAAGATCATATGAATGGAGTTCATCTAAACAAGAGTGGACAGGCGGTGGCGGTATGACTTATTATATTGAAGATGAGATGACGCCGCGGTTAAGAGAACGGGAAATACCGAGATATTACAAAAGAAATTAAAATGGTATGAAGTTGTGCGCCCGGTTAGAGGTGATACATAAGAGTTATCCACAAATTTTTTATTAAAATTTTTGCTGCTGATTTTATGCTTGTTTTGGGGGTGGGTTTAATGTTGCGGCAGTTTGCGCGGCCGCATTTTTTTGCCGGGGCGGAAAATATGGCGGATATCCACGGCAGGCCAGATGCTTTGCAGACCCATGTATATCAAAGCAAGCCCGACCGATAAATTCAAAGCGCTTAACAAGGCGGGCGGAAAGAATGCGGTGCCGTAGTGTCCCAATATCGTTACAAACGATAAAAACAACGGCGTGGCGGTCAAAACGCCCAAGGCAAACATTATCAGCTGGCGGTGGTGATATTCCGCGTTGACGGCTTTGGCGGTAAATATGCCGGTGTAGCAGACAATGGCGACCGGATTTAAGAGATTTAAGCAAAACACGGTCAAAAACATATTATTGAAATGCCAGCTGTCCTGAACAATGCCGCCGTGGTGATGCGTTGCCATGAGGCAAAAGGATAGACCGATGAGCGCAATGACAATGCCGCCGGCTTTTTTAAATATTGTCGAAAAACGATGAAATTTATTGATTAATTTCATAATGCCCATAACCGAAACAGCCATGAATAATGCGTCGACAGCCGTTGCGCCCCAGACTCCCTGCAATGCCGTGCTTAAAGGGGCGATGGAGGCTATCTGAAACAATAACAGACAAATCGGGCCGATGCCGCCGACCTGCAACGCAAGCCCAAGCTTAAAACCGTCAAGCAGAGGGTGTTTGTTCATTTGTTTTTATCCTTTTTCATGAAACAATATTCTGATGTTTGGCTTATAATAAAAATTTGTTTATAAAGATTTAAAGGCATTTTTAAATTTTTTTGTTTACGCTGATGATAAAGGAGAAAAGATAAATG
Source organism: uncultured Alphaproteobacteria bacterium (assembly GCA_944391395.1). Lineage (GTDB taxonomy): Bacteria > Pseudomonadota > Alphaproteobacteria > RF32 > CAG-239 > CAAFZY01. The sequence continues at coordinate 29,573 of CALXTI010000016.1, forward strand.
AAACGCGTGATTATCTTAATGCTTGATTCGTTTGGCATCGGCGGTGCGCCGGATGCAGCCAAATTCGGTGACGACGGCGCAAACACTTTGGGGCATATTGCCGCGGCGGTTAACGGGCTTGAAATTCCCAATATGGCGGCGTTGGGGCTTGGTACGTCGGCGTTTGAAGCCAGCGGCACAAAACCGGATATTGTCGGCAAAGCGCAAATAAATGTCGGAGCAAAATATGGTCATATGCGCGAAATCAGCCATGGTAAAGACACGTCTTCCGGACACTGGGAAATGGCCGGCGTGCCGGTATTGTTTGAATGGGGATATTTTAAAAAAGACCATCCGTCGTTTCCGGAAAGTTTAATCAAGAATATTGTCCGGCGCGGCAAAATTCCGGGGATTTTGGGCAACGAAGCGGCGTCCGGAACGGAGATTATTGAGCGTTTGGGCGAGGAACATATTAAAAGCGGCAAGCCGATTTTTTATACCTCCGCCGACAGTGTTTTACAGATTGCCGCCCATGAAAAACATTTCGGGCTGCGGCGTTTGTATGATTTGTGCCAAATCGCTTTTGAAGAGGTAAAACCTTATAATATCGCGCGGATTATCGCCCGCCCGTTTGAAGGCGAGAAAAAAGGCGAATTCAAACGCACCAAAAACCGCCATGATTATTCGGTAACGCCGCCGGCGCCGACGGTGTTGGATGCGCTTAAAAACGCCGGCGGCAATGTGATTGCCATCGGCAAAATCAATGACATTTACGCCGGTTGCGGCATAACCGAAGTTTTAAAAGCCAGCGGCTTGGAAGAGCTTTGGAACGTAACTTTGGATGCGGTCAAATCAGCGCCGGATCGTTCAATCGTCTTTACCAATTTTGTGGATTTTGACATGATGTGGGGGCATCGGCGCGATGTGAAAGGCTATGCGCAAGGTTTGGAATATTTTGACAAGCGCCTGCCGGAACTGGCGGATATTCTACAACCGGATGATTTGGTGTTTATTACCGCCGACCATGGCTGTGATCCGACGTATAAAGGCACCGACCATACCCGCGAGCAAGTTCCGGTTTTGATGTTCGGTTTAAATGTCAAAGCAGAAAATATCGGACAGAGAAACACTTATGCCGACATTGCCCAAACAATCGCGGCGTATTTCGGGCTTAACAAAATGCCGTACGGGGAGAGCTTTTTATGAGTTATCGCGCGTCAAATCTGCCGGCTGACAAACATTGCTTTTTCGGGCGCGAGGGCGGTGTTTCCGAAGGATTGTACGCGTCGCTTAACACCAATTTGAAAAGCCGGGACAAACGTGAAAATGTCTTAAAAAATCTTGCCGTTATCGCCGCTCGTTTCGGGTTGAAATATGATAATATGTATACGATGAAACAAGGGGTTTCGGCTCAGGTCGTCTATGTCGAAAAGGCGGCGCATTTTGAGGTGTTTGCCGATGGTGTCGTAACGGATAAGCCAGACATTTTGCTTTGTCTTAAAACCGCCGATTGCGCGCCGGTATTGTTGGCGGATTATCAAAACGGTGTTATCGGTGCGGCGCACGCCGGCTGGCGCGGTGCTTATAAGGGCGTGGCGGAAAATGTCGTTAACCTGATGTTACAAAAAGGAGCACGGCTTGAAAATATTGCCGCCGCCATCGGTCCGTGCATTCAGCCGGTTTCTTTTGAAGTCGGGGACGATATGCGTGCGGAAGTCTGCTCAAGTTCTTCCGACGGTCAGAAATTCTTTGCTCCCGGCAAGGATAAAACGCATTTCCAATTTGATTTGAGCGGGTTTGTTGAAGATAAACTGCGGCGTTTGGGCGTTGAAAACGTTATTAATTCCCGGATTGATACCTATCCGGAGGCAAACGGCTATTTCAGTTTTCGGCGCTATACGCATCAGGGATTAATTAAAGCGCCGTTTGATTATCCGACGCAATATTCGTGCATTATGTTGTGAGGTAAATATGCGAGAACACAAACTTTCCTTTTTTGATGAGCGTACGGCGCCGATTGATGCCATCGTTATCCACAGCAGCGCGTTTGCGGCGGATAAAGCGATTGAAACGTATGAACAGGCGGAAGTTTCGGCGCATTATATTATTGATTTGAACGGGCAGATTATCCGTTTGGTTGATGAAGACAAACGGGCATGGCATGCCGGAAAAAGCTTTTGGCAAGGAAAAACCGGTTTAAATAATAATTCTGTCGGCATTGAAGTTTGCAATCTTTCATTAGGGCAGAAGGCATACGACAAAAGGCAGATTTTTGCGTTGTTGCGTTTGTGCAAACATTTGATGAAAAAATATCATATCAAAAAGGAAAACGTTTTCGGGCATTCGGATATTGCGCCAAGCCGCAAGGCCGATCCGGGTGTGTGTTTTCCGTGGCAGTATCTGGCGCGGCACGGTGTCGGTGTTTGGTATGATTTGCGCGACAGTCAACAGGTCAAAGAAACGGATGAAGAAAAACTTTTAAGCGCCATCGGATATGATACAAGCAATTTGACGGCGGCGAAATGGGCGTTTTGCCGACACTATATGCCGCAAATCGTGCCGATTGATGAAGATGTGAGGCATTTGATTGAACATCCGCATCCGGATGATTTTTCGGGTAAGAAAGGCGATGTTTTAAGAGTTTTGCAGGCGGTTGCCTATAAAATGCAAAAAAAATAAATTTTTTGTTGTCTTTTCCGATTTTGTAGATTATCTTTTAAAATACGTTATTTTATTTTTAGTATATAGATTATGGAAAAGACAGAAAAACATCAACGTGCCAGTGCGTTCAGAGCACAAATCGCACAACCGGCACAAAGAAATCACGCCATTTCGGAAATTATCAGCAAAGCAGAGCTTGATGAATCCGACAAGGTAAGAATTATGGTATTGTTTCAGAAGAAACAATATGCCGAAGGATGCCGGGAAGGGTACATCCGCCTGATTAAAAAAGTTGAACAATCCGGGGATGAGACCCTGATTGCGAAAGCGAAAAACTTTTCCGCTAAATTGTAGGAAAAGTGCGTTGATGAGGTAAAAACAAAGGACGCTTCAGTTTATGAAGCGTCTTTTGTGTGTATAGGACGGATAAAAATATTGTTTCAAAAATAAATAGCGTGTACCTTGTTGTCAGTTGTCAATTTTAGAAAAAGGAAAAACTTATCATGACCAGAGTTATTACCTTGATGCCGGTGCGATTGGCCGCAACCCGTCTGCCGAACAAACCGTTGTTAAACGTGAACGGCAAAACATTAATCCAACGTGTGTATGAAAATGTTGCCAAAGCGTTGGGCGGTCAGAGCGATATTGCGATTGCCGCCGGTGATCAGGCCATCGTGGATGAATGCAATAAGTTCGGCGCAACGGCGATTTTGACTGATCCGAATTTGCCCAGTGGCACGGACAGAATTGCCGCCGCTTTGAAAGTGTTGGATCCCAAAGGGGAAAAATATGACATCGTGGTTGATTTTCAGGGTGATAATTTAAACGTTGATCCGGCCGTGTGCTTGCCTTTGGTGGAAATGGTCCAAAAGACGGATTGCGATATCGCCACCTGCGGCATGGTGATTAAAAACGAGGAAGATAAAAACAATCCGAATATTGTGAAAATCGTTATGGGCTTAAAAGAAGGTGAAAAAGAAGCCCGTTGTTTGTATTTTACCCGCGCAACCGCGCCGTACACCCGCAATCCGGAAAAATGTAAAAATCAGGATTTGTATCATCATATCGGCATTTATGTGTTTAAGGCGGCGTCTTTGCAAAAAATGGTTTCGCTGCCGACGGGCGTCTTGGAAAACCGCGAAGCTTTGGAACAGCTGCGCGCGTTGGAAAACGGCATGGTTATTCGCGCCCGTTTGGTTGATGATATCAAATTGGTTAAAGAGGCGCCGGCCGATATCAACACGCCGGAAGATTTGGAAGCTTCTTTGCCGTGGATTAAATAAATTCTTTTAATCTCTTTTATTAAAACAACGCCGGTTGTAAAGTACCGGCGTTGTTCGTGTCTGCGGTTTTTCCGTCGACAAAGAAAATCACTTTTTTAAGCGGCGGCAATCAATCTTGATGCTTTGGAACGGCGGAAGTGTATGTATTTCGGCTATTGATTGTGATTTATCCCCAAAAGACTCTTTAAAATTGCAAAAAAAAAAAAACGGTTTATAATTTC
>CALXTI010000017.1 GCA_944391395.1 uncultured Alphaproteobacteria bacterium
AAGTGACCGACGCGCGGTTAGTGAGCCGTTGGCGAACTTACCAAGCTAGACAGGTTCGAGTCCAGTCAATCCGACCAGATAAACAAAACCGCCTTCATGGCGGTTTTGTTTATCTGAATCAGAATTTGGGCAAGAACCAGCGAACGCTGGTTTGACTACAAGCGAAAGGCGGGCGGAAGAACGCCGGTCGGCTGTTAAGCCGATGAGTGCTGTGAACGTAGCTTAAGCGGAGTAGTCCAGTCAATCCGACCATAGCAAACGTCCGTTGAAAAACAGGCACTTTTGCCTTTTTAAATAAGCAGTTAGCTTAGTTCGTGCGAGGTATATTTTTAAAAGCCAATTCCAAACGTTTACACGGACTCTTTGAGTAAAGAACTTTAAGCATTTTCTTCAAAAGCTTAATTTTCGGCACAAACAAATTCCCGAATAATCCGGGCGGTTTCTTCAGGTGTTTGGGCAGAATTGTCGACAATCAAATCGGCAAAATCCGGATGATGATATTTTTCCCGATACATTTGCCGAATGCGCTTGATTTCCCACGGTGTCAGCTCGCGCCCGCCCCGATTCGTCAGACAAACATCCATGGCCGGCGACAAAGTAACATTAATAAACCGAATGTCATCTCGCTCTAAAGCCTTAAAACGCATATAAATATTCAACGTCATCGGATAAGCAAAAATAACAATTTTATATTGCCGTCTTTGGACTTCACGATGAAGTAAATTTTCCAGACGATTCAAGCGTTCCGCCCACCCTTGTTGCATAGACAACCCGAGCTCAAGCTCTTCATCATCGCCAAGCAAATCATCAACTTCAATAAACAAAGTATTTTCAAGCTGTTCCGATAAGATTTTCGAAACCGTCGTTTTACCGGAATTTATCGGACCGTTAATATTTAAGATCAGCATATAAACCCTATTAATAACATTTTTGACCACAACACAATCTTATTCATTATTCTAAAAAAATTCTCTGCCGACCATTTTAACGGTCAACAGAGAATTTTCAAAATCATTATTCCTTTTTACGTTTGAAATATTCGCTGAGAAGAACTTCATACTCCATCGCCTTTTCAGGGGAATAACAATCTTCCAACTCATCAAACAAGATACTCAGTCGCACATCAATATCGGAAAATGACATTTTCGAAACCCGATTGGCAATCTCTCTTTTTTGCCTCTCTTTTGTTTCTTCCCGATTTTTTTTGACCCGACGCGCCAACCATGTAATCAAAGCTGTCAAAACAGCCAAAGTGATAAACATAATTAAAACGAACATAAAGGACTATTTCACGATTATTTTACCTTCATAACTTTCTTTCAAAATTCTTGCTTTGTGGGCGTTAACAAGAAGCACGATCAAAACAAGAAGCAATATTCCGATTAATGAAAATAAAGAACCATAGCGTAAAAATCCGTCCTTTATCATCTCAATCATCATACCGATAAATACCAAAATCGCAAAAGCCACACTCAATCCCGCTAACGTTATGGAATTTTCTATATACCGTTGTGCTTTGTCAAAAGCTTTTGCCGTTTCCATATCCGGCGCGAAGACGACATGCTCGGCAATTTTTAAGAAAAAAAGCCTTCGTTCTCTTGGAAACATGACCTCAAAGCCGGCTTCTCCCGGCGTTTTGCCATATCTGTCTTTAAACCACAGAAAAGCATCTTGTTGTATTTTTTTCTCATCCATAATTATTTAAGTTTTAATGATTAAACATAATGACTAAAATTCAAAGGCATGTTAAATTAAAATTTTTTGTTTGACAAGTTTTTTATATCTGGATTTTTTGTTAAAAAATAGCAAGCCAACGGTTCAAATCCGAGCCCCGACAATAAAAAAATGAGGTCGCTTTCGCAGACCTCTTTTTTGGTCGGGACAGGCGGATTACTTCGTTCACTGGCGCTCATCGGCCTTTAAGGCCGACCGGCGTTCTCAAAGCCCGCCTTTCGCTGGTAGTCGAACCGTCCCCCGACGGTTCAAATCCGAGCCCCGACAATAAAAAAAGAGGTCGCTTTCGCAGGCCTCTTTTTTGGTCGGGACAGGCGGATTCGAACCGTCGGCATCTTGCTCCCAAAGCAAGCGCTCTACCAGACTGAGCTATGTCCCGTTTACGGAATAACTTAATTTTAATGGTCGGGACGAGAGGATTCGAACCTCCGACTTCTTGCACCCCATGCAAGCGCTCTACCAGGCTGAACTACGTCCCGTTTTCTATTCTATTATAATAATTTTTCTCTCTGTGCAAGAAGTCTTCCGACTTCTTGTCTTGCTTCGTATGTTTCGCTTTTTCCAAAGCTCGGGCAACAAAACAATTCTGTTTTTCTATATAACCGCCGTGAAAAAAATGCAAGCAAAAATTTATCATCTTTCCCAAAGTAAAAAAATCACACTTGACAAATACATATACAGGGTATATGTATTATACATACCCACAACGGGTATATCACAACTGAAGGAGAAAATATCAATGAGCAAATGTAACAACCCGAATTGCAAATGTGAAAATTGTCAGTGCGGCGACAACTGCCAATGCGGCAAAGAATGCCGTTGCGGTGAAAACTGCACCTGCGGCAAAGATTGCAAATGCACCAAAGAAAAAAAATGCAATCCCAAATGCAAATGCGGTAAAAAATAAAGCAATATAGTTACGGGAAAGAATTCCTTTCCCGTAACTATATTTGAAATAAAGGACAAAACATGGAAAATCATAACCCAAACCACATGGAAAATATTCCGCGTTTAAACCGCATCGCCGGCCAAATCGAAGGTATCAAAAAAATGATTGCAGACGGACGTTATTGTCCGGAAATCATCAGTCAGTTGCGTGCCGTGCGTTCTGCCGTCAAAGCCGTAGAATCCAATATTTTGCAAAAACATTTGCAGCATTGTGTCGCCCAGTCATTCGCCAATCCGGAGGAACGCGATAAAAAACTTGACGAGCTCAAAACACTTTTTGACCGTTTTAATGACTGATTCTGCCATTACATTAAAAAAGAACTTTTTATAAACAAACAGCAGAAAGGAGTCATTAAAATGAAATTTCAACAAATTCGCGGAGCTACCGTAAAAATATCTTACAATCAAAAAACATTTTTGATTGATCCGTTTTTTGCGCCCAAGGACACTTACCCGCCCTTAAAAGAATGCCGCCATCCGGATTTGCGCTGGCCGACGGTAAATTTGCCGCTAACGCCTGAAGAGATTGTTGCCGGAACAGATGCGTTGATTATAACCCATTTGCATCCGGATCATTTGGATGAATACGCTCTTAAAGCGTTGCCGCATGATTTGCCGGTTTTTGCCCAAGACGGTATTGACGCCGATGCCTTAAAAAATTTTGGCTTTCAACATGTTCACGTTTTGCGAGACGATGGTATTTCTTTTGACAGAATAACCTTATACCGTGTTGAAGGTCTGCACGGCCACCCTGAAACAACGCAAAAATATTATAACGAGATGCATATGCGCGCCGAAGCCTGCGGTATTGTCTTTAAAGCTGAAGGCGAACCGGTCTTTTATCTTGCCGGCGATACAATCTGGTATGAAAAAGTTGAGCAAGCCCTAAAAAATTTCACACCGGCGGTTGTCGCCCTAAATGCGGCGGATGCCCGTTTTACCGACAGCGGGTCAATCATCATGGGTTTGGAAGATATATTAAAAGTATGCCAAACCGCTCCTGAAGCCAAAATCATTATCACGCATTTGGATGCCGTGCCGCATGCCGTTATCGGACGAGCCGACGTTCGTGAGTATGTTAAGACGCACCGGCTTCAAAATCAGGTTTTGATTCCGCAAGACGGCGAAATCATAAACTTTTAAAATCGTAAAATAATACTGGCTTTTTAATATATAAGGGTTTATAACGCTAACAAGTTATAAACCCTTATAAATAGAAATTTTAAGGACGAACGGACTATGGCAACATTAGATGAACTGCCGCGCGGCAAAACGGCAACAATCACGATTGTTTCCGGCAAAGAAAATTCTTTAAGGCGCCACCTTCTGGAAATGGGGCTTATTCCCGGCACCGATGTAACGTTGGTCAAAACCGCTCCTTTAGGCGACCCGCTGGAACTAAAAGTTCGCGGATACGAACTGACGCTGCGCAAAGCCGATGCCAAAAACATCCACATTAAAGACATTCGCAGAATCGCTGCCTGTCCGGTCGCGTTAAGACCTCAATCCAAAAATATTTTACCCCGCAAAGGCGAAAAAACGTCTTTAAGCTTAAAAACCTGCGGCGAGATTATTCCCGAAGGAGCGCCGCTAAATTTCGCCTTGGTCGGCAACCAAAACTGCGGCAAAACAACACTGTTTAATCAGTTGACCGGTGCCAACCAACACGTCGGCAATTTTCCGGGTGTTACCGTTGACCGCACCGACGGCCTTATTCGCGGTTTGGATAATGTAACCGTAACCGATTTGCCGGGTATATATTCGCTCTCACCTTATTCCAAAGAAGAACTCGTTACCCGTGATTTTCTGTTAAAAACACACCCCGCCGCGATTATCAACATCGTGGATGCTTCCAATATCGAGCGTAATTTGTTTTTAACCCTGCAACTGTTGGATTTGCGCATTCCCATGGTGGTGGCCTTAAATATGATGGATGAAATCCGGCAAAACGGTGCGTCCATTGACATCAACCTTTTGGAAACAACATTGGGCGTGCCGGTAATCCCGATTTCCGCTTTAAAAAACGAAGGCGTCAACGAATTGATTGAACACGCCGTCAATGTCGCCCGCAGCCGCGAAATTCCGGACAAAGTTGATTTTTGTTTGTGCGGCGGTAAAGACGACGGCGCCGTGCACCGTTCAATTCATTCCATTGCCCACCTGATTGAAAACAATGCCGCCAAAGCCGGAATCCCGCTGCGTTTTGCCGCCTCCAAACTGGCCGAAGGCGATGAACCGATTTTAAGATCCTTAAAAATTGACGCCAATCACGCCAAAATTTTGGAACACATCATCACCCAAATGGAAAAAGATTCCGGACTTGACCGTGAAGCCGCCGTGGCTGATATGCGCTTTTCTTTCATAGACAAGCTTTGTGCCGAATGCGTTTTCAAACCGGTTTTGAGCAAAGAACGCGCCCGCAGCGAACGTTTGGACCGCGTGCTGACCGGAAAATACACGGCCTTACCGGTTTTCTTATGTTCAATGGCTTTAATTTTTTATCTTTCATTTGGTCCGTTCGGCACTTATTTTTCCGATTTGATTGAAAAACTGATTGCGATATTAAGTAATTCTATCGGCAATGGTCTAGACGCTTACGGCATGAATCCGGTGGTAAAATCATTTATCATTGACGGCGTGTTTGCCGGCGTCGGCAGTGTGTTAAGCTTTTTGCCGGTCATTGTGCTGCTCTTTTTCTTTCTTTCCTTGCTTGAAGACAGCGGTTACATGGCGCGCGTAGCGTTCTTTATGGACAAACTGCTGCGCAAAGTCGGGCTTTCGGGACGCAGCTTTGTTCCGATGCTGATCGGTTTCGGCTGCTCGGTGCCGGCGATTATGGCCGCGCGCACCCTGCCCTCGGAACGCGACCGCAAAATGACGATTATGCTTACTCCGTTCATGAGCTGCACCGCCAAATTGCCGATTTACGTATTGTTGACCGCGGCATTTTTTGCGCAGCACCAAACATTGGTTATCATAAGTCTTTATTTATTGGGAATTTTGGTCGGCTTGATTTTGGCGTTTTTATTTAAGTCAACTCTGTTTAAAGGCGAAGCCGTACCGTTTGTGATGGAATTGCCGAACTACCGTTTGCCGGGACTGAAAAATGTTTGGCGTTTGATTTATTACAAAGCCAAATATTTTATCACCAAAGCTTTTACCATTATTTTTATCGCCACTATCGTCATCTGGTTTTTAAGCACCTTTGACAGCCGTTTGAACGTTGTGGCAGATTCTTCCCAAAGTATTTTAAGCGCTGTCGGCGGTCTGATTACCCCGATATTTGCACCTTTAGGCATTAACGATTGGCGCTTGTCAACGGCGTTTTTAAGCGGCTTTGCCGCCAAAGAAAGCGTGGTCAGCACTTTAGGCGTATTGTTGGAAGGACGCATAGACTTGCTGCCGACACTTTTGACTCCGTTGAGCGCGTATGCCTTCTTGGTCTTTTCGCTTTTATACACGCCATGCGTAGCCGCCGTCGCCACCGTCAAAAAAGAACTCGGCGCGCGTTATGCTTTGTTTGTTGTGTGCTTGCAATGCCTGATTGCCTGGTTGGTTGCTTTTGTTATTTACCACACCGGGATTTTGTTGCTGTCATAAAAGTATTTAAATCAATACCAGCCAAATAAAGTTTTACCGGCATCAAGCGTGCGGATTTGTTGCATATCCGCTTTTTGAATTTAAAGTCGAGATGCTTTAATCTCTGAAAGCATGAAACATTCGCCTTAACCGTGCGTTCTTATGCTTTTTTATTCCATGCCGTTATTCTTCTTAAATATTTTGCTTTGTAAATATTTAAATTGATTAATAATCCGGTTACCGGAAATTTTTTCATCGACGGTTTTCAAAAAAGTCTTGGCCGCATTTGGTTTCGGAGAAAAAGCATGTTGTACGTCCATAATATTTGATTTGGAACATTTAGCAATTAACCGACCTGATTCATCAATATATCCTTGCTTTAAATCCTTCTTATAAGCGTTGACCAAGTCTATAATTTCCAGAGGATTTACATCTCCCCCCGCATCTATATTCATGCGTTGACAAACATTTCTTACCATAAGGGGCTGAAGCGGAAGATTTTGTTCAATCATTTTTTGGGCCACCGCGACGCTTAATTCCATCTGTTCTTTATGTTCGTTAAAGTATTTCAAATCAGCCTCTTGTAAAGCCTGCATACGAACTTCAAAAACCGGCAACATTTTATCATTATGGTAGTGTTTGGCAACCGGCTGAGGTTTGTTCTTGTCAACCTCTTCCAGAAGTTTGCCTGCTTTTGCCGGAATACCTTTATCCGACAAAGCATGAGCGACATGCAAAACTTCCGATTGGGAGCATTTTCCTATAATTTTTCCTTTTTCATCAATAATACCGTGTAAAACATCTTTTTTATATGAATCAACCAATTCGGCAACCAACGTAGGAGAAACATCCCCACCGCGATCAATACCATATTTTTTATGAATGTCGTCCAAAACTTCATCCGTAACCGGTTTTCCGGTAGCTATAAGTTCTTGAGCCATCTTAGCCGAAACAATCATTTCGTCTCTGTTATCACGATAATAATCCGCATCGACGCTTCTTAACGCTGCCAGACGCAGCTTAAAAATATCTGCAATGTCTATATCTTCCATCACCAATTCTCCATTAATCTGTCATTGTTTGTAATTATAAAACAGAAACCGATTTTTGTCAATTTGTAAAACCACATCAGTAAAGGCTTCTCATTTATTACTGCTTACAGACTTAAATAAATTTTAACTCCGTCGTTGTATAATAATTTTATAAATTTAGCAAAAAAGGAGTTTCATGTCTGATTTTACAATAGCCGAGTTGCTTGTTTTCCAACTTGTTTTAATCTTGTTAAACGCGGTTTTTGCCTGTGCCGAAATCGCCGTAATTTCCATCAACGACAACAAACTTAAAAACATGGCCGAAGCCGGCAACAAAAGTGCAAAACGCCTGGCCGCTCTTTTAAAACAGCCGGCGGATTTTTTGGCCACCATTCAAATCGGCATAACATTGGCCGGTTTTTTGGGCAGCGCTTTTGCCGCCGACAACTTTTCCGACCGGATTGTCAACTGGCTGATTGAAATCGGCGTAACGCTTTCGCCCAAAACATTGGATGTCTTATCGGTTATCGGCATTACGCTTGTACTTTCATACATCACGCTCATTTTAGGCGAATTGGTGCCCAAACGCATTGCCATGAACTATGCCGAAAAAATCGGTCTTTCCATGTCCGGATTGATTTATGCCATTGCCAAAACATTTGCGCCTTTGGTCTGGCTTTTGACCGCCTCCACCAATGCCGTGTTATATTTGCTGCGCATCAATCCGAATGAGAAAAACGAACAGGTTACCGAAGAAGAAATCCGGATGATGATTGATGTCGGCAACAAAAACGGCGCGATTGACGACATTGAAAAAGACATTATCCATAATGTGTTTGAATTTGATGACAAATTGGCCGAAGAAGTTATGACCCACCGCACCGATGTCACTTTCTTAAACGTCGCCGACAAGCTTTCGGACTGGGACAACATTATAATCAATTCAAAATATTCGGTTTATCCGGTATATGAAAACGATTCGGACAACATCATCGGCACGCTCTCGCTCAAAGATTACATCAAATATAAAAAACAAGGCAAAAAAGCTGTTTTGGAAAAAGCAATCAAGCCTGCGCAATTCATCAGCAAATCCAAACATGTTAACGAGTTGTTTGCCGTCATGCAAAAAAGCCGTAATCACTTTGCCGTGGTGGTGGATGAATATGGCGGCGTGTTCGGCATTGTTACCATGAACGATTTGTTAGAAGAAATCGTCGGTGATTTGGAAGATGACGAAAATGCGCCGACCGATGACGAGCCGATTGAAAAAATCAACGATGACACTTGGGTTATTCAAGGTTACACACCGGTTGAAGATGTCGCGCAAGCTTTAGGCGTTATGTTAACCGATGAAAATTGCGACACGTTTGCCGGATTTTTGCTCTCCGTCATGGGCGGATTTCCCGAGGACCGCAAAAGCCGCAAATTTGTTTATCAAAACCTAAAAATCAAGATTGCCAAAATGAAAGGGCGGCGGCTTGAAGAAATTATTGTGCAAAAACTGCCGGAAGAAACAAAATCCGCTGACCAAAACGCTTAATTTTTTTGTTCAAAGAACAAAAAAACATTTATGAAATTTTTTCATTTCATATATTCTGTTAATCAGATAACAATTTAGATTAAGGAGAAAACGCGATGAAAAAATTTTTATTAAACGCTGCTTTGGTTTCCGGCTTGATGTTTCCGTGTTTAACTGCCGATGCCGAAGAACTTGCTTTGCCTCAGCCGGACAATTCATCGGCTTTAATGAAGATTATCGACGCTCGCCAATCGGGACGGACATACGGCACCAAACCTCTTTCCGAACAAGAATTGAGCAATGTTTTATGGGCGGCTTTCGGCACCAACAGCCATAACAAACGTACAATTCCCACCGGCCGCAATCTTCAGGATTTGAAGATTTTCGTAATTTACAACGGCAAAGTCTGGCTTTATGACGGCAAAAACAATGTCTTAAACAAATATTCCGATGCTGATTTAATGCCTTATCTTGCCACTCAAGACTTTGTAAAACAGGCTCCGGTTCATTTGATTTATGCCGGCGGCAAAAAATACGCCGAAGCCCACAGCGGCTCCGCTTATGAAAATGTTTATCTTTATGCCGCCGAAAACGGACTTGCCACGGTCATCCGCGGCTTGATTGACCGTGACGGCCTGCACAAAGCACTGAACCTTAACGATGATGAGGTTGTAACCTATCACCAAACCATCGGTTATCCGGCGGAATAATGTCTAAAAGGGTTGCTCAAAAAGGCAGCCCTTATTTTTTATAATTTAATTGTAATATAAAAAAAATTATGTTATTTTGAAAACGGAGGACAAGATGACATCAGATGAGCGTTTAACAGAGATTGAAATGGCGATTGCCAACTTGCAAAAAACGGTTGACGATTTAAATGAGGTCATCATCCGCCAAGGGAAAGATATTGACTCGCTTATCAAAGAAAACAAGCTGTTGGCCGTTCTCATCAAAGAAGACGGCGTAAAGCCGCTTAATGAAGAAACACCGCCGCCGCATTATTAAAGGATAAAAAATGGTTGCCGCAATTTGTATTCATAACGCTACGGTCTTAAATGGTTTTTCCACGATGAAGAATTGCGCGGTGCTGATTAAACAACAAAAAATCATTGATGTTTTTAACGAAGATCGATTTGCCCAAAAAAATTTCAAGGCCGATACGGTTTTTATCGACGCCAAAGGTTCTTATGTTGCCCCCGGGTTTATTGACACGCACATTCACGGCATCGGTGGTTACGGTACCGATGATTGCCAAACGGATTCCATATTGCAAATGTCGGAAATTTTGAGCTCTTACGGCGTTACGTCTTTTATCCCCACCTTATATGCCGCACCCAAAGATGAGCTGATTTGCGGAATAAAAGCCATCATCAACGCTATGGGACACGAAAAAGGCGCCAAAATTTTAGGGCTGCATTTGGAAGGACCTTTTATCTCTCCGCAGCGTCTGGGCGTGCAATCTCCCGATTCGATTAGCCCGGTTGACCTTGATTTGATGGAAACTTTATGGGAAGCGGCTGAGGGACGCATCATCAACATGACGGTCGCGCCCGAACTAAAGCACATGCGCGAATTGGCGCTTTATTGTGTTTCCAAGGGCATCGTTTTGCAAGCCGGCCACACCAACGCCACCTATGCGCAAATGGTGGAAGGCATGCAGGTACGCATTTTGCACGTTACCCATTTGTTTAACGCCATGAGCCGCATGCATCATCGCGACCCAGGCGCAGTCGGCGCGGTATTTATTCATCCCGAGCTTTCTTGTGAAGTCATCGCTGACGGGATTCACATCAATCCCGACATCATCAAATTTTTGCTCACCTGCAAATCTTTGGATAAAATCGTACTGGTCACGGATTCGCTAAAACCGACCAAACAAAAAAAGAAACCTCTTATAGCCAATGGTGATGAAGTTTATCTGGACAAATGTTTCTATCGAAAATCTGATGACGTTATCGCCGGTTCGGCCTTAACGATGATTGATAGTGTGCGCAACATCGTCTCATATGGTTTTACGGTTGAACAAGCCGTGCATATGGCCTCAACCAATCCGGCGCGGATAATGCGTCAGGAACATTTGGGTTTGATTGCTCCCGGCTACGATGCCGATTTGGTCATTTTTAACAAAAACTTAAATATTTTGTATACAATACTTAAAGGTAACATTTATCACAAAGGAAAAAGAATATGCGTGTAATTATCAAACCGGATTATGATACCGTTTCAAAATGGGCCGCCAACTATATTGTTTATCGGATTAACAAATTCCGTCCGAGCGCAACCAGACCGTTCGTTTTAGGTCTGCCTACCGGCTCGACGCCGTTGGGAATGTATCGCGAGTTGATTGACTTGTATCAAAAAAGAAAAGTTTCGTTTGAAAATGTCGTCACGTTTAATATGGATGAATACATCGGTTTGAAGCCGCAAGACAAGCAAAGTTACCGTTATTTCATGGAAGAAAACTTTTTCAAACACGTCAATTTAAAACCACAAAACATTCATATGTTAAACGGCATGACCAAAGATTATGAAAAAGAATGCAGCGACTATGAAAAAGCCATCCGTCAAGCCGGCGGCATTCATTTATTTATCGGCGGCATCGGTACCGACGGGCATATTGCTTTTAATGAACCGTTTTCCTCGCTTTCGTCCCGTACACGTGTCAAAACTTTAACCGACAGCACAATAAAAGCCAATTCCCGTTTTTTTGACGGCGACTTGTCAAAAGTGCCGACCACTGTTTTGACCGTGGGTGTTGCAACCATCATGGACGCCGCCGAAGTTCTGATTTTGGCAACCGGCGAAAACAAGGCCAAAGCCTTAAAACACGGTATAGAAGGCGGGGTCAGCCACGTTTGGACGATTTCCGCGCTGCAAATGCATCCGCACGGCATTATCGTTTGTGATAAACCTGCGACCAAGGAATTATCCGAACAAACCGTCAATTATTTTATGGAAATTGAGAAAAACAATTTCTAACTCAAACTTAATTCATAACAAACGCTCGTTCGAAAGACCGGGCGTTTGTTTTACCTTTCGACAAGATTTTTTCGTTGTTTCTTCGTCGACACGGCATTCTTTTCGCTTGCCTGCGGCACATATAACAATCATGTAACGGTCGTAACTTATCCCCAAAAGACTCTTTAAAATTGCAAAAAAAAAAAACGGTTTAGAATATCGGGAAAATACATGTTTTTTGCAATTTTGGGAGTTCTTTTGATGAATTGGATAAAATTTGTTAACTTTTTCTCTCCGGCACGTTCTGAAATTGCGGAGAATGGTGCAGATAAAGTGCTTTCTAGCGAGGAGGATAATTCTAGCGTACATAAAGCGTACGTGAATTTTCCGACTTCGCGTAAAAGCGCTTTAGATGTGCCGTTATACGCAATTTCCTCAGGGCGTTCTATGGTCGAGATGCTGGGCGTTTTGGCAATTATTGGAGTGTTGAGTGTCGGGGCGATGACCGGATATTCCAAAGCCATGTTTAAATACAAACTCAACCGGCAAACCGAGCAAATGAACACGATTATCAATGCAATCGTTCGTTACCAAGCTGATATAAAATTAAATGACGGTTCCGTCGACACTTACCAACTTGTTCCCTTATTAAAAAAATTGCACGAAATCCCCGAGGATATGTATGTCAAGAACAATGATGAAATAATTGAAGATGTTTTTAGCACACAATACAGCGTCTATCATCATAACACCGGTTATCTCGGTGTTTTAACCAGAATCAGCGAGTCAAATGAAAGCGTGGAAATTTGTAAAAATCTTTATTTAATCGCCAAAGAATATCACGCATCAATCTCTTCGGTTCTGGTCAGCAACCGAAGCACGGAAAATCCGGTAGACGATTATGTATACGGAGATAAGAGGTGCAAAAGCGGAAAAACCTGCCTGCGCAACATGAACTTGAATGAAATAACCGACAGATGCCGCATTTGCGAGAAAGATGCCTTATGTTATTTATTTTATATTTTTTGGTAATTGAATAAATCTAAAGTCTCACACCTTCCGCAAAATCAAACCCGCGCAAAAGTTCTTCAACCGTCATGATCTTTTTGCCCTGTCTTTGAATTTGCCTGATTTGCAGCGCCTTGTTACCACAAGCAATAACAAGTTTGCCTCTTCCCGTCAAGATTTCTCCCGGCACGCCTTGAGAATCAACCACTTCTGCCGACAAGACTTTAAAACGTTCGCCGCCATACTCAAAAAACATCGCCGGAAACGGATTAAACGCCCGGATTTTTCGCTCCAGCATCTCCGCTGTTTGGGAAAAATCAAGCCGGCATTCGCTTTTATCAAGCTTGGCGGCATAAGAAACCAACCTTTCATCTTGCGGTTCCGGCCTGATGCTTTTTAAATCCTTTAACACTTTTATCATCAAATCCGCTCCCAAAGCGGCTAATTTATCATGTAAAACGCCGCCGGTCGTTTCCGACGTAATCGGCACCACGGCCTTGGCATACATTGCTCCGGCATCCAAGGCTTCGACAATTTGCATAATAGTCACCCCGCTTTCTTTATCGCCAAACTCAATACTGCGCTGTATCGGGGCTGCGCCACGCCAACGTGGCAGCAATGAGGCATGCACGTTTAAGCATCCGAACTTGGGCGCTTCAATCACCGCGCGCGGTAAAATCAATCCATAGGCTGCCACCACCGCGATATCCGCTTGCAATGCGGCAAATTTTTTTTGTTCTTCTTCGTTTCGGAGCGTTTTAGGCATCCTTACTTCAATGCCGTTTTTTTCCGCCAGAAGATGTACCGGTGTTTTGGTCAGTTTGTTGCCGCGACCGGCTTCTTTGGGCGCACGCGTGTAAACGCAAACAACCTCGTGTTCATTGATAAGCTTTTCCAAAACCGGCACGGCAAAATCCGGCGTTCCCATAAAAACTATCTTCATTTTCTAAAACCTCAATTCAAAAAGCCGCCTTGCGGCGGCTAAGTTTTTTTTAATACTCAAAGCCAAGCAATTTATATTTAATGCGAATGTCATATTCATCGGCATAGCTTGTCAGCATCGCCTCGGCAAAATCCGTCACAAGCGACAAATAGGCTTTTTGTTTAATCAGTATTTGTTCACTTTCGCTCAAAGGCGCCGAATTCTTATAATCTTCTTCGGCAACGGCAACAACATAATCTTCACCTTGCTGCATTTGTTTCGGCGTGCCAAGCGGTTCGGTAAACATTTCGCGGATATCGGCATAACCGATATTGCCAAACGTTTCATTACGCGTAATCGGCTGCGAACGATAAACTTTCAAGCCGTAACGTTTGGCCGCGGAAGAAAGCGTATCGCCGTTTTCCAAATCGTACATTAAATTATTGAGCATTTCCTGGGCGATTGCCGCTTTTTCGTTCACAGCCCACAATTCTTCAATTTCACCGCGAACCTCGTCAATGCTTTTCGGATGCGATTCGGCAACCTTATCCACTCTGACCACGGCCAGACCGTCGTCTGTTTCCAAGACCTGACTGATTTCACCGGCATTGTAAGAAAACACCGTATCAATAAAATCAACATTTTGCAGCAGAAATGCCGCTTCCGGCGCCACTGCGGAAACACTTCCGTCTTCCGCGACACCTTGAATATTCAGCAAAGGTTCCGTATATGTTTCCGCCAAAGCTTCCAACGTGCTGCCGGCAGCCAGCGCGTCTTCCGCCTGAGTTAAAATCTCATAACTTTCATCATACAGGCGTTCGTTTATTAAAATTTCCCGAATATCTGCGGCAACCTTGTCGTAAGCAGCTTTTTCGCCGGCTTTAATATCGGCGACTTGCAAAATCTGCCACATATCACCAACCTGCACCGGTTTTGTGTATTCTCCTTTTGACAAGGAGAAAGCTTCTTCGGCCAGTTCATAAACCAACTCGTCTTGCGCGACATAACCTAAATCGGTGTCTTCTTTGGATTGACCGGCGACATCTGCGGCAACTTGATAAAAATCACCTCCGTTTTGCAAGGCTGAAAACGCTTTGTCAGCCGTTTCGGTATCGGCGAACATCATCTGCAAAACCTGACGCGTCTCGGGTTTTTCATATTCGTTTTTGTGCGCTTCGTAATACGCTTTGATTTCATCGTCTTCAATAACCATTTTGTCGGCAATGTCTTTAAGAGACAAAATCATCACCGTGGCATCACGACGTTCCGGCTCAATAAAATTCGGCGCAAAATCTTCATAATATTGTTCGACTTCGTCTTCGCTGATTTTACGGTCAACTTTAATTTCGGCCGGACGAATAAAGACATATTTAAATGTACGGCGCTTGTTGTCCACCATTTCTTCGGCACGGCGCAAAACCTCCGGGACATTAATACCCTCGACCGGCATATTAATCAAAAGCCGGCGTGTTAAATCCCGCTTAATGTCTGCGACAAGGTTTTCCTCGGTTGTCTCGCCCCTTGCCAAAACCTGGCGGAAGACATCGCGGTTGAAATTGCCGGATGCGTCTTTAAATGCAGGATCATTGAAAATGATGCTCTGGATTAACGATGGACGGAACGAAACATGATACTTGGCCTCCGTCCTGTCTAAAACGGCATCTTGCACCAACTGTTGGGTTTGAGCCTGTATAAGAGCCTGACGCATTTCATCGGTCAGGTCAAAATTATCTCCGAGCAAATTGCGGGCGGCGTTAATCTCTCGTTGCAACAAATAAGAAAACTGTGCCTGAGAAATTTCAATATTATCCACTTTAATCACCGTACGGTTGCTGCCGGCGCTGTTGATATATCCGGTAACGCCGAACAAAGACATAAAACTCAACGCCGTTAAAATCAAAATGAACTTTGCAATCCAGCTTTTCTGCGCTTTTGCCAACTTATTTATCATTTTTTCTTCCTACCTTCATAAACACATTTTTGCCACATTATAAATTATTAATTTATTTATGCAATTATTAAATACCCGTGTTGAAAAGTTTTTTCATCGTTTTTTATTGTTGAAAAGTTTTTTTATCTGGAAAAAACAAAAATGATGTGTTAAAAGAAAGCCAATAAATATTTTTTAATTTGATTTTGGAGAAAAAATGTCACGTAAAATTTTGATTGCCGGCAACTGGAAAATGAACGGTTTGCTGGCTGATGGTGCGGCTTTGGCCAAAGAAGTCGCCGTCGAAGTCAAAAAACTCGGCAAGCCGGAATGCGAGTTTTTGGTTTGTCCGCCGTTTACTTTGTTGACAACGGTTAAAAAAGCTCTGCGCGGTTCAAAAGTCGCCTTAGGCGCGCAAGATTGCCACATTGCTGAAAAAGGCGCACACACCGGCGATATCAGCCCGCTCATGCTTAAAGACTGCGGCTGCTCTTATGTTATTCTCGGACACTCGGAACGTCGCGCCGATCATCATGAAAGCAGCGCTCTTGTCCGTCAAAAAGCCGAAGCCGCTTACAAAGCCGGCCTGAAAGCCGTTATTTGCATCGGCGAAACCGAGGCCGAACGCGATGCCGGCAAAACGATTGAAGTGTGCTCCGCACAAATCAAAGAATCAGTTCCCGATTCTGCCACGGCAGCCAATACCGTTATCGCTTACGAACCGGTATGGGCCATCGGCACCGGCAAAACCCCGACCACGGACGATGTTGAAGAAGTTCATGCCGCCATCCGCAAAGTTATTGCCAAAAAGTTAGGCAAAGGCAACGCCAATAAAATGCGCATTTTATACGGCGGTTCCATGAAACCGGCAAATGCAGCCGGACTTTTGGCTCTGCCCAACGTCGACGGCGGCTTAATCGGCGGTGCCAGCCTGAAAGCCTCTGATTTTATGGCTATTGCCGCATCGGTTTGCAAAAAGTAATTTAATGTTAAATAAAAGGAAATAAAATGGGATCTGTATTGTTAGTTATTCATCTGTTAACGGCGATTTTTCTGGTTGTCGTCATCCTCATGCAACGTTCCGGCGGCGGCGCCTTAAACGGTTTGGGCGGCGGCTCGGGTGTCAACAGTTTTCTGACTGCCCGCGGCACCGGCAATCTGCTGACCCGCATGACGGCCATTCTGGCGACAATCTTTTTTATTACCAGCATTTCTTTATGTTTGTACTACAAAGGCAGTGAACGGCAGAGCAAATCTATTTTAGATGTTGCTCCGGTCACACAAAACGCTCCGGCTCCGGCCGCACCGGTTGTTCCTGACGCACCGGTCGTTCCAACTGCAAAGTAGGTCATCAATGAAAACGCAACAAAACATAAGGCACCCGGTAAACGAGGTGCCTTTTTCACTTTGCGATACCGGTTGCCGTTTCTTTTGCAAAATGTGTAAAAATATTGTAAAAACAAAGCATTACAACAAAAACTATGAGGGCTTATAACATGACAAATCCAAAAACAAAATTTATTTTTATCACCGGCGGCGTTGTTTCATCTCTGGGAAAGGGGCTGGCGTCGGCCTCCATTGCCGCCACTTTGCAAGGGCGCGGCTTCAAGGTGCGGCTGCGAAAGCTTGACCCGTATCTAAATGTTGACCCCGGAACAATGAGTCCCTATCAGCACGGAGAAGTTTATGTAACCGATGACGGCACGGAAGCCGATTTGGATTTAGGACATTACGAGCGTTTTTCCGGCGTGGCCGCAACCAAAAACGACAGCATCACCACCGGCAAGATATACCAACGCGTGATTGAAAAGGAGCGCCACGGCGAATACTTGGGCGCCACAATTCAAGTTGTGCCGCATGTAACCAACGAAATCAAAAGTTTCATCACCTCAAACCTTACTGACGAAGATTTTGTTTTGTGCGAAATCGGCGGCACCGTCGGCGATATTGAAGGGCAGCCCTATCTGGAGGCGATTCGTCAGGTTGCTTATGATTTGGGGCGCGACCGTGTCATGTTCGTGCATTTAACTCTGCTGCCGTTTATTCCCACCGCCGGCGAACTTAAAACCAAACCGACTCAACATTCCGTAAAAAAATTGCAGGAATACGGCATTCAACCGGATATGCTGTTGTGTCGTTCACAAATGCCGATACCGGAAAACGAAAAACGCAAACTTGCTTTGTTTTGCAACGTCAAAGAAGAAAACGTCATCACGGCGCTGGATGTCAGCAACATCTATCTTGTTCCGCTGGCCTATTCCAAAGAAGGTATGGACGCAGCCGTTTGCCGCCATTTCGGCATATCCACCGATCAGCCGACAGACTTGAGCAAATGGCAAAAGGTCGTAGATACCATCAAAGCGCCCGAAGGCGAAGTAACCGTTGCCGTGGTCGGCAAATATACAAAACTTTTGGAAGCGTACAAATCGCTTCACGAAGCCATCAAACACGGCGGCATAGCCAATCATTATCAAGTTAAGATTAAATGGATTGATTCCGAAAAACTGGAAAGCGAACCGACCGGAAATTATCTCAACGACGTCAACGCCGTTATCGTCCCCGGCGGATTCGGACAGCGCGGCACGCAAGGTAAAATCGAAGCCGTTAAATATGCCCGCGAAAACAAGATCCCGTTTTTGGGCATCTGTTTCGGGATGCAAATGGCGGTGATTGAAACCATGCGCAACGTTTGCAACGTCAAAAACGCCAACACCACCGAGTTTGATCCAAACTGTGAACCGGTTGTCGGCCTGATGACCGAGTGGGACAAAGACGGCAACAAAGAAATCCGCACCAAAGACGGTGATTTGGGCGGCACCATGCGTTTGGGCGCTTATCCTTGCCGTTTGGCTGAAAATAGTAAAGTACATGAAATTTACGGAACTGAAAATATTTCCGAACGCCATCGTCATCGTTACGAAGTAAATATGAAGTATGAAGATACCTTAAAGAAAGGCGGTATGGTCATCAGCGGAAAGTCCCCCGACGGCAAACTGCCGGAAATCGTGGAACGTCCGGAGCATCCGTGGTTTATCGGCGTGCAATTTCATCCGGAATTAAAATCACGTCCGTTTGCGCCGCACCCGTTGTTTGTTTCATTGATTAAAGCGGCAATCGACAACAGTCGCTTGGTGTAAAACAAAGACATGAATCGAAAACGACCCCGAAATCAACGGGGTCGTTTAAGTTTGGCGATTTAATTCAGTTTATCAAGCGCTATTCGAATTCGGGTTAAGGTTTCTTCTTTACCCAGCACCACCGCCAGTTCGGTTGCGCCACCCGGAGTCGTCTCTTTACCGGAAAGCGCGATACGTACCGGATAAAGCACCTGACCGTTTTTCAAACCTTCTTTTTGCGCCAGTTCTTTTAAAACATTAAACAGGTTTTCGTTATTCCATACCTGGATACCTTTCAACGCAGACAGACTCAAAGCCAACGCCTGCCCGGCGATATTTTCATCAGTTTTCATTTTTTTATTTTGAAACAACGTAATATCATAATCGGGCAGCTTTTCCAAAAAATCCGCCTGAACAAGGATATCTGCCAAAGTTTCTACCCGTGGCTGCAACACCGTGCTTAAAAATTCCAGATTAAGCCGGCGGGTAAAGCATTTTTCATAATACGGCAATGCCAGCCGATGAAAATCTTGAGGCGACAAAGCCCGAATATAACAACCGTTCATCCAGGTCAGCTTGGTAATATCAAAAATAGCCGGAGATTTGCCGAGTCTTTCCATGGAAAAAACCTGTTTCAGTTCTTCCAACGAAAAAATTTCCTGTTCGGTTCCGGGATTCCAGCCCAACAGCGCAATATAATTTAAAATCGCATCGGGCAGATAGCCTTTCGCGACCAAATCTTGAAACGAAGCGTCGCCGTTGCGTTTGCTTAACTTGTGTTGCGCGTCTTTCATCACCGGCGGCACATGAACATAAACCGGAGGCTGCCAGCCGAATGCCTCATAAATCAAATTATATTTAGGCGTTGAAGAAATATATTCATTGCCGCGCACCACATGCGTGATGTTCATCAAATGGTCGTCAACGACATTGGCAAAGTTATAAGTCGGAAAGCCGTCCGATTTCAACAATACGCCTTCATCCAACTCGTCATAATCAATTTCAATTTCACCGTAAACAATGTCTTTGAAGACCGAAGTCCCTTTTTTGTTGATGGTTTGACGGATAACATAAGGCTCTCCGGCAGCCACGCGTTGTTTTGCTTCTGCCAAAGACAGAAGCTTGCAAGGATCTTCAAACTTAATATTGGCTTCCTCGTCCTTTTGTTCGTCGGCATCATCTTTTGAGCAAAAACAATAATGCGCGCCGCCAAGCTCAACCAACTTATGAGCATATTCGGCATAAAGTTTTTTTCTTTCCGATTGAACATAAGGGCCGTAATTGCCGCCGACATCAGGGCCTTCATCCCAATTCATACCGACGGTTTTTAAGGTGTTGTAAATAATGTCCGTTGCGCCTTCGACATAACGTTTTTGATCGGTATCTTCAATCCGCAGAATAAACTCGCCGCCCTGAGATTTGGCAATCAGATATTCATACAAAGCCGTACGCAAATTGCCGATGTGCATATAACCGGTCGGACTGGGTGCAAATCTTGTTCTTATCGTCATTGATTTCCCTTGTTTATAATTAAACCACACAAAACTGTTGCCAGCATAAAACAAAATATTTTCAATGCAAGCGTTTTCTTCACATATCGCAACCCTTAAAAAAACGAAAAAAAATCCTTATATTTTCATGGTAAGACTTGACATTTTTTATAAGAATCATTAAAAGATACGCAGCTAGCAACTCCATGGAGTCGGGAGGCTCCACTTAAATCGATTTTAAGGAACGTTATGTCTGAAAAAGAAAATCAAGACTTTTATGATGGGAACAATGCCGATTCGCCATTAATCGACACGCTTGGCAGCGCTGTAAAAAGTTTGATCGAGAAAGGCAAGGAAC
Organism: uncultured Alphaproteobacteria bacterium; assembly: GCA_944391395.1. GTDB lineage: Bacteria > Pseudomonadota > Alphaproteobacteria > RF32 > CAG-239 > CAAFZY01. The sequence goes on from CALXTI010000017.1 coordinate 20,594, forward strand.
GCGGCTATATCACCGTTGAAGAACTTAACAAAGCCCTTCCTCCGGAAAAAGAATCTTCGGAACAAATTGAAGACATTATGTCCGGTATTTCGGATTTGGGCATAAGCATCATATCCGAATCGGAAACCGATTCATTTGAAAATGATGCCGAAGAAGACGAGCAAGAAGGCGATTATGCCGATGAGAGCGGCAATTTTGATGAAAAAGAGCTCGGCCGTTCTGACGATCCGGTACGCATGTACTTAAAAGAAATGGGAACTGTCGAATTGTTGTCCCGCGAGGGTGAAATTGCCATCGCCAAGCGTATTGAAGCCGGCAAAACTGTCATGATAAGCGGTTTGTGCGAAAGCCCGATGACCTTAAAGGCCATTGCCGGCTGGCGTGACGAACTCCTCGCCGGCACAATGCAACTGCGCGACATCATTGATTTGGAAATGATGTACGGCGATGACAGCGAAGCCATGGTCTATGATGAAGAAGAAACACAAGTCGATGACTTGGATAAAGTAGCCAAAGAATTGACCGAGAAAAACCTTGACGAGATTGATGATGATTTGGATCCGGATATCGAGCTGGAGGATACGGTCGATGAGGTCGAAGATATGGCCGATGCGGAAGCCGATGAAGACGAACGCACTCTGGAAACGGAAGAAGGCGAAAAAAATGAAATTTCCGATGAAGAAGATGAAAACGCCGGACACGTTTCCACATCCATATCTACAATGGAAACGGCTCTGCTGGAACCTGTTTTGGAAATTTTAAATAAAATTTCAAGTTACTACGACGATTTAAAGAAAATCCAAACCCAAAGAATGGCTGCTATTTTATCCGGTCGGAAAATTGCCCCCTCGGTTGAAAAGAAATATATACAGGTCAAAAAAGAGCTGATAGAACTAATGAGCTCCATTCATTTGAACGCTTCTCGGATTGAACAGCTGGTCGAACAACTTAATGAATTAAACCGCCGTCTGATGGGACTGGAAGGAAAACTGCTGCGTTATGCACTGTCTTGCAAAATCAAGCGGGAAGACTTTTTGGAAGCTTACCAAAAATCCGAGCTTGATCCGAACTGGCTGGACAATGTTTCACACAAAAAAGACAAACATTGGCAATTATTCGGTGAAAAATATGGTCATGAAGTGCTTTCTTTACGTGAAGAAATCGCTCAAATGTCGCAAGAATGCGGTTTGCCCATCAGCGAATACCGTAAAATGGTTGACACCATCAAACGTGGTGAACGCGAAGCCGAGCGTGCCAAAAAAGAAATGATTGAAGCGAATTTAAGGTTGGTTATATCCATCGCCAAAAAATACACCAACCGTGGCATGCAGTTTTTGGATTTGATTCAGGAAGGCAACATCGGTTTAATGAAAGCCGTTGATAAATTTGAATACCGCCGCGGATACAAGTTTTCGACTTATGCCACATGGTGGATACGACAAGCCATCACGCGTTCGATTGCCGATCAGGCGCGGACAATCAGAATTCCGGTACATATGATTGAAACAATCAACAAACTGGTGCGAACCTCGCGGCAGATGTTAGCCGAAATGGGTCGCGAGCCCGTTCCGGAAGAATTGGCCAAGCGTTTGTCCATGCCTTTGGAAAAGATTCGCAAAGTTATGAAAATCGCCAAAGAACCTGTCAGCCTTGAAGCCCCGGTCGGGGATGAGGAAGATTCTTCCTTAGGCGATTTTATTGCCGATGAAAGCGCTTTACAACCGCTGGATTCTGCCATTCATTCCAACTTAAAAGAAACCTGCACCAAAATTTTATCTTCCCTCACCCCGCGTGAAGAAAGGGTTTTGCGCATGCGTTTCGGCATTGGTATGAACACTGATCACACGTTGGAAGAAGTCGGTCAACAATTTAACGTCACGCGCGAGCGTATTCGTCAAATTGAAGCCAAAGCATTAAGAAAATTAAAACATCCGAGCCGCTCGCGTCGTCTGCGTTCGTTCTTGGATCAGTAATAACTTTTACGCAAGCTCCGCCAATGGAGCTTGTATGTTTTTTATAGGATTTTTACATATGACTTGCGTATATTCCTCATTTGACAAAGACATTATGTATCGGACGGCAAAATCCACCAACAAATCACGCCTGCAAGAATTGATTGATTTTGCAAAACTTTCCGGATTCAAACGCTTGGGCGTGGCCAACTGCGTTGCTGTTCAACCCTATGCCGACAAATTGGCTGAATTGTTGCGCGCCGCCGGTTTTGAGGTTTTCATTTTAAGTTGCCGCGACAGCGGTTTCGACGGGAGCGAGATTGCCGAAGACATGGCCGGCCCTTGTTGCGACCCGATTTCACAAGCCGAATATCTGAACAATGCAAAAACCGATTTTAACATCATGGTCGGATTGTGCCTGGGACATGAATTAATCTTTCAACGCCACTCAAACGCTCAGTTCACCACTTTTTTGGTTAAAGATTTGGCAACAAACAACCGTACGATAGAAAACCTGGAATAAATATCTGCGAACCTTTTCGCCATTTCATGGCTCATATTCAAAAATAATGAATTAATTACGGCAAATAATCTTCTGCTTTACCGCCGCGTAATTGTATAAATTTTTCTCCAAAAAAAACAACAAGGATGTTTTTTGGTTTAGTACCAAAAATTTCAAAAAAATCCCAGGTTTTAATTGACAAAATTTCCACCATCCGCTATGAGTAAATATGCATGAACAATTATTAAAAAAGACGCATGAACAATTATTAAAACTTATAGATATGAAACATTTTTTATTAAGTGATCTTAGAGAATTTGCCGCTATTTTAAAAATAGAAGGCAAAGATGCCATGCTGGGACATTTTAAATCCTGGTACAGAAAAATGGTGTACGAATTTTGCCGCCGCGAGCAAATATGCTGTATTTTACGCAGTTATTACGGCTCTGTCGACAGTCAATGGAACGAGGTTGATACGCTGGCCGAACAAGACTACCGGCAAGATACCGATGAAGCGCTTTCGGACATCTGCGAAAGAGGAAAACAAGACTGGTTTGAGCGGATATACCATCATTACCATCAACGCTTCCTCATTCTCAAAAAGCTGCAAAAACGCAAAAAGAGGTATGGCTTTTTCAAATTATGGAAAGCAAAATATTTGCTTAAAAAAGCCGATTACAGTTTAAGCTTGCGGGATTTATTGCAGATAGCCTGCAGCGTTTATATACGTCAAGGCGGCAAATTGGCAAGTTTCAATATGGCAATGCGTACTTAAACAGTGAAACTAAAAACAAAACCCTGCGAGTTCGCAGGGTTTTGTTTTTATAAATTGTCTTCGGCGCCGCTCGGGGCAATCGGCAAATAAGCGCCGACCCCGCCGAAATATTTACGGAAAAATCCCACCCGACTTCCGGCAATCGGCGTTTCTGTCTGATCAATACTGATTTGTCGGCCGTCCTGCAAATCATAATTTTGAATTTCACTCACCTTGCCGTTATCATTAAAGCTGATGGCCAAAATTTCACGGTTGATTTCTTTCGGCTTAAAGAACGCCACTTTTTTCAAGGTGGATGACATATAAATCCATGTTTTTCCGTCAAAACTGGTAACGGCTGACGGACTGCCCAAAACGGATTCTACTTCCGACATGGTCTGCCCCTGTTTTATTTCCGAAGTTTTTTCGGAAGAAGGCATGTTGCCGTTATGAACCAAAAACGTATCGTTTGCACAACCGCTTATCGTCATGAGCAACAGGCTTAAAAAAAACATCTTGTGTATTGACATCAAAACTTCCTTATCATTATATTGATTTAACAGCTTTATAACACAGGGAAAACATTAATGCAAAAAGATTTTTCATATCCTCTGTATATTGATGATTTGAACCGGCGCGAACACCACTATCATCTCAAGGCCGATGCTGCACAACTTAAGACTTTGACTGTCATATTGCAAGTGGAAAACGTCAAATCCTTTGTTGCGGATATTTATTTAAAACTTGATGCCCCAAGCCACCGCTTGGACATTTGGGGAAAAGTTGAAGCCGAGCTGGAACTTAAAAGCGTCATAACGCTTGAAAATTTCATCAAAAAATATGAAGCACCGTTTGCTTACTATTTTGATACCGAGGCAACTTATAAAGATATTAAGGAGATGGACTACGGAATCAATGATGATATTCCCGACATTATCGAAAATGGACAAATCGATTTGGGAAATATCGCCATAGAGCAGCTTGCATTGGTAATGGAAGATTACCCGCGGCGCGACGGCGAAGAGTTTCATTTTGCAAGCGAATTTGACGAAGAAACGACTCGTCTGGCCAACCCCTTTACCGTTTTGCAAAAATTAAAAAAATAAACAGCGTATAAAAAGTGCTTGCAATAAAACAAAAAATTGATTAGAAACGCATTAACCGTTCCGGCTGTTGTTTTTTCTTGCATTTAAAAGAAAAGTGCATTAATAATGACGCCTGAATAAATTGTTTTATAATAATATTTTAACAAAAGAGAAGAAAAATGGCTACACCAAAAAAGAAAACATCTCAATCCCGCCGCGATATGCGTCGTTCTCATGATGCTCTGAAAGCCAATGCTTATCATGAATGCCCGAACTGCGGCGAATTGAAAAGACCTCATAATGTATGCCCGAAATGCGGCCATTATGACGGCAAAGAAGTCATTGCTCAAAAAGCAGACAAAGAATAATACAATATAAACAACGGAGCTGATTGTGTCTGATACCAATCTGGTCATATCGGTTGATGCGATGGGAGGGGATAATTCCCCTCGAATCGTAATTGAAGGTTTGGCACTGGCTGCCAAAAAGAACCCGGACATTCGTTTTCTGGTGTTTGGCGACGAGGAAAAGGTGGGCAACGAGTTAAAAAGATTCCCGAATTTGAACAAAATTTGCGAGTTGCATCACTCACCGGAAATGGTGCATAACGAAGACAAGCCTTCCCAAGTCATCCGCAACAAAAACACCAGCATGTATCAGGCGATTGATGCCGTTCGCCAGGGACGGGCGGCAGCGGTTGTTTCTGCCGGCAATACGGGGGCTTTGATGGCCATTTCAAAAATGCTGTTAAAGACCATTCAAAAAATCCACCGCCCGGCGATTGTGAGCATCATGCCGCATCGCTACGGCAAATATGTCATGCTTGATTTGGGGGCAAATACGGAATGTAATGCCGTCAATCTGGCTGAATTTGCCGTTATGGGCAATGTGTTGGCAAAGCACGCTTTAGGACTTGAGCGTCCTAAAATCGCTTTATTAAACATCGGTACGGAAGAAATGAAGGGCAAGGAGGAAATCCGCCATGCCGCCAAAATGCTGCGCAGTTCATCGATAGACATTGACTTTATCGGCTATATCGAACCGCATGAAATTCCGTTCGGTAAGGCAGACGTCATTGTCGCTGACGGCTTTACCGGCAACGTGGCGCTGAAGTCAATTGAAGGCACGGCAAAGCTCATTCGCAGTATGATTAAAGACGCCGTTCATAAGTCGCTTTTAGCCAAACTTGGGCTTCCTTTCATGTTTTTTGCCGGCAAGCGCATCAGCAAAACCATGAATCCGAAATTATACAATGGAGCCATGTTTGTCGGCTTAAACGGGTTGTCGGTCAAGAGTCACGGCGGTGCCGATGCTTTTGCCTTTTCGGTAGCAATCGGCAATGCGGCCATGCTTGTTCGCCAAAATTTTGTGGCAACAATCCGTGAAGAACTGGAACATATTGATTTAGAAGAAATTTCACAGGACATATATTATGAATTGTATTAGATCTGAGATTATCGGCTGGGGGCATTATCTTCCGCCGAAAGTATTGACCAATGATGATTTATCAAAAATGGTCGATACCAATGACGAATGGATTAGCACCCGCACGGGAATCAAGAGCCGACACATATCAGAGGGCGAAACCACGGCGGATATGTCTATCAAAGCAGCCGATGCGGCTTTGAAAAAAGCCGGCGTGACGATTAAAGACATTGACGTTATCGTTGTCGGCACATTAACACCGGATAATACGACACCGGCAACGGCTGCAAAAATCGGCGGCATTATGGGTGTAAATCCCGGAACGCCGACGTTTGACATTGCCGCGGCTTGTTCCGGTTTTGTTTACGCCTTGACCATGGCCGATAATATGATTCGTCTCGGACAAGTAAAAACAGCGCTTGTCATCGGTGCGGAAACACTTTCCAAAGTTGTGGACTGGACAGACCGCAACACCTGCGTTTTGTTTGGCGACGGCGCCGGTGCGGTTGTTTTGAAAGCCCGTGAAGGCGTAGGAACTTCGGCCGACACCGGTATTTTGGCGACCAAATTGTATTCAGACGGCACACAATATAACAATCTGTATGTTTCGGGCGGTGTTTCGACCACGGCGACGGCCGGTTTTGTGGTCATGAACGGCAAAGAAGTGTTTAAATTTGCCGTCGGCAGCTTGTCGGAAGCGGCCGAATATGTGATGAAACAAGGCGGTGTCAGCGCCGAACAAATTGATTGGTTGCTGCCGCATCAGGCGAATATTCGTATCATTGAAGGTGTAGGGCATAAGTTGGGTTTGCCTGAGGAAAAAGTCATTGTTACGGTTGACCACCACGGCAACACCTCTGCGGCATCCATTCCGTTAGCCTTGTCGGAATCTTTAGAATCCGGCAAAATCAAAAAGGGCGACTTGGTTGTTTTGAGCGCTATGGGCGCCGGATTTACCTGGGGCGGTGTTTTGGTGCGGATATAATAATCCGATAAAAAACTTGTGAACGATTTTTTTTGCGGACTTGAGCTTTGTATAAATCATGCTAGACTTGCAAAAATGACATAATAAACAAATAAGGAACAGAAATGAAAACAATTACACGTGCTGATGTTGCTGAAACAATTTATGAAGAAATCGGTCTTTCCCGCAAGGATTCGGGCGATATTCTGGACATGATCATTGATGAAATCAAAGCGGATTTGGTGAAAGGCAATGATGTCAAATTATCTTCATTCGGAACTTTGGCATTGCGCAAGAAAAATCCGCGCATCGGTCGCAACCCGAAAACCGGTGTTGAGGCGGAAATTTCGGCGCGTACCGTAATTTCGTTTAAACCTTCCCAAAATTTACGCAAGACAATAAACGGCCAATAGTTTTTTACCGAGGGCAAACATGGTGGTGAACAAATCAAAAGCGGCTTTTCGGACAATTGCCGAAGTGGCGGATGATTTGGGTGTGGCCACGCATGTTTTGCGTTTTTGGGAAACAAAATTTCCGCAAATTAAGCCGATGAAAGCCGGAGGCGGCCGCCGTTATTACCGTCCCGATGATGTTGAAATCGTCCGTTTGATTAAAGAGCTTTTGTATGACAAACGCTTAACGATTGAAGGCGTGCAAAAGCTTTTAAAAGACAAAGGCGTTAAGGCGATTTTGGGCGGCGAAATCCAAAAAGATTTTTTTGAACTTCCCGAGACGGATGAAAAAACGGCGGAACTTTCTGTTGTTATCAAAGAGGTGGAAGTTTCACGCCTGAGTGAAGAAAAACGTAAGCTGTTGCAAGAAGTAAAACAAGAACTGCAACAGATTATAACTGAGCTGAAGATGTAGCTTCATCGTTCTGTATCATTTCCGACACGCGTTTTTTATCTTCTTTTACCTTGTTTTTTACCAGCAAAGCCAACAAATGAGCATAAGGCGTTACCTTTTACTCTACCCCGCCAATAAGGACGCTATGTGTCCGAAGTTAAGATGTTCCCTTTTTCTGCCATACCTAAGTCGTAAAACGCATTATTTATAACAAACCCACCCTCAAGCAAAGAAAAGATTGGGCGGAGAATCTTTAAAGTTGCAAAAAAAAAAAACGGTTTATAATGAGTCGTATGAGCAACTTTAAAGGAGTTTTTTTTAGTTATGTTCAGCACTTTTTTACGCTTTTTCTCTCTTCGTTGCTTGTTTTGTCCTTCCTGCCGGGATTTTTCTCGGGGCGGCTCTTCCTCACATGCTTATATTACGTCGTCTCCTTTCTTGTTCCGGCAGGACCCTTTTATAAACCTTGTCTTTGTTTATGACCTGCTTTAGGAGATTATATTATGTTTGTTAAACCTTATCTTTTCGGCGCTTTGACCCTTTTGTCCGCCTCTTCCGCTCTGGCTCTGACCTGTGCCAATGACTACGGAAGCTCTGCGGGTTGCGCCTCCAACACCACCGC
>CALXTI010000018.1 GCA_944391395.1 uncultured Alphaproteobacteria bacterium
AGCAAGACCGAACCCCGTAGGGGTGAGATTCCCCTCTTTTAAGACAGAACAACAAAAAAGCACTGAACTTATTAAAAGCACAGTGCCTGTTAAATTGGTGGAGCTGAGGGGTCATTCCGAGTCAAAAAATCTCCGGTGGAGATTTTTTGCCGGAAGGTATCAGATAGCGTTAAGGAGCCGCTCGCCGACAGGCGGCAGAGGCGAGTGTTACGCTAACTTGACCGAAGCGCAGTTGGCCTTGCTCTTTAATAAAGAGCAAGCCCTACGGAGCAAGACCGAACCCCGTAGGGGTGAGATTCCCCTCTTTCAAGACAGAACAACAAAAAAGCACTGAACTTATTAAAAAGTACAGTGCTTAAAAATTGGTGGAGCTGAGGGGTCATTCCGAGTCAAAAAATCTCCGGTGGAGATTTTTTGCCGGAAGGTATCAGATAGCGTTAAGGAGCCGCCCGCCGACAGGCGGCAGAGGCGAGTGTTACGCTAACTTGACCGAAGCGTAGTTGGCCTTGCTCTTTAATAAAGAGCAAGCCTTACGGAGCAAGACCGAACCCCGTAGGGGTGAGATTCCCCTCTTTTAAGACAGAACAACAAAAAAGCACTGAACTTATTAAAAAGTACAGTGCTTAAAAATTGGTGGAGCTGAGGGGAATCGAACCCCTGACCTCTTGAATGCCATTCAAGCGCTCTCCCAACTGAGCTACAACCCCATAATAATTCTGCTTTGTCATTCAACATGGCGCATATTACAATAAAAAATTCGAATGTCAAATAGTTTTTTGCTTAATGTGCGCTTTTGCCATAAGACACAAAAAAAGATGTCTTTGCAGACATCTTTAAAAAATAAAATTAGCGTCGCTTTTCGGCGGCCTTACGCGCTTTTTTACGCTCAATAGCTCCGACGATTTCACTCCAGCCTTTTTTCAACCCGCTCTGTGGTTGTTCTACGAATAAAATATCATCATAAAGGCGCACAACCTGATCGACGGCAATGTCAGTGTGTTTTGTGTACGTCTCATAGCCATTATCCAAAACAACGAAACGTTTGGGCGTGGCGGCATAAAAATCCATATGACCGACGGCTGACACTTGGTGCAATTCCGCATTTTCCCATTGATAATCGGTGCGATATTCATCACTTACGATAAAACCAAAGCGCAAAGCAACAACCCCGACCATGAATAAAGGCAGCAACAATCTTCCGTGCTCTTCCCAAAAGTGATTGCCGTCAGACATTTCTTCCCAACGGTTATTAAACAAAACAATTTGCAAAACGGAAAAAAACAACAACTTTAGTCCGCTGCTGAAAAAAGTTGCCCCGCTTTCGTCGCCGAACCACCAGATGAATTGTCCGTACAACAATAAGAAAAAGAGCGTAATCAATAAGGGGATGAGCCATCCGTCTCCATCTCCGCAATAGACCCAAAACACCCATTGAAACCGTGCGTACCAAAAAAGTCCCAAGACTAAAAGCACGCAGCAAACAATCATGATTACAGATGTGAAAGCATACATAAAAATTAAGATTTAATAATGATACCAAATGATAAAAAAGTAATTTAAAAACTAGTAACAGGCATATAAAAAGTCAAGAAAAAAGGTCTTTATCTGATGTTATATAAAAAAAACTGCTTTGCCGGTTTGCAAAGCAGTTTTAAGAGTTGTTACTGAGGAGAGAACACATCTCCCTTATAGACAAATACCTTATTGCCTTTGGGATACAGTTTTTCATAATCAACTTTTTTATCTCTCCGGCAAAGCAAAACCTCGGAGCCGTCGGTCATAACCAGAACAATCCATTCTGCATCTTTTTTTCCGGTCGGGATGGCGATTTCGCCGGTACTTCCTTCGACCCATTGATAACCATCTTCCGTTAGCGTCAGAATTCGAATGTGATCAATAATTTTCGGTTCGCCGTTTTGGCAAGCATAGTCAACGAATTTTTGTTCTGTCGTCAACATGCCGATTCGTCCTGCCGGAATACATAAAACCGACAAAACAAACAACAAATGAATACCAAAATTAAAATCGTTGCACGATTCTAAATTATGGCGTCTGTCGATGATATTGCAAATAATCATCGGAACAGTAATGCAAAGCACGCCGCTGCCGATAATCAACCAGCGTTTTATCCCTGAAGTAAAGATAAAAGCCCCGGAGCAGATAATCAGTCCGATTGCCAAGAATATCCATAAGGCAATGTCCGAACCTCGGCTGGTCACTCGGTTGTTTTGATACCGATTGATAAAATAAATTGTGCTGCCTATGCCGAAAAACAGCACGAAAAGGGAAAATATAGTTCCCGCAATGAAAATTCCGTCCATAAAGATATATTTATAATTAAACAATAAGCTTAAAACAATTTTAAATTAATCATGTCTGAGATATATGTCAATCACAAAAAAGCCGGTCGAAAAAAAGACCGGCTCTGATAGAAATTATGATTTGTTTTATTTATTAAGCTGTGCGGCAACTTCAGAAGCGAAGTCTTCGTCTTTTTTCTGCAAACCTTCGCCCAGCTTAAAGCAAACAAAGTCCGTCAGTTTAATGTCGGTGCCAAGCTCTTTGGCGGCATCGGCAATAACTTGTTTGACTTTCTTATCCGGATCCATGATGTAAGCCTGTTCTTCCAAAACGACTTCTTCATAATATTTGCGGATTCGGCCTTCAACCATTTTTTCAATAATGTTTTCCGGCTTGCCTGAAGCTTTTGCTTGTTCGGCAAAAATACCTTTTTCATGTTCGACCGCAGCCGGATCAACATGGGCAATATCCAAAAACAGCGGGTTGGAAGCGGCAATGTGCATGGCAATATGTTTGCCGAGTTCTTTTAATTTTTCTTTGTCGGCATTAGATTCCAAAGCAACCAACACGCCGATACGACCCAAATTGGGTTTTAAAGCGCTGTGAACATAAGAGGCGATAACCCCGTTGTTTACTTCCAAAACTTTGGCGCGGCGCAAGTTCATGTTTTCGCCGATTTTGGCAATCATATCGGTCAAGCGCTCTTCAAACGTTTTGCCGCATTTCGGGCAATTAAAGTTTTTCATGTCGCAAACTTCGCCGTGGCACATCAAAGCCACTTTGGCGGCATCTTCAACATATTCTTGGAAAATCTCATTTTTGGCGACAAAGTCGGTTTCGGAGTTGACTTCGACAACTGCGCCTTTGTTTCCTTCAACAGCAACGGATACCAAACCTTCAGCGGCGATTCGGCTGGCTTTTTTGGCAGCAGTGGCCAATCCTTTTTTTCTGAGCCAGTCAACGGCCTGTTCCATATCTCCGTTTGTTTCCACCAGCGCTTTTTTGCAGTCAAGCATACCTGCGCTTGTGGTTTCTCTCAATTCTTTAACCATAGCGGCTGTAATTTCTGCCATTGTTTTATCCTTTATGTATTAATGAAAACTCTTTTAACCGGCGGCAGTTTGAAACAACTGCCGCCTTATTTTGAAACACTCCTTGACGCGAATAATCGGATTATTCGGCAGCGGGAGCTTCTTCTTTAGCTTTTTTGGAAGTCCGTTTTTTAGCCGGTTTTTCTTCCAGTTCGGCGGTAACCTCTTCAACCTTTACGCCCTGCGCGGCGATTTCCGCCTGCATGCCGTCCAAAATGGCCGAAGAAACCAACTCGCAATAAAGCGAAATGGCACGGATGGCGTCATCATTACCCGGAACCGGATAATCAACTTCATTCGGGTTGGCGTTGGTGTCAACAATGCCGATAACCGGAATGCCGAGTTTTTTCGCTTCTTTGATAGCCAAAGATTCTTTTGGTGTATCAATCACGAACAGCATATCCGGCTGACCGCCCATGTTCATAATGCCGTTTAAGGACAAAGCCAATTTTTCTTGTTCTTTTTTCAAGTTCAAGAGTTCTTTTTTGGTGTAGCCCTCGGTTTCGTTGTTGGCAAACATTTCGTTTAGTTTGACCAAACGATTGATTGATTTGTGGACGGTTTTCCAGTTGGTGAGCATGCCGCCGAGCCAACGGTAGTTAACATAATACTGGCCGCATCTTTCGGCGTTTTCTTTAACAATATCCTGCGCCTGCTTTTTGGTTGCGACAAACAAAATTTTGCCGCCGTTTGCCGCCACTTCACGCGCGGCGTTTAAGGCCGTGTAAAGCATCGGGTAGGTTTTTTGCAGATTGATGATGTGAACATTGTCTTTTTTGCCGTAAATATACGGAGCCATTTGCGGATTCCAACGACGGGCGTGGTGTCCGAAGTGTGCGCCGGCTTCAACCAGCTGACGCAAAGTAAATGTAGGAAGTGACATATTATAAAATTCCTTCTTTTCCGGTTAAACCTCCGCAGACTTCTGGCTTTATTAAAAAGCACCGGAGCGAAGAAGCTTGATAAAACAAACTTTCCGCCTGTCTGCGTGTGAAATTACATAAGCCGGCGTCATCACCGTCTTATAAATCGGCACCATTGCCGATTCAGCCAGTTTTTTATACGAATTTTCCATATTTTGCAAGCATTTTTTATTTTATTTTAAAATTTTTTAGAACAAAGGATTTTTTTTAATGTGTAAAATCTTAATTCTGAAAAAATAATACCTCTTTTGAAATTGATTGCTGTAGATTTTTAAAAAAGGAATGCCTAAAAAATACATTTTAATTTTGTATTCGTCGCGTAAAGAGACGGGAATTCTGTTGAGGACGATAAATTCGTTTATGTTTTCCGTGGCTTTTTTTAAATCAAGCCGTTTTTTTAAATCGTTTTTTGTGGTATTGGTGATGGAGTTGGGCGTATTCTGATAATAATATGTTGCATCTGGCACGCTCACTACGGCATTGGCGGCAAAAATCACGGGAGATGACCATAACATATCTTCGTAATAAACACCTTCGGTAAACAAAAATTTGTTGCGTAAAATAAAGTCCCGCCGATATATTTTATTGACAACATAATTATAAGCAGGGAGTTTGCATAACTTAAATTTTTCTGCAGATTTAACGGCCGATTGCGATTTTTTGTGCCAAATGAGCGGCTTTCGTGAGTCGTCTTTGACACAGATAATGCCGCCAAGCGCCACATCGGCATTTTTGTTGTCAGCGGCAGAGTATAACGTGTTATAAAAATCGGGATTAATCCAATCATCGGCATCCACAAACCCTAAATATTCGCCTTTGGCCAGGAAAATTCCCTTATTTCGGGTGGCAGAAAGCCCGGCATTGCTTTGTTTGATGATTCTTATTCGGGAATCATCGGCGGCAAAGCGTTCCAAAATCTCTTGTGAATTGTCGGTTGAACCGTCGTTGATACAAATAATCTCAAGATCTTTCAGGCTTTGTTCGCAAACGGATTGAAGGCATTTTCTTAAATAATTTTCCGCATTGTAAACAGGGATAATAACAGATATTTTAGGTTGTGCAGTCATGTTTTTCTCCGAAAATTTTATAAAAAACCACCTTTCTTAAAGGTGGTCGGAGAGTTCAGAAATCATACTACACAAATGATCCTTTCAGCCTTTAGGCATGCCAAAAAATCGGCAAACCCTGGACATACGCTAAAAGCTCCCCGACCTTCATCGGGGATATATTTATTGACGGCAGCAACAAACTACCGGCAATATGACGGCGCTATATCCGGCACCGTGTGTAGTAATCAAGAGCTTCTGACGGCTCCGCACCTTTAACCGGGTGCTTGGGGTAAAATACCCTGATTTCAGGAAAACAGATTTTTTTATACATTGTCAAGCAAAAACAAAAAATGATTTTAACAATAAACAGCGGTATCCAAAGGCAAAGAGGCTGATTTTTGTTCATTTTTAACATTTTGTGCTTGAGAATCCGGGCAAAGCGGTCTATTTTAAGCTGATTAAAAAGTTTAAGGAAAAATAATGGCAGACTTATTTGAAACAACAACGCCGGCAAAAACGGAATATTCGGCGCAAGATATTGAAGTGTTGGAAGGCTTGGAGCCGGTTCGCCACCGTCCGGGAATGTACATCGGCGGCACTGATGAAACCGCATTGCACCATCTGGTAGCCGAAATTTTGGATAATTCCATGGATGAGGCGGTGGCCGGTTACGCCAGCCGCATAGATGTTTGCTTAAATGCCGACAATTCAATCACCATTACCGATAACGGCCGCGGCATACCGGTGGATGAACACCCGAAATATCCCGGCAAGTCTGCCTTGGAAGTGATTATGACCACACTCCATTCCGGCGGCAAATTTTCAAGCAATGTTTATAAAGTTTCCGGTGGTTTGCATGGCGTGGGTTTGTCGGTTGTCAACGCTTTGTCTGAAAACCTGACGGTAGAAATCGCCCGTGATAAAAAACTTTATCGGCAGGTTTATGCCAGAGGCATACCGCAAACCAAACTGGAACTTGTCGGCAATGTTTCCAACCGCCGCGGCACGACCATAACTTTCAAACCCGACGAAGAGATATTTAACGGCAATTCGCGCTTTGAGCCCAATCGCATTTTCCGCATGGCGCGCTCCAAAGCGTTTTTGTTCAAAGGCGTCAAAATTTTCTTCAAATGCGCGCCGGAGCTTATCCATGACGGAGATGCCACGCCGACGGAAGCCGAGCTTAATTTTCCGAACGGTTTAAGAGATTTTTTAAATTATCAAATCGGCGGCCGCGCCACGGTCAACCGCACGATGTTTTCCGGCGATTCCGAACTGGCGCACGATGAAGGCCGCGTGGAGTGGGCGATTACCTGGCCGGAAGATCAGAACGGCTTTTGCTATTCATACTGCAATACGGTTGTTACCCCGCAGGGCGGCACCCATGAACAGGGTTTTAAAAACGCGCTTTTGAAGAGCTTAAAAGAATATGCCGAAATGGCTAATTTCAAAAAAGCGGCAGGTGTCACGGCGGATGATTTTTTAAGCGATGCGGCGATTATGCTTTCGGTTTTTATCACCGATCCGCAATTTCAGGGCCAAACCAAAGACAAATTAACCTCAACCAAAGCCACCCGTCTGGTGGAAACCGCGGTCAAAGATTCGTTTGACCACTGGCTTTCTTCCGATCCGGAAAACGCCGCCGCGCTGTTGGAATATGTGATTGACCGCGCCGAGCTGCGCAAAAAGCGCAAAGAGGAAAAAGTCCAGCTACGCAAAACCCCGACCAAAAAGCTCCGCCTTCCGGGAAAATTGGCGGATTGTTCGCAAGCCGCGGCTGAAAATACCGAAATCTTTATTGTTGAGGGCGATTCCGCCGGCGGTTCCGCCAAGCAAGGGCGCGACCGCGCCACGCAGGCGATTTTGCCCTTGCGCGGCAAAATTTTGAATGTGGCGAGCGCATCTTTGGAAAAAATTACCCAAAATCAGGAAATCAAAGATATGATTGAAGCTTTGGGCTGCGGGGTGAAAGAAAACTACAAAGAAGAAAATCTGCGTTACGAAAAAATCATCATCATGACCGATGCCGATGTTGACGGCGCGCACATCACCTCATTGTTGATGACGTTTTTCTACCAGCATATGCCGCAGCTGATTGAAAACGGTCATTTGTTTATTGCCACGCCGCCGTTGTATAAAATCGTGGTCGGCGGCAAGAACTATTATGCCTTGGATGATGAGGAAAAAGACAAACTTTTACAAAAAGTCGTCAAAGGCAATCAAAAGCCGGACATCAGTCGTTTTAAAGGTTTGGGCGAAATGAGCGCTCAACAGCTCAAAGAAACCACGATGGACAAGAAAAACCGCGTGCTTTTAAGAGTGGACATTCCGAGCACCAACACCGAGGAGGGCAGGGAAGAAGCGTTTGAAACCCGCCGCCGGGTTGAACAGTTAATGGGCAAAAATCCGGAGCTGCGCTTTAAGTTTATTATCGAACGTGCCAAATTTGTGGATGATTTGGATATATAAATTTTTAAAGAAAATTATTTTTTAAAGAGCCTCATAATCCCACAAAAAAATAAAACGACATTCGTCCGTATCGCTACAAGCGGAACAAAGCTCATGCATATCAGCGATGGTCAAATTTTTCAAGCATCGCCGATTGCTGTAGCAATAAGCATCGCCGTAAACATTGTTAGCCGATCCTATAAATTCATCACCCTTATATTTATAAAACTTCGTTAACCACAAAAAAGAACTGCGAAGTTTGGCCATCTGATATAAGTTTAAGCATATATCTTCCGAATGACGCCCGATGGATATATACATAGCAAAATAACGCGCCGTTTCTTCGGTAGTGTTTTGAATATACACAGGATTATTAAAAACATCATATATGTAATTTGATTGATCTTTAACCATTTCCACTGGAATGACGCCAAGTTTTATCAAAAAAGATGCCGCTGGTCCGGACAGTGCACGGTGAAGTTTATCGGCGTGAATGGTGACATAATCCAATATACTGCCGATTTGCTCGGTCTGCTTGTTGAGTTTGTATTTAAGCATAGCTTTTGAGTAACCCGAGATAGCGCCGACGCTCAAAACTCCAATTATTGCCAGTACCCCGAGCATTTCCACCATGGAACGCCCGCATAATGCCGCATCTGCTTGCGACTTTTTGTTGTGCGTATGAAAGGAAAAGCTAAAAAAATTGAATAAATTCATCAAAAGAACTCCCAAAACTGCAAAAAATACTTACTTGCTCGTCATTCTAAACCGTTTTTTTTTTTTGCAATTTTAAAGAGTCTTTTGGGGATAAGTTGCTACCAGCGCAGGATTGCCGTTGCATTGATGTGTATTTTTGAAGTCGTCCTGTGAACAGGATTTGGCCTCATTTTTATTGACATGCCGACGAGGTATTGAAAGAGGAAAACAGAAACAACTCGCCGTCGCAAATAATAACCGACATAATAACAACAAATCTGCATAATCTTAAAAATCGTCCATTTTGGCACTGAACCAGATGCTACAGGTTTTGGAATTTTTGCAAAATTGACAAGTATCATATATGTCGGAAACGGATATGTTTGCAAGACATTTGTAGTTGCCAGTACAGTGTTGTTTGCCGTAAAAACTGGTACTGTAAGATGTGCCGGAAGCACCGTCATTGCTTTGACCGCTGATAACAATGCGGTATAAATTGTCGGCAAAACCTTTGACGGTTTGATAAATATTTTGGCACACCTCAAACGACGCGCTGGTGTCAATATAATAATTAACCCCGACGGAAGACATAGTGCCGTCATCGTTAGCGCCACTGGTGTTTATGAGAATTTTATTGTTAAAAACATCATAGAGATAATCGGTATTATCTTGATCCATGTCCTCCGGAACAAATCCGAGCTGAACAAAGTAGTTTTTTAAGTACAATCTTCCTTGAGTGGTGCGCCATTCATGGCGGTGTAGAATAATACCGGTTAATATGGAGTTTAGCTGCTCAGTCTGTTTGTTAAGTTTGTATTTAAGCATGGCTTTGGAGTAACCCGACATCGCCCCGACTGAAAGCACGCCTATGATTGCTAATACGCCGAGCATTTCGACCATACTTCTACCATTTTCCCGCATTATTTTCTCCTAAAAAAGCAAAAGAATATGTATTTTCCCGATATTTTAAACCGTTTTTTTTTTTTGCAATTTTAAAGAGTCTTTTGGGGATAAGTCGCAATCTTAAAAGTCGTTACGTTCAGTTATTTATTGTCATACTTTTGCTGCATTGTCTGCTTAAGTTTCAGGTAAACGGCAACATGGAGCATCCGACAGATTCGACTGGGTTTAAAATATTTGCGGAAGCATTTATCCGATTTTAATTTGATTGTTTATTTCATAATTGATTTTTTTTAATCTTAATAAAACAAAACGCCTCAAATAAAATTCGGGCGTTGTGTTTTTCTATCGCTTAAACAAATTTTTATTGCAGCGGCGGGATATTTAATTGTGCGATATTTCCGGGTTTGATTTTCACGCTTGAATAACGCATATTTCCCGTTTCAATAACAAATCGCTGCCGTCCAGTTAATTGTGATGCCAAATCATAAAAATCACGACCGTTCAATTCCTGGCGTTGCGGATTCATCACATACAACACGCAACCTTGTGTCCGCTCGGCAATGCCGCAGCGGCTGCGGCCTTTCGGAACTTCCGGATTAACGACGACACCTTGCAAACCGTTGCGGACGACCTGCTCGGAAGAAAACATAAACTTACCCAAAACAAGCCCGACAAAAACGCAAGCCAACGCTACCCAGATAAGTTTTTTTGTATCAATATTTCCGGCAAAAGCATTGTCATTGCCTTGATAAACAAATTCATCATCAGCATCCGTATCATTAGTGATATAATTGTTCATATAATCGGGCGCCGGATAATTGGTCGGATTAGAGTTAAAACCGTTATTGGCACGGTCGCTTGCCCGAATCAAACCGCCTTGTATCTGTTGACCATGTTGTTCCGGCGTGTTTGGCGCGGAACGAGTTTCTCCCGCACCGGATATAGATTGCGATGCAAAGTTGGATTCGGGAACTGAAGGTTGATTGAGTGGCCCGTTATGTATTTTAGGACGTTTGATTTTCCGCAACCGGGGACGGTTTTCGTTAAAACTATCCTGTTTGGGTTCGTTTTGAGGTTTTTTATTTGTCGGATGGCTGGAAAAAACCTCATCAGAATTAAAGTTGTCCAAATCTATATCGTCTAAATCAAAATCAACCATAGCCTTTATCCCTTAGATTTTGTTTTTAATTGTTTCCGTTGTCTTTAAGGTTCTGATTAAACGCGGAACCATAAAGATGACCGTTTCCGACTTGGGCGTCTTCTGTCCGAACAGCTCGTTTGGCAACCCGATAATCATGAAATTTTCGCCAAGTTTGTTGCGAACTTTAAATTGCGTGATTTGGCCTTTTGTCGTTTCCAGAGTAATATCTGTTGAGATATAGTTATCCTGTTCGACGGAAGCTTTTGCCAACACCGATAATTCTGCTTCGGCGCACTTGATTTTGCCGCATTTGCCGACATCAAAACGTGAAAGCCATAAATTAGGCACAACAAACTTTCCTTCTGAAACCGAAACAATATTAGCTTTTTGACCTAAAAAGTAACGCAAATTTTCGATGCTGATTTCGTTGGTTGTTGTCAACAATCTTCCGATAACGCCGGTTTGAGCCGTCGTAATCGTCCCGAAATGAAAAGCGTCAAGCAGGCCTTTCCATTCAACATCGCAACCGTCGTTGGGATAAATCTTAAAGACGCTGATATCATAAGCTACCAAATTCGGATTGTTTTCAAAATATCCGATAAGTGCGGTAATCTTATTTTTCAGTTCAATATCCGCGTCAAAAGTAATGGAATAATCAGCCCAGTTGGTTGTCATGTCCGTAATTCCCGAACCGCGCAAAACGTCTAAAAAGGCCAAAATAATCGGCCTTGACGGCGGAACGTACAAAATCAGGTTTGCCCGTCGGGACAAAGTCATGATTTTCTTTTCGGCATCGTAAGAATAATAAATTTCTGCCGCCTCGGTAATCATGTTGACGACATCGGTAAATTCGCCTTTCAGATTATCGCCGGAAAGACTTGTATAAGGGGCATCTTTAGCCACCAATTTAATGCCGGCTTCTTTGGTCAGTTTATAAAGAGCTTTTTCGGCCGGCATGGTTTCAAACGTAAAACCGGTTACTTCAAAACGTGGCAATTTGTCATTTGTGCCCAAACGTTCCATCTTAAAAACAGAATTGTTAAACGGCAAGGTCAAAACCATTTGTTGGGTTTCCCAGTTGACATTGCAGCGCAAAGGTGTTTCCAAATCCAGAGCGTTGGCGCCGTCCGGAGTTCGGATAGAACGAGAATCAATCGGATAAAAAAGTTCCGCGTTGATTTCCGGATCAGTTATAATTTCTTCCAAAGTTTCATTCTGGGAGCTTTTACAGGCGACCAATGTCAAAATGGCGAAACCGCCGCAAAGAAAGAACAATTTTTTCAACATTTTTACTGAGCTCCGTTATCTTGTGGATTGTCTTGGCTTTGAGAAACCTTAGCATAATTTTCATCCGTTTGTCCCTGGTGTTCTTTTTCCGCCCGGTCTTCTTCCAAAAGCTTATTGACGACATCGTCAATATTCATGCCCGCACCGACGGTCGGGTCAACGGATTTATCTATTTCGCCCAAAGCTTCTTTCATTTTGTTTAACTCTTGAGGATCTTGCTTAATCATTTCCGGCGAAGAATTATTTTGCAGCTCTTGCTGATAGATATTTAAATTTTTTTGCAAAGCTTTTATGCCGCCGGCAATCTTCTTTTCAACATACGGATAAAGTTCGCGATGGGACATGATATAATTTCCGGTGTCGCAGATTTCTTCCAAGACATCAAGAATGTAATTATAAAAAGGATATTCCTCCATGGCGATGTTGCCCATCCTGACACAACGGGCGGCAATCCGGGATATGGTCCGGTCATAATAGTCTCTTAAAACCAGATAATTATCAACGTACCATAAATCTTCTTTGGTTACCGGTGCAACATTTGTTTTTTCTTCCATATCCCACTCCTTTTTTTAAGAATAATAGAGAGAGTTTTTTTTGTAAACGACTTTTTGCATAATTCACTTGAAATTATTTCTTGTTTTCATCGGAATCATTACCGTCTTCGACATACTCCCATTCCCAATCTTCTGAATTTTCATCACCGTTGCCGTCATCTTCGACGTATTCCCATTCCCAATCTTCGTCATTGTTTTCATTGCCGTTATCATCGACATATTCCCATTCCCAGTCTTGCTCATCGCTTGGGTTGGAATAAGAAGCATCCGTTTGCGCCGCTTTATTTTGTTCGGTGTTGTTTTCGTCGTCAAAATCATCTAAAGAAATAGGATCTTCGGAAATATCGTCAAGTGAAATCGGCGTATCCGGTAAATCATCGAGGGAAATAAGCTCGTCCGACAATTCCGGCAGCGCCGGCGCAGATTTGATAAATGCGCCTTGAGAAGAAACGTCATTACTGTCATGTTTGTTTTTTTCCGTCGGTTTCTTTTTTGGCGTCGCGGGATTTTCTTGTTGCGGAGCGTCTTTTTCGGATGTGGGCTCGGGCTCTTGCAAAGCTTCGCGGATTTGACTGAGCTCATTTTTATATAACGCATTGTCATCGTTTGTTTCGGCGGCAGACATAGTGCTGTCTTCCGCAAACAAATCACGATTGTTGATTTTAATGTCGTTGAGCATGTCGTCAAAATCAAAAGCTTTGTTTACTGCCGGTGTTTTAGTATCCGGAGA
This sequence comes from uncultured Alphaproteobacteria bacterium, assembly GCA_944391395.1. Classification (GTDB taxonomy): domain Bacteria; phylum Pseudomonadota; class Alphaproteobacteria; order RF32; family CAG-239; genus CAAFZY01. Next base: position 13,124 of record CALXTI010000018.1, read on the forward strand.
AGAAACATCTTCCGTTAAAGGTGTGGCATGAGAAATATCGTCTGCAACTTTTTCAACGGAAAGTTCAAGGCTTTTATCGGCTTCAGCCTCAATCGGCATATCGGAAAGCTGTGCCGTGTTTTCAAGTTGGCTGCTTGGTTCTTGTTCAACCTCAGCCGCTGTTTTTTCTTCGGTTATGACATGGTCGTCAAGCTTGTCGGCGTTGTCTTCAGACAACACATCAGATGAAATTTTTTCCGCCTCGTTTGTTTTTTTGCCTTTTTTGTTTTTGCCGATTTTTTTTGCCAAGTCGCTGGCCAGAGAGGTTATTTTACCAAAATTAAGAGGTTTTTCGGCAGCCGCTTGTTTAGTGTCATCATCTTCTTTTACGGTATCCGCAAGTTCTTCAGACATTGCAATCTCCGTTGATGTCGGAACGGATACATCGTTTTCGGCGGATAAAGAAGTATCGGCTTTTGCCTCTTTTTCAAGTTCGGATGACTCGGAAAACTCGGCTTCGGTTTTTGACGTTTCAACCGCCTCTGCTTTTTGCATAAACTTTTGCGATTCTTTTTCCGGAAAATCTTCCGTAATGCTGTCTCTGTTGCGGACGGATTGAAAGAAGACGGGCTTGGTTTGAGCCGGTTCATCGGACGGTTCTACGGCGTCGTTTTGATTTTTCTTTGCCGCCGCAGCCTTTTTATCGCTCTTTTTTCCGGCATTGTCCGTGTTTTTTTCAACAGAAGGCTCCTCTTGAACGATTTGCGCCGGTTGCTTTTCCTCTTTAGAGACTGCGGTCGGTAAAGATGTCTCAGCTGATTTCGAAACGTCTTTGGCCGACTTGCCGGCAACGGTTTCGGGCTGAACCTTTTCCACCGGCTGTGAGGTGTTTTCTGCGGATTTTTCCGTCTTGACATCCGGCAAAGGAGTCTGAAACGCATGTGTTGTCGTTTCGGTTGTTGCCGCGGTATTTTCAATCGGCGGATTTGTGTTTAAAACAGGTTGCGGCGTCGGTTCATCAGGCACGGCTTTGAAAGAAACATTGTCGTTACCTGAATTTTTATTTTTGGCGGCAATCAAAATATCTTTCATCATATTGGCAATGGCAGATTGCGAAGCCATGATTGATTGTGTGATGGTTTCGGTCAGGGTTTTTATATCGTCTTTATACCGTTTTTCGGTTTGTTGCAAAGCCAACGACAGAGATGAAGACAACTCAGAGGCAAAAGATGAGTCGATAACGACGCTGCCGACCGTGGCTTTGGCGTTTCTTTCGGCCGAATGGTCATTGCCGGCCAATTCCTGAGAGGTCTTTTTCCGAAATGAATTTTCTTTTTTTATCGGTGCGGAAACCAATCCGCGCTTTTGTTCCAGTTCTTCAATATGTTCCAACAACAAAGAACCGCCCGGAAGTGTGCTGAGCAATATCCGGACATCGGGTTGAAGTTCCAAAAGCATATCGTCAAATTGATTTCGCCGCTCTTCGTTAAAAATATGCATTTGACGATAAATATTTAAAAACCGCTGTGCGACAAGAATTGGATCTTCTTCGTTTTTATGCTTTTTGCCGAATTCGGCATTTTCTATTAACTCGTCTGCCACAATCAATTCCTTGTAATAAACGCAATCTTTTTATCATTCTAGCATGATAATCGTCAAGGGGTAAATTTCAAGTTAATAATTAAAAAAAACTCCACATTTAAGTGGAGTTTTTACAAATTAAAGATTAATGGCAACGATTTTATGCATTTTGCTTAAATCATTATTGGTTAATTTTATTTTTTCATCCGGATTCCAACGGATACCGTAAAGCTGTCCGCTGTCATCTTCGCGAATGCTCAAAACCTGAGCTGTTGTGTCGTCGACATAATATAAAGCAATATCGCCGACGCTGACGACATCTTGCGGGTCGGCAAACAAGATAGCTCTGTTTGGCAACAACGAACCCAACCGACGGGTGCATAAGTTAACGCCGTAAGCGTCGCGCTTATATGCTAATTGCACGGGTCTGGCCACTTCCTTGACCTCTTCGTCTTTCCGATTGATGATGATGTTGCCGTCTTGACCGGCGATGCCGAAAACTTTGATTTTTGCGCCTTCATTCGGCATGGAAGCAAAAACGGAAGCCGGCGCGCCCTTAGGTGTTGCCAACATTTTGTATTTGGTGTCGTTCTTTAAGATGATATCTTCCAACTGACCGGATTCGTCCAAACGTTTTACTTCTTCTTTTAATTTTTCAACCGTTAAAGACAAGGCTCTGGCGATGTTTTGATATTCCTTGTCCGAAACTTCGCGCTGCCCCATTTCAATCCGGTGATAAACCGACAAGGTCATATCCGCGCTTTCGGCGACTTCCATTAAGGTCAAGCCTCGATCGGTGCGCAAATGCCGCAACGCGGCGCCCAAGGTTTTCAACCCGGCAGATTCGTTAATTTTGCTCCGTCTTTCTTGTTCGCGGCGCCAAGCTAATACGACGTCTTGTTGCGAATTTTGTTCGTTGACGTACAAATCCTGCAAAGAACAATCGGTTAATTCGGCAACTTGAATTAATTGCTCTTGATTAAGCCGGCGATATCCTTTTTCGATTTTGGAAATCGCCGAAAGGCTGACCCCCAGATGATCGGCCAGTTCCTGCATGGACATGCCTCTTAATCTTCTGTGCATCCTGATTTGATTCGGGAAAATAATTTCTTCCATATTAGCCTCTTACACAATTTTAAAAACTAAGCATATAATAATACCTGCTTCAAAATATGCAAGACAAAAATGTACAATCTTTGTATAAAGTGAACAAAATATTAATATAAAGCGAGTCGCCGTCCGAATATGGCAATTTTTTTAATTAAAGAGAAAAAATTTTTTAAAACTTTTTATTCTTCGGTTTCTGAACGAGGCTTTTCTTCTTCATTTGTCGGTTCATTTTCTTGTTGATTTCTCTCGCGTTCCTCGTCTTCCCGCGCGCTTTGTCGTGCTTGGCTGAAAAGGGAGTTATATTTGCTTGAAACGGTTTGAGCTTTGCCGCTTCTTATTTGTGCGGCATGGGTCGCTTTATCTGTTTCATTAAATCCGAACATGGCGGCATCTTCATCCATACCGGCGGCAAATTGTCCCTGGCCGTTGAGCGGCTTGAAGTATTTGTAGCGGCGGTAATATTCGTCGTTAAAGCCGTAAGATGCCGTTGCCGATGCGTCGCCGTTGCGGTAACTGATGTTTTTCTTCATAATGCCGTTATCGATATTCGCTGAATAACTGCCGTCGGCATATGTTGTTTTGAGTTCGGTCAACATCTGATTTTTGCCTTTCCCGCCGAGAGCCATGTTAAGTTCGGTGGTCGAGCCGTCAAAATTAACCTGTTTAATTGCCAAGATTCCGTTTTTATCCAGACTGACTTGTCGATCATTGAACTTGTTGCTGATGCTTAATCCGCGCGCTTTCAAAACTTCCATGGCCACGGCTTCCAACATGGTTTTTTGACTAAAGTTCGTGCCTTGGCTGATTTGATTGAGCATATTCATATTAATCGTGCCGTCTTTGTTTACGAGATATTTGACGGTTTTGGTGTTAAAAGCAATGTCGCGCTGATAGACAACCCCGTTTGCATCGCGTTTTTCGCGTATGGACATCAAATGGTCGGATTGAACATTTACGCCGCCGGCATTGGTCTTTTCCAAAGATTTTTGTTTGACAACGGAATGCTGTTGAGCAAATTGGTGAATGGCAGAACCTTTTTTGGACATCTTGGCAAGCATTTCCATGCGCAAAGATTGTTTTTGTTTATCAAGACTATAGGTTCCGTCGGCATTTCGGGTCGCCGTCACAAAAACTTCCTGTCCCATAAGGTTGCGGTGTTTCATCATCATTGAAGAACGAACAAAGTTTCCGTTTTCGTCTTTGGTGACGATAGCTTTGTATTTTCCGTTAAAATCTTCATATTCGTAGCCGATAACATTGTTGTCTTTATCAAGAATTTTTTTGCCTTCCATTTCTATTTTATACATCGGCATGTTTTCTTTCATCTCGTCCAGTCGAGATTTATTGGCAGCGCCCCGGGCTTTATTGCGCAATTCGGCGGTAAGGTTCAATTTGCTTTTTGACCAGGCTTCTTTGCCGTCTTCATTGATATCAACCCGCCGTGTTACCTTTTGTCCCAGTAGGTTGCGGCGCGTTCTTTCGTAGCCGATAATATTGCCGTTGTCATCTTTGATGGCGGTGCCTTTGTTTTTAACTTTGTTAATGCGGTAATTATTGCGCATCTGTCTGAGTTTGGAGCCGACAAAATGATCGGCAACCTGCAAGCCGGCTTTTCCGACGGCAAGACCGGCCTTGCCCGCGGTTTTACCAACCTTTTGCGCGCCTTGAGCGAAGGCGCCGCCGACCTGGCGGCCGATACCGCCCATATCGGCACCTTTGGCAAAATGACTGGCAAAATTTGCGCCTTCATCCAAAAACACCCAGCCCATCAGACAGACGACGACTAGCTGCATACCGGTAACGCCCCAATAGGCCAGTCCGTTAATCGGGTCAACCAAAAAGTCATATCCGGTTGTCGCGCCGGCATGTTCGTTCAACGCCCGCATAAACTGGTCGACGACCGTCATAATGATGTAAATGATGATGCTTAAAAACACAAAGTTGAACATGGCGTTCATAAAGAAATCCCATATTTTCTTTAAGTATCCGGCCGTTATTTTAAATGCCCAGGCGCCGATGGCCGCCGGTGCCAGACCTGCGGCAATGGACATTTGCAAAACCGCATCGACCAAACACCATGGAAAAGCAAACAACAATACCAAAGAACCGAGATAAATCACCAAACCGGTAATCAGGTACGGAAAAGAAGGAATGATAAATTTAATGAAAGCTTTGTCGCGCCAGGCAACGCACATGGCTTGGCGACCGTAAGCCATCATTTTTCCGATTGAATCTTGAATACTTTTTATTGTGCAAACAATGTTTTGCCCCATGGATACCGGCAGACCGCCGGAAGCGGAAGCGCTGAAACCGGATTTTGAATCATAACCGATAATGTTTTGCATATATTCGGCGTTTGTCGGACAGGAAACCTGCTGATTTGGATTGTTGCTGTTATAAGCCCCTTTGCCGGTAATGGTCTGGGTAAACGCCATACCGGTATTAAACACAGGCTCTAATGTCAGTCCCATAACTTGGAAGAAATTAACTTTTAAGATAAGAACGACAACCAAAACCCGGAACGCCTGAACCAAAAATTCCTGTATCATTTTGCGCGGGTCTTTCACTTCTATGGAAGCAATGTTGCGCAATACAAAAAGACTAATCCATAAAGCAAAGCAGACAATAACCAGATTGGCAATACCGCCGGCTAATGCGTTGTAAGAATTTAAAGCGATGGTGCTGGCTGTATTGAAAAGCACGCGGAATAACGGGCAAAACCAGCATTCTTCCGTTTTCGGCAAAAAGCGTTCCAAAGAACAACCGGTCAAAGCCGAATAGACGGTGTTGGAATCAGAGCCGAAAGCCTCCGGCGTCATAGAGCCGACAGCTGATGCCTCGGATTTTGTTTTTGCAGCCTCGTCGGACAACTCTTGCCATTCATCCGTGCCGGTTTTGTCCTGACATTGTTGCACGTCATAAGAGCAACCGCCGCAGAAAGTCTGAATATCGTCGCATAACGGATTGATAATGGAAGTCTTCAGCGTGGCATAGCCTTTTTCCCAACCGCCGCTGTGAATTTCAAAATGCAGGTGCGGTCCGTACGGCGAACATCCCCCTTCTTTGTTTGGCCAGTCGCAGCTGGTGCCGGTGGCGCTGGAATAGTTTGAACCGCCGACTTTGCCGATAACTTGTCCGCGTTTGACGGTTCCGCTGGTAACGGCGAAACTTTTCAAATGCATATAAACGGTTATGTATTTGTTGTCGCATCCGGCGTTTTGATTTCCCGGAGTGCATTTACATTGTTTTTCATGCTCGATAATAATCACGCGTCCGCCGCCGCCCATCCACTTGGCAAACACGACTTTTCCGTCGGCGGCTGCGGTTACGGCAGTTCCTTCCGATGCGGAATAGTCCGTTCCTAAGTGGTTGCGGGGTTTGGGATTGCCGCCGGCGCCGTTGGCGCGGTAACAGTTTGTTTCGGAAACACGTTTGATGCTTGATACCGGCATGGTATCCAGACAACTTCCGGGTTGGGCGTTTTGATTCATGATACAGTTGGGGTCAACGTCATAACGCGTGCCGCTCGGACACTGCTCGCTCAAAGCCCCGTTGCTGTTTAAGGTGAGCTGGCAGGTGCTGTTAGAGCAGGAAGAATTGCATCCGGCAGATTGGGCGTAAGTTGATGAAGGCAGCAAATATAACCCTGCGGACATTAATAACAAAATGCCCGTTTGTTGCAGATTATGTTTTATTGCCTTTAACATTTTTTCTTCCTATCCCCAAGTTTTTTTGTTGAGTTGTGTTTCTTCAGCTTCATCTTGCAATCTTTGTTCTTTCTCGCTTTCCGTTTCGCCCTGAGATGCCGACCAACCTTCAGGTTTTTTATTATGCTGCATACTTTCTCCGGCTTTCATTAAAATATTGCCGGTTACTCTGGATACATTAAAAATGTTTAATGCTTTCGTTGCCGTTTCCGCAATTTTAATCGGAGCTTTGGCAAGTCCCGCGGCAACGGCGGCAGGCGCTTTAGCCACACCGGACAACACGGCTGTCGGGGCTTTAAGTGCGCCGGATATGGCCATGGTTGAAAGTTTTGCGCCGCCGGCAATAACATTTGCCGGAAGTTTAGCCGCACCGGTAATCAACGCTGTCGGAGCTTTTAAAACACCCCGGGCAAAGGCTTTGCCGGCTGCCGTGAGCTTCGAATCTCCGGCTTTTCTTCCCAAAGCCTTGTCAATTTGCTCGTATGCTTGCCGTTTCAATTTATCAATCGGTTGATTAACGCCGTTTTTAAACTTGTCAATTCCTTTACCCGCTCCTTGTTCCAATTTATCAATTCCCCGATAAGCTTTTTTCGCAAGATTATCAATCGGTTTGTTTATTTTGTTTTTAAAATTATCTATGCCTTGTTGTGCCTTGCCAAAAGCATTAAGGGTTTTGTTATAGCCTTTTTGAATAGCTCCCCCTGCTGTTCGGGCTCCTTGATTTATATTGTTCATTCTTTCAGCAGTCTTGGTTTTGCTGAATTTATCAGCGGTTTCGTTAAAACGTTGGCTGGCCTTGTCAACCGCTTTGGTCAAAGGTTGGGTGGTCTTATCAATAGCTTTATCTGTAAACTGGTTATATTTGTCCAAACCTTTATCAATTTGCGAATTGATTTTTTCTTGTAAGGATTTGCGGGCATTGTTGCCGAGCACGATTCTGCCGGCCGTACCCATGACAATGTTATTGGCAAGTTTTCCGGCACCGCCGGCAAGTTTTCCGACGCCTTTGCCTAAAGCTTTTGTTCCTTTATTTACGGCTTCGTCCGGATGAGTAACATAATGGCGGATACTTTTACCGGCGTTTTTAAGCTGCTGATTATATCCGCCGGTCAACAATTTTCCCGTAGCCGCGGTGGCGCGTCCCAACTGGGTTTTGGCCACATCGCCGGCAAAAGAGGCCACCGGAGCGGCAACTTTTTTCTTGGCAAAATCCATGGCTTGCGTCATGCTGCCGTGAATGGGCGAGGCTTTTTGTCCGCCGCCGAAAGCTTTGTCGGGGAAAAACTTGTCGACATAATCGGTGATTGTTGAACCGATAAGTTTCATGCCGTAAACCAGAGCAAACATAACAACCAAAAAGTTTGAGCTGAACAAGCTGAATTTTTCGGTGATTGTATCGGTTTCATTACGGTCGATACTGTCAAAAATGTCTCCCAGCCCGCCGCCGGCTTCGCCGATTAAATTTAAGGCATAAGATACCGTTACGGCCAGAAAGGCGAATATTGCCGCATTTTTTAGGATAATACTGATTAAAATCGCCAGTTTGTCTCTGGTCGGCGGAAACGGCCACAAAGCCACGCCGATAGGAAGCATAATCACGGCAAACCCTAATTTAAAAGCAATGTCCACCAAATAAAAGGTTACGCTTAGCGTCAACATAAAGCCCATAAAATATATAATGGCGCCGCACAGCCACACCGGAATGTTCGGATAGCTGAAGAGCCGCACACCCAAAATCGTAACTTCCTGCTTATTGGCATGAACGGCATTGCAGGTTAAAGCATGTCCTAAAACCAGCACCAAAGAAACGGAATCGCTGATTTGTCGTGTGGTGTTGTAAATACTTGATAAAACGGTATCGGGAATAATACCGCCACCGAGCGATTCGTCTTTAGGTGTTTGCGGGCTTTGTTGCCGTGCCGATTTGATTTCATCACAAATTTGTCTTCTTTCCGAAGCGCTCAAACGTTTGCCGTAATCGGCGGCTTCCGACCAAGAAGGCAGAACACATATGCCCAGGCTGAGCAAAACGGTCAATATGTACATCAATCTTTTCATCATTGGCCGTCTCCTGCGTTTTCACTCTCGTTTTGGTTTGTTGCAGATCGGTTGACACCGACGTTTGCTGTCAAAATTGCCGAGCCGAAATCGGTTCCGGCCAGCATAATCGGCTCCATGGTATAGTGCAGAATGGTCGGAATTCCGGAATTGACGATAACAAACGCCAGAAAAACTTTGAATAATTGTATCAACAAGTCTTGAATCATTTTCATGGGTTCGACGGTGGTAAAAGAAGAAATGTTCTTCAAGACAAAAAAGCAAACCCACAATACAAATCCGACGACCAAAATGGCGTTTCCGGCCTCGCGGGAAACCTGATAAGCTTTGGCCGAAGCCCGGATAAACGCCGAGGCTAAAATTTCCACGATTTCGCAACTGTAACAGGTGGCGGAATACATTGCCATCAGATTTTCGGTAACACAGTTTGTACCTTCAATGTGTGCCTTGTTGCGTGTGAGTCCGAAAATTTTGGTGTCTTGATCGCCCACGGTTCCGCCGGTGTTTGAACGCTCGCAGTTGCCCGGAACATCGGCGTCGCGGCTGAGGCAATTATAAACATAATAAACTGTTTTTTTAGCAAACCAACCGCGTTTTTCTTTGCATTTATAACAATTATGCGTGGATAAATCGCATTTGATTGGCTGTCCGCTGATGGTTTGACCGCAAGTGATGGTGTAGTTTGAGCTCAAAGCGGCCGCAGCCGGCTTGTCAAACAGGAAAAATCCGCTAAGCAACACCAGGGCGGCCCAAAAGAATTTGTTGGAAGAAAAGATAAAACGTTTCATTCTTTATCCCTCCCTGCAGCTTTCTTTAGAGCATCGCTGACGCGTTTTTTGGCTTGTTGAATTTTTTCACGAGCCTGCCGTAATTTTTCGTTGCGTTCGACAATTGAAGTGAAAACTTTTCCGGCGCCGGCCGACACAAGGACAAAAAGTTTTTTGGCGGTCCAGGCGGCCAATTTGCCGATTTTTTTCTGGAAGTTTGTTCCGCCGCCGCCGCCGACAATAGAATCCGCCAAAGAAACGGCAAGTCCGACGCTTTTTAACACCAAGAAAGCAATCAACACCATGGAAAGCATAACGACGCCGAATTCCTGATAAGCTTGTTTGTCACCCAAAAATTCATAATTGTCTTTAATGATTGTCTGCATGGCAAGCATGGCCATGGTAGCGATAATAGCAATACACATCATCACCGCCGATGAGTTGAAAATCGTTTCAATACCACCCTTGACCCATTTGCGGCTGAATTTGAACGGTACGGCCAAAATCAAAAACGGCAGGATAATGACAATAATGTTCATTCTGAAAATGCTGTCAACCAGATAAAAAACAAATGATATTTTGACAAACAGGAAGATGACGAATATGATTGCGCCGGAAACCCAACTGGTCAAACTGGTGGCGGCCAAAAGCTCTTTGGCGATGATAAAGCCGATTTGCATCCGGTCGCTGGTGGCGCAAACCATGCATTGCATCAAATCGGACGGTCCGTTTGGGAAGGTTGCGGTTCCGCCCGAATAAGAAACGGGTTCCAGAGCCGGCGCGGCGCAAACAAGCGAATTAGTGTATATCAAACAGGTGTCTCCCAGCAACTGTCCTTTGCTGTTGACGTCTTCACCGTCGGCCGCCAATGCGATAATCCGACTGCCGTATTCCAAAAAGGCGTAATAAACCGGAAAGATAATTTTATTCAAGGTAAACAACAAAAAGGTTGTCGATGACGCAAGCAAACCGCAGACAACGCATAAAAATGCCATTCTGGCGACCTCCGTCCACACTTCGGCCGGCGATTCTTCAACAACCGAACCGACATGTTTTAATATCCTGAAAGACAACCATATGGCAAATGCGACCATGATAAAAGGCATGGTGCTTTTTGTAACCAGCGGATAAGCTTTCATGGAAGATTCCGCCATGGCATCATAAAACATGGAGAGCAAACCGGCTTGCCAACAGGCGCGTTGACGTTCGTCCAATTCACTTTCTTCGCCTTCTATTTCCATACCGGAAACTTCGCCTTTGTCTGAAGAGCAGGCGGCAAGGCAGAACACCAGGGCAAAAATCATCAGCCCCGTTTTTAGTATTTTTAATATGTCCTGCCACCTAATTTTCATTTTTCAAATTCTCGTTTCAAACATATTTTTGTTACTTGTTTGCGTCTTCATCCGGCTGTTGCAAACCTTTGATTTGCCCTGCAGCCGCATTGGCGCTTTTGACTGCTCCTGCCGTGTTGGCAACTGTTTCACCGGTTTCTTTTATGGCTTTTCCGGTTTGTTGCATTGCGCTTCCTGCTGCTTTTCCGACAGTGGCCGTTGCTTTCATCGTAGCTCCGGCAGCCATTCCCGCGGCACCTGCGACAATACCGGCCGGATTACCTGAGGCAACAGCGCTTTTACTTGCGTTCATCGTTGCGTCGGCTCCTTTGTCAAGAGCGTTGCTCGCATTGGATACGGCTTTGCCTCCGGTTTCCAAAGCACCGCCGGCGGCTTTTGCCGTGTTGCCTGCGGCTTGCGCTGTTGAGGCTGCAGCATTCATAGCACCACTGCCGCCTCCGGCACCGCCGGAACCACCGCCACCGGAACCGCCTCCGCCGGCACTACCACCGGAACCACCGCCACCGGCACCGCCGGAACTGCTGCTACCGCCGCCATGGGGATCTTTTGCCGTAAGGGCAGAAACTCTGCCGCTTGAACCTCCGGGGCTACCCGGAGCTTTAGGTGTTTGTGTCATGATATTACCCCCCCATTTTGTCCAGAATTGCCGCCGCCACCGCCGGGGTCGCCGCCTTTGTCGCCACCGCCTTTATCGCCGCCGCCTTTATCATCACCGCCTTTATCGCCGCCGCCTTTATCATCACCACCTTTATCGCCGCCGCCTTTATCATCACCACCTTTATCGCCGCCGCCTTTGTCGCCACCGCCGGCGCCGTTCGGATTCGCTTTCGGTCCCAAACCGATTTTTGCACCGGCTTTGGCCAAACCGCCCATGGCCTTATCTTTAGCGGCGTCAACCTTGGCTTTGGCACCAGTTCCTTCATAAACGGCTCCGGCAGCCTTACCGGCCATTTTCGCGCCGGCGCCGGCAACTTTCTTGGCCGCCTGCGCCGCGGCACCGCCGATCTTGTTGCCGATACCCGTGCCGCCGCTGGTGCCGGAGACTTGGTTAGCAAGTTCATTAATTTGTCCAACCAGCTTAAAGGCAAACATGCAGCAGGCAATCAAGACTAAAAAGTCAACGCCGCTTATGTCCATCAATTCTTTCAATGTTTCCACTTCAGAGCCGTTAATGGCGGATTCCAAGGCGTCCACGCCGCCACCGCCGCCGGTCAAAGCCTGACTGATAAGCTCGCTGTTAAGACTGATGACCATGCCCATCATCACAAAGTTGAAAAAGGCGTTCATAAATATATCCCAACCGTTTTTGGTGTATGACGCCGTAACCTTAAATGGCCAGCTGGCAATCAAAAATGGCAGCAGAGCGCAGAAAATACCGAAGCGCACGACCGAATCCAACAGATAAAAGCAACAAGCCAAAGCGATGGCCCAACCGAAGGCAAAAACCAAAACCCCTTCAATCAACATGGAAAAATCAGGCAAAATATTGCTGGCTTCATGCATGGATATACAAATCAGCGAAGAGCCGATGGCTGGCATTTGCGCTGATGCTTTGCTAAACAATCTGACGGCGGCCATAACGCTTGCCAGCAAGTCTTGCCCGATAACTCCGGGCGGCATGCCGGATGCTTCATCGCGTACCAGTGTGTTATATTCGCTTAACAACTGAGGGTCAAACAATAAAGCGAGTCCGAATTCCAGTCCGGCCGACATCAGCGGATTAATGACATATTGGTATATATAAGTCGAGTTAGACAGCAATATTGCCGCCACCAAAACCTTGAAAGACTGCACCAACAGGGTGGATATATATTTTGGCGTGTCTTGTTTGGTAAAAGAGCTGACGGTAATTAAAGTCTGATACGCAATAAACAATGCTAAAACAACGATGATAAGGTTGCGGAAGCTGCTGGCCAAAGCGCCGTAAGACTCTGTGGCGATATTTTGGTCGGTGCTTAAAATGACCTGAAACATCGGACACAAAATACAACTCTGTATTTCGGCATATCTAACCGGCAGGGGTTTGCAGCCTTTGGAAGCCCCGGTCGTGGCTTTCCCTTTTTCATTAACCACGGTGTAAACGGGATTCGGACATGTTTCCCCTTCGGCGACCGGTGTGGGGCAAGTCGCTGAAATGTTGCTTGCCGGATCAAGCCCGATGAGCAAAGATTTGATATATTCATGCTGTTTAATCATGGTCGACTTTATGTCATCTAAGCTTTCTGCCGCAGTAATGGCTTTGTTGGCGCCGTTGTTTGGATATTTTTCAATGGAAGCTTGTGCTTGCGCCCGGCTGATTACTCTTTCCCAATACACGTCCGTATTCGAAAAATCAATGCCGTCTAAGTTGATGCCGTTTTGTTGGGCTATTTTTTTATCGGATTTTTTCCATTTTAATTCTTTGGTCAGGGCGCCGTTTGCATTGCTGATAAAAGATGAATATTTTTGGGTATGCGTTTGACTTGCTATTTTTTGCGCCCGCTCATCCCTGTCTTTGGCCAAACTCAAAAACGCCACCTGAGCCCAAAATTGACGATTGTCAGCACGCCGATTAACTTCGGCATCGTTCAACTGATAGGTATACGTTTGAGAATTAAACTCCGAGAACTTGCTTTGAAAATTTTGCGCCGTATCTTTAAGCTCGTCCAGTTTTTTGTTAATAGTGTCGATATATTGCTTTTTTTCTTCTTCGGTATAACCGCTAAGGCTCTTGGCTTCCGAAGTTTCGGCGGCATAGGCGCGCATTTCGAAAAAGCCGGTAAAAACAACGGTAAGAAGAGCCAAAAGCCATATTTTAGTCAGTGTCTTTGTCATCTTTGTCATCCTTATCGGCAGAAGTTGGCGCAAAAGGGTTTCCCAAAACTTTAAGAGCGAAAACGAAAGCGGCAACAACGCATACAACGGCAAAAACCATCATGTAAGGACTGGCAAGCACCTCAAAAACGCCCGTGAACATGGCGATCAAGGCGACAATAAACATCAAAATACAGACCAGAACCGATTTCATCTTCACCTCATTTATATTTTTATATTGTATCATAAAAAGACAGAAATTTATGTTACAATATTTTTAAATCTTAAAATTTCCTTTCTTCAAAAAATGAAGACAAGCCTTTGCCACGTCGGGATTGTTAAAAACATTGCAATATGTGTTTGGAATGTTGATAACATCTTGAGCAAAATCTTGTTCCGTTGCCTCCGATTTTAGCGGCAGGCTTTTGAAACGCTCGATAATCGGCGCAAAGAGCTTTTGTCCCCAGGTTTCGCAAAAAACAATTCCGCTTTGAATTTCGTTCGGCATTTTTGAAATTGATTGCGCCTGCTGCGGTGTGCATTCTTTCAGCATGGGGCCGAAAATAAAATTAAACGGCGCAAAACGGGAAAGTATCTCAAAGGTGTCGCTGCCGCGGTTTATCGGATTGACGTAAATAACTTTGTCGATTCGAAAATTATCCTGCCAACCGTAGGTGTGGGCAATAAGCATTCTTAAAAGCAAACAACCGGCTCCTTTGGTGATAAAAGACACTTTATTGATGTCTTCGCAATGATTTAAGAAAAATTCCAGTTGCCGGATATGATATTTCATCGGTTTTCGGGTGGATGGATAATTAATGGCCGCGACATTATAGCCTTTGGCTGTCAGTTCTTTCCATAACCGGCGGAAAACATTTTTTGTTTCGCCCAATCCGTGCAGCAAAATAACCAATTCACCGCTTTGGCGGGGGATTTCGTACACCTCGATAAATTTGACGAAGGCTTTGCGGCATTGTTCAAAAGTTCCCTCTGCGCGTTTGATATCCCAGTTGTCGAGCAGGCGGTATATTTTTGAATGATAATTGCGCTGGATTCGCCATTTTTGATAAAAAAAGACATCTTCCCAAAATTGCGAGCCGCCCAGCGTGAAAAAAGCAAATTTCATAGCACCTCCGGCGTTTATTTAATATTAAGCTGATTCGGAATTGCCGTAATCGTTACCAAAGATTCGTTATCGCTTGTCGATTCGATTAAAATTTGCACGGCGCGGTTGTCGCGATAATAAGTCATTTGACTGATTCTGGCGCGTACGACGGCAACTTCAATCCAACGGTTTTTAGGCATTTCCGAAACATAAAAATCAAATACGCGGCTTGCGTTGTAAGGCGCGGTGTAAACAACGCTGCCGATCCAGTTGTCGCCGCTGCCCAATGCTTTGGTATCGCCCAACTCCATATAAGCCTGCTCCGGAAAAGGAATGTCCGGGAAATTTGCAAATGCCGGAGGAATCGGCGAACCGTCGATTCCGTTTATTTCAAAAGTTTCGGTCGCGCATCCGCATAAACAAAAAAACACTGCCATAAGCATTGCTTTGAATTTCAATATTTTTTTTGCCATTTTAGTTACATCTCCGTTTAATATTGCCCACATTGTATATGTTTAAAGTTAATAAAAAGGAAATAATCTAATATTTTCGGACAATCTTTTTATGATTTAAAATCAAATATTTTCAAGACGTTAAAAGAAAGATGATAAAAAACCCGAAAAATAAGTAAAAAAGGTGTTGACAAAGGAAGAAGAAATAGCTATAAGCAGCATCACCGACACAAAAGAGTGTTGGAAAAGTTATAAGACATAGTAAATATCAAAAGAGGATATACAGGCGGCGCATATTGCTAGAGAAGAGAAGTCTGTATATCGAAAGACGGAACCTGTGAAGAAAGAA
>CALXTI010000019.1 GCA_944391395.1 uncultured Alphaproteobacteria bacterium
AAAAGAATACCTATTTTCCCGATATTCTAAACCGTTTTTTTTTTTTGCAATTTTAAAGAGTCTTTTGGGGATAAGTCACAACCGGTACATGATGATGGTGAAGGGTGGCTGTTTATAATTTAATGACAATATCGAATCATAAAAAAACAACTCCGATTGGAAATCGGAGTTGTTATGTTAGCTTGTCAGTTTAAGGTTTGGGTTTGAATCTTTCAAACCCATTGACGGTGTCGTCAAGTGTATACCTGACACCGCTGATTTCAAATGCCTTTCCGACATTTGTTTCCGCGGCTATGGAATGCCCGGGAATAAGCGCTAATTTTGTGCGCTTAATGTTGAATACAGCCACCTGACCTTCACCGCAGTTTTTTACCGCGGCAATAAACGGTATATCAATCGGGAAATGGTGTATTTTATGTCTCAACACCATCTGTACCAGGCGGCATTTGTCTTCCGTTGCTTCGGCACCCTGCTTTTCAATAAATTTACTCAGTTTCTCGTTAATTACCAGCATATTCACATTTTCCAATGCGATATGTCTGTTTTTTCCACTTTTCATAAAATTTTTTTTTAAAAATTAAACATAATTACTAACTGTAAAACATAGTAAAACATTTTTTGTCTATAAAATCAAGCAAAAAATAAAAATTATTGTTAATGCTTGTAAATAATATGAATTTAAACAAAACAAAGGGGCTGAAACAGCCCCCATTGTTCAATTCTCTTTCGCTTTGAGTTTGTATGCATACAGCAATATGCCGCAGCTTCCTACCATCAACCCTAACCTTAAGGCGATGTTTTCAAACGTTGCTTGTTCATAAGCACAGGCTCCATACATTATTAACAGTATAAAACCTGAGGCTAACAAGATTAAGCATATGGCCATATATGCCTGATAGGCATTGTCGCAACAGCTGCAGGATACTCCAATGATGGTTAATGCAAATATAACCACAACGCCGTATATTATTAAAGCAACCTTTGTTAAGGCCGGGATACAGCATATGCACAATAAGGCAAAGCATAAGAATCCGAATATGACAAGTAATAAATAACCATACTTTTTTACCACATTCGGCTTTTCTTGGCACACGATAATCACTACCGTCAATATCGTAACGATAACAAATGCGATATTGACCCACATACTAGGAAAAGTTATTGCAGTCATAATTACTTTGTTTTTTCTGTTTTCGTTACTGTTTCTGCTTTTTCCTGTAATGCGGTCGGCGATATTATCGGCAATGCATCATCGCTGATGACAAGGCTGTTCGGCAACTTTCCATCCCATTTTTGTAAGGCTTTTATAGCCTCATATTTGACAACTAATGGGTTGGAAAGAGCTTTGCTCAGCTCTGCAACACCTTTTGCATTGGCGGAAGCCATAGCAAGCATCTGTTTTGCTTCTTCTTGAACACGCAAGGTTTGAATCTTGGCAAGTTCAACAAGCTGCGTTTCAGTTAATTTCTTTTCAATCGCATCTTCAAGACTTTTGGGAAAAATCGGTTTTCCGAATAAAATGTCTTTGATTTGAATGTATTGATTTTGGTTTAACTGATTTTCCAGAATGTACCGAGTAGCCGAACTGACCATGTCGGTGTTTGTTACCAACAGGAAAGGATCGCTTTTCCCGATTGCATCCTGCAAGGCATTCGTCAAATACGGAGCGAGTATCAAATCTTGATATGTCGCAACGTTTATATTTTTTACCATGTCCGGAACATTTTGTTCTCTAAACTGATAAACGATTGAGACCGGAACTTTGACATTTTGTCCGTTGTTAGTTTTGAATGATGTCTCAAAGTTATACGTTTGTTGACGTGTATTAACTTTGATGATACGACTGATAAAAGGTTCTTTCAATACCCAACCTTTTCTCGGTTTAGAATCTACGACACCAAACGTTTCTTTAGCTCCTGTCATTCCGACCGGAATAACATCAATACTGTTGAGCGCTAAAAACAAGCAACCCCACACTCCGGCAATAATTGCCATGCAAACGATTAATTTTTTCATCATCATCATAATAGATTAGTAATAATTTAAATTAGCATAAGTATAAACATAAACCGTCTTTTTTGTCAAACATTTTTTAAAATTAAAAAAGCATGATAATTGTTACACCATGCTTTTTATTATATGCTTTACAAAAAAAGCCGAAGTTTACTTGAGCCGGGATGCTAAGGTCTGACAATACGGCTCCATGCCGACGAACGTTATCAAACCGTAAGGTTTGAAGCTATTATAAAAGCCTGAGTTTGCCGGAGGTATCCACAAATTATCGTTTCTAAAAACTAAATCAATTTGCGTACGGCGTTTAAGGCCTCATCCAGTTTTGCCGCATCGGGTCCGCCGGCTTGCGCCATGTCCGGACGTCCGCCGCCGCCTTTGCCGCCAACCACCGCCGAGGCAGCTTTTACCAACTCAATCGCTGAATATTTTGCAGTCAAATCCGGTGTGACGCCGACCACAATGGAGGCTTTGCCGTCTTTGTCCGAGCCCAAAACCACAATGCCCGAACCGATGTTTTGATTAATTTCGTCAATAAAAGCTTTAAGTTCTTTGGGGTGAATATCGGGAATCACTTTGGCTACAAACTTAATGCCGTTGACGGTTTCAATTTTATCCTGATTATCGGCGGATTTGTGGCTGACAAAAGTTTTCTTTAAATTAAAGATGTCGGTTTCCAGCTTTTTCTTTTCTTCCAACAAAATATTTAAGCGTTCTTCCAAATCATGAACGTTTGTTTTGACAATCATGCAGGCACGATGCAACTTGTCTTCAATATCCTGCACAAATTTTTCGGCGCCGTATCCGGTAACGCATTCAATTCGGCGCACGCCGGCTGCCACGGCCGATTCAGAAACAATGTTGAAATAGCCGATATCGCCGGTATTCGTCACATGTGTGCCGCCGCAAAGTTCTTGCGAATAAACCTCGCCGTCTTTTTCCATCCGCACCACCCGCACTTCATCGCCGTATTTTTCACCAAACAACGCCATAGCGCCGGAATTGACCGCTTCATCTTTGTTCATAATCACGGTGTTGACGTGATAGTTTTTGCGAATGGAGGTGTTGACCATATCTTCGATTTGTCGCAGCTCGTCAGCGGTGATTTGCTGCGGGTGCGAAACGTCAAACCGCATCCGATCCGGACCGACCAAAGATCCTTTTTGCGCGATATGGTCGCCCAAAATCGTGCGCATGGCTTTGTGCACCAAGTGCGTAACCGAATGGTTGGCGCGCGTGCGGTTGCGGGTTTCTTCATCCACTTCAAAGCTTGCATTTTCACCGGTTTTGACCGTGCCGGATATCATCTTGCAGACATGAACAATCATGCCGTCTAATTTCTTTTTGGTATCCACCACCCCGGCTTCAAAATTTTTGCCCGTGATTTTGCCGATGTCGCCGACTTGTCCGCCTGATTCACCGTAAAAAGGCGTTTGGTTGGCAATCAGGTAAAAATCGCCGCTTGTAACGCTCTGAACTTCATGTCCGTTTTGCACCAAAGCCACGATTTGTCCGTCGGCCTTGGTGGTTGTATAACCCAAAAATTCGCTTGCACCGAGTTTTTCTTGCAACTCGAACCAGATTTTCTCCACGCCGGCATCTCCCGAACCCGCCCAGTTTTTGCGCGCTTCTTCTTTTTGTTTGGCCATAGCGGCGTCAAAACCTTTGGTATCAACTTTGATGTTTTTAAGTTTTAAAGCATCTTCGGTCAAATCCAGCGGAAACCCGTATGTGTCATAAAGTTTGAAAGCCGTTTCGCCGCTTAGTTCATCGCCGGATTTTAGACCGGCTGTTTCTTCGTCCAACAACTTCATGCCTTTGGCCAGCGTTCGGCCAAAACGCGTTTCTTCGGCTTTGATTGTTTCTTTAATCAACGCCTCAAAGCGATAAAGTTCCGGATAAGCTTCGCCCATTTCGCGTTGCAGCGAGGGCAGGAGCTTGTACATCATCGGTTCATGAATGCCCAGCATATAAATATGCCGCATGGCGCGGCGCATAATCCGCCGCAAAACGTAGCCGCGTCCTTCGTTGGAAGGCAGAACGCCGTCGGCGATTAAAAACGAGGTGGCGCGCAAGTGGTCGGCAATCACGTTGTAAGAGGATGTAAACTGCGGATTTTTCGGATCCGTGCCGGAAAGTTTGCAAATGTCGGCAATCAGGTTTTGGAACAAATCAATATCATAGTTGGAATGCACGCCTTGCAAAATGGCGGAAATTCGTTCCAGCCCCATGCCGGTGTCAATGCAGCGCTGCTTTAAGGGGATACGTGTGCCATCGGGCAAATCTTCAAACTCGTCAAACACCAGATTCCAGATTTCAATCCAACGGTCGCCGTCTTCTTCCGGTGTTCCGGGCAGACCGCCCCAAACTTCCGGCCCGTGGTCATAAAAAATTTCAGAACAGTAACCGCAAGGCCCGGTATCACCCATTTGCCAGAAGTTGTCTTTGGTGGCAATGCGGATAATCTTTTCTTCAGGCAGGCCGGAAATTTTTTTCCACAAATCATAAGCGACATCATCGGTATGAAAAACGGTTACCGCCAATTTTTCTTTCGGAATGGAAAATTCTTTAGTTACCAGCTCCCAAGCATAATTGATGGCTTCTTCCTTGAAATAATCGCCGAAAGAAAAATTGCCGAGCATTTCAAAAAATGTGTGGTGGCGCACATCATAACCAACGCTGTCCAAGTCGTTGTGTTTGCCGCCGGCGCGCACGGATTTTTGGGAAGTGGCGGCGCGTTTATAATCACGGGTTTCATTGCCGGTAAAAATGTTTTTAAATTGCACCATGCCCGAATTGGTAAACATCAATGTCGGGTCGTTGTCCGGCACCAAAGATGATGACGGAATAATCTTATGTCCGTTTTTGGCAAAATAATCCAAGAAAGTTTTGCGAATTTGTTTTACGCTGATAGTCATTTTTTTCTTCCCAAAAATTACAATATCTTAACCGGCATAAAATAGAGCAATCTTTAGGCGATGTCCAGTAAAAATTTTTATAAAATAAATGCGGCACCGTTTAAGTAAACCACACCGGCGTTTAGATAAGCGGCAAGCAGCAGCCATACGAGATAAGGATATTGCAAATATCCCGCTGCGCGGTTCATGCTCTTAAAACATTGTATCATCATCCAAACCGTCCACAACAAAAGCACAATAACAATCAGGCCAAATAAAAAATATCCCGCGTAAAAAAACAAATAACACCATACTGCTTGCAAAAATAATTGTCCCAAAAACAAAAATGTCGCGCGCCGCACATGGAAAATATTATCATTTCCGAGGATAATGTAAAAAGAAACAATCATTAAAGCGTATAAGGCCGACCATACGACAGGAAATACGGCGTTCGGCGGCGTAAAAAGCGGAAGTTCAAGAGAGGCATAAAACGAGGTAATTCCGGTTTGCGTAAAATAAGAGCAAACCGCGGCGGTAATGGTAACGGCGCAAAAACTGTATAAAAATCGCAAAATTTTATTCATTGAAATTCTCCTTATTGCAAAGATAAGACCCGAATGTAAAAATTTCAATGTTTGACATAATAAAGAGTTGCTTTTTGTCAAAAATAATGTATGATATACAAAAGAATGATTTGACGGGAAATAAAAATATGGCAAAACCGAGAGTAAAAACAATCTTGAAATTTATCGGCGGCATCAACAAAGATCGCATCGGCGGCAACTGTTCGGTGCTTGAACATACCGATGAAACCGGCAAAACCGAACGCGTGATGTTTGATTTGGGCAGCATGTTTACGCCTTATGAGTCCGGATTTACCGCCGCATATCCGAATGTTGACGAATATTTTGATCGCACGGATTTAAAAACCGGTAAAATATACAAGGCCTTAAAACCGGTTAACACGTTGTTTATCACGCACGCGCACGAAGACCATATCGGCGCTTTAATTAATTACACAAAAATGGGTTATACGCTGCCGCCGATAAAAGCCGGCGCTTTTACCCGCAATTTTATCCGGCTTGCGTTTGCCGCCGAAGGCATGATAGCCCCGGAAATGGAAAAAATTAAAGCCGGAGATATTATTCGTGTCGGCGACAACATTGAGGTCGAGGCGGTAGACGTCAGCCACAGCATTGTCGATTCTCTGGGTTTTTACACGTTGACTTACAACAAGGGCAAACCATATGCCGCCATTATGAACAACGGAGATTTTTTGACCGAAGAGGAAATGCCGGTCGGCAAAGCTTTCAATAAAGCACGTTATCTCGATACGTTAAAACGCAAAAAAGTACCGACAACGGTCTTGTGTCTCGATTCGACATCCACCACGCCGCAAAGCAGTGAGCGCATAGGTTTTGATAAAGCGGTTGAAAACACCTATAACGCCGTTATGACGCATGCGGATCGCAATTTAATCATATCTCCGGTAATTTCCCGCAGCGTGCAAAATATAGCCATAGATGTTGAAACCGCCCGTCGTTTGGGAACCAAAATTTTTCTGGACGGCAAGTGGCTGCAAACGGTTAAAAACGCCATGGCTCTGAGTGGTTATGAAAATTTTGACGATGTCATATACAAAGGCACGATACAAGGTTATTTGAACGACAAGCGTCTTACAAAAAAATATATTGTTTGCACAGGGGCTTTTGCGCAGGGACTGGAAAATTATGAATACAATGTCGGCATTGACGATACCTCGCCGATACCGATGTCGTCGGCGACCAAAATGGCGTTGGATTTGCACCCGTATGTTAAGATTGATAAAAATGTTTTGATACTCGCCCGACAACGGATTATTGAAGAAATCAACGGCCGCACCGGACCGAAAATGCTTCAGTTGTTTGCCTCGCAAGGCGCCGCAGTGGTGATGACCCCGGGCAACCGTCCGGTCGGCGGCTTTGAAGAAGTTCGGATGCAAGATTCCGGACACGCCAATGCCAACGCCGTTAAAGCATTGATGATTGATGTCAAAAAAGCGGTGCCGGATGTCATCGTCATCCCGATTCACGGCAATCCGGAACAATGCCGCAACACGGAAGAAATTATGTCCGAGATAGGGG
The DNA here is from genome assembly GCA_944391395.1 of uncultured Alphaproteobacteria bacterium. Taxonomy (GTDB): domain Bacteria; phylum Pseudomonadota; class Alphaproteobacteria; order RF32; family CAG-239; genus CAAFZY01. Next base: position 7,031 of record CALXTI010000019.1, read on the forward strand.
TTAAAACGTATGTTGCAGGCAATCAGGAAGGTTTGGAAATCAGTCATGGCAAAGTGATTAATGTTGAACCTAAAGTAACGCCGATGACTTGGTATGCGGTGAAATCAGTTATGCCCAATCCTTTTGCCGAGCGGGAAATCCCGTTGGAAGGCATGAAAGAATATTGGGAGGTAACGGAAGATTATCATCCTTTGCAAAAAATATGCGAAGTGCAAAATACCACCAAATCCAAAGAACGCGGCAAATACAACAATCATGAAAAAAAGATAAGCCAAGCCGAGGAAATGCCTTATCGCGAACAAATGCGCAAAACTTCGTTAAAGACCAAAAACAAAAAAATCAAAACGGCGTATGATTTGCGTAAAAAAATGGATAAACGCAACCGTTAAAAATAGTCTTTGCCAAAAGCAAAAACCGGCTCTGATGCCGGTTTTTTTTAAGGAATCGGGTTTTTATTTTGAAGAAAATCCATTATCGGGAATTGTCGCGTTGTTGATAATTTTCGTATAGATATCCCATGGAGTTTTCTGATTTGTCTTTAGAGTTCTCATTTTCCTGTTCATGGCGGTTATTTTCATCTTCTTGTTTTTTATCGCTGCCACCAAGTCCCCGTAATTCTGAAAGTTTATCATATTCACTGGTTTTAGAATTTTTTTCCGCATCGATTCTGGCATTGTCGGCAGACCAGTTTTCCACAAAAGAGGCGACATCCATACTTGCCTCAAATGAAGACATAACCTCGTTCCAATATTCACCGCCGGAAGGAACGCCGGCGCTCGACATTTTGCTTTGTAAACTGTTGCGGTAACTTTCTTGGCTGTTATTACGGTTTTTATTGGAATTTTTACGCTGAGGTTGATGAGGAGATTTTTGCCTGTCTATGCCTTTTTGCAAAATTTTCTCAAATTTTTTCATGTTTTCCAGGCTTGTTTGCCATTGAGCATATTGTTGTGCGTTATCCGGTGAAGGACGTCTGTGCTGGTACACCATTATAACAGATTGCAAAAGATTTTTTATGTCAGCCTGTTGTGACGGATTTTGCACGGACTGATTGGATAAAAATTGCGAGAGCCGCGCCATGGCTAAATTTGTTAAAAGCGTAATCCAGTATTCAAGTTCTTCTTCGTTTTCAATGTTAAGTCCGCTGGCCAAAAGAGACTTTAATAAGTTAGCAATTTCTTGATTTTGAAGAGAGTCAAGTTTTTGTTCCATTTCTTGCAAAAATCTGACGGCTCGGTTTTGCAGGGTTTGATGATAGATATTATGACGTTTTTTCAGAGCTTCTTCCATAGGAAGTCCATCGGTTTCAAAGCTTTTTTGTGCGACGGCTTTGGCAATATTTAACTCTTCATCATAATTATACATTTGAATACTCCGTATCTGCAATCATTAAAAAGTTACTATTTTCCCTTGCCGGCAATTTTGACTTTAATGAGCCGTATATCTTTGTCGGTCAGAGTTTTTCCGGTTTTACGCAGTTTTTCGTCAGCGGCTTTGTTTACGGCTTTCCGGTTTTTGGGGTTTTGAAATCCGCGTTTTACGGCTATGATGTTTTTTAATTTGTCCGCTTCATATTTTTGTCGCAAAACTTCAGAAGCTTTTTCGGTTTGTTGTTTTTTTTCGGGTTTTATTTGTTCAATTTTTTGTTGCCGGGCAAACTCTTTTAATTTTTTGTTTTCGTTAAAATAAATCAGTTTATCGGGATGCTCGCGGCTGGTTTGCAGAAAAGCGTCGCGTTTGGTCGCACCGAGACCGCGCAGCTCATTAATTCTTTGCATAAGGCTTTCTTTGTCCCGGCTTCTAGGGCAAAAATAAACGGGAACGTCCCAACCGCCCTCGGTGCGTGTGTTGCACATATCCATTATGGAAAAAGGACCTTTTATGCCGATAATCCGTGCTTTTGTTGTTGATTCGTATTCATTGGTAAAATTTCCGTCTAAAGAAACATTAGGCTTAAAGGAGCTCTTGTCAACTTCGTAACAATAGGAGAGAGCTTGTTCGCCGATAAATTTTTCGGGGTCGTGACCAAACACCATAACCAGTCTTTCATCCGTATGACCGCAGACTCCTTTATCTTTTTTAAGTTCATTCGATGGTGGTTTGATCATATACATTGCTTCATCTATTGCAGTGGCATAACATAATGATTTGCCGATTTTTTCACTCAGAGCGTTTCCCTTTTGTTGCGGTGTTGGAATTAAATGTTCACCGAATTCTTCCGGCGGGACTTGACTGAAATGATATAAATGTTCGGTCTGTGCCATAATTTGTTCGGCGCGTATTTCGCGCTGTTTTTCCAAATCAGCCATATATGCGGGAAAACACGTTTCACCGACAATATCTTTAAGCGTATTCGTAATCATTTTATGATGTTCTGTCATAAATTTTTTCAGCGATTGTTTGGGGCGACGACGGTGTTGTTTATCGACCATGTCGACGGCATATTTATATAAAGCCTGTCCGTTTGTTTGTCCGGCAAAATCAGGAAAGGAGCTTTCTTGTTGCAGATAAGCGATTTTTTCATCATCGTTGAGCCAGGAAAGGCTCTCTTTATAATTGTCAAGATCCATAACGTTATTCTCTTCAATATATATTACGAGTTTATCATACATATATAAAAATTGCAATATATAAAGTCTTTGCCGTTGACATAAAAGGCAGTCGGTGATATGCCTTATAAAAAAATAAAAGATGTTTGGAAGACAAAAATGATAGTCAAAAAAAACGGAATAAAAATTTATGAAAAGGCTGACTTTGAAGGCATGCGCAAAGCGGGAAAATTAGCTGCCGAATGTCTGGATTATATCACGCCCTTTGTCAAAGTCGGCGTTACTACCGGCGAGTTGGACGATTTGTGCCGCGAGTTTATCATCAGCCATGGCGCCGTACCGGCTTGCTTAGGATACCACGGCTACCCGAAAACCGTTTGTATTTCCATCAACCATGTGATTTGCCACGGCATCCCCGATTATGAACGAAAACTTGCCGACGGTGATATTTTAAACATAGATGTAACGGTGATTTTAGACGGTTGGTACGGCGATACCAGTCGCATGTATTATGCCGGCAAACCGAAACTCAAAGGCACTCGGCTTTGCGACGTTACTTATGAATGCTTGATGCGCGGCATAGATGTCGTACGTCCCGGCGCGCATTTCGGCGATATCGGCGCCGTGATTGAGGAATATGCCCATAAATACGGATATTCGGTGGTGGATATGTTTTGCGGTCACGGCTTGGGCAAGGTTTTTCATGACGAGCCGAACGTGATGCATTGCGGCGTTAAAGGCACGGGACCGGTGATGGAAGAAGGGATGTTTTTTACCATTGAACCGATGATAAACATCGGTAAAAAAGAAGGAACGATTTTGGCAAACGGTTGGACGGCGGTAACGCGCGACCGCAGTTTGTCGGCGCAGTTTGAACATTCTTTGGGTGTGACCAAAGACGGTTGCGAGGTTTTTACTTTTTCTCCGAAAGGCTTGGATAAACCACCTTACAAATTGGATTAAACATGAGCAAAAACGAAAATTCTGACACGCAAAACAAAGAAGACAAGCCGCATTATCTTGGGCATCGACAACGTTTGAAAGAAAGGTTTTTGACCGACAACGGCCGCAGCATGCCGGATTACGAATTGCTGGAACTGTTGTTGACGATTGCCATTCCCAGAAAAGATGTTAAACCGCTGGCTAAGGAGCTGATTAAAAAGTTTGGTTCTTTTGCCGATGTCATCAATGCCAATCAAAGCGATTTATTAGAATTCGGATTAACTTTAAACACCATAACCATGTTTAAAATTGTTGTAGCCGCCGCGGTCAAAATGTCATGGCAAAATTTAAGCAGCCGTGACGAGCCGGTGTTGAGCAATTTTGATTATATGTTGGATTATTGCCGCACGGCGATGGCTCGGTTGGAAGTTGAAGAGTTTCGGGTTTTATTCTTAAACGCCAAGCTGCAGATTATCAAAGAAGAAGTGATGCAACGCGGTACAGTCAATCATGTCGCCGTCCACCCCAGAGAAGTCGTTAAAGCGGCTTTGGATTGCGGCGCTGTTTCAATCGTGCTGTTTCATAATCATCCCGGCGGCAAAGCAAGCCCTTCGGGTGATGACCGTGAAGTAACCAAACAAATTGTCGAGGCTTTGCGCCCGTTAAATATCAAAGTGCAAGATCATATTATCATCACCAAAGACAATTATTTCAGCTTCCGCACCGCCGGCTTGTTGAGGTAATGTCAGATAAGGCAATCAGCCAAAAATTTTTTGCATAGTTGTTTGGTTTTAATGGGCGGTAGTTAACATCAGAAATTGTTTTTTTTCAAAAAAGTGTAAAGCGTCGGCAGGCTGATGCCGGTTTGCCGGGCAACCTCGGCTTTAGGCACATGTGTGTTCAACAGGTTAAATATTTTCTTTTCTTTGCCGTCAATAATATGCTTTTTATTTTTACTTCCGTTTTGCCGACCGAGTTTTTTACCCTCAGCTTTAAGCCGTGCCAACGCTTCTTTGGTGCGTTGCGAAATCAGGTTGCGTTCAATCTCGGCGGAGAGGGAAAAAGCGAATGCCAGAACTTTGCTTTGAATATCTAATCCTAATCTGAAGTTGTCTTTAATGGTCCAGACTTGAGCTTTTTTTTGCAGGCAAATGTTTAAAATAGCCATGATTTGCAACAAGCTGCGCCCCAGACGTGAAATTTCCGAACATATCAAAATATCACCATTGTTCAGTTTTTTTAATGTGGTGCCGAGTTTGCGTTTTTGAAAATCGATTGTGCCGCTGGTGGTTTCGCAAATCCAGCGATCTATTTTGATGTTGGTGTCATCACAAAACTTTCTGATTTCAAACTTTTGATTTTCTAAAGTTTGTTTGTCGGTTGAAACTCTGATGTATCCGTATATCATGCTCAAAATCCTTCCCCAAATGGTTATAAAAAAACATCCTCCGTGAAGGAGGATGTTTTATAAATTATAAAAAAAGATTTTAAATTATCTTTCTTGCATGTTGCGGGCATGATCTAAAATATTTATTGTAGGAAAAGCTTGTTTTTCAAAGTTATCTAAACGTTTGCTTGCTTCTTCGGAGGTGAGAGGTTCCCCTTCCTGGCCAATGTATGTTCCGTTTTCTTTGATGGTAAGTTTACACCCTACACTGAAAAATTCGGTCTCTTTTTCACCGGTATCGTTAAAGGTGCGATAAGTAATAGCCGCGTGGGGTGTTTTATATTCTTCTGTCGAAACCGGTCGGCCACTCATAACCAAACCTTTTCTCTCTGTTACTTTGGGGTTGGCTTCATTTAACAGCTTCTGTTCAATATGGCCGGCTTTTACACGGGTGGCGTCATATTGTGTTTCCGTGTTAGAATTTCGCACATTGTCCGGTGTCTTCAAATTACCGTCATCGGCATTGATGACTCCAGTTGTTGCTAAGACGGTAGCCATCGCTGCAGCGATTTTTGCTTTTATTTCGTCGTTACTCATTTTGCTCTCCAATATAAAATTATCGTTACTGTTTATAGTTATATCACAATTATACAAATAACGCAAATGTTTTTTGTCCATGCTATAAATTATGGCAATTCTATCCCGTAAAACATTTATTTTTTATTAAACGCACTAAAAAACTCCGAATAGATCGGAGTTTTTTAGAGGTTATTTGCTAACGGCCGGAGATGTTTTGTCTTGGTTGAAATTTTCCCAAAGGGTGATGACTTTCGACCAGAGAGGTTTTGCCTTGGTTGAAATTTTCCAGAAGAGTGATGACTTCGTCATAATTTTTGACTTCGGGAATCCATTTTAAATCTTCCGGCAAATCGGTCGTAAATTCGCAACGATAGCGTATCGGATGCGCTCCGACGTTGATGGCGGCGTGTTGGTTATAAATCCTGTCATCTACCAAAACCGTTTCTTCCGCTTTAAGTCCGTATTTTTCAAAGCAGCTTTTCAGCATGTCTTCTTTGGCGGTGTCGTGCATGAATTTGCCGTGCTGGACGCATTCAATTTTAATGATATCGGTAACCGGCGCCAACAGCTGATTTAAAAGTTTCTTTTTGGTTTCAACGTCAAACGTGGCGGACATCGTGAATTGTTTGTAGCCGAGTTTGTCCAGTTTTTTAATCGCTTCAACCGCACCGGGATAAATCGGACGATTGCAGAAAAATTCCGGCGTGTGGCAAAAATCATAATCAAGATCTTTGCCGAGCGTCGGGTGCGTTTTCAGTTCTAAGGCGCCGTATTTGGGGTCAATCGGCAAAACTTTCGGCAAATCTTCCCATTTGATGTTGCCGTACATTTCTTTATATTTAGGATGTTTGGTTAAAAAGTTGTAATAAGCATAATTGAGATTGGCCAAAACGCCGTCCACATCCCAAAAAATATTTTTAATCGTCATCAAACTCTCCAGTGATTAAAATAAAACAAAGTGAATTTTATTGTATGCCAAGCAGAAAAGCAAGAAAAAAACCGGAAAAATTTCCGGCTTTTGAAAACTGGCGCGCTCTGGGCGATTCGAACGCCCGACCCACAGCTTAGAAGGCTGTTGCTCTATCCAGCTGAGCTAAGAGCGCAATTTTTTTTAGAAACAAACAGTCTTTTGGCATATTTTACGCTGCTTGTCAATAGGTTTTCTTAAACGTTATTTTTTCTTTGCGCATCATGGCGCAGACGCTTTTGCCGTTTTTTTACGGTCTTCGGCTTTTCCACCGAAAAACCGAATTTGCCGAGTTGTCGTCCGAGTGTGTAATAAAAACCGTGGGCATATGCGAGCAATCCGGCTTTTTCCAGATGCAAAGCCCCTTGTGCGTCAAGATAATTATCATCAACATGAACAGCCAAAACCTCGGCCAAAAACATATCATGCGTGCCGAACGGGCGAATCTCGAGAACTTTGCATTCCAACGAAACAGGAGCTTCGATGATTTGCGGCGCTTTGATTTTTGAACAGGGCGCCGCCGTTAAATCACAGGCTTTGAATTTATCAATGTCCCTTCCGGATTTTACGCCGCAAAAGTCCGTGGCTTTAGCCAAGGCGAGATTGGGGATGTTAATCACAAATTCTTTATTTTGAGATATGATTTCATGTGAAAGCCGTGATGGCCGGACAGATACATAAGTCAAAACCGGATTGGTGCAGACAATCCCCGTCCATGCCGCTGTCATCACATTGGGGTTTTCAACCGTTCCGGAAGAAATTAATGCCGGAGGCAGCGGTGCCAATAAAGTTCCGGCCGGCCAGATGATTTTTGCCATGATTGTATAACGCCTTTATAATTTCAGAAGTTTCATGATGTCTTCAACCAAGGCATTGTCCAAGCTATAATAAATTGTTTGGGCGTGCCGGCGTGTCTTAACAACGTTTGCTCTTCTTAAAACCGCCAGATGCTGCGACAACGCCGATTGAGTCAACCCTACCAAATCTTCCAGCGTGCCGACGCTTAATTCTCCTTTTTTGAGATGGCATAAAATTTCCAACCTTCTGGCGTTGGCAAGTGCCTTTAACAAGATTGATTTGGATGTCATATTTGAAGTATTCATGTTTTTTCTCCCCGGGAATAAGCAATACTATAAATTTAACACATAATCCGAATAAAAAAAGCTTTGATAAAGCTAATGGGTATATATATTTATGCTGCGTAATTTTTTATATATAAGATATTATACAACAGAGTATATTAGTCAATATTAAAATTTAAATTAACATGCCGCGATTTTGCATTGCCATTGTTTAAATGTTGTAATAACATCATCAAACGGGAGTACAAAAATGAAACATGAAGAATTTGAAAATTTAAGTTTCGAAGAAGCTTTGCAAAAACTGGAAAATATCGTTCGCGATTTGGAAGGCGGACGGATTAAACTTGATGATGCCGTGGAGGCTTACGAAAAAGCCGTTGCTTTAAAAAAATTCTGTGAAGATAAGTTGCAAAAAGCGCAATTAAAAATCGAAAAGATTGAAATTTCGCCGGAAGGGGAAATTTGCACGCAACCTTTGGATAAACCGGAAGAAGAATGACTGATATTAAAGAGATTTTAAGAGAATATTCCACGCGTTTTAACGCTGAAATCGCTGTTTTGTTTAATGGCGCGGAAGGTCCGGAAGCCCGGGTGGTTGAAGCGATGAGATATTCGGTGATGAACGGCGGTAAACGTCTGAGGCCTTATTTGATCTATGCCTCGGCCGGACTTTTCGGCAAAAGCTTTGAACAATCTTTTCAAGCGGCGGCGTCTTTGGAGATGCTCCATTCCTATTCTTTGATTCATGATGATTTGCCGGCAATGGACAATGATGACCTGCGCCGCGGCAAACCCACATGCCATAAACAGTTTGACGAGGCTACGGCGATTTTGGCCGGCGACGGTCTGCTTACCTATGCTTTTGAGCTTTTGGCCAAGTCAGATTATCCGGCGGATGTCAAGGTTGAGTTAATCAAGCTGTTGTCGCAAGGCGCCGGTGCGTTTAGAGGGATGGTAGCCGGTCAGATGCTGGATTTGTATGCCGAAAAGTATAAGAATCCGGAAAACCCCGTTGCTCTTATCAATCATATTGAAGAAATGAAAACCGGATGCCTTTTGAGTTATGCCTGTGAAGCGGGCGCGGTTATCGGCGGCGCAGATGCCGAGCAACGGCAAATTTTGCTTGACTATTCGCGCAAAATCGGAGTGGCTTTTCAAATCGCCGACGATATTTTGGATGCGGAAGGCAATCCGGAACTTGTCGGAAAAACGCTAAATAAAGACAAAGAACAAAACAAACTGACTTTTGTCAGTTGTTATGGTGTGGAAAAGGCCCGCCGGATTTCGGAAGATTTGATTGAACAAGCCATTGAAACCATATCGTTTTTCGGTAGCAAAAGCCAAGATTTGCAAGCATTGGCGCGCTTTATTGTCGAGCGTAATTTTTAGATACTAATTGTTACATTTTTGTTACAATTTCATGTTGCATTCGCATATAAACTATGCTATATTTAAAACATAATATAATTATGAATGAAAGGAGGAATCCGATGATGAGTACGCAGAACAAAACTTTCGGACAGCAGTTTTTGGAAGTCTTAAATGTGGCCAAAAACGACAAGTCAAAAATGTTCATGCTCTTACGCTCAACTTTGGAAAAAATTAATCCTTTCCCGTCGGAAAAAGTCAATTTTTCGGCCGTGATAAATCAGGTAACCAGTATGGAAAGTATCGCGGCGATGAAAGCGGCAAAAGCCGGTTTTAATGCCCGTCATGGTGCTTATATGTTTGCCGAAGACTATATTTATTTATCGGCAAAAGTATATAAAGATTTGGGTTTGGGTGATATTAAGGCTTTTAAACGCGATTTTTCTGCTTTTGTTCAGAGTGAGAATACTCCGACGCGGATAAATGTCAATGAAGCGGTCAGAGCGGGTTAAATAAATCTTAAAATTCGTTTTATAGAAGCTCCGGTAAATTATCGGAGCTTTTGTATTGCGTCAGGTGGAATCGCAACCGGCAAATTTTCAAACGCTGCAGGCGTTGTCTTGAGCTATTATTGATTTGATTTGCAACTGTGCCGTGTTGAATCTGCAATGTTTGTTTTTGCGGGGTTTAATGGCGCGTGTGTCGTCATATAGGTAAAATTTTGTTTGGTTATCCCCAAATTATCGGATGTCTGAACCGTGCGTTTTCGGTGTTTTCTTCCGTTCGGAGACAATGATAAATGCTTGCGGTTACGTGTAGAAAGAAAATGCAAAAAACATTTGACATTTTTAATACATATCGTTATTGTCATATTTATAAAAATTAAATGGTTGATTTTTTCTGTTTATAAATAAATAATGTAACGGAATTTAATATGAAGGATTAAAAAAATGTTTTTGACTTTATGTTTGCTGGTAAGTTTGTTTTTTGTAAAATCGGCGATGGCAAATCCGGCGTGCGCGGTATGCACGGTTGCTGTCGGCGCTTCGTTGGAAATCGCCCGCAGTCTCGGCGTGGATGACAGTGTCGTCGGCGTTTGGGCCGGTGCATTTTTGGTGTTGCTCGGTTATTGGACAATCAAGTGGTTTGATAAAAAAGGCTGGTGGGTTTCAAAATGGCGCAATCCGACAATCTTGATCGTGTCGGTGGCGATGATTGGTTTTATGTATATCAGCGAGCTGGAATATCACGCCGAGGTGATAGGCATTTTATATCTTGATCCGTTTTTGTTCAGCACGTTGGCCGGTGCGGCACTGATGATTTTTTCTTCAGATTTTTATCAGTGGATGAAAGCCAAAAACGGCGGACACGCGCATTTTCCGTTTGAAAAAGTGGTGGTGCCGGTGTTGGCGCTGACTTTGTTGAGTTTATATTTTAATTATTTTCCGCTTTGCGAGCACGCCGGCGGCGATTTATATACCTTTTAAGCAAGAAGGATTGGCTTGAGCCAATCTTTTTTTGTAATGTAAAAAGAATTATGCACTTAAGGAATAAGAATCCGCGGCTCAATCATGAATTCAATTTTTATGCGAGTGTTTGCCGCTTATTTGCTTACGCATATTTACAGGCATGGTGAGAGAAAAGACAGTCTTTATCATTGCGACGGGGAAGAGAAATGTTTGTCCAAAGGCGAAGACGATTTGCGTGTTGTCAAATATAACTTTGGGTTTAGATTAATTGAAACTCCTTAAAACAAGAATACTTTGAAAACGATTTGTTTTAACTTTAGTATTTAAGGAGAAAAAAAATGACACAAGGTGTTCGTTATCCGACTTTGGCTTTTCAAACCGGCGGTGTCGGACAGGCAAACGACGGTATTCCGCCGCAGCCGTTTGAAACGTTTTGTTATGATTCGGCTTTGATGCAGGCAAAAATTGAAAATTTTAATGTGGTGCCCTACACCTCGGTTTTGCCCAAAGAGCTGTATGGCAACATTGTCCCGATTGACAAGGTTGCCAATCAATTCAAACACGGCGCGGTGCTGGAAGTGATTATGGCGGGGCACGGCGCCAACCGCGACGAGCATAAAGCCATTGCCACCGGTGTCGGCATTTGCTGGGGCAAGGATAAAAACGGCGAACTCATCGGCGGTTGGGCGGCTGAATATGTTGAGTTTTTTGACACGCATATTGATGATGAAATCGCCGAAGGTCATGCGCGGATGTGGCTCAATAAATCCTTAAATCACGAGTTGGAAATCCGCGGCGTGGAAAAACACAGTGAATTTCAGATGTTCCACAATTATCTTAACATTACGCAACAATTCGGCTACAGCCTGACTTGTTTGGGCTTTTTGAATTTTGAACATGCCGAACCGGTAACTGTTGAATAAGCACAAAACGGAGCAAAAAAATGGCGAAAGACAAAAATGTGAATTCGCCTGCACCGGCGGCGGCTGCAAAGCCGTCTGCCGGTTTGGGCGTGGCGGCGCTGGCGGCGATTGTCGTCAGCTCCATGGTGGGCGGCGGTATATACAGTCTGCCGCAGAATATGGCGGCAGGCGCATCGGCGGGTGCGGTTTTGTTGGCGTGGCTGATTACCGGAATCGGGGTATATTTTATTGCCAACACTTTTCGGATTTTATCCGAAGTACGCCCGGATTTGACCGCAGGCATTTATATGTACAGCCGCGAAGGTTTCGGCTCGTATGCCGGTTTTTGCATCGGTTGGTCGTATTGGCTGTGTCAGATTTGCGGCAATGTCGGTTATGCCGTTATCACGATGGATGCGCTCAATTATTTTTTCCCGCCGTATTTTGCCGGCGGCAACAATTTGCTTTCCGTCGTGCTTGGCTCGTTGCTGATTTGGGGCTTTAATGTTTTGGTCTTGCGTGGCATTAAACAAGCGACGATTATCAACTTTATCGGCACGGTCGGCAAAATTGTTCCGCTTTTGTTGTTTATCTTGATTTTGTTGTTTGTCTTTAAGAGTTCACAATTCAGTTTTGATTTTTGGGGCGAAAATTTGGCGACAAAAGCCAAACTCGGGAGTTTATCGACGCAAATCAAAAGCACAATGCTGGTAACATTGTGGGCATTTATCGGCATTGAAGGCGCGGTGGTGATGTCTAAACATGCCAAATCGCCGCAAGATGTCGGAAAAGCAACGTTGTTGGGCTTTTTGGGCTGCTTGGTGATTTATATTCTGCTCTCGCTGCTGCCTTTCGGTTACATGAGCCAAAGCGAGCTGGAAGCGGTGGCTAATCCGTCCACGGCGGGGATTTTGGAAAAAATCGTCGGGCGCTGGGGCGCTTGGCTGATGAATATCGGTTTGCTCATTTCGGTCTTAACCAGTTGGCTGGCGTGGACGATGGTAACGGCGCAGGTTCCGCAGGCGGCCGCCGAAAACGGAACTTTTCCCAAAGAGTTTGCCAAAGAAAACGCGGAAGGTTCGCCTTCGTTTTCATTGTGGACGACCAGCGCTTTGATGCAGGTGTTTATGCTGCTTGTTTATTTTTCCAACAACGCGTGGAACACCATGTTGAGCATCACCGGCGTGATGGTGCTGCCGGCTTATCTGATGAGTTGCGCGTATCTTTGGAAAATCTGTGAAGATCATGAATATCCGCAGAAGGCGTATATCCGCCGTTCGTCGGCGTTGTTATCGGGTTTAATCGGTTCGGTGTATGCTTTATGGCTGATTTATGCCGCCGGGTTGCAGTATCTGTTGATGGCGGTGGTGTTTGTGGCCTTGGGCATACCGGTTTATGTTTGGGCCAGATGGCAAAACGCGCCGGAGGAAAAAGCCTTTACGCATAAGGAACTGTGTTTGGCCGGTATTTTGGTTGCGGTTGCGTTGTTTGCGGTTTATGCGATGGCAAGCGGAATCGTAAAAATTTAATATATTTTTGCGAAAATTGACAAATTATATTTGACAAATAAAATATAAGATGTTAAAAACACAAATACAGGAATTATAATAAATATATGTATTATGGAAAAAAGTATACTCAGACTGCTCAAAGATAGAGACTGGGCAGGTTATCAAAAATTTTTAGCCGAAAACCTCGGCAGTGTGAATGAAAAAGAAGAGGCGGAATTTTTCAAAATTGCGCCGGATGCATGGAAAGAGAGCTATCTCAAGACCATGTGGCCATCACCGCCTGCTGAGAAATGCCTGATGATTTCTGGCAGCCTGGACCTCCTGAAATTATCACACGATAACTGGGGGTTCTTTGAGGAAAATCTCAAATGGGCGTTGAGAGAAGCCCCGTTGGCAACGGCCGAAAGGGTATTCGCTTGTTTGGACACCGCGCCGAACAGCGAGGTCGAAAGGGCAATGCTCGAGAGGAAATCCTCTGAGCTGATGTTGCGTTGGGTCAAGAAATTCAAAGGTCTGAGCAATGAAGGCGAAAGCCTGATTCAGGAAACTCTGGGGTACCAGAGTTTAAAGACCGCATATATTGATTATATGATATGTGCGCAGGCGTAATAAAAAAAGGATTCTTCAAAATGAAGAATCCTTTTTTTATTAATTGCCTTACAGAAAACCCCGAGTTTACTCGGGGCTGAATACCAAGGCGTTGGAACAACACCGCTCCATGCCAATGAGTGTGGTCAAAACGCAAGGTTTGTGTCCTTAATAGGCCCACAGTTTGCCGGGGGATACCTATTGTCATGTGATTTTTTAAAGTTACATATCCAATGCTTTGCGGTATGTCTCCAGCAAAAATTCCTGCTCGTCGCGGTCGGCGGCGTCCATTTTGCGCAGTTTTAAGATGGCGCGCATGATTTTGACGTCAAAGCCGGCGCTTTTAGCCTCGGCAAAAACCTCGCGAATATCGGTTGAAATTTCTTTTTTATCTTCTTCAAGTTTCTCGATGCGTTCAATCAGAGAACGCAGTCTGTCGGTGGCAATTCCGCCCACTTCGGCCATTTTTTCCTCCTTTAGTTAAATATTAAAAATTTTGTTGTTTAAGAAGTTAACAAACTTGATTATATTTTACAAGTCATAATTTTTGTTATATATGTTGTAGCAGCATAACAATAGAAGAGGAAAAACATGCCAGAAAACACACACACCAAGATTTTGGCGACCGTCGGTCCGGCCACGGCTACCAAAGAAATGCTTGAAAAACTTGTTGATGCCGGGGTTGATGCTTTTCGTTTTAATTTTTCGCACGGGACACATGAGGAACACGCCGAACGCTATCGCGTTGTGCGTGAAATTTCCGAATCGCGCGGCCGGCATATCGCGGTGATTGCCGATATGCAAGGGCCGAAGTTAAGAGTAGGGCGCTTTGCCGACGGCAAAATCAAACTTCGCTCCGGACAAACTTTTGTGCTTGATTTGGATGAAAAACCCGGGGACGAAACACGGGTCAATCTGCCGCATAAAGAAATTTTTGCCGCAATTAAACCGGGCGATGTTCTCCTTCTAAATGACGGCAATATCGCTCTGGAAATTGAAAGTTGCGATGAAAGCCACGCAATCACAAAGGTTAAGGTCGGCGGTGAGCTTTCCGACCATAAAGGGGTTAATCTGCCGAATATCACATTGCCGATTTCGGCCTTGACCGAAAAGGATAAAGATGATTTGGCTTTTGCCCTTGATTTGGGCGTGGATTGGATAAGCCTTTCTTTTGTACAAAAAGCCTCTGATGTGCAGGAAGCCAAAGATTTGGTTAATGGCCGGGCGTTGATTATTTCAAAACTTGAAAAACCAAGCGCGATTGACGAGTTGGAAGATGTTGTCCGGCTTTCGGACGGTATTATGGTTGCCCGTGGCGATTTGGGTGTGGAATGTCCGATTCAGACGGTTCCGGTTTTGCAAAAAAAGATAGTGGCAACCTGCCGCAAATATGCCAAGCCGGTGATTGTGGCTACACAAATGCTGGAATCAATGATTGGTGCGCCGACGCCGACCAGAGCGGAAGTTTCCGATGTGGCCACGGCGGTGTATGACGGCGCCGACACGGTCATGCTTTCCGCAGAAACGGCAGTCGGGCAGTATCCGGCGGAAACGGTGCAGATGATGCATAATATTATTCAACAGGTTGAACACGACCCCAACTTTTATAATAGCATCAAAAATACGCCGCGCAGTTGCTGCGAAAGCGAATCACAAGGGATTACTTATGCCGCGAGCGAACTGGCGCAAGTGCTGCCGAACGTGGCGGCGATTGTAACTTTTACGGCTTCGGGGTTTACGACTTTTTCCATGGCCAAAGAAAGGCCGAATCTGCCGATTATGGCGATTACGCCGAGTGAAACGGTGGCGCGGCAGATGGGAATCGTTTGGGGCGTGCGCAGCTTTATCAACAAAGATGTTTTTTTAAGCTTTGATTTGATAGAAGAAATCGCCATACGCTATGTTAAACAATGCGGACTCGGAAAATCAGGTGATTATATTATATCTACCGCCGGTTTTCCGTTGGCGCGCCGCGGTATGACCAATATGCTGCACACCATCCGCATACCGTAAAGTTTTATGACGCAAAAAAAACCGCCGATAAAACCGGCGGTTTTTTTAAAAAAAAGAATCCGATGATTTGTCGGTGGATTCTGTTTTTATAAGGATACTTGTAAAGCTCAAGTTATTCCCGGGCGATTAACTTTCACTTATTTCCTGAAAATCCCATAAAATATAGAAACTACATTCGGTTGTACCGGTGCAGGCGCTGCAAAGCTCGTCCATCTTGTCCAAGGTTAAATCTTTAAGACAGGTTCTAACTCTTGTGCAATAAGCGTCGCCGAAAACCCGGTTGGCAAATTCGCCCGAAACATCTTCGGTTGAGCGCGTAAACAGGGTCTGCCATATTAAACCGCTGCGGAGTTTTGCCATTTGAAATAAGTTGATGCACATATCCCGGGTGCTATCGCCGATATAAATTTGCATGCGTTTATAGTCGGCTTTGCTATCTCCTGAAAAGTTGATGAGAATTTTGTTGCCGAAGACATCATAAATATATTCTCTGTCATTTTCATCAATCATTTCTGGCGGAATGGTGCCAAGTTTGTTCATCAGCTCGGCGGCATACTAAGTGCGAGATTCCCGCAATTCTTCGGAATATAGCGAAGCATAATCCAGGATGCTGCCGATTTGCTCGGTCTGTTTGTTGAGTTTGTATTTTTCCATGGCTTTAGCATAACCCGACATCGCCCCGACGGAAAGCACACCGATAATGGCCAGCACGCCCAGCATCTCCACCATAGACCGACCGCATAACGGCGCATCTGCTTGCCTTCTTTTCGCTCGTGTACCGTTTTTGTACACGTCGCTCAAACAAGGCTGCGCATCTGCACCATTCTTCGGTCGTTCACCTCTTCCGCATAGAGCCGCATCTGCTTGTAACTTTTCTCCTCGTGTACCTAATGTTGTACACGTCGTCGAAAAATTACGGCGCATCTGCAGCCCTCTGCGCAAGAATGAAAAAATATTTAGCATCATCAAAAGAACTCCCAAAATTGCAAAAAGTATCTATTTTCCCGATATTCTAAATCGTTTTTTTTTTTTGCAATTTTAAAGAGTCTTTTGGGGATAAGTTACGACCGTTACATGATTGTTATGCCGATTATTTTTTTGTTCAGCTTGCAAAATTCTTGACCTATGTAGGCGTGCCAAAACGCTACGAAAGTGAGCTTGGTCATCGTTTCGGATTAATTATATTTCCCAGTCTGTAAAGCCGCTTTGAAGTTAATTTGCAATGCAGCCGTAACAAGTCAAATTTTGACAATTTTTTCCCTTTGTTGGCACGGAATAACATGTTCTTCCGGGTTGGCGACTGGAGTAAAAATTTGGACCTTGGTCTTCACATCTGGAATAAGTTTGAACGCACTGGTTACTGCAGAGAGTGTATTTGCTCTCGCAGGAGAGAATTTTATATTTTTTTGTAGTACCGCTCAAACACTCTGCGCATCTGGTAGCGTTATATGGACAAGTAGTATATGTATACCCCGAACAAGTGGCTGCTATACAAGAGTTTCCGGATAGCGTGTAACCGCTTTTGCATCCTGTCAGTTTGTATTTAGTGGTGGAACCGGATAGACAATCATCGCAATATCCGTTACCCGGGCATTTTGTTAAAGTATATCCCGTACAGCTGTTGGCTTTACAGGTGTCATTGGCATAAGTATAGCCACTTTTGCAGCTATCAACCTTAAACTTCAAATCGTCGTCTTTGCCACAAGAAGAGCAGTTTGCTCCGGTCGGGCATTTGCTTAACGTGAAGTCATCACAATTTTCGGTTGCGGCGCACAGTGTGTAAGAAGAATCTGTCTGACAGGTAACAATCTTGTTGCACCATTCGGATTTATCGTCTTGGGTAAAACCTAATTCGGCACAGTCGATTTTTTCGGA
>CALXTI010000020.1 GCA_944391395.1 uncultured Alphaproteobacteria bacterium
TTATTTTCTCCTGTTTAGTCCGTTATAGTAGGACAAGTTGGCCTAAATCCACATCACCACGTCACCCGACGAGGTTGCTCTGATTATGGCAGATTTATTGGAAAATTACAACAAAAAAATCCGCCGGTTTGCCGCCAGCGGATTTAATTTGCTATTGTAAAAATGTTATAACCGTTCGCCTGTTTGCACAATCGCTCACGATTATACCAAGTTTTATAGTCATTTTTTGCAAAAATGTCCACGACTTTTTTGTGCGCACATTTTTCCTGTAATTGAGCCAAGTATTTTTACTAAGCAATTTTTATATAATTGGTTCATTTTTGTACGGCCCAAACCAAATTCTCTACATAGTAGCTTCCATGGAATATGCTTTGCGCGTTTCCAAACAATCTTACGTTCATCAACTTCAAGAATTGGCATCCACTCGAGCACAACCTTTTCCCAAATGGCAATTTGTTCAGGAGTTGGGCGCGGCGGCACCGGGCGGTGGTCCATGAAGGCAATTTCTTGCGGGGTATAGCATATTTCTGGCATACAGTTTCGATATCCTGGAATATGCACAGGTGGTATCAACCTTTCCACATAGGCAGCTGTTTCTAAATCAAGCTCAATTTGTTCAAGTGTGACTGGCTTCATCTTGCGCCCCCTTTACCTTGCTGAGCATATCGTGACAAATGTCGGTCATGCTCTCCATTTCTGAGTAGGACAAACCATTTTCTTTGCAAAACCATTTTCTGACAGCCTTTCGCCAATCCAGCGCGATGTACTTCTTGCCGTTCATCCAGCCGCGGTCAGAATTCCACTTCACAAACGCCACCGGGTCGATGGTATAACCGCTTTCCTTACAATAAATCGCTACTTCCTCAACACTCGGAGCACCAACGTATCGGGACTTATCCACATTTTCCGGCTCTTTATCTTTATCCTTTTTATTTATAAAATCACTTTCAGACTCTTTTTCTTTATCTAGTTCATTATCGTTCTCTTTATATCTCTCTTTATCTTCCGGGCGGTCGGTTTGCGCTGGTTCAGGTGGCTCGCTCGAATTTCGCTCAGCGGTCGCTTTGCGATTTGCAGTTCGCTTTTTTGCGTTTTGCGCGTTAATCTCGCATGTTTTAAGCCAGCGCGAATTACGCAATTCAATAACTTCTTGAATCGCATCAAAGTGAATTTTTTTCATGTCCGTTAATTTTACGGAAGTGCATCCGTATAAATTAAATTCGCACAGCGCAACAATTAAATCGGCAATCTCACTTTTCTTGTAGTTATGCACAGCGGCCAAAAAGCCGGCGGTATCAAGCAAAATAGTTGTCTTTTTTTCCATACTAGACTCCTTTTGCTTCATCCACACTTTTAATCCTGATAACACCTTGGACCCAACGCAGAGCTAAAACTGCGCGGTGGTATTCTTTCGTTTTTTCTCTGTGCTTGAGCGTATGCGCGATTACTTCTTCCTTCAGCTGTGCTTCGAAGTCACGCAACTGAGGGAAAGAAAGAGCAATCATGCTTTCTACCGGGATTGTTTGAATTATTTCATAAACACTTTTTGTATGCTTAACCATTTTTTTCTCCTTTTGCTATGGTTGATACAAAAGGTAAAAATCTCGGATGTCGGAAAATCCCCTCAAAAAAATCAATTTTTTTTATTTTTGGTTTTTCGTCTTATTTTCTCCCTGATATTTCCTAAAACATTTTTTGATACATGTGCTTTAGATGTTGCCTCATCATTTGTAAAACCAAATAAAATGAGTCTTATAAATTGCCATTCTTTATCTGAAACAATTGATTTTAATTCTCTGATTGAAATTTCATTTTCCAATGTGCTTAATGAAAAATCAGAAGCAGGTTCAAAACCTTCTTCCACGCACATACTATTCAATGATTCGGTAACGAAAAAACCCGATTGCAACTGTCGCAACCGGGTTCTTAGAATTTGCTGTGCTTTTGTTTTTATTGATACAAATAAGTAATCATCAGGGACATCTTTCTTACGATAAAATCGCTCTAAATAAAAGAGGACTAAATCTTGAATTAAGTCCTCTCGTTCCTGATAACTAAAAAGTCCTGTTGAAAAAATATATCGCAAATGAATCTTGATATATGTTACTACCTTAGGCGGTAGTTCATAAAATAAATTTCGTTTCATATTTAACCTTTTGTTAATAACTTATACAAAAGGCTATATACTCATAAGTTTAATTTCTTGCAATGATTGGTTGAATTTGAAAGATCAGAGACTATCTACTTTAAATTTAAATAAAATAGATAAAGCATAATTATACAAAGCCTAATTCGCGTTTTTGTTCCTCCCAAGAGTAAGGAAACCGTTCACGCAGTAGTTTGCGTAAGTTTAATAGCTTAGGCTGTGTGCCGTTGATTATTGCCATGATGATATCCGGGGCAAGCGTTGTCAGGCGAATGATTTGCCCCATATACCCGCGGTCTATATTTTCCCTCCTTGCTAATTCTGTCACGGATAAATGTTTTTCTTCCATGATTTGTTTCCAATAAAATGCCAGTGTAACAGCATTAAAAAGTTTTTCATCACGATGAGGAGTTATTCTTTCCACAGAAGCCGGCTCAACAATAACTGTGCGACCGCGCTTTTGGCCAAACCGCACCGGATATTTTAATTCCAAAATCTTATTATTAAAGGCTGGATCAGGTTTTACCAAACTGCTTTCATACAAAGTTGCCGCAAACGGTTGCAATTTAATTTCAATGTGATCATGGCAAATAATTACTTTTCTAACTAGTTCTGATATAAAATTGTGTATGGTTCTAGGCTCAAAATATTTAATGGCATCACCTATATCACTGATAATTTTATGAATGTCAGCCGCGTTGCAATTATGTCCTTGATTTTCAAATTCTTTTAATAATCCCTGCTGAAATTCAGGAGCCTGAAATATACTTTTGATTTTATCAATAACAAATGATTCAATTTCTCCGGCAGGAATGCTTCCAACCTTGCAATGTGCAATTTTTGCACCTTCCTTTACCGTCTTCAGTGGTGTGTAATATTCGTAATACTTATTTCCATGTTTACTGCGCGTTGGGGTCATAGCACCGCAACATTCGCATTCTATCAATCCTTTTAATAAGGAATGCTTGATGACACGCGATGGCCGGAATGCTTCACCTAAATTAGCTTTTCGCAGACTTTTGGCTTCGTCCCACAGTGCTTGCGAAATGATTGCTTTGTGCTGGCCGTCATACAATTCACCTTTATAAACAACTTTTCCTAAATAAACCGGATTATTAAGTATGTTGCTGATCATGGCATGATTAAAACTGCCTTTTGAAATATTCTTTCCGGTTTTAGTCATGCGCTCTTTAGGCTTATATCCTTTCTCATTTACATCACGCACTGTCTGAAATTGCGACCCTGTGCGCTTATAATCCTCAAAAATAAAACGCACAATTTCAGCTTCTTCTTTATTAATCACGAGTTTTTTATTTTTAGAATCGTAGCCCAAAGGAAGCGGACCACCGGTCCACATTCCTTTCTTTTTACTGGCCGCAATTTTATCCCGGACACGTTCAGCCCCAAGCTCACGCTCAAATTGTGCAAATGAAAGCAATATATTTAAGGTCAGCTTTCCCATGGAATCACAGGTATTAAAATGTTGCGTTACAGAGACAAATGAACAACAGTGTTTTTCAAAAATCTTCACTAACTGAGCAAAATCCAATAAAGAGCGGGTTAGACGATCGATTTTATAAACAACGATCATATCAACTTTACCGGCCTCTACATCTGATAATAATTGTTTCAGGGCAGGCCTTTTAAGGCTTCCTCCGCTAAAACCTCCGTCATCATAATGTTCCGGCAGGATAACCCAACCTTGGTGTTTCATGCTTCTAATATAATTTTCACCGGCTTCGCGTTGGGCTTCCAAGGTATTGAATTCTTTTTCGAGACCTTCATCTGTTGATTTACGTGTATATATTGCACATCTGATAGGGCTAAAACTTTCCATTGGTTTCTCCTTTATTTTTCTTGCTTATCTAAACCAAAAAAATATCGTCCGGATATTTTGCGGCCGGTTATTTTCTTTGCCACCGCAGATAAGGTTTGATATTTCATGCCATTAAATTCAAACCCATCGGGCAGAACCACAACAACATGATCAACACCTAAATACTCACGGACAATTCGTGTCCCTGTCGGCGGCAAATTATTATGTGACCTAGACGGAACATGCATATTAGCTATGACCTGTTGCTGATGACTTGAAAGTCCTCCATAGGCAAGTTCCTGTATCCGGTAGGCCAGCCTCGAAATATAGAATTCTTTATTTTTGGATATAGGCGGCGTATCAAAATACTTTTGCCACATTTCTTGCAACTGGGTAAGCGACTGTCTTTCTAAAAGTGCTACTTGCATTGCTACTTGCATTCTTGACCTCCATTATTAAGACGTTCTTCGTTATCAACACGATACATGCTTGGAAATGAAAGATTATCCAGTCTTTTCTGCGCTAATTCGCCACTTTCTTTCATTTTTAAATATTTAAGTAAGTCTGGCATTATAATTTTAATTAACTTTTCTACTTGGGTCATTTTGACCTCCTTTCGAAAGGTAAAAATCCCGGAGACTAAAAAATCCCCTCAAAAAAAATAAAAAAATTTTCAAAAAAAACACGTTGACAGTATATATCATTGATTTAGAACAATAAAAAACATTTGGCGAGTATCCTCACTGAGGGTCACCTTGTTGGATTTGAAACGCAAATAGCACAATAAATTATATAAAGTGAGTAAATTCAATGATTTCTATAGCAAGAGGACAAATTGAAATACCCAAGTGCTCAGGGTATACTTTTTGCGGCAGGTGTATACTTTAAAAGGTGTTACAATCAAAACGACAAACACTATTTATAAAACTTTGAAAAGGGAAATAGTGGCTAGAATTGGGCTTTAAGAGGGTATAAAAAAAGCGGACACTTTTCAGTATCCGTTTTTATTTTTTTATATTGGTCGGATTGACTGGACTCGAACCAGCGACCTCTTCGACCCGAACGAAGCGTTCTACCAGGCTGAACTACAATCCGATACAACATTTTGTTGTTTAAGGTAGCTATACTAATACAACATTATTTTTTTAAAACAAGTGTTTTTTTTGAAAATGTTGTAAATTTTTCTGGATATTTATCCGCATCCCATTATAGTTGAAATGTTTGATAAAAAGAAAGAGGATAAAAATGCTGCATATCGGCTCGCATCTGTCGTCGGCCAAGGGATTTTTTGCCATGGGGCAGGATGCCCTTAAAATCGGCGCGGATACCTTCCAATTTTTTACCCGCAATCCACAGGGCGGGCGCGCCAAAAACATCAATCCAGACGATGTTGCCAATTTTTTGTGG
This sequence comes from uncultured Alphaproteobacteria bacterium, assembly GCA_944391395.1. GTDB lineage: Bacteria > Pseudomonadota > Alphaproteobacteria > RF32 > CAG-239 > CAAFZY01. The sequence continues at coordinate 5,370 of CALXTI010000020.1, forward strand.
TTGGCTAAAGAAAACAACTTTGTTCAGTTTGTCGCTCATGCACCATATACCTTAAATCCGTGTTCGGATAATCCCGCCACCCGCAAGTTTGCCGAAATGGTATTTATTGATGATTTAGAACGGATGGAAATGCTACCGGGAAATTATTATAACTTTCATCCCGGAAGCCATGTCGGACAAGGAGTTGAAAGAGGTATTGCGATGATTGCGGCGTTGTTAAATAAAATTTTAAAACCGGAAATGTCAACAATTGTGTTGTTGGAAACCATGTCGGGCAAAGGCAGCGAAATCGGCTCACGTTTTGAAGAATTACGTCAAATTATAGATTGTACGCAACTTTCCGACAAGCTTGGCGTGTGTTTGGATACATGTCATGTGTATTCGGCCGGTTATGATATTGTCAATAATTTGGACGGCGTTTTGGATGAGTTTGATAAAGTCATCGGATTAGAGCGTTTGAAAGCCATTCATTTGAATGACAGTAAAATGCCTTTTGCCAGTCATAAAGATCGGCATGAGAAAATCGGGCAGGGAACAATCGGGCTTGAAGCAATTATAAAAATCATCAATCATCCGAAACTTCAAAATATTCCCTTTATCCTGGAAACGCCAAACGAGCTTTCCGGTTGGAAAGAAGAAATCAGCCTTTTAAAGTCATATGCTTTTTAGCTGATTAAAATTTGCGCGTACTGCGCACATCGAAAAATTTAATACCGAACAGGTAATATCTTTTATAATTACTGTTAGATAAAATTTTAATAATCGGCAAGCCTAAAACCCTGATTTTGGTTTTTCTGGCATAAGGGATTTTAACCCGGATTTTGTTTTTTAGAATTAAATCAATCTGGGCCTCTTTTGATTTTTTTATTTCCCGTTCATCTGCTGTCGTTTCAATGTCTTGTTGGCGATGATAATAATATATACCCGGAACTGAAATAATTTTTCCGGCTTTTTTAGCTGTTTCCGAACACCATTTGATGTTTGCCAGTTTATCATCAGTATCAAAGCAGAGTTCTTGAGTGGCAATAAAATCATGTTTGTATAATTTATTGCAAATATAGTTGATTTGCGGCATATGTAATAACTTAAATTTTTGAGTCAATGTTTGGGCTGTTTGTTTTCGTGTATATTTTAAAACCGTATCAGCTTGCGCTTCCTGATCAATGTGTATGATGCTGCCGCATGCAATGTCTGCATTTTCTAAGGCTGCCGTGTTGTATATTTTTTCTAAAAAAGAAGGATCAATCCAGTCTCCGGCGTCAATAAAGCAGAGGTATTTGCCCTGAGAAGCAATAATTCCCCAATTGCGGCAGGCTGCCTGACCGATATTGTTTTGGTTGATGATTTTTATTCTGCGGTCTTTGTTTGCATAATATTTTAAAATTTCTGCGGAATTATCCTCAGAAGCATCGTTAATACAGATGATTTCGATATCTTTTAAACTTTGGCGGCAAATTGAGCTCAAGCATTCCGGTAAAAATAGTCCTTCATTGTGGATAGTGACGATAACTGAAACTTTTATCATAGGTGTTTCTCCAAAAAATGAACCACCTTATACAGGTGGTCGGAGAGTTCAGAAATCATATATCAGGAAATGATTCTTTTGATCTTTAAGTTTTTAAATACTCTGAACATTCATCAAAAGCTCCCCGACCATGATTAGGTTTCATAATCGGGGATATATTTACTGCCGCAGAAAATTCAATACGGCAACTTTCGATGTTATATCCTAACACCGCCTGATATACGGCTTCTGACAGCCGGCACCTGAAAGGTACATAATATGATATATACTGTTTTGAAAAAAACTCAATTAAAAAATATTTTTATTTATTATTTAAGGCCGGAAATTTTAAATTTACCGGCCTTAAATGACAGATTTAAAATCTTAATAAACAGGGAAACGGTGGCACAGTGCAATCATTTCACCGGCAGTTTTTTTAATGCTTTCTTCCGCGTTTTTAGCGGCTATGGCATCGACAATATCCCCAATGGCGTTGCCGATAAGCATAAATTCGCGTTCGGTAAAGCCACGCGTTGTTCCGGCAGGCGTTCCTACCCGGATGCCGGAAGTGATTTTTGGCGGCATCGGGTCAAAAGGAATGGCATTTTTGTTGCAGGTAATGTGTGCTTTTTCGAGTGTTTCGGCCACGATATCACCGGTTAAGCCTTTCGGGCGGAGGTCAACCAGTAAAAGGTGTGTGTCGGTGCCGCCGGAAACAAGGTTTAAGCCGCGTTGTTTTAAGGTTTCGCCCAAGACCTTGGCGTTATTGATAACCTGCCGGGCATAAAGTTTAAAAGAATTGTCCAGAGCTTCTTTAAAACAAACCGCTTTGCCGGCAATAACATGCATCAGCGGCCCGCCCTGAGTTCCCGGAAAGACGGAAGAATTGATTTTTTTGGCAATGTCGGCATTGTTGGTTAAAATCATTCCGCCGCGCGGACCGCGCAGGGTTTTATGAGTGGTTGTGGTAACAACATCGGCCCATTCAAGCGGGTTCGGGTGAACGCCGCCGGCAACCAGACCGGCAAAATGCGCCATATCCACCATTAAATATGCGCCGATGCGGTCGGCAATTTCACGGAAACGGGAAAAATTAATCTGCCGCGGATAGGCCGAACCGCCGGCAATAATCAATTTCGGTTTGAAGTCAAGTGCCAAACATTCAACTTCATCATAATCAATTAAGCCGGTATCTTCCCGGACGCCGTATTGTACGGCATTGAGCCATTTGCCGGAAAGGGAAACTTTTGCGCCGTGGGTTAAGTGGCCGCCGGCGTCAAGGCTCATACCCAAGATGGTGTCCCCGGGTTGTAAGAGGGCAACATAAACGGCCGTGTTTGCCTGCGAACCGGAATGCGGCTGAACGTTGGCATAAGCGGCACCAAATAATTCTCTGGCGCGGGAAATGGCCAGATTTTCCACAATGTCGACATTTTCACAGCCGTGGTAATAGCGCCTGCCGGGGTAGCCTTCGGCATATTTATTGGTTAAAATCGAGCCCTGGGCTTCCATAACGGCTTTGGAAACATAATTTTCGGAGGCAATCAGTTCCACTTGCTCAAGCTGCCGGATTTGTTCTTTTTCAATGGCAGTAAAAATTTCAGGATCTTCATTTTTTAAATTAAAATCCATTTTTTATTCTCCTTTATCCATTTTATCAAGACGCTGTTGATGACGGCCGCCTTCATAGGTTGATTTTAAGAAAATTTCGCAATATTCAATCACTTCCGGAATGCTCATGGTGCGGCCGCCAAAAACAATGATGTTGGCATTGTTATGCTCTTTGGCTTTGGCGGCTACAAATTTATTATATAAAAGGGCTGCACGAATCCCTTTATGACGGTTGGCGGCAATAGAAATACCGACTCCGGTGCCGCAAATCAAAATTCCCAAATCAGCCCGGCCGGATAAAATGTAATCAGCCATTTTATCGGCATAATCCGGATAATCTACCGAACAGGTATCGTGTGTTCCCAAATCCTGCAAGGCAAGGCCTTTTTTTGAAAAATATTCAATCAAAGCCTGTTTCATCTCAAAACCGCCATGGTCGGAGGCAATAGCTATTTTCATTTTGTTTTATGCTCCCAAGATAAATACGCTGCGCTAAGTAGACAATACTTTTGCCCTGAAAAAAAGAGTTTTTTTATATCTATGCAAAAAAAATGCACTTTATGTTAAAAAAAGTATTGACGCCGGCAAAAATATTTGTATATATGTAAATCACCGATTGAGTTTGGTACCAGTAGGGGCCGGTTGGCAGAATGGCTTATGCAGAGGACTGCAAATCCTTTTATATCGGTTCGATTCCGGTACCGGCCTCCAGATTATTCCGACTTAGCTCAGCGGTAGAGCAATCGGCTGTTAACCGATCGGTCATCTGTTCGAATCAGATAGTCGGAGCCAAAAATAAAGCCCATCCTTGAAAAAGGATGGGCTTTTTGCATGTGCGTTCGGAACTGATTTGAACAGATGACCGATGGTCATCTGTTCGGAGCGGGAAGTTGGTGAAAACGAGCGTTGAGCCTAGCAAATCGCTTGGCGAAATGCGACGTTTGAACCTTACGACGCGAGGAGGACCCGCCGCTGCAGGATATACAAATTAAAAAAATCAGTTTTCCGGCGGGAGTACCCAATCAGATAGTCGGAGCCAAAGTAAACCCGTCCTTGAGAAAGGACGGGTTTTTTCGTATTCAGTCATTTGTCTTAAAACCTGCCAAAGGAAGTGGGAACAAAATCGCCTTGCGCATTGTAGCCATAACCGATGTTATTATCACCGATTGATTTAATGACATAATCGCCTTGTGCATTGTAGCCATAACCGATGTTATCATCGCCGATTGATTTGGCAACATAATCGCCTTGTGCATTGTAGCCGTAGCGTATACGCCGGCCGTCGATTTCAACCGGAACATAATCACCTTGTGCATTATAGCCGTATCTGATGTTATCATCGCCGATTGATTTGGCAACATAATCGCCTTGTGCATTATAGCCGTAGCGGACACGCCGGCCGTCGATTTCAACCGGAACATAATCACCTTGTGCATTATAGCCGTAACGAATGTTGCGGGCCTGCACAGATGTTAATGGAAGAATGGTCAGACATAAACTTAAAATCAGTATGATTTTTTTAATCGTCATTGTGTTTTCCTTATATGTGAGCGTGAAAATTAATTTAAGTATAAAACCATTTATTCAAAAGTCAACTTTTAAGGGAAAAATCACAATATTCTACTTTAAAGAACGTGGTGTTGTCTTGGTATAAAAAAACAGCCCTTTATTTGAAGAGCTGCTTTTTTATAGTATGCTTATGCTAAACAAGCCATCGGTTGCGCCGCCAGTTGATAAAGCGGGAAATTAATACAAACCAACAACCGCAGCCGGCAACAATCAATGAAGCCAGCGCTAAACTCATGTTTCCATTAAAGCCAAATACCCAAAACAGGACAACGGCTACCATGGCAAGCACAAGGCTTGCAATTTCAATCTTATTCATATCTACATAATTTAAGGTTTAATTCTTTGTAACACATTTTTTTGTCTATGTCAACTTTTTTGCATTGTGTTGGAAAATGTATGTCGTTCACTTGAAACAATTAAAAATAACGTACCTTTTTTATTAATATTTGTCAACACGGAAAAATCAGCCTTTTACACGGGAAAATACCATAACAAAAAAAGGTACAATAAATTTATCAATACGCTAAAGATAAGGAGGGTTTTATGAAAAAAGAGTATTATATGTTTTCTGAAACGGATTTTGACAAAGATTATCATGAGAAAATAGCTTTTGCTGTGGAAGCTGTTGATGGAAAAATTGTTAAATCATATGAGTGTACGACATGCTTATCCGAAACCGGAAAAATCGAAAACAAGATCGGAATGTTTGACTATATACTTAATAACAGACCTATTGATGAAGTTTTGCAAGAATATGGCAACTGGGATGGTATGAAGATAACAGAAATATCTGAAAATGAATGGAAAAAGATTGTTGCTGAACGCGAAAAAATTGAAGCAATCGCACAAAAAATATCCGAGGGGGCAAATAAAACAATAGAACGTATCAGAGCTCGAAAATCTCAACGTGAAGATCCTTTGGCGGCAAAAGAGAAAGCTCTGGAAAAGGCAAATCATTTGAGAGTGCGTAAGGGTAATGGAGTGGATGCAAAAACGGCTAAAGATAAAGCCCGCCTGAGGATTTATAAGAAGCTTTCAAGCGAAAAGTTGCAACAAATGAAGCAGCAAGGTGTCCAAAGATAGGTTTGCTTTACAGGCTTGTTTGAAAAGATGATTTATAGGTTGATGATGTCTAAAAGCTTAAAATCATCATCATAGATGTAGCGGCGGTTGACCGGGATGCCGGCTAAGATGTCGGGCAGAAAATCGCGGTCGGCCGCACGCATTTGTTCATAGGGAATTTTATCGGCATCCTGCCAGAAAGTTTCCACTTCATCTTTCTTCTCATGTAATTTTCCGGAAAATTTCGTGCTTTTATAGATGTGCACGTAATAATCAAAACGCGGAAATTCGACATAACCAACCTTAACCGGATTTAAGATGGTCAAGCCGGTTTCTTCCAGAGTTTCACGGCGGACGCAGTCTTCCATGCTTTCGCCCGGTTCTTGTTTGCCACCGGGGAAGTTAATACACCCCTTGTTGATGCCGCGGTGATGGCGAATCATCAAAAACTTGTGGTTTTTGATATCTTCAATAATGGATAAAGAGGCTTGTTTCATTTTGTTTTTCCTTTGGTAAATCACTTTATTCGGCAATATAAAACAAAGTCTGGCAGAAGTCAAAAAATTTCAAGCGCCGAATTTGACAATACCGCGACCGAATTTTTGCTCCAATTCATCGACGATTTTGGAAAGTTTATCGTCTTCGTGGCGCAGATTTTCAAACAAAGATTGTTGCGTTTCTTGATAAGCAAGCTTTTTTAGCTCTACCCCGATGCTGCGGTATAAAGATTTTGGCTTGTATAAGCGGCTTAAAAGCGTGGCGGCGGCCGATTTGAGAGCAAAATCCGAATTGGTGGCGGCAAGTTCGGTATAAAGCGCGGTGGTGTTGAAGTCTTTGGTGCGAAGCATGACGCCGATTTCCGCGCAAAAACCGTTCCAACGTCTCAACTTTTGCGCCGCGTTGTGAACATGGATATTAAGTTCAGCTGACAAAAAATCATAATTGTCGGTAAAGTCGGCGAAGGATTTGGTGTCTTGAATGGATTGCGGTGCTTTCGGATTGGGGTCAACCGGTGAGGTAGCGATGCCGGAAAGTTCAAATTTGAGATTCAAGCCGCGAATGCCTAAAGCCATTTTTATCCAGGTGTTGTCTTGTTGCAAAAAATCACGAACGGTGAACACGCCGTCGAAATTAAGTCTGCGGGTGTTATTGCGGCCGATGCCGCAAATTTCGTCAATATTGTCATCGCCGATTGTTTCCATGATGTTTTCGGGATTGATAATGTAAAGGCCTCCGGTTGATTTGGCTTTATCGCTGGCAAGTTTTGCCAAGATTTTGGATGTGCTCATGCCGATGGAAACGGGGATTTTTGTTTTGGTTAAGATTTGCCGGCGGATTTTATTTATTAAGTCGGCATAAGAGGTTTTGTAAACGGCATCCAGACCGGTCAAATCCGCATAAGCCTCATCGATGGAAACTTCTTCGACATCCGGGGTAAAGGTTTTGATGACACTCATGACTTGACGCGAAATTTCCGCATAACGGTGATGACGGGCAGGCAGGCAAATAGCTTGAGGATAAGTTTTTTGCACCTGAAAATAAGGCATTCCCATCTTGATACCCAACAGTTTTGCTTCTTTGGAACGGGATACGATAATGCCTTTGCTGCCGCCGCCGGTCATGACGCATACCGGTTGGTTTTGCAAAGCGGGATTGTCCACCCGTTCGCAAGAAACAAAAAAAGAATCGCAATCTATTAAAGCGATGATGTGTGGTTTCATTTTTTGCGTCCGTTCTTGTTTTGTTCTATTTTAATATCCGGTTTGCAGTTGTCAAGAGGCATGGTTAAAAATATGTTGACAAAAATAAAAAACGGTATTAACTTAAAGATAATTCAAAATAATTATTAAATAATGATGTTATGAAAAGAGGAAAAATAATTAATGTTCTTCATGATAACTGCGGGACAGACGGTTATTATGTGGACATAGCATGCGGCGGGTTGGTAACCCGTTATTATGCTTCTTGGATAGATAAATTCACGGCCGGTGTTTGCCTTTTTTTTGCAACAGCATTTGTCTTGTTTACAAGATAAAGAGGTTTGCTTTGAAAATACCGGATGTGATCTTGTTTCTTTAAGTTTTTAATTTAAAAGGTAAGCTTTAAGGAGGCGACCGATACCTTTGTCCAAAACTCGGAAAAAAACATTATGGAAGACGGAAGAGGGTATTACCAGAAACCGGATGGGAGTTATTATCAGACTCCGGGCGATGGTAGCGATGTAAAGCCTGCACCCGCACCTGAACCTGAAAAGAAGTAGGGTTGTTTAAACGCTATATGTGAGTTGAGCCTCTCTTTTTTAAGAGAGGCTTTTCCGTTTTTAAAAGGCAATAACGAATTACAGGTTTTTAATGGCCAAAGCCTCAAGTTCTTTGAGCTTGTCGCGGTAAACGGGGATTTTTGTTTTGGTTAAGATTTGCCGGCGGATTTTATTTATTAAGTCGGCATAAGAGGTTTTGTAAACGGCATCCAGACCGGTCAAATCCGCATAAGCCTCATCGATGGAAACTTCTTCGACATCCGGGGTAAAGGTTTTGATGACACTCATGACTTGACGCGAAATTTCCGCATAACGGTGATGACGGGCAGGCAGGCAAATAGCTTGAGGATAAGTTTTTTGCACCTGAAAATAAGGCATTCCCATCTTGATACCCAACAGTTTTGCTTCTTTGGAACGGGATACGATAATGCCTTTGCTGCCGCCGCCGGTCATGACGCATACCGGTTGGTTTTGCAAAGCGGGATTGTCCACCCGTTCGCAAGAAACAAAAAAAGAATCGCAATCTATTAAAGCGATGATGTGTGGTTTCATTTTTTGCGTCCGTTCTTGTTTTGTTCTATTTTAATATCCGGTTTGCAGTTGTCAATAGTCGTTTGTTAAAAAAACATTGACAAAAAAGTAAAAAGCGGTTATTTTGGCAACAAGTTTACATTATTCTAAAATTTTTATTAATAATTAATAAAAGTATGAAACAAGGTATAGTCAGAGCCAATGGCTGCGACGAATGCGGCGTTGGCGGATGTTTTGTTGACATTGAAAATAATAACGGCCGGATAGAACGCTTTTATGCGTGCTGGCTGGATGAATCCACTTTGAGTGCGTATCTTTTTTTGATACGAAATATGCATTCATTGCTTAACAAGCCCGTCCGTTATGATAATGCGGGCGATGATTTGCTTTTTATAGATTTCTAATCTAGGCTAGGATTGTATTTGAGCCTCTCTTTAAAAAGAGAGGCTTTTCCGTTTTTAAAAGGCAATAACGAATTACAGGTTTTTAATGGCCAAAGCCTCAAGTTCTTTGAGCTTGTCGCGGTAAACGGCGGCTTGTTCAAATTCCAAATTGAGCGCGGCTTCTTTCATGAGCTTGGTATATTCTTTGATTTTCTTTTCCACGTTTTTGATTTCTTCCACGCTTGCCGCATCGTCTTTGACAAAGTCGGTTTCGGTCATCTCTTTTAAGGTGGAAGAAATGCTTTTCTTGATGGTTTGCGGGGTGATGCCATGCTCAATATTGTATTTGATTTGTTTTTCGCGGCGGCGGTTGGTCTCGTCCAAAGCCTCACGAATGGAACCGGTTATCTTATCGGCATACAAAATTACCCGCCCTTCGGCGTTGCGCGCGGCGCGGCCGATGGTTTGTATCAGCGAACGGGTAGAACGCAAAAAACCTTCCTTATCGGCATCTAAAATTGCCACCAGCGAACATTCCGGAATATCCAAGCCTTCGCGCAACAGATTGATACCGACCAACACATCAAACGTCCCCAATCGCAAATCACGGATGATTTCAATGCGTTCCAACGTGTCAATGTCGGAGTGCATATAACGCACTTTGATACCGTTGTCTTTTAAGTATTCGGTCAAATCTTCAGCCATTTTTTTGGTTAATGTCGTAACCAGCACACGTTCGCCTTTGGCGGCGGTTTTCCGGCATTCGTTCATCAAATCATCAATTTGATTTTCCACCGGACGCACAATGCAAAGCGGGTCGGTCAAACCGGTCGGACGAATAACCTGCTCGGCAAAAGTTCCGTGGCTTTGCTGCAGTTCCCAATCTCCGGGTGTGGCAGAAACAAAAATCGTCTGCGGCCGCATGGCGTCCCATTCTTCAAACTTTAACGGCCGGTTGTCTATACACGACGGTAGTCGGAAACCATAGTCGGAAAGCGTGCTTTTACGGTTGAAGTCGCCACGGAACATACCACCGATTTGCGGCACGGAAATGTGGCTTTCGTCAACAAACAAAAGCGCGTTTTTGGGAAAATATTCAAACAAAGTCGGCGGCGGTTCGCCGGGTTTGCGTCCGGTCAAGTAACGCGAATAGTTTTCAATCCCCTTGCAATGTCCGGTTGTTTCCAGCATTTCCAAGTCAAAACGGGTGCGCTGCTCCAAACGTTGCGCCTCCAAAAGTTTGTTTTGGCTTTTAAGCTCCTGCAGGCGGATTTCCAAATCTTCTTTAATATGGGTAATTGCCTGTGACAGCGCCGGCCGCGGCGTTACATAATGGTTGGCCGGATAAACCGTGATTTCGTTTAAATCGGCGGTTTTTTTGCCGGTTAAGGAATCGATTTCGGCAATACTTTCAATTTCATCACCGAAAAAAGAAATCCGCCAAGCACGGTCTTCATAGTGCGCCGGAAAAATATCCAACGTGTCGCCGTTGACGCGGAAGGTACTGCGCACAAAATTTATTTGGTTGCGCTCATATTGCAACTCGGCCAAATTGCGATAAATGTCGGCGGGGTCTATCACATCGCCGACTTTAAGCCCAAACGCCATGGAAGAATACGATTCCATACTGCCCAAGCCGTAAATGCAAGAAACCGAGGCGACGATAATAACGTCGTTTTCTTCCAAAACATTGCGGGTGGCGCCGTGGCGCATCCGGTCAATTTGTTCGTTGATGGCCGAATCTTTTTCAATATAAGTATCGGTTTTGGGAATATAGGCTTCCGGCTGATAATAATCATAGTACGAAACAAAATATTCCACCCGGTTGTGCGGAAAAAACTCTTTCATTTCCGCATAAAGCTGTGCTGCCAAAATTTTGTTCGGTGCCATAATCAGCGCCGGCCGTTTGGCTTGTTCAATAATTTTGGCCATGGTAAAAGTTTTGCCCGAACCGGTTACGCCCAAAAGCACCTGACTGCGTTCGCCGCGCATCAAACCATCGCATAATTCTTTAATCGCTTGCGGTTGGTCACCTGATGGCTCAAACGGGCTTTCAATTTTAAATTCTTTTTCAATCATGAATTTTTCACCTTAAAAAGCACTATATACTTTTTAAGGCAAAAGAAAACAAAAAAATCCGTTTTGCCTGATTTTTATTCCAAAGTGCGTTCAATTATTTTGCTTAGAGAAGAATTGTTTTCGGAACACAGGGTTTTTCGCTTGTCAGCCATATATTTTGATTCCGGAAAACGCATGACCAATGCGACATCTTGTATTTTGCCGTTGGGTTTTAAATATTGTTCAAACGCTTTCCATAAATACGGTGGCAATTGGGATTTAATACCGTTTAAAACTTTCCAGTCAATCCGACCGGCAAAAATCGTCCCTTCGGAAATGTTTTTAACTTCATAAGCACCGTTGGCTTCCATACTTTGATGTTTGGATTTTCCGACAACCACACAATTATTGCCGAGCTGATTGACCAATTCGCATGCCTTCGCAAATTTTTCTTCATCATTTAACTGTCCAAAAAAGCGTGTTACAACATCATCGGCCGCTCCTAAAGGCAGATGATGGTGAACCGAAACAATTTGATTCTCGGCCGTATCATCCATGATTTGTTTGCGAATTTTCCACTCTTCACCTGCATTTGCAGCCGCAGCCGTATGTCCGGCATCGGTCATGCCCAAAGCGCTGACATTGTTCTGCCCGCCGCAAAGAGAACGGATATATTTATTTTCAAGTGTTTGGACATATAAGCCGTAATCAATCCCCGAGTTGCCGTTTTCAATATCATACAGCCGTTTTTCAGATAAAAGCGACGCCATCAGTTGACAATACAATATCCGGCTTTTTTCATCATAAGCCTGCCGGCGTTCTTGCCGCAGCGTATTTTCATCTTTTCCGTCGCGCTGAATATTAAGAGCCACATCAATAATCTGTTGATAGTCTTCCCCGGCGTAATATTTTTTAATCAGATTCTCAAAATCATCATAATTGGAAACGGCAGAACCGTATTTAATAAGGTTTTTGCCGTTTTCGGCCAACAGTCCGTTTAAGATTAAAGTTGTTTCTTTAGAACCGCCGTTTTTTTTGAAATCATTACGCAATTTTTCTCGAAACGGCTTTGTTTTCTTAGGCGTCTCATAATTTAAGGTTATTTTAACACCGTTGATATGCGCCTTTATGTCAGGCAGCATTTCTTCAATAACCGGATTTTTAAATTCCGCTTCTTGGTAGGTCTGCAAATCATGGTAAATTTTTTCTTTCAGGATTTTTTGTTTATCGTTGATGCTTTGCGCCAGTAAATCTGCCCAGCGGATTTTTTCTTCTTTATCTGTTCCTTTCTTTCGTTTGGAATTTTTACCGGCATGTTTGTTAAAATTATCCAGTTCTTCAGGCAATAAATTATCTTCTAATCTTCGGTCGCAAACGCTTTGCGCCAGTTTTTTAGCCACGTTTTCCTTAATGCCGATATCTTTCAGAACAAAGGCGATGTCATCACTGAAACGACGGATGTCGGTTGTTTCACCGGTTGTGTAGTAATCAAAAATTTTTTCTGCCAACTGTCCGCGCATGATTTCTATGCGTTTTTTCAAATCTTCACGGGAAGTAATGGTATCTAAGTTATATTTATCAACGATTTCAAAACTTTTTTCATCGTTAAAACATTCTTCGTTAAGTTTTTCGATTTTACGGTAAAGTTCGTCAATATCCGCATCCGTGACGTGAATGAATTGCGAATAATCCATCAATGCTGATTCTATCAGGAGTCTTTTGGATACATCCTTAACTGTTTTGGCCATTATTTCCTCCGTTTTCTTTTAGGATATGCCGAGTGCGGAGCTTTGTCAACTTTTTTGTACAAAAATATTGACTTTTTAATTTTAATATAGCATATTTATTTTTGTCAAAAGTTATTAAGAAATTAAATTTAAAAAGATATGAAGACAGAAACATTAAAGTTTTTAAGGGAATATTTTAGGATTCCCGCAAGCAAAAAAATCGGCTGGGCCATTATTGAAGAAATATCGGAAAACGGCGCGACGGAATACAAACCCGGAATTTACATTGAAAATTCCCATGTTTATCTGGATATTGCCAAACGCCGCTTTTTTTCAATAATATCCAACCGGATTATTTCCCGACGTGTTTATCCGGCCTTCCGTACAGCGGAAAAACTATCATACCGCTACACGGCAAAAGAAAACCGTAAGCTTTCGATTACCCGCTCCAAAACATATATTTCCGATGTGTACTATTCGGCAATATATTCCAAAGAGCTGGAAAATGAAATACTCCTGTGACGGTTTTTTATTTTGGGTTGATTTTTTATTGTTTCGTACGTATCTTAAAATCATAAAATGATAATTCTGATATAGATATGGATGAAGCGATATTAGATCAGTTTGATAGAGCCGAAGATGATTTGCATGCGGCTTTATTGTTGGGCGAATCTATCATTTTCGGGTATATTGAAGTCGATTTGGTTGATTGGCTTGAAATATACTATATTTTAAGAAAATGGCAGATTAAGATGGGAAAAAGATGCATTAACAGTCTGCAAACGTTGGTTGAAAAGTATGAGACGGCGTTGGAAGACGTTGATGCGGAGTTTCTGGACAGCTACATGCGTGACCGGAAAACAATGGATGTGGTGGATATCATCGCAGAAATTTCTCCCATGCTGGGGTTGCCGGGTATATGCTTTATCAATCCGGACAATTTCCCGCAGGAATGATGCAGACATAGATGAAAGGGGCGCTTTTTTCAGAGGCGCCCTTTTTGTTGGAAAGAGCAAAATTATATCTTGACTATCAAAATAGTTTCATTTATGTATTGTGAGCAGAGATGAGGCAAGTACCTGCTCTGAATGTATATTATTAAGGGCGCTTAGCTCAGTTGGTTAGAGCCGGCCGCTCATAACGGTCTGGTCGTTGGTTCGAGTCCATCAGCGCCCACCATAAAAAAATCTCCCTTGTGGAGATTTTTTTTATGGTAAGTTTATAAACCGCTCGAACCAACGACACGTTGGTTTGACTACCAGGGCTAGGCGAGACGCGGGTATCGCCGGTTTGCCCGCAAGGGCAAAAGCCCGCCTGTGCAACTCAAGCCTTTTATAAAAGGCGCAGAGTAGTCCATCAGCGCCCACCATAAAAAAATCTCCCTTGTGGAGATTTTTTTTATGGTAAGTTTATAAACCGCTCGAACCAACGACACGTTGGTTCGACTACCAGGGCTAGGAAAGACGCGGGTATCGCCGGTTTGCATTTTCCTTTTACCACTTACTCTTTTAAGCAACCGAGCTTATCGTCCCATTTCCAGCAATCATTGCGGCAGATTTTTTGAACGGGGTCATAAACCATGCCGCCGTCCAAACAGACATCCATATCTAGTTGTTCTTTGATTTGAGATACATATTTTCCCATTAGTATAAAACAGACAAAAAATACGCCGAAAACTATGTAGGCAGGTTTCTGCCATCTGGCCCGAAAAGTTAATCCAAACGCCACAAAACAAACTACCGAAACGATAGCATAAAGATATTGTATTAAAGGTTCAACCCCCCAAACAATGGCATTATTGACGGTTAAAAGAGAAAAAAGCGCAAGATAAATTGCCACTTTAATGGTTATACCGACAATATAAAATGCGCTTTTTTTCATTTTTTTCTCCTATTTATATTTTGTATGATGTGTCGGACAGGTTTCCTGCAAAGATTTGCCCCTCAGAGCACCTTTCTGTCCCCTCAAAGATGTTTTACATGAAACTCGTTTTTCCACCCAGGTTAAAAACGGCGAAAGATATTTTTGATTGCTTTTCAGATAAGAAAGGAAATAAGTTGTTTTTAAATTCTCATCTTCCAATGGAATGATAACACGTTTAGCGCCGTCATTGCGGTAATTGCGAACAAGTTTGGTTGTAAAGCACAATAAATTATCGTTTTCCAGCAGTTGGCGGAATACAAAGTAGTCATTATAGGTTTTCATGCCGAATTTGTCGGTTAGCCAATCAACAAAAGGTTGTATCTGGCGGACATACGCCCCGTCGCCGGAATAATTTATTAGCTGCAAATTTTCTTCATCATGCAGACAAACGCTTTTTCTTTTTGCCAGCGGATGGCCGACAGGAACCGATAACATTAATTCCTCATCGGCAAACGGCACGGTGATAATATCTTCGTTTTTGGGTTTTCTGATAGATATAATCGCATCGTATTTATGCGTCAGCAACAGCGCTTCCAAATTATTTTCATCCGGCAACAAGGCGGAAGTTATGTTGATATCAGGATTTGCTTTTTGCAGCAAAGGAACGGAAAAACGCATCGGCCCCGGATCACAAAAACCAAGCGACAACACATTATCTTTGCGGATAAACTGATAAAACGTGCTCTTCATTTCATCGGCTTTGATTAAAACCGCTTCGGCATATGTCAAAGCCAGACGACCAGCATTGTTTAAGCATAATTTATTCTTTGAACGTTCAAACAGCGGTACACCGAGTTCTTCTTCCAACTTTCTGATAGCAAGGCTAAGAGCTGGCTGGGAAATGTGTAGTATTTCCGCCGCTGTTGTTAAATTATTACATTCTGCGGCTATTTTAAAATAACGTAATTGTGTCAGCTCCATAACGCCCTCACTATAAGTTTAAGTTATAGTACTATAAATAAACGGTATTAGACTTTTTGCCAAACGTCAAGCATAATATAAACAGTTCCAATCAATATTTCGGAGGTATGTATGAAGTTTTTTCAATATATTTTTTTTGCTGCCCTGATTTTTCACACTAATTTTGTTAATGCCGAGGAGAATAAAGCCATGACCAGAAGCGAACGCGCCGATAAAACTTATGAGCAATTATTTTTAAACAAGCGGACAGCCAGTCCGACCGACCCTGAATTTATGGAAATTTTACAACGTAATATCTTCGGCGAAGTTTTTTATACCGGAAACTTAAACGACCAAGAACGTGAATTGATAACCGTGGTTTCTTTGGCGACCATGCAAACACTGCCGCAGTTGAAAGCGCATATCGGTGCGGCGCTTAATGTCGGCAATTCACCTTTGACAATCCGCGAGGCTATCTATCAATGCGCGCCGTTTATCGGTTTTCCGCGAACATTAAACGCCATCGGTGTTTTTAATGAAGTCGTTCAAGAAAGAAACATCACGCTGCCGCTGGAGAACGCCGGAACCACAACCGATGCCGACCGACACGAAAAAGGCCTGGCTATACAAACAGAACTCTATGGTGACGAAGTGAAAAAAGCAATGAGCTCACTGCCCGCGGAATATAAAGATATCGTGCCGGATACTTTAACTGATTTTTGTTTCGGTGATTTTTACACCCGCAGCGGTTTGACAATCCAACAACGCGAATTGTTGTCGCTCGTTATTTTAACCGCCCTTGGCGCAGAAAAACAGTTGTCTGCCCATGTTATCGGCGCGTTTAAAGCCGGCAACGACAAAGAAACACTGTTGGCGGCAATGGTGCAGGCCATTCCCTATATCGGACTGCCGAACGCGATGACTGCCATCAACCTGATTAAAGAGGCTGATGTTGATAATTATCAGCCGATTTATGAGGAATAAAAACGATGAGAAAAATTTTTGCCGGACTGATTGCCGCCGTTTCGCTGTGGGACAATGCGGCATTTGGCGGAGATATAACGGAGAATAAACCGATGAAAATTAAATTAAGTTTTGAACAAAAGGAAGTCATCGTCCGGATGGCGGAGAATGCCGCGGTTGAACAGTTTTTACCAATGCTGCCGGCGGAATTTGAATTCATTGACTTTGCCGGCGAAGAAAAAATCAGCGAATTTTCCCGTCCCGTTTTGCTTGCCGGCGTGCCACGCGGCATGATTGCGACCAAAGGCAAGATGTTTATATACGCGCCATGGGGGAATTTCGGATTTTTCTATAAAGACCACGGGAAAACAATGGACAACAACCTGATTGAACTCGGCGAGGTAGAAAGCGGGCTTGAGAATCTGGCGGAAACAAAAGGCGGCTTTTCCGCCCGGATAGAGATTTTACAAGAGGAATGATTATTATGAAAAGAAGAGATTTTATAAAAACAACACTGGCGGCAGCCGCTTTATCAGTTTTGCCGCAGGTTTCAACAGCCGCAAACGGAGGTAAAATGAAAATATTGGTTTTAACCGGAAGTCCGCGTAAAAACGGCAACTCCAACACATTGGCAGACAATTTTATCAAAGGCGCTCAAGAAGCCGGACATGAAGTTGTGCGCTTTGATTCTGCTTTTAAAGAAGTTCATCCCTGTATCGGCTGCAACTCTTGCGGTATGAACGGTCCGTGTGTTTTTAAAGATGATTTTGAATTTGTCCGGCAGCATATTGTTGATGCAGATATGATCGTGTTTGCCACACCGATGTATTATTTCGGTTTCTCTGCACAGTTAAAAGCCGTTATTGACCGCTTTTATTCCGTCAACGGTCAGATTCATCGTCCGAAGAAATCTGCTCTGCTGATGACCTATGCAGATAATTCCGCAGAAAAGGAATCTATCCTTGTTAACCATTATAATTTTCTTGTCAAATATCTCGGTTGGGAAAATGTCGGTCGGGTTATTGCTCCCAGCGTATGGCCGGCCGGTGCCGTTAATCATACAGATTATCCGCGAAAAGCTTATGAATTGGGAAAATCACTGAAATTGGCATAAATATGGAGAATTTGTTATGAAAAAGAGATTTTTAGGCAAAAGCAAATTGGAAGTTTCGGCTATAGGCTTGGGGTGTATGGGCTTTTCACAAAGTTATCCGCCGTATATTCCTTTTGGGGATGCCGTCAATGTTATCCGCGGCGCATACGATCTCGGCGTTACCTTTTTTGACACGGCAGATGTATACGGATGCGGCGAAAATGAAAAACTGTTGGGTGAGGCCTTGAAACCAATACGACAAAGAGTGGTTATTGCCACCAAATGCGGTTTTAATCTTTATGATGATGTTAAAGACGAACTCGGACGTCCGATAAGCATATGCGGCCGGGCTGATTACGTTAAAACGGCGGTCGAAAAATCGCTGCAACGTTTACAAACCGATTATATTGACCTTTATTATTTGCACAGAGTTGATCCGAATACGCCGATAGAAGAAACAGCCGCTGCGATGGCAGATTTGATCAAAAAAGGCAAAATTTTAAACTGGGGCATCTCGGAAGCAAACGCAAACACGGTGCGTCGGGCGCATGCCGTTTGTCCGCTTGCAGCCGTACAGAGCGAATATTCACTTATCTGGCGGGAGCCGGAAACAAAAATATTCGCAACGCTTGAAGAACTCGGCATCGGGCTGGTTCCGTATTGTCCGCTCGGACGGGCGCTTTTGACCGGCGTTATTAACGAAAACAGCCGTTTTGCAAAGGGAGACCGACGTGCCACGCTGCCGATGTTTACGCCTGAAGCACTGCCAAATAACATGCAAATCGTCCGTCTGGTTGAGAAATGGGCAAAACGTAAAAACATCACGTCGGCGCAGTTTGCACTTGTCTGGCTATTGTCGCAAAAATCTTGGATTGTACCTATTCCGGGAACAACAAATCCTGCACATTTAACGGACTTTCTCGAGGCGGCAAATGTGCGCTTATCTGTCGATGAACTGAATGAGTTTGAAAAAGACTACACTCAAATTCATCTTGTCGGACATCGCGCCGATCCGTTCACCGAGAGCCAGATTGACAAGTAATGGCTTGTTGCATCCTGCAGTGTCCGGTCTGTCCGATAGGTGCGTTCCCCCCACTATAAAAAACCCCTCTGCAAGGGAGAGGTTTTTTATTGGTGAGCCCGACGGGATTACTTCGCTTTCGCTCCGTTCACTGGCGCTCATCGGCCTTAAAGGCCGACCGGCGTCCTCCAAGTCCGCCTTTCGCTGGTAGTCGAACCCATGTTCATGGGTTCAAATCCCTCTCGTACTCATGACCAACAAAAAA
>CALXTI010000021.1 GCA_944391395.1 uncultured Alphaproteobacteria bacterium
TTCTTTCTTCACAGGTTCCGTCTTTCGATATACAGACTTCTCTTCTCTAGCAATATGCGCCGCCTGTATATCCTCTTATTTCTTATCTACACTTTTTTATAACTACCAGCTCGCTGCCGGTGAAGACGTGTATAATGCAGGTTTGGTTAATTGTCAACAAGAAAAAACATTTTTTTTAAAAAAAATGCGAAATTCTGACAACCTGTTAAATTTGCGTCATAAAAAATGTTTTTTTGGTACGCCTTAAGGGTAATATTAATCTTATACCACAAACAAACAACATCCGTCAATATGGAATTATGGCTACGAACTTCCGACGAATCTCTTTTTATTTTCATCAAAATAATTTTATTTATAATTTATTATTAATTTTGCTTGATAATCTTTATTTGTAATCTATTATATATAGAGTTGATTTTAATTTTTTATGGAGGGTACAATAGCTATTGAAACACGCAATGCGCCAGTACGGGAAGATGACGGACCGCGCATTAACGGCGCCATTAAGGCAAAACAAGTTCGTTTGATTGACGAATCGGGAGAAAACAGAGGTATCGTTACGATTGCCGAAGCTTTACATATCGCTGACGAAGCCGGATTGGATTTGATTGAAATTTCACCGCAGGCTAATCCGCCGGTTTGCAAAGTTTTGGATTACGGCAAATACAAATACGAAGTTCAGAAACGCAAAAATGAAGCAAAAAAGAATCAAAAGGTCGTTAATATTAAAGAATTAAAAATCAGACCGGCGATTGATGTGCATGATTATGAAGTCAAAATCAAACAAGCCAAAAAATTTTTAAGCCAGGGTGATAAAGTCAAATTCACCATGCGGTTCAAGGGGCGCGAAATGAGTGCCAACGATTTGGGTAAAGAAGTTTTAAATAAAATTATTGATGACTTGGAGTTGGTCGGCAAGGTCGATGCCGAGCCTAAGCTTGAAGGCCGGCAAATGACCATGATGATAGCTCCGGCTTGATTATAGATGACAATCAAAAAAACACCCTGAAACTTTTGTTTCAGGGCTTTTTTGATTTGTTTTTAATTAAAATCGCGAACCTCAAAAGAATCGCCTTTCGGTAAAATATATTTACCGGTACCGCCGTAATCAATGCCGTGAAAATCCCGTATCAGCAAACGGCCGTCTTCCGAATACAAGTCTTCCGTATATTGCGGCCGGCGATTGATGCCGAGAAACACTCTCCCGGGGAGTTTTACGATTTCATCGTAACCGCATATTACCTTTTTGCCAAGCGGCGACAAAAGATTTTTTTTGCCATTGGTTTCGTAAATATACCACCCCTTTTCCGGTTCATTGTTTTCACAAATCCTTATATTATCATCTATCAATTTTTTATCATTCGTATACAAGGTATACTTTTTGTCATGATAGGCGATAAAACAATTTGCATTGGGCGAATTATACACACGGTATTTGTCTCCTTCCTTAAAAGAAAAACAAAGGTTTCCCGAAGGGTCATAATAGCTGATGGTTTTACCCTTTTGTACGACATAAGCGTAACTTTGGAGCTTAAAGATTTCGTCAGCATTTTTTACAGACGGCATTCCGTCGGCGGTATACATCGTTACCTTCCCGTCGGATTTGATTTTAAACGAGCCGTCCGGATAAAAATGAATATCCTGCGAATCGGTTATTTTTGCAAGCAATTTAAGATTTTTATCATAGAAACACCGGCACCTATCGTGTAGCTGCTCAACGCAAACTGTGCCATTGGGATAAACCTGCCATCTTCCGGCTTCTTTTTTTACGATTTCATGCTTGGCATTGCGGGCTATCATAAAAATCCCTTTTTGGTAAAAATAATAATCTCCGGCATAAACAATCTTTGATAGATTGGAATCTATCAAATTTCCGTTCAGATCATAAATTTTTCCGCAGACAATCGGGCAACCGCTCTCATCTTGAAAGATTCTGTTATCAGCAATAAATCCGTAAGGAAAATAAGCGGGAAATGCAGGAAACTTCGGATCCCATACCGACGTTACCAAAACTTCATGATTATTATTGCGAAAGTACGCTCGTCCTTGTGAACAATGTGCGTAATAATCTTCCGAAAGCCGTTTAACATAATCCACTTTTTTGTCTATCAGCCGACCAGGAAAGCCGTACAAATTGCGGATAATGTCTTGCTTGCAAACACCATCTGTCAATTCACCTTGCGCGCAAACATCATAAGGCGACTCGTCTTGCTCGCAAATACTATAAACCGTTCCATACACATAAATTGTCTGCCCCGCCGCCAACGGACGTTCTTGCTGTTCACCTACAAAAAACTTTGTCTTGTTGTTGATTTCTATGCGCAGGCTTAAATCTTCCGCGACATCAATGTTTTCCGCATGTGAACAAAGCAAACAATTTCTTTTCAGGTCATAAACATTAAAATCGACCATTGAAAAACTGGTTATCAGATAACGATTGGCAACACAAACCGTGCGCATCAAAGTTTCATGCCGCAAATCAGACGGCATTTGGTTCAGATAATTTAAAAATTTCTCCATAACGAATTAAATTAAAAATTTGGTTTGAGGCCATCTTAAATATTCTTCCATATTTGTCAATAATTACTTTGCTGAAAGGACTGCTTTCATGACAGGCGCAGCATTTGTAAAAACATGTACCACACTTTGATTAAAAGAGATATTACCGTTGTTACGTCAACAGCAGAGAACAAAACAATTTAGTCTACAAAATTTTCCATTACCGGTTTTAACGCCGATACCGCCTTTTGATAGACTTCTTTTTTGAAATACACGATGAGTTCGGGAGCCTCGTCTATATCTGTCCATTTCCACGCTTTAAACTCCGGCTGTTTGGTCTTTACATTGATTTCCGAATCGTCTCCGTAGAAATATAAAAGGCTCCAAAACATATCCTGACCAAGGCTGTCTATGCCGCGGCGCAGCATTTTCCGCCTTACCGAGCCCGGAAAATCATAACGTAAAGGCTCGTTTAAAGTTTTGACCACTTTAACTGACTTGATTGAAGTTTCTTCGTATAATTCGCGCACCGCAGCCGCCGCAGCCTGCTCTTTTTTCATGATGCCGCCTTGCGGAAACTGCCATTGATTATCACGTTTGCCGACGCGGGCGCACACCAAAACCTTTTTGTCGCGGTTGAAAACAATAACACCGGCACAATTTCGATAATACGGCATTATTTATCCTCTTCGGCTTGAGCGGTTTTTTCGTCCGTCAAAGATGTATGACCGTTATACAAGCTTAAAGCTTTTACCAAATCCAACGCCCGAATCAGTTGATAATCGCTGATTTTTTCGGCACTATCGTCTTTGTTTTCTTTATTGTTTTTCTTGCTTTCATCATCTTCATTTTTCAACGCGCCTTGCAAATCGGCTTCCGTAATATTCAATCCGTATGATTCCAAAAGCTCAACTTTTGCCGGCTTGACGACAATATCCGGTTCAATGCCCTTGGCCTGAATAGAGCGGCCGGACGGTGTATAGTAGCGCGCCGTCGTGATGCGCATGGCGCCATATTCGCCCAACGGGATGACCGTTTGTACCGAACCTTTGCCAAAAGATTTTTCACCGATGACTACCGCACGACGATGGTCCTGCAAAGCACCGGACAAAATTTCCGAGGCCGACGCCGAACCTTCGTTAATAATAACCACAATCGGCAAATCTTTGGCAATATCTCCCGGTTCAGCCGTGTATTTTACCGTATCTTCCTCATTGCGGGAACGCGTTGAAACTATTTCCCCTTTATCCAAAAACAAATCGGAAACCGCAACCGCCTGATCCAACAATCCGCCAGGATTGTTGCGAACATCAATAACTATACCGGCAAGTTTGTCTTTTAACTTCTTTTTGGCATCACTGACCGCTTTGGCAATTTCTTTATCATTTTCTTCGGCAAAAGAAGATATGCGGATATAAAGGATGTCATCATTTTTGATTTCGGTTTTGACCGACTGGATTTTGATTTCTTCACGTTTTAAGGTTACATCGAACGGTTTTGCATTGGCACGACGGATTGACAACTTTACTTTGGTGCCTATCTTACCGCGCATTTTACTGACCGCATCATTTAAATTCATGCCGATAACCGTTTCGCCGTCAATATGAGTGATATAATCCCCGGCTTTAATGCCCGCTTTATAAGCCGGCGTGTCGTCAATCGGGGAAACAACCAACACCAAACCGTTATCCATTGTTACTTCGATGCCAAGTCCGCCGAACTTGCCTTTGGTCTGTTCGCTCATATAAGAAAAATCATCCGTGTCCAGATAGCTGCTGTGCGGGTCTAAAGATGTCAACATACCGTTGATGGCAGATTCTATCAGCTTTGTATCGCTAACTTCTTCCACATAAGACGCTTTGGCGCGCTCCATAACCTCGCCAAACAAATTGAGCATTTCGTAGGTGTCCGGCTCTTTGGCTTTTTTATTTGCGGCAAACGCTGCGCCGGCGGCAAAACATAAAACCCATAAAGTTAAAATCGTTTTCTTCAACATCTTTGTTTTCCATTTAAAAAAGTTTTTTTATTTTATCCGCCCAACCACGGTGCCGGATTAATCGGCCGCTGATTTTTACGGATTTCCATATAAAGTTTCGGCGAATCAACATCCGGCATTATGCCGACGGGCTCGCCGGCCAACACCATTTGTCCGATTTCGGCATCCACCGAGCTCATGCCCGCTAACAACGAGACATAGCCCTGACCATGGTCTATAATAATTAAATTGCCGTATCCCTTAAACGGACCGGAAAAAATAACCGAACCATCGTACGGCGATATAATCTGCGCCGAGGCTCTGGTCTTAAACACAATGCCTTTGGCCGTAACCCCTTTGGAAAGTTCTTGTCCGTAGGAAGTTACTATCATTCCGCGCGCCGGTCGTGTCAATTTGCCTTTAGCTTTGGCAAAATTCAAGCTATTTTCTTTTATACTCTGCGGATTTATATTTATCAAGTCCACATTTTTCATTTCTTCATCTTCAAGCGCGAACTCTTCTCCGGCGGCAAGTCCCTTGCCTTCCCGGGCAGCGGCAATTCGACGTTGTTGTTCTTCTTCCAAGCGGCGTTGCTCTTCAAGCGCACGCTCGCGCGCGGCACGGCGAATTTCTTCCTGACGGCGCCGCTGAATTTCTTTGTCGCGCTCCAGTTTTTCCATCAAATCCCGCAAATCTGAAGCCTCGGCCGCCAGCTTTTGCGCCTCTTGCCGCACTTTGGCGCTTTCGCCTTCGATTTTCTTGCGCACGGCCGCTTTTTCCGCGGACATTTTTTTGATATTTTTTTGCTGTTTTATAAGAGATGCTTTTTGCGCGGTTAATTCTTTTAATTTCTTTTCCACCTCTTTTTTTTGCGCCGCAATATCTTCCAAATCTTGTTTGATTTTTGCGGCCTTGTCATTTAAATACGGCACACTCTCCCGCAACAAAATCGCGCTGCGGATAATCTCAACCGGCGACAGGGGTTGAACCAACAGAGTTTCCGTCGGGTGCAGCGCCATATTTTCCAACGAGGCTAAAATTTCCGCCAAATTTGCATACTCACGAGCAAATTCGGCTTGCGTCACTTTTAACTTGTTTTCCAAAAGCTGCAATTCTTCTTCCATGCGGGTGGTTTTTTCTTCGTCGTCTTGCAACTGGCGGGCGGCAGCTATCATCTTTTTATTCATTTTTGCCATTTCCAGGCTTAATTGCACAGCCTGCGCCTGAAGTTTTTTATGCGCCATTTGCCGCGCCCGGGCCTTTTGTTCAGCATCTTCAACTTGTCGGGCGGAAATTTCGGCGGCATACACGAAACCGTTTGTCGCATTTAGCAGCAACAAAGCCAATCCGATATATGCCGCCGTTTTAAACATTATTTCTCCAATAATGATTGTCCGGTCATCTCCGCCGGTTGTTTGATGTTGAGCAAATCCAGCAAAGTCGGAGAGACATCTGCCAAACGGCCATCCTTCAAACCTTTGATTTCCGCCGGCGCGTTATACAATACCGCCTGAACTTTGCCGACCGTATGTGCGGTGTAAGGTTCACCGGTCTTTTCATCAATCATTTTCTCAACATTGCCGTGGTCGGCCGTTACCAACAAAACACCGCCGACATCTTTGATAGCTTTCATCACCCGGCCGAGATTTTCATCAACCGCCGCCACCGCTTTTAAAGCAGCCGACATAACACCGGTGTGGCCAACCATGTCGCCATTGGCAAAGTTGCAGATAATCACATCAAAGCGTTTGTTTTCAATAGCATCAACCAGTTTGTCGGTTACTTCATAAACGCTCATTTCCGGCTTTAAATCATAAGTCGCGACCTTCGGACTCGGAATAAGAATCCGGCTTTCACCTTTAAATTCACGCTCTTCGCCGCCGTTAAAGAAGAAAGTAACATGAGCGTATTTTTCGGTTTCGGCTATACGCAGCTGGGTTAGGCCATGCTCGGAAACTACTTCGCCGAAGATGTTGGTCAGCGCCTCAGGGGCAAACAATGTTTTCATGAAGCGATTATGGTCAACCGAGTATTCTGCCATACCGACGGAAATGGCAAAATCAACCGTTTTCTGCCGGACGAAACCACTAAACTCTTTATCCGACAAGGCATACAAGATTTCACGGGCGCGGTCGGCACGGAAATTTGCCATCAAAACAGCGTCGCCGTCCGCGGCGCCTTGATAATCGCCGACAACGCACGGCACAACAAACTCATCGGTAACGCCTGCCGCGTATGATGCCCTGATAGCCTCATCTGCCGTAGCATAGCGTTTGCCGGAGGCCGAAACAATATTGTTATAAGCAGCTTCAACTCTGTCCCAACGTTTGTCACGATCCATGGCATAAAAACGGCCGGACAACGTGGTGATTTTTACATTTTTTAAATCAGATGTTGCTTCTGCAAATTCTTTTAAGAATCCCTCTGCTGACGAAGGCGGTGTATCACGGCCGTCCAAAAAGGCATGGACGGCAACCGGGATATTGTGGTCGTTTAAAATTTTTGCCAACGCCACAATGTGATTTTGATGCGAATGAACACCGCCCGGAGACATCAAACCCATCAAATGACAGGTGCCACCGGTCTTTTTTAATGTATCGACCAGCTCAAGTAAAACCGGATTGGAATCCAGCGTGTGGTTGGCTATTGCCTGGTCAATCTTGGGCAAATCCTGCATGACGACGCGACCGGCACCCAAATTCATATGACCGACCTCGGAATTTCCCATTTGTCCGTCCGGCAGGCCGACATTCAAGCCGGAAGTTTCCACAAAAGCGTGCGGACACGTTTTTAACAACTCATGCCAGTTGGGCGTGTTGCCTTCTTCAATGGCGTTGTCTTTGGTGATTTTTTCCCGATAGCCCCAGCCATCAAGAATTAAAAGCATAACAGGTTTTTGCATTCTTTTTTCCTTTGTTTTATATCTTATTTTTAAACTTCCTTTATTATATATAATAAAACTTAACAGAAAAGTACTATTTTTTATGAAAAATTTTTATGTGGAAAGTTTTGCGTTGACAGAATCCACGCAAGATTTTAAACTCTTGGCAGTTTGATGTTTTTCAAAGGTATTGCCATGAAAAGAAAAGGCTGCGTTTTGGCTTTTGTTCTGCTGTTTTCGTTTGATGCCGCCGCGCAAAAATTTGAATATGAATCTGAGGGAGCATTGCGCGGGCTTGCCGGTTATGCTTATCCGGCCGAAAAATATCGCAGCGGGCAAAATCGTTTTCACGCACCGGTGTATGGTAATTTAAAAAATGCTCTGACCTATCATTTTGACGAAGATACATCCTTTGAACTATCCGCCGGACTTAAAGCCAAAACCGGCAGCAATCTGGATAACTATAATCAAGGTCGTTGGGGTGAAGAAATTTACGGTCGTTTTTCTTCCGTTTACGGTGATTTTTATTTCGGGCAAATGCCAAACGCCGCCGTCATGCTCGGTGTTACGCGGCCGAATCTGCCTGTCTGGCAGCCGGCGCCTACGGAATTGGTTGATTTTATCGGCAACCCGAACTGGCAGCAGCACAATCGGCGCAAATACTACAACACATTAACCTCAACGGCTGTTGACACGGACGGCAGTTCGCTTAAATTTATTTACATGACGCCGGAATTTTTCGGCACGACACTGGCGGTTACCTACACGCCGGAAAACAACGCCAACGATGGATTGACCAGCAAATTTTCGCCGTATTATAAAGAAAGCGCGTACAGTGTTATGCTTTATAATCAACATTCTTTTGCGTTTGCCGATACAGAGATTTATATAAGCTTTGCCGATTTTGAAAAAAGCCATCAGGAATATGCCGGCGGATTTTCTTTTTACCGCAAGGGCTGGACGGCTTTTGCCTCTTACCGGCAAACCGAAACAACCGGCCATGATTTTCCGATTGCCGCACAAAATATTTCTGCCAATATGCCGGCTTATTTTGACGGTTTCCGCAATGGTTACGCTTGGAATGTCGGCCTGACTTATGAATGGGCGCTTATCACATCCACCATTTCTTACTTTGAATCGAAAGCCGACGATACACAAGCTGCGAATCGGCTTGTTAACTGGCACACAAGCATCAAACCCTACAAACATCTCGGGTTTTATTTCGGAATGGGGTATGCCGATTTCAAAGCCGGGAACAATCAAAACGAAAGCGGCAACCGCGGCGGATTTGGCTATGTCGGCGCGGAAATAAGTTTTTAGGAGAGATACATGTCTAACATCACTATTTTATCAGACAATGCAAAATTTTTAGAAGACTTGTCGGAACAAATTTCACTTTACGCGCCGGAATATTCCGGAAGTATCAACAACGCCGACGCCGTTCCCGATGTTATTGTGCTTGATGAAAAAGCAGATGACGTCAATGTTTTGAAAAACACCTATCCGCATACCCCGATTTTTATCTTATGTCCCAAAGAAAGCGAAAAAAAGCCTGACACAGCTTTAATCAAGCACGAAATCAAGCCTCTCATTTTGACTTCTTTTATCAATAAATTACAGGCAGCAGTCAATTTGGCGGCGAATTCCGAAGCCGGACATTTGAACTTTAATGATTATGAATTACGTCCGGCAAGCAAAGAAATTTTGAATTTACGTAATAATGAAATTGTCAAGCTGACGGAAAAAGAAGTGGCGATTATTCAATATCTTTACAAAATCAAAGGGCGAATCGTGTCTAAAATCGAACTGCTGCAAGAGGTGTGGGGATATCGTCCGGACGTAACGACTCACACAATTGAAACCCATATTTACCGCTTGCGGCAAAAAGTGGAAAAAGACGACCCCAAGGCGCAGCTGATTGTTACCGAAGACGGCGGTTATGCTTTGAAAAGATAGCTTTGGCGGCGGATTTTCTTGACAGCAAGACCGAACCGCTTATAATAATAAACAAGAGAGGACATCATGGAAAACATCAAACAATTCGGTGCAAATTATTTGCCAAACGAAACAACTTTCACCGTTGCTTCCGAACATGCGCAACAAATTGAATTATGTTTGTTTTCTCCTGACGAAAAAAGCGAAAAACGAATCCCCTTGGAGCGGGAAGGAAATGTCTGGCAGGCGACTCTTCGGGGCATACGTCCCGGACAAAAATACGGATACCGAGCATACGGCGAATATAACCCCGATGCCGGTTTATTTTTTAATCCGCACAAGCTTGCCATGGACCCTTATGCTTTGGAGGTTTCTTCCACTTTTCGCAGATGGCGCGCCGAAGATCTAAGCGTCGAAAACAATCTGGACACGGCACATATTATGCCCAAAGCCATGGTGGTCGACCGCTCTGCCGTTTTTGACGCGGAAAAATACCCGTATTTAAATAATCGGCCGAAATTTGGCATCGGCAGCAATATTATTTATGAGACACATATTAAAAATTTTTCGTACCTCAATCCGAACA
This sequence comes from uncultured Alphaproteobacteria bacterium, assembly GCA_944391395.1. Taxonomy (GTDB): domain Bacteria; phylum Pseudomonadota; class Alphaproteobacteria; order RF32; family CAG-239; genus CAAFZY01. Next base: position 9,877 of record CALXTI010000021.1, read on the forward strand.
TTCCGGAACATAAAAGAGGACGGTTGATTGCTTTGGCCGATGATTGGACAATCGAATACTTGCAAAAGCTCGGCGTGAACAATATTGAATTAATGCCCATAACGCCGACTTGTCCCGGACGACAAATTCCGGAAGTTGAAGGACGTTGCGACAGCTGGGGATATAACCCTTACTGTTATTTTGCCGTAGACCCGCGCTATGGAAATCTGCGAGATATGGCTACGGTGATTAACAAACTGCATGCAAACGGCATCAAAGTTACCGTAGATGCCGTTTTAAACCATACCGGCGAACATGCCGCGCGGGGTTATTGGAATCGGGCTTTGTCATTTAAACTGCTCGACAGTCCGAATTATTATCGCCCTGCCGGCAACAACAAAGCTGATTATATGAACACAACCGGCTGCTACAATAATTTTAATTTAGATTCTATACTTGGACATAAACTCTTGCATGATTTTATCAATCATATGCACCATCTCGGATTTGACGGTATCCGCTGGGATTTGGCCGGCGACAACGCTTTGAATCAATATGGACATTTTCAAGACCACGGAGCTTTCATTCAAGAGCTGCGTTATGCCGTTAATGATTTGAAAATGGAAATGTATGTCGAACCATGGAGCGCCATGGGCGGAAATTATACCGGGCGATTTTCCGCTTTGGTGCCGGGCGTGAAAGAATGGAGCGATACCCGGCGCGATTTTACCGCCGATTTTTTCAGCGCCCGCGAAAACGTGGCCGGCGAATTCGGACGACAAACTTCCGGCTCTGCCATTACAGACCAACAAAAGCAAGAATCAGCCATGGTCGGCACGGCCTTTACGCACGACGGTTTTAGTTTGGTCGGAGCGTTTAAATATTCGAAAGACACCCGCGACAACGGCGAAGAAGGACGTGACGGCAGCGCCGACCGCTATGCAAAATCTTATGATAAAGACGAACTCTACCGTCGTTCTGCCACAGCCGCTGCGTTGAACATTTTAAGCAAAGGAATACCTTTGCTGCGCAACGGAGATGAATTGAGCTATGCCAGTCCGAACAACAATCCGTATTGTATTGATGACCATACGGTATGGCTGCAGTGGAAGAGTTTGGACGAACATGAAAAGAAATTGTTTATACAAATCTGCCGCCTAAACGCCTTGCGCCGAGAACATCCGATTTTTACCGATTTGAGCCTGTTTACCGGCAAAGAAAACCCTGAAAACGGCGTCAAAGACATCACCTGGCTGCGTCCGGATGCCAGCGAGATGACCTCTGCAGAATGGAACCAGCCCTATCACAAAACCGGTGTTTATATGCTAAACGGCGCAGCAACCGACAAGCGGCCGGCTGATGATGATTTTTTGATTATGGTATCCGGCGACAACTATCATACCATCAATTATAAGCTTCCGACACCGCCGAGCGGTGGCAAATGGCGCTTGATTTTAGATACTTCCGAAGGGGAATTTTTTAATAAAATACGGCAATTTGAACCTGGAGCGGAATATGCCTTAAAGCCGTATTCATATGTTATTTTTACCAGAAAGCGTGAAAAAACAAGCAGCCGTGAACAAGACCTGTCTGCCGTGCTTGCAGTCAAAAAGCAATTATCAAAAGAATAATTTTATTTAATGCATTTTAGCCCTCCTTTTAATTCGAAAGCCCTCGTACAGAGGGCTTGGGGTTTATTTATTCAGCACGCAATCTTCCAAAAACAAATGTCTTTCATTCGGACAAAAGCGTTTGCACAAAGACGTGTTCCATCTTACGCCGACCGCCACCGGTGTGTCGCAGGGGAAACAAAAGCCCCGGTTATCCATTAACGGCTTGTCGGGCGGACAGTTCGGAACGCTCGGGACATTGCCGCCGATATCATATAAAATGGTGCGGTTGGGGCAAAACTCGCAGTCGTCTTCCAGATTACAATGCGTCTTTAAAAGGATGACATCCGGCTCATCACATGAAAAACACGCACCATCCCATCTTTGAAGCGGTTTGTCCGGCGGACAGGGAATTTCACAGTGGGCAACGCCCCAACGGGGATAGACGCGGTAAACACGGTTGGGGCATTTTTGACATTCTTCTTCCGAAATGCTCAATTCATCAATCGACTGACAGGAAAAACATCTTTTTGAGTATAGTAACGGCCGTTCCGGCGGGCATTTGCCGTCAATGGCTAAAGGTGCCATGGAATATTCACCTTTTAAATACTTGTCTTCTTCCGACTCTCCATGGTCATAATAAAAATTCTTTTCAGCTTCTTGTTTTGTTTCATAGCAGCTGCCATAATCGGTTCGGTAAGGAAACTCCGGCGGACATTCTTTAAGCACGCAATTATAATTTATCACCGCCGAACCGCTGCCCTTATAATTTACTTCACGGTTAGGGCAAAAAATGTGCAGATTTCCTCACTACTGACCGAAAAGGCAAACCGGCTGTCGCAGGAGAGGCATTTGTTAAATTTTATAAAATCACACTTCTCGGCTGCCGCTGATGAAAAAACCGGTAGTAAAAATAACAAAGCTGTCAAGATGATTTTCATGATATTATTCCTTTATGATAAAACTCTATTTATTTGTCGCATTATTTTTTAAGAAAATCCTTTGATGTTTTTTATATCCACATAATTATCATTAACCAACTCAATTCCTTCCAAAGCGAGAAGATGTTTTTTTATATCCAAACCTCCGGCATAACCGGTTAAACTGCCGTTGGCACCAACCACACGATGGCAGGGAATGATAATGGAAATCGGATTGTGCCCGACCGCACCGCCGACAGCCTGCGCCGACATGCTTGTTTTGTTTAAGCGGCGGCAAACTTCTTTGGCAATAGCACCGTAAGTCATAACCTGCCCATACGGAATCTCTTGCAAAATGCGCCATACGCATTGTCGGAAGTCATTGCCGCAAGGAGCTAAAGGGATGTCGGCACAGGGCGGATTTTGTTTTTTGAAATAACCATCCAACCATTTAGCTGTCTGTTTGAAAAGCGGGAGGCCCTTGTTTTCAACGCTGTTATTCGGCAAAGCGGCGGCATAATATTTTTGCTTTTCAAACCATACGCCGGTCAGGTTTTTGCCATCGCTTGCCAACAGCAGGCGACCCAACGGCGAATCGTAATAAGAAAAACAGAACATTTTGACTTTGTTTAAATTTCAAAAAAAACGGTTTATTAAACGTAACAAAATCCTAACGTATTTTCAACACCTATTTTTTGTATCATGGCAAGATTAAAATGATGATAATTGTTTCCATTCTTCAAATTTTCTATGTTTAAAACCCTTAAAATTCGGGCTGAACAAGCTTTTTTCGGGTTGTATTTTCGGATGAGAAATGCGTGACAAATCCATAAGAGAATGTAAAAGCCAGGTTGTTTCATAAGGCCTGTGCAAATATTCATCAAAAGACCGTATGAAGTCGGCGTTTTCCTCTTTGTAGTTATCCGAAAACCAAACGAAAAACGGAATTTCGAGACTTCGTGGGTCTTTGACTGCATCGGCATGGCGATATTCGTCTCCTTTTTTGGAAACACTTTCGGCATGGTCTGAAAAATACAAAATAAAGGAGGATGCGTCTTGGTGTTCGTACACACGTTTGAAAATTTCGGAAAATACCCAGTCTGTATAATGCAAGCTTTTTATGTAAAAGACATAACGTTCATCAACATCATCACCCAAATCAAATTCCGGATTATTTTCTTGATAATTATCGGGATACCTGTCTTCATAAAGCCGGTGTGAACCCATTAGATGGATAAAGATAACTTTCTTTTGAGCAGGGTCGGCCAAAGCTCTGTCAAGTTCAGGCAATAAATTTTCATCAATTTTATATGCATCAAACCCTCTGTTCCACTGCTGAAATTTATTAATGAAAGTCTGATGTTTGACGCGCTGTAACAAATGCGAATAATTATCAAAAAGGCCATACATGGAATGTGCCGAAATCCAATAAGTCTCAAACCCTGCGGCATTGTAAAAATCAATCAACCCGGGTTCGCTCCACATTTTTGAACGATCAAAATAACTTTCTGAAAATGTCAATATGCGCGAAATAACCGGCGCGGTTTGCGCTGAAGGGCTGGTAACATCATCAAAAATATATAAATTATCTTTAATGCTGTCAGCAAAAGGCGTTGTTTTAATCGGATTACCATATAAGGACATCTCCGGCCGATAAGCACTTTCGCCGATAACAATAACATGTAACTGTTCTTTATCGGAATGCATTGTTTGAACCTCGGATAAATCAAAAACCTGCATCCTTTTGCTGCGCTCGGCAAAGTCTTTAACATCTCTGTATGCGGCGGCAACCGATTGATTATAAAAAGGAAAACGATATGGCTGATAATGAACAATCAATCCGCATACGGCTAAGATAAATAAAAAGGGTATGAGGATATATGTTTTTAACGAAGATAATTTTTGTTGCTCCAGTTGGATTTTTATTTGATATGGTGGATTAACCACTGTCAACCACAAAAACGGCAGCAACGATAAAATCAAACCGCCTAAAACCTTGCCGTTAAAACTATAGCCGACAAATTCGCCCGCTATACGCGGATCGGTATTTAACATCGTCAAAACAGAGGTATACGTGATGTTTTCACCAAATAAAATCAAATGACCGATTTGCAAAAAATTCCAAACGGAAACAATCAGACAAAACACCCCAAAAAACAAATACCGCAACTTGCCTTTAGGCAGTATCAAAACAGATATTGTCAAAAGCACGCAGGCAATTCCTCCATATTCCGGAGATAAACCGTTTAAGGAATCAAAAGAGCGTTTTGTATAGACTTCAAAAAAAGGCACTAAATATAATGTTGTAAAAAAAGCAAAAGCTAATTTTAAAAACATTGTAAAAAATTTTTTGTAATAAATTATCGTTTCTTTTATTGATAAAAATTTTTCTTTAATTTTTTTTGTATTCAAAATCATTTTGTATATCTCAATTTTCCACAAAACCGCACCGATGCTGAAATAAATGTATTTCAACATCGGTGCTGTTTTTTACCTGATTACGGAACCCATCAAAACGCTTGTATTACAGGCACGCATAATCATCTTCTTCGCTGGAGCCGAACACGCCCGTACACGTAGAGCACATACTACCGGCATACCCTTCAAACTGAGTTAAACTCGAATTTTCCCAGTCAACTTTTATTTCATTAATACAATCTTTGTATTCTTTACAATAATAACTATTCGGCTCTCGCATGCAATATGTGTGTAAATTGCCCACGTCTGTTTCATACATCCAATCGCACCTGCCCTGTATGAGATTTTTATAATCTTCACAGAACACGGTTTTATTAAGTGCGAATGTACCGCAGCGCGCATCACCGGTATAATAACCGTTCGGCGTAAAGGTTATGTAAAATTTATAAGTATCGCCGTCAATATTGTAAGTATGTTCGCTTTTACCGCTCTGGCATTGTTTTTCGGTACATTTGCCGCAGGTATCCTCACCGGCAGCCGTTCCGGCAACTTCAAAATCCCATCCTTCGCTACCGGTATCGCCGCAAGAATTTACGCTTGAAAGACCTTTCTTATATCCGGTCGGGCACGTTTTAGGTTTGCACACATAACAACGGTCATTTCCGGCGTAATTCGACGTCGGGCTGATTGTCCAGCCTTGAGAACCATATGTGCCGCAGTTCTCGACATCGGCGTCGGTTGTTGATTGAATTTTTTGTATATCACCGCTGCCGCTGCTTGTACCCGTACCTACATTGACGGAAACAACAGGACATGTTTTAGGTGTACACTTGCCGCAACCTGAACTATCAAGAGTTCCTAACGTCCAGCCGCCGGCGTTGCCACATTCTTCAACAGTTTTACCATAACCATCCTGGCAACCGACTTTCTCGCAGGATGTGCCGTCAGAAGATTTGACATAACCCGTCGGGCAGGTAAAATCTATAATAATCTGCGTGCTGGAACCGCAAGCCGAACACGGCTCATAAACAGGCTCAGCATTGGCCGGAGGTGTTACCTTATCAATACAGGTTGTTTCGCACAGGCAACGGGCGCAACCATATTCATCCGTTGAACCCAAACTCCAATTTCCCGCATCGCCGGCAGAACACACTTCAACCGTTTTGCCATAACCGGTGCGACATGCCGTCGGATTATAACAACCGGCGCCGTCAATGGAACAAACGGAGTTGAAATAAGCTGTTTCGCATTCCGCCTTTTCGGTAAATTCGCAAGAACTCTCCAAACCGCTTTCGCAATAAACCTGCGTATGATCAAACGGACAACGGTAAGGTTCCGTGCCGTCTTTGCAGGTTGTGCCTGTGCCGGCTCTGCCGCTGTTGTAACCCAGCGTCGCACAGTCAATCGTTAAATTGTTACATTTTGTATTAACGTCATAGCCGCCCCAGTATGTATCAAAATCACTTTGAAAATCAATCAGGCATTGGTTAACTTCACAATCATCATTGCAGCGGCAGCCTTGCCAGCAATATTGATTGGTACCGGGCAACTGCGGCGCCGGTTTGATAATTGTGCCGTCACAGGCGCAATTATTTTCACAAGTCACAGTATCGGTTAAAGTATAGCCGCTTGCACATTGGCACTGGGCATAATACAGATTGCCGCTGCTGTCCATACAGCTGTCGTAGCTGTTGTTTGCCGTCAAGCCGGTTTCACTACATGTGTATGGGTATTGCGTGCTTTCACATATACATTCTTTGTATTTGGTACCATCTTTGTCCGTACAACTGTCACCCACGCCGACGCTGTTATTTGAACAAACGACATAATCTGCCTCGCACATAATATCGCCTTCTTCATCGGTGGCCGAGGAGCCTTTACAGCATTTCACGCCGCAACTTTCGCCAAAAGTGGAGCTTGTACATATATATTTGTCTTGATTTGAGAGAGAGTACATATCCGTGTAACCCGTCGGACAAGTTCCCGGCGCATAGTAGTTACCGGTCGAATCGTTACAAACCGGAGCGCCGTATACCAACTGACTGCACCGGTCATATTCGTACACCCAGTCGCCGCCTTGTTCCGCACAAGGGACACCTTCCGCCGCTTCAAATCTTCCCAGTTGGCAATCAAGATCGCCTAAAAAACATATACGGCTGTATGCTGCTGAAGCGTAAAAAAAAGCGGCTAAAGCAAGGCAAAGAGCGGGTATTTTCCTCATGATAATTCTCCCAATACAAAGACCTCTATGTTATCATTTTATCTGATTTTTTCTTAAACGTCAAGAATTAGTAGCTAAAGATTTGCTCCATTTTTTTTATCCCCATGGGCGTTACAAAAACAATAAACACGTCATTTTGAGCAATCGTTTCATTCTGCGGGGCAAAAAAGACTTCGCCCTCGCGCAGCAAAGCGGCTATCCGACAACGCTCCGGCAAGGCCAGCTCTGATATTTTTTTACCAACCAAAGGAGTGTTTTCTCCGACTTTAAGCTCCCAAATTTCACCAAAACCGCGCCCTAAAGAGTAAGCATTACGCAAATTCGCCTTGCGGATATCCTGCAATATTTTGGAGATGGTAACCGAGGAACGGTCAACAATAATATTGTCGCCTATATTATCAATCAAATTATCATAAGCCCTTGAGTTGACAAGAGAAATCGTCGAGCCGACCTGATTATGTTTTGCCAAAAGTGATGCCAGTAAATTATCTTTGTCCTGCGATGTGACGGCAATCGTAATATCGGCCGTGTCAATACCGGCATCTTTTAAGATGATATCGCTCATCATTTCACCTTGGATAACATCGGATTTGCTAAGATTCTCCGCCAATTTTTGCGCCGCTTTCGCATCGTTGGTGATAATTTTGCAACTCAATATGTTGTCATTTTCCTCAAAAGTTTTGGCAACATCATAAGCAATGGTGTTGCCGCCGAAAATCACGATGCGTTCGTTGATTTTTTGGTCAACGCCAAACGCGTGCAACAAATCAAACAAATCGTTTTTTGCCGCCAACAGATAAACCTCATCGCCGCAACGAACCGACTCGTCCGGCTTGGGATAAAAGTTTTGCCCATCACGCAAAATTTGTAAAATCAAAAATTTGATATCTTTGAAATTATCATAAATTTCGGCAATGCTAAAATTAAACAACTGACAATTTTCCCGACATTTAAAACCGATAAGATAGAGCTTTTCATCAGCTAAGGGAAAGACTTCCTGGCTTCCCGGAAAATCAACAATCCGTAAAACAGCCTCGGCGATATCCGCATCCGGCGATATAACCAAATCAATCGGCAGGCTTTTTTCGTTGTACAAAGTGTTCCAAACCGGGCTTAAAAAATCTTCCGAATCTATGCGGGCTATTCTTTTAGGAATATTAAACAAAGAATATCCGACCTCGCAGGCAACCATATTGACCTCATCATTGTCCGTGGCCGCAATCAAAATGTCGGCTTTGTCAGCGCCGATTTTTTCCTGCACATCCGGATGCGAAATCGAACCGGCAACCGGCTGAACATCAAATTCACGGGCAATTTCGTTCAAACGCTCGGCATCGGTGTCAACCACCACAATATCGTTGTTTCCGCGGCTCAAATAACCAATGATACTTCTTCCGACGCTTCCGGCGCCGCCGACAATAATCTTCATTTATTCCGTCCTTTCCGCATCTTGGTCAAAATATTTTTCAATTTCTTCCAAAGCTGTTTGATAATTTGTTATTTTCATATAAGCTTCTCGAAAACGTTTGGCATCATAAAAATTTTTGGAATACCAACAGACATATTTTCGAGATAGGGCCAACGCCAGTTTTTCGCCATAATAATTTTTAAGCAAATCAACATGCTTTAGCAAAGTTTGTTTGATTTCGGCAACGGTCGGGACGTAAGGCTGCCTGCCATGCAAAAACGCATCAACCTGCCCCGGCAACCATGGCGCACCCAACGCCGCGCGCCCAATCATCACCCCGTCAACGCCGGTTTGCTCCATCATTTGTTTGGCCTTTTCGGGCGAAGAAATGTCGCCGTTGCCGACAACTGGAATGTTGACTGCTTTTTTCACATCGGCAATAATCTGCCAATCGGCCGTGCCGGAATATCCCTGCGCTCTTGTTCGGCCGTGAACCGTAACAAACGCAGCGCCGTTGTCTTCGCACATCTTCGCAAATTCAACGGCGTTGACGTCTTCATTGTCCCAACCTTTGCGAAATTTGACGCTGACGTTGAGTCTTACGGCCTCAACAGTCGCTTTTACAATATCCGCTGCCAGCCGCGGCGTCTTCATCAGAGCCGAACCGGCACCGGAAGTCGTAATTTTGCGCACCGGACAGCCCATGTTGATGTCTATACCCGCCGCCCCGAGCTCAGCAGCCAGTTGCGCGGCATCGGCAAACAAAGACGGATCGGCACCCACCAGTTGCACAATGACCGGATATTTTTCTTTTCTGACATCCGCAATTCGGTATGTCTTGGCGTTTTTACGCGATAAGGCGTTGATGGCTACCATTTCCGACACCAATGTTACGTTGCCTTCGCTTTGCTCATAAACAATTTGCCGCGTCGGCTGGTCGGTAATGCCGGCCATCGGCGCTAAAAAAACATTGCCGGGAAATGTATCAAACAGAGCCATATTCCATCCCGTTTTTTAATTTAAGCGGTCAAGCGCCCGCGCCAACACATAGTATATTTTACCGACATCGGCATTGGAAAAAACGGAAAGCAGAATTTCCGGCCGGTCGCAACCATGCGCGGCTTCAAGCAACTCTTCAAACTCGCGGATATAACGATCCGTCAGTTGGCGGAAATTTTCATTTTTCTCATACTCCTCACGAATTTTGACAATTTGCTTGCGGTTTAGATTTTTAACCACATGCCGGGCAAAAACAGCATGGTCGCCGCCGTAAAATTTTTTCCATAAGTCATCGTCATCATCTTTGTTAAACAGCCGGTTAATATCCACCGAAATGTTTTCCAAACTTTGGATAAGTCCGCTTGACTCTTCAATAAAGTTGTCGACGCTTAGTTCTTTGTATTTGCGTTTCAAAACCGACAAACGTTGTTCGGATTGTTCCTGATTTTCATTCAAAAGTTCCACCTGGCGATTAATAAGGCTGCCGAAGTCACTGATTTGTTTTCGATAATTTTCGAATATTCCGTCCGTGTCGCCAGAAGTCTTTTTCAGCGCTTGATTGATTTCGGCCACACGCGTTTTTACATTATCCAACGCCTCCACGGCAAGCAAAATATTGTCTTTCTGCTTTTCCAGCGTTTCCGCACCTTCTTTGCCTTTATTCACAATCACGTTGGCAGTTTCGGTCAGTTGTGTCGTGTTTTTTTGCACAACGCCGCCGACTTCGTTAAATTTGTCGATGGCTTCTACCGCCCGGGTTTGCAAATCATCAACTTTTTTGCCCAAATCAGCGCTGATATCGCCGATTTTACGGGTGATTTTTTCCGCCGTGGCTTGGACTTCGTCATTTTTATTTTCGGTCTTTTTGATAAAGTCATTTAACTTGGCAAGCTCACTATCCAATCCGGCAATGATTTTTTCAATGTTTTTAATGGCACGGACCGATTTTTGCTCCAAAGAATTGTTGGCACCGTTTAGGATTTTATCAATGCTTTCACGAGCGGTGTTTAGGGTGTTTAATTGATTCTTGACATTTGTATCCAAAGAGGCCGACCGCTCAATCATAGCTTCGACTTCCATACTGATTAAGCGCCCGTATTCGCCAAGCTTGCCGTCAAGATAAGCCGAATTTTTATCCAATAGAGCAGACTGTTCGGCGGCCAGTTGTTTATGGGTTTTCAAGCTGTTTTCAATGTGAGAAATCCCGGCATCCAGGCGTTTGTAGATTTCTTCGCAACTATCCGCCGTTTGCAACAAAGTCTTTTCCAAATGTGAATTGTTGTCTTTAAGCAGAGCCGACATTTCATTCAGGCTTTTTTCATGTTTTTGCGCAAAATCCGCCGTGTCCGCGTTGACTTGCTCCATTTCGCGGCGGCTTTCGCGGGCAATGGTTTTTAAATGCTCGGCCGTTGCCAAAGTTTCATTGATAATCGGATTTAGCTCGTCTATCAGCAATTTGGCATCGTTACGCAAAAACTCACTTTGCGCGGAAAATTGCGAAATGGACTTTTCCGCCGTTTCAGATGCCGCTTGGCACTGCGCCACCAACTGAGCCGTACTTTCATCAAGTTTTGTCAGATTGTCGGAGAAACACGAAGTCAGGGTTTCACTGATTTTGGTAAAATCATCCGCCTTAATTTCCAGCGTTTGTTTTAATGCAGCGGTTTGTTGCGCCATTTGTATTGCAGCAGCATTTAATTCCTGAATTTGTTTTTGCAGTGGTTGAGAAATCATCCCGGCCAAAAGGTTGTTATTCTGCGAACCAAGCACTTTGTTTAGGGCTTTTTCCGCCAATGCCGACTGTTTAACGTTTTGCGCGAGTCTGTATGCAAAAGTCATAATAAGCAAAAAAACACCCCAAACAAGAACAACACCGGATAAGAAACCAATAAATTCACCGGGCATCAAAGCAGACAGGCCGCTCCATCCCAAACAAAAGTGAACGTAAGCCACGACCAAGCCGAGCCATAATATGGAAAACACCACATAGTTTTTTTTCAAAGGGAAAGCCATGGTTTCTTTGTCTTCAGGTATATTTTCCGCTTGAGGGGAAACGCTTTTTAAAAAATCCGGAATGTTTTTGTTCTCATTTTGCATCGTATCAATCCTGATTGTTTCATCAACTTTTTGATATTATAAAAACTTTTGATTTATTTTAAACAGATAAATGACAATCCACAGGTTTGTTTTTACTTTGTTTCATAAAAAGTTTAAAAAAACACAAAAAAATTGTTGATTTTAACAAATCCTTTGTGTATGTTTAGGTTCAATTAAGAAAAAAGTCAGAAGATGACCGGCAAGTAAGGAAAGCGGCAGCGACCGAGACGAGCCGGAGTCACCAAGGAGGGGGAGTAGACCCCGTCATTATTAAGGATTATGTTATAGGCAACTTTATGCCGCTATAGCTCAGTGGTAGAGCACGTCATTGGTAATGACGGGGTCGTAAGTCCGATTCTTACTAGCGGCACCATTTATCAGTTTCAGGCGTTTTTAGTAGTTCATCGAATGGCTTAACTATTGAAAACGCTATATTTTTTCCTTCAGTTTTGCAGTCCGATAATATTAATTTTAAAATGTCTCTTTTTTCAGAAATAATCGGACTTTTTAAGAATTTTCCTACATTTGCAGCTATTTCTGCGATATTTGCTAGTATTTCATCAGTTTCAGCATCAATCTCAAGGTATCTATCCATATCTTTTTGTAGTTTTTCTTTTTCCATTTCAATTTCAGTTTTTAATTCATTATACATTTTTTCATCGCAT
>CALXTI010000022.1 GCA_944391395.1 uncultured Alphaproteobacteria bacterium
AAAAAAAGAGAAGATAAAAAAAAAAAAAAAAAAAATAAAAATAATCAAAAAAAAAAAAATAAAAAAAAAAAAAAAAAAAAACGGTTTAGAATATCGGGAAAATAGATACTTTTTGCAATTTTTCAGGAGTTTTTTTGATGAATTGGTTTGATTTTTTTAATTTTTTCTTTTCAGCACACAACGAAAAAAGACCAGAAGATGCGGCTCTATACGGAAGAGGTGAACGACCGAAGAATGGTGCAGATGCGCGGCCTTGTTTGAGCGACGTGTACAAAAACAGTACACGAGCGAAAAGAAGGCAAGCAGATGTGCCGTTATGCGGTCGGTCTATGGTGGAGATGCTCGGCGTGCTGGCTATAATAGGTGTGCTTTCCGTCGGGGCGATGTCGGGCTATTCCAAAGCGATGTTCAAATACAAGCTCAACCGACAGGCGGAAGCGTTTAGCATGCTGTTAAACAACGCCATTCAAATCAAGCCGGAATTAGAACGCGCTTTTACCGGCTCTAAATTTGGCGTTAATTTTTTTAATAAACTTCATCTCATCCCCGACGGCATGACTTATGACGCCAAAAACCAAACCATTTATGATGTCTTTGACACAGAAACGAGTATAGATTATTATAATGCCAATAATGGTAATATTGATTATGTTATAAGTATAGCTCTTGCTCGTTCGGGCAATAAAATTTCCCGCAATTCGATTGAAATCTGTCGTAACATTATCACAACCGCCCAGGCATACTCTTCTGACATTCACTTACTCAACTCACGTGCCGGACAGAATAATGGCAACACCTATTTATCAAGTTCTTTATACGGGGACAATACTTGTTCCAACAGTAAGCCTTGCCTGCGTTATGCCGATTTGGAAAAAATCAATGAAGTATGCTCTTTTTGCGAGTCCGAATCTTATTGTAGTTTAATCATTTATTTAATGATTAAAAAAATCCAATGAAAACCGGCCGGATTTTATTCCGACCGGTATAAACAAAACCATGCAAACGGGGAACTTTATTCCGCGACCACGACGGTTTCTTCCATCGTCGCTTCAACGACATCTTCCGGCAAAGGTGGAGGCGGCAACATTTCTCCTTCCGGATGGTGCGGCGCCGGTCTTAATTTTTCAAAGTGATGCGGACCGCGCATTTTCGGACCGCGGCGTTCACCGATACGGCGCTTAAAATCTTCCATGCCGCGTTGTTTCAACTCGTCTAATTTTTGTTTTTGCTCCGGCGTCAAGATTTTTTCAAACTCTTCCATATTGGCGCGGCGTTCAGTATCGATTTTTTCCCGTAAATCTTTCATTTCCTCCATCAGTGGCTTAATTTTCTCCTGCCCTTCGCGGCGGATTTTATCGGCTTGTTCCTGCTGTTCGGCGGTCAAATTCAAATCTTGCGCCATTTTTTTGGCTCTTTGCTCGTGATGTTTGCGGTCAAAACGCGGCGGCAATTTCGGTTTTTCAACCTCAACCGCGGCGGGTGCGGCTTCCGGTGCCGGTGCGGGCGTTTCTTGCGCCACAGCGGCGCCGGCAGACATGATGGTGGTTGCCATCAAAACAGATAACAATTTTTTGTTCATTTGCTTTCTCCTCTTAAAAAATTTAATTTTTCACTCAAAATTTTACGGGCGTTCGACAGTCTTGATTTAACCGTCCCTTGCGGAATTTTCAATTTGCGGGATATTTCCTCAAGCGAATATTCCTCAAATTCAAACAAAACAATCACATCGCGATATATGCGCGGCAGGTTGTCCACGGCCTTTAAGATGATTTTTTGGCGCTTTTTACCGTCAATTTTTTCCTCGGGCGTTTCGCCGCAAGCGACGGCATTCAACACATCTTCGTCAGCCACTTCTTTTTGCGACGTTTTATAGCCGCCGGAACGAAAATAATCACGGCAGAGGTTGGCGGTCAAAGTGCAAATCCATTGTTTGAATTTGCCCTGCTCTTTATATTTGGACAGATTTTGCCAGGTTTTAATATAAACCTCCTGCTCTATATCCTCGTTATCGGCACCGGTCAGTTTACGGATAACCGCACGAACATATTTTTTATTTTCGCTTATAATTTCCTTCATCAGCCAACCATCAACAATCCGTATTCATCTACCGGCAGTCCCATGTTTTCGATTTCGGAGCCGTATTGCGTCATATAAATTTCTTCCGTCCAAAAATCATATATCGGTTTGGGCGTAAACAACTTGTACGACACGTTAAGCATTAAGCCTGCAACCAATACGGCCGCAACCGACAACAAAGCGCGGCGCCGGCGCTTGCGGGCAAAATACAGAGGTCTGGCCTCGCGCAATATGATTGAAATGTCTTCCATCAAACCCTCCTTACATTAAACTATAACGTAAAGGTTTAAAATAAAGTTCACGGTTTAAATGCTTTTTTTTGAACATACATTGTCAAATAGTGTAAACTTTGTCGGAGAATAAGATGAAACCAGCGCTGATAAAGGGGTATGCGCTTGCGTTGTTCACGGTGATGATGTGGAGCATGAACCTGATTTATGCCAAATATCTGGCAGACAAGCTCACTCCGGAAGAAATTTCTTTTTTCCGTTGGAGCATTGCCGCTTTGGCAATGTCGCCTTTCATCTTAAAAGAATTGATTAATAAATTTCATTTGTTGTTAAAATCCTGGAAACTGATTGTTTCCATGGCCTTAAGCGGCATCGGCGGGCTCAATCTTTTGGTTTATTACGCCGGTCGTACGGCTTCGGCGACCAACATGTCGCTGTTAAGCATTTTAGGGCCGATATTCTTGATTGTTTTATCACGCCAACAAATCGGTTTCAAACAAAAAGCCGGTGTTTTTATTACCGTTTTCGGCGCAATCACCATCATCTTAAACGGCAATTTCAAAGAACTTTCGACATTTCGCTTTGTTATCGGCGATGTTTATATGCTGGGCTCGTCCTTTTTGTTTGCAGTTTATGCGCTTATACAAAAAAACACACCGCCAAACATATCTCCGCTGTTGCTGCTTTTTGCCGCGTCGTTTGTCAGCACACTGATTTTTATGCCGGAAATTTATCCCGTATCAAAGACAATCCATACATTATCGACCGAAGTCTGGTGCGTGCTGGCCGTGTTGGGCATCATTAATTCTTTTCTGGCATATTTATGTTGGGATAAAGCGCTGCAAAAAATCGGCGCGGTTGCGGCCGGCGCTTTGTATTATGCCATGCCGGTTTTCACGATGTTCTTCTCATATTTGTTTTTAGGCGACAAGCCGGATGCCGCCAAAATTTTCGGCCTTTTTGTTGTTTGCATCGGCGTGTTGATGATTATCGTCCCCGGCATAAGAAATAAAAGCAGGTAGATAACTGTATATACATCCTTGCACTTTTGGCAATAACGTATATTATTTCACATAATATAATAACTTAAAAAACGGAGAAGAACTAATGAAAATCGGCGTTGTGGGAACAGGGTATGTCGGCTTGCCGACCGGTGTCGGATTGGCCGAACTCGGCAATGAAGTTATCTGCATCGACAAAGATGAGAGCAAAATTTCCAGCCTGAAAGCCGGAAAACTTACGATTTTTGAAAACGGCCTGGAAGATTTGTTTGTTAAAAACGTGCAAAACGGCCGCATCCGTTTCACCACCTCCATGCAAGAAGGCGTGGAACACGCCGACATCGTGATTTTGGCCGTCGGCACACCGCCCAATCCCATCACCAAAGAGGCCGACATGAAATATATTCATGCCGCCGCCGCGGAACTGGCGCAATTTATCAGCGGCTACACTGTTGTGGCGATTAAATCGACCGTTCCAGTCAACACTGGCGACAGCGTGGAAAAAATTATCGCCGAGCAACATCCTAAAGGAGAATTCGATGTTGTTTCGCTGCCGGAATTTTTGCGTGAAGGCTTTGCCATTCATGACTTTTTCAATCCAGATCGGATTATCGTCGGTGCGAACAGCGCCCGTGCCGCGCAAATGATTGCCAAACTCTATGAGCCTTTTGCCGGCAAGACCAAAATTTTATACGTTCACCGCCGCTCTTCGGAAACCATCAAATATGCCTCCAACGCTTTTCTGGCGATGAAAATTCAATATATCAACGAAATGGCTGATTTTTGTGAAAAATCCGGTGCCGATATTTACGAGGTCGCCAAAGGTATGGGGCTTGACAGCCGCATCGGCAACAAGTTTTTAAATCCCGGACCCGGCTATGGCGGTTTTTGTTTTCCCAAAGATACCAATGCCATGGCTTATATGGGACGTGCTTTCGGCGTGGATTTATCACTGATTGAAGCCACCATCCGCGGCAACGACAAACGCAAAGTCAATATGGCTAACCGTATTTTGCAAGCCGTTAAAGATATTTCCGCACCCAGAGTTGCTGTCTTGGGCACAGCTTTTAAGGGCGGCACCGACGATTGCCGTGAATCTCCGGCCATTCAAATCATCCAAATTTTGTTGGATAAAGGCGTCAAAGTGAGCGTATACGACCCACAGGCCATGGATAACGCCCGAAAAATCCTGGGCGATGCGGTTGTTTACGCACCGGATATGTACACCGTGGCAAAAGGCGCCGACGTATTGGCGGTTTTAACCGAATGGGAGGATTTCAAAGCGCTTGATTTGCCAAGAATCAAAACTTTGCTCAACGCGCCGAAAATCGTGGATTTACGCCACATAATCAATCGTGAAAAGGCTTTGGCTGCCGGATTCGAGATTTTTTCGCTTGGTATAAAAGAATAAATCTTCTCTTTCGTCAAACGCATTAAAAAAGGCTCTGAAAACAGAGCCTTTTTTTAATGACATGATTTTAATAACCTTAATTTGCAACGCTGTTTTTCATTTTTTCCAAATCTTCTTTTAATTGGGAAACATCTTCCTTCACCGCATTTTTTGATTCTTCAAACGCGGCTCGGCGCGCGGCTTTTTGCGCTTCTTTTTCAGCCTTTTTTTGTTCGGCCTCGGCTTTTTTCATTTCCGCCTTGGCTACCGCTTCGGCTTTTTTGGCTTCCGCCTTTGCTTCTGCCGCATCCGCCTGTTCTTGGGCTTTTTGCGCCATACTGACCAAATCCAGCGCATTGGCCTCATAAGTCGCAAACATAACCGACAACACCGCTAACATTAAAATCTTTTTCATTTTATCCCTCCTTTGGTCTTTATGATTTGTCAGTTTATGCCGCATATCACAACTTGCAATAAAAAAAACCTTTTTATACATTTTATTATATTTTTTTGTTATTTGTTTTTTAATCTGCCTTATATATATTGTATCAGAGTTGGAAATTAATTTAAGAAAGTGTACGGCATATGTCAGATAGTTTTTTAAATCCGCAATTTTTGGCGACCGGAATACTGATTGTCAGTTATATTATTTTATTTACCGAAAAACTCAATCGGGCGGTAGTGGCTTTGTTGGGCGCTTCGGCCATGATTTTTTGCGGTGTTTTGTCGCAAGAATCCGCCATTGCCGGCATCGACTTTAACACGATTTCGCTTTTAATCGGCATGATGGTAATCGTCGGCATCGCCGAAAAATCAGGCATGTTTGAATATGCTGCCATATACGCCGCCAAGCTTGTCAAAGCATCGCCGCGGGGAATGCTTGCTGCGCTGGCACTCATCACGGCGGTTTTTTCGGCACTTTTGGATAACGTCACCACGGTTTTACTCATTGTTCCCGTTACATTCCAAATTACCCACAGTTTGAAGTTAAATCCGTATCCTTTTTTAATCTTGGAAATTTTTGCCTCCAACATCGGCGGAACGGCAACCCTTATCGGCGACCCGCCGAACATCCTCATCGGTTCGGCGCTTAACTTGTCGTTTATGGATTTTGTTTATGAACTGACTCCCGTGGTGCTGATGAATATGTTGCTGCTTATTTTGATTTTCGATTTTTTCTTCGGCCGCAAAATGCGGGCAAGCGCCGCCGATAAGAAAAAAATCATGTCATTGAACGAAACGGAAAGCATCACCGATAAATCTCTTTTTGTTAAATCCCTGATTGTGCTTGCCATTGTTATCGCCGGATTTGTTTTGGCCGAACATATACATTTGCAAAACGGAACCATCGCGCTGTTCGGCGCCGCGGTGCTGATGTTGTTGTACACGACCGGCGACAATCATCAGACCCGTGACCGAAAAGTTGCGGAATCATTCAACATGGTGGACTGGACGACGATTTTCTTTTTCTGCGGTTTGTTTGCGATTGTTTACGGGTTGGAAGAAACCGGGGTTTTACATCTGCTCGGACAAAAATTCATCGACATCACCGACGGCAGCATCAAAAAAGCGACTTTCGGGGTTTTATGGGTTTCGGCCGTTGTTTCGACCGCCATTGACAACATTCCGTTTGTCGCCACCATGATTCCGACATTAAAATCCATGGAACCGGCTTTGGGCGGACGTGAAGCCATGATGCCGGTGTGGTGGGCTTTGTCCCTGGGTTCATGCTTTGGCGGCAACGGTTCGTTGATTGCGGCTTCCGCCAACGTCATCGTGGCCGGTCTCGCTCAACGCGAAGGACATCCGATAAGCTTTTTGCGTTTTTTGATATGGGCGCTGCCGATAATGATATTAACGATTATAATCTCAAGCGGATATTTGTATGTTTTACATTTTATATAGAGGAATTATTTTATGAATGATATGATATTAGGCATAAATGCCGGATGGATTGCCGTTTTTATTGTTGCAATATGCTATTTCATCCTGTTTACCGAGAAGCTCAATCGAGCCGTGGTGGCGCTTTTAGGCGCGGCAATTATGATATTTTGCGGAGTATTGACTCAAGCCGAAGCCTTTTTGGGCATTGATTTCAACACTGTTTCGTTGCTTGCCGGCATGATGATTATCGTCGGCATTACCGAAAAATCCGGCTTATTCCAATTCGTCGCCGTTTGGGGAAGCAAAAAAGTATGGGCGCACCCGAGGGGAATCATGGCTGTCCTAACCGCCGTTACCGCGTTTTTTTCGGCTTTTTTGGACAACGTTACCACGGTTTTATTAATCGTGCCGGTTACGTTCCAGATTACCCGAAAGCTCAAAGTCAATCCCTTTCCTTTTCTTATCCTGGAAATTTTTGCCGCCAACATCGGCGGAACCGCGACGCTAATCGGCGACCCTCCGAACATTCTTATTGGTTCGGCCTTAAACCTTTCTTTCATGGATTTTGTGGTCAATCTGGCTCCGGTGGTTGTTGTTTGCACGGCACTGCTAATTTGGGCTTTTGCACTTATCTGGCGCAAATCCTTAAAAACGTCACTGCGAAATCGTACGAATGTTTTAAAGATGAATGAATTTAAATGCATTACCGACAAAGCTCTTTTATTCAAATCTCTCAGTGTTTTGGTCATGGTTGTTACCGGCTTTATTTTGGCAGAACACCTGCATATCGCCAACGGCGTAATTGCGCTGTTCGGCGCCGCGGTGTTGATGTTGTTGTACACAGCCGGCGACAATCATCAAACCCGTGACCAAAAAGTGGCGGAAGCCTTCAACATGGTGGATTGGACAACGATTTTCTTTTTCTGCGGTTTGTTTATGATTGTGCATGGATTGGAAGTTACCGGAATTTTGCACCTGCTCGGACAGTGGTTCATAAGTTTGACCGGTGGACGTGTTTTAGACAGCACTTTTTTAATTTTAGGAATTTCCGCCTTGTTCTCAAGCGCGATTGATAACATTCCGTTTGTCGCCACCATGATACCGATGCTTGCTTCCATGGAGCCTTCCCTGGGCGGGCGTGAAACTATGATGCCGGTGTGGTGGGCTTTATCCTTAGGTTCTTGTTTTGGCGGCAACGGTACGCTTATCGGCGCTTCGGCCAACGTCATCGTGGCCGGTCTTGCCCAACGCGAAGGGCATCCGATAAGTTTTCTGCGCTTTTTAATCTGGGCGCTGCCGGTAACTTTTATCAGTGTTATAATATCGGCAATTTACTTATATCTGAGGTATTTTATCTGACAACCCGGGCTTGACATTTGTAAATTTCCGTTTATTTTGTGCTTTGTTGTTAAATTATGATGGTTGGATTATGGAAAAAATTACAAATTTTACGACCAAAGAAACACGCTTTTTATCAAATTTTTACCCCTATAAAAAAGACGGCGGTATGTATCCGCACCGGCTTACGATTTTTTATGGCGGTCTAAAATTCGGTTGCGTGGAAAATGCTTATCAAGCAGCAAAAACAAAAGACGAAGACATTCGCCGCAAAATAAGCCGAATGTCGCCTTACGAGGCCAAAGCTTTTTGGGAAGACAAGCAAAATCAAAAATATTTGGCCGATGATTGGATGGAAAAAAGGCTTGCCGTTATGCAAAGCCTGGTAGAACAAAAGTTTTGCAATCATCCGGATTTAAAACAAATGCTCTTAAACACCGGCGATGCCGAACTGGAAGAAGGCAACGATTGGGGAGATACGTTTTGGGGCGTTTGCAACGGCGAAGGTCAAAATCATCTCGGTAAAATCCTGATGAAAATTCGCCTGATGTGTCAACAACTTGCATAGAAAAAAGCAGAACAAAAGTTCTGCTTTTTTTCAACACAAAAAGAAAAAAGTCCGAAATTTCGGACTTTCAAAAAATCAGTTGCAAAATTGCAAACAAAACAACTCCGGCAACAATTCTTCCGCCCCACGTTAAAGAATTGCGAAACAGGCGAGAATTGACGCCGCAAGACCTCATATCGGCAATCAAAAACCACAGCCAGACTATCAACAACACTGCGGCAATTATCAACGACAAACCGATAAAAGCGTTAATAATGACCTCCCACGGTTCACTCGGAGCCAAAACTTTTGCACCGATATCACAAAGAACGCCGACCCCGTATCCGCATGCCAGAAGCAAGGCAAAACCGCACAGGTTTTTCATGAAAAAATTCCAACCGAATAATAGGGTGAAGAACAAGACCAGCACCATTGCGACCAACTCCGCCGCCGCCAAAAGAGCCACGGCAAATTGCCAGCCGGATGCCGTCAACCACAAGAAAAACACTGTCAGGAATATCGTCCCGACGGTTAGAATAAAATTATTTTTATTTTTCATAATAATGTATATTTAATTAAGCTTGTTATTAAGATACCGCCGAGGAAATTCTTGTCAATAGATTATTTTTCTTTTGTTTCATTTTCATCGGGCTGTGTGCCGTGCAAATTACGTAAAAACTGGCTTTCCATTTTCAAATACTGATTCAAAAGCCATTTGGATTGCATGATTAAAAACACCGAAGCGCCCAACAACACAAAAGTCACTTTAACATTTTCGGTCAAAAATTGATGCACGGCCGTTACGATAAAAAAAGCCACCAACAAAAGTCTGAAACTGGTGAGTATAAGCAAAGGCAGACGGTTAGCCGGCCTGGCATACCACAAAACGGCATAAATTTTGGCAATTCGCTCATTGGAAACAAACAAGGTGCGAACTTTGTCTTTATTTTCTTGCAAAACATCTTTTATCAGGGTTTGGCTTGAAGGCGCGCAACGGGCATTGGCAACCAATTCATCCTCATGGGAAAATTCCGCCGACGGTTTGCGCAAATGCAATTTCACCAACACCTGATTCCATAATTGAGGAATAATTATATTCCAACCAATCATGGCTTTCAAAAAAGGAGCCATCATTATAAGCGCGATCGTCGTAAGCGCGAGACGCATCGGCACGTTTGGCAGCCACTCGGTCGCATATGGACGCAAGCCGCGGTTTACAAAAGCGATAATGGCGTACAAAATTATGGAAAAAACAATAATGCGGGTAAAATAACTTTTAAACAACGCTTTCCAAAGTTTTTCTTCCGTAACGGCGGTAACCGACGCTTCGGAAGTTTGTTCAATATAATCATGCCATTTTTCCGGCATGAACTTATCAAGTAACTTACAGGCGCGGTTAGAAGATTTTATCATAATCGGAGTCAAAAACGTCGTAATAACCGAAACCGCCACGATAATCGGATAAACAAAAGCGTCTAAAACGCCCAAGCTCATACCGAGCGCGGCAATAATAAAAGCGAACTCACCGACCTGAGCCAATGAAAATCCTCCGGCCATAGCCGTTTTCAAAGGTCTTCCGGATATCACGAAACCAAAAACGGAAAACACCGTTTTACCGATTAAAACCACCAAAGTAATAATAAATATCGGATAAGCATGCGAAATAAACACCACCGGATCCACCATCATACCGACCGTAACAAAAAATACGGCGCCTAAAAAATCTTTTAACGGTTTTATGACATTTTCTATTTGTTTAATAACACCGGTTTCGGAAAGAATAGAACCCATCACAAAAGCTCCCAAAGCCGAGGAAAATCCCGAATATACAGCCAAACACACCATGGATAAACACAATGCCAACGTCATTAACAACAACATCTCGTCATTGAGAAAATTTTGCAACCGTTTAAGCATTGTCGGAACAATATAAATTCCGATAATAAAGCACAACACCAAAAACAACAAAAGTTTCAATGTACTCACACCCAAAGCGTTCCCGTCAATATTGTTGCCCAAAGCGATGGTCGGCAACAATACCAAAAGCAAAATGCCCATAATGTCCTCAATAATCAAGACCCCGAACACCAAATCCGTAAATTTTTGTTTTTTGATATTTAAATCATCAAAAGCTTTAATAATGATTGTGGTGGAAGACATTGAAATCATAGAACCGAGAAAGAAACTGTCTATTGTGCTCCACCCCAAAAACAAACCGACATAATAGCCGACAAAGAGCATCAAGAAAATGTTTAGGGTTGCCGTAATCATTGCCGCCTTGCCGACACTAATCATTTTTTTAAAACTAAACTCAAGCCCCAAGCTGAATAATAAAAAAATCACTCCGATATCGGCCCACAAGGTCAAATTTTCCCGATCCGTAACAGTGGGAACAAAATTAAAATACGGTCCGGCAAAAATTCCCGCCAGCAAATAACCTAAAACAATCGGCTGTTTAAGCTTTTTAAATACTAAAGTCGTAATGGCGGCATAAATTGTAATTAAGGCCAAATCGACAATCAAAGGGTGCAGCCCGTGCATATTTTTCTCGCTGAAATATTATCCTTGGTGTATAAGTTAAATGATAAAATATTAATATTTTTCTAAATTACAAGAAAATAAGATTTTTTGTGCTTAGATAAATAAAGACAACGACTTATCCCCAAAAGACTCTTTAAAATTGCAAAAAAAAAAAACGGTTTAGAATATCGGGAAAATAGGTATTTTTTGCAATTTTGGGAGTTCTTTTGATGATGCTAAATATTTTTTCATTCTTGCGCAGAGGGCTGCAGATGCGCCGTAATTTTTCGACGACGTGTACAACATTAGGTACACGAGGAGAAAAGTTACAAGCAGATGCGGCTCTATGCACAAGAGATAAACGACCGGAGAATGGTGCAGATGAGCAGCCTTGTTTGAGCGACGTGTACAAAAATAGTACACGAGCGAAAAGAAGGCAAGCAGATGTGCCGTTATGCGGTCGGTCTATGGTGGAGATGCTGGGCGTGCTGGCCATTATCGGTGTGCTTTCCATCGGGGCGATGTCGGGTTACTCCAAAGCGATGTTTAAATACAAACTCAACAAACAGACCGAGCAAACAAACACCATTATAAGTGCTTTATTTCGCTATCAAACCGAACTTCGGCTATCGCCGCACACCGCGGATTCGTTACAGCAAACAGAATTAATTCCCATCCTCAAAAAGCTCAATGAAATCCCGCCGGAAATGTTTATCACAAACAATGATACCTATGTAAACGATGTTTTTAACACTCAATGCCACGCGTATCACCGAACGGACAATCGTGCCGGCAATAAAAACGAATATATTGCTTATCGCTGCACACTGGAGCGCGAAGAATATGGATTCGAAATATGCCAAAATTTATACAACATCGCCAAAGAGTGGCGGCAAGACATTAACTCCGTCGCAACGGTGGCTTATCAAGGAGATGATTATGATAAAACCGCAACATATTATGGCGACAAGTTTTGTTTCGGAAACAGAAATTGTCTAAAAGACTTGAAATTAGATGACCTGGACCAAATATGCAGAGTCGAGAAAAACAGCGATCATTACAGTATTCAAATAGTTATTGCGGACAGTGCGTCATAAAAAGATATTTGTTTTTTGTCAAAACAGCCTTGACTTTTACCTCATTTTCTCATATGCTTACTTTATAAAAGTAAAAATTATAAAATTATGAAAAAAAATAAAAAAATGCCGGAAAAAACACATCCGGCACAAGAAAGCACCCCGACACTGGGTGCATCGCATGAATGGTACGGGCACACCATTTACGCGGTTTCAGAGCGCGCCCTTGCTGCGCTGTTCAGCGAGTGGCACTTAAACAAAAAATTCCTTTCATGGACCATGGGAACAACCCTGGCAACCATAATCGGAATTATCATTCTGATACCGATGGCTTTCATATCATGGAAGGCCGTGTGCATATACGCCATTGCCCTGGTGGTCTGCTTGATGATTCTGGGTGGTGTACTATACGCCCTGAACACTAAGAGGAAAAGATATCAGAGTATCCACAAAAATCAAATCAGAGTGGATACAACAAAAGGATCTCGGACATAAAGCCGGATCCTTTTTTAGTTTCATATTTTTGACATATATTTATTTTCTTGTCGCGGATTTTTTAGCCGCTTTTTTTGCTTTATTTGGCTTTTTCCCTGCCATTTTTACCGTTTTTTCTTTGACGTTGGCTTTTCCCGCGACCGGCACTTCAACGATTTTCACCAGTTTGATATCTGAGAAAAAGGCAAAATAAGTTGCGCCGAACAACGAGCACCAAAATACCACCCAATATACAAAAATAAATGTCGGGATATAGGCTTCGTAATATGACTGATACAATTCCGTATCCGGCGCCGATGCCAGAATGAAACCGTCAATCGCTCCCGGGATACCGCCGAAAATAATACTAAAATATTTGATGATACCTAAGGCCGCCAAATAGGTTGAAATTTTGGGAAATTTTTTCCAAAATGCCGCCAATGATGAAAACGATTTTTTAAATGCCAAAACAATGACGGTAATCAACAAAAGCGTAATTACAACCAGCTCTATCATTCTGGCGCTTTCTCCGGCAAAATAACCGATGATGTAAGAAACAAAAAAGTAAAAACCGCCCAATAAAAGCGATTGCTGAATAAAAGGTTTCATTTGTCCTCCTTCAAATAAATCTAAAAATACTGACAAAGTCATTAAATCATCATTTTTTTTAATTTGCAATGTTATTTTTGGCATAATTCAAGTTCCTGACGCAATTTGTTAATCCGCGCCAACCATTCCCAGGTGTTTTCATAACCGTTATAGGGGATTTTTTCCAGTTCTGCCGCCGTTAACGGACCGGCTATCGGATAAGTCGGGCAGTTATCATAATTTGCCCGCACGCATGAGCTCAAGCAGATTATCACGGCCGGCAGCAGGCGCCGACCAAATTTTTGCCTTTTCTTTTTCCACATATTTTATCACCTCAACTTCTTTGATAATTTCTTTGCCCTGTTCTTTAATGATTTTCACCTCGGCGTGAGAACGGCCAAGGTGATAACACGCCAAACACAACGCGGTTATCAACAACAGGCATGAAGCCCATTTTTTTAACTCGGTCATAACAACCCCACCAAAGCCGTCGGGGCAAATATGCCGACAAGCCCCAAAACGATTAACGCCAGAACGCACAGCCAAAAAAGCTGTGTCCGGCTTAATTTGTTTATAATTTCCCGCCGCAGCTGATATTTGCAGCTGTGTTCTTTTCTTTTAATCATATCTTAAACTCCCCTGTTTCTATCGTCTTGGCAATCCGTTCCGCCCTCTTGCCGACATCACGGGCATATTTTGAGTTTAAACACTCTTTCGCCGCACCGCGGTAATTACCGATGGCCATTTCCGATAACATTTTCTTGAACTGCAACAAACCGGACAAACCAAGGTTGAACGCCATATCTAACAATGCATATTGTCGCTCGTCATCCAGATTGCGCCAAAAACCGATTTTTTTCTTGCATTCTTTCTCAACACGGGCAATGTCGTTATGGAGCAAATAAAAAGCGGCATTTTTGGTTATTCCATGCCGCCAGTCGCCCACAACTTTCTTTTCTTCTTCCGTTATCGGGTTGGTGTCCAAATTCCGCCCGATGCCGATAGTCCAATATCCCGCCGGACATTTATACGGCTCCAGCCTGATGCCCTCGTGGATACATAACCTTTGTATAGCCGTTCCCAAATCAATCATTTTTCTTTTTTCCTTCCATAAAAAAACCGCCCGATTGGGCGGCTGTTATTGATTTTGATAAAATCCCAAATTGTTAAGTGCCGTCGGGGTTAAACCTGCCGACAAAGCCGGATTTCTAACAACAAAGCTTTCTCTTGCCGGAACACCATTAAAAGACGGATTTAACAAATTAAACGCCGAGCGTCTTATTGCCCCGCCACGTAGCAGATTATTTGCCCAGTCAATTCCGCTGCCTATAAGCGAACCTTTACTTTCAAGCTGTTCACGTCCAAACAAATGTGTTCCTTCCGGTGCCCGCAAACGGTTTTCCGCAATACGCCCAAGTTCCGAAAGCCGCCCGAACCTTGTCGATTGGCGATTCAGACCTTGTATAAGTTGATTATATGCGTCTTGTGGTAAAACCTGAGATAATGTATTTTCATATTTTAAAGCATCTTTTGCAAGGTCTTTTCCGCTCAATGAATTATTGTTTATCCGCTTGAACAAACCTTGTGCAAAAGCGTTTTGTTCATCCGCTGATAAACCTTTTATCATATCCGCACCGCTCACATTATCGGGGTTATAATGTGTGCCTTTGTTAAAAGCATCTTCAAGGCTCTTAGCCCTCGAAAATCCGGCATCAACTTCTTTTAAGCCTTGCGGCATGGCATCATCAAACTTGCTTTTCAGCTCTTGCAACTGCCAAACTTCGCTCGGCTTATCTGTTGATTTTGCCTTTGCAATCGCCTCGTTAATCTCTTGTTTGATTTTATTCAAGCTCTCCAGACTTCCGGCTTTCTGATTTGTCTTGGACAAACCGGTTTTAATGGCTTTATCAAGCTGCCCCAACTGAAACGGTGTTAAACCCTCATAAAGCGAAGTTATATGCGGAAGTTCAGGGTTGACAACAACATTACGAAGTGGTATATTATTGTCATAAAAAGCGGTCCCAACTTTACCACCTGTCGGCTCCGTACTGTTGGTGACCCCCCGCAAGGACAGGTCTTGCGGGTTATTTTTTCTCAGCTGATTACTTACATAATCCAAATCATCAGGAACAAACTTAGTATATAGTTTACCATCTTTTTTAACAATGAAGTCATTAAACGGCTTTACTTCTTTTCCTTGAACTCCATTATATTTTTTAGCAAAATAATTTTTATTGCCTAAAGAATAGGTAATATCAGGATTTTCAAGAGTGTTTGATAATGTCCTTACGTATTGAGCTCTGCCCCTTTTATTTAAATAATGGTCAATATTTCCTCCAATATCAACACCACTATTTTGTGCTCTGTTACGTAAAATATTTTCAGCTTTGGAAGAAGTCAAAGTCTTTTTGGGTAAGTTAAAAGAACTTTCCGCCGGATAATTAATCAACTGTTTTCTAGTCGGCGTGAAGTCCATCACCTCATCAGCACCGTGAGCGGCCATATAATCGCCGTAACGGGCACGTTCCGCCGCTATCGTTTCCGGCACATTTATCCGACGGGTCAAGGCATTATCAACCATTTCGGCTGTACCCCGGTTGATATCTCTTGTCGCCGGAAGGACATGTTCAAGATAAGACTGTGCAATATCGTCGTTGTTTCTAAGACCTTGTTTCAGAATTTTTACAGCATTCGGATTCGGTGCCACATTGTTTAAACCACCTTTCATTCCGGTCGTCATTAAACGACTGCTAAAAGGCTTGGCTATCGCACGAACACTCTGACCAGCTCCATGAAAAGCAACCGGCAATGCGGCACCCAAGCCAGCGCCCCAAGCCATGTTTTCCGGAACATCAGCCAATCTGTCCGAACCGGTTAAGCCGTATGCCGCACCTTCTATTCCACCGGCGGCGCCCGCCAAGCCATAACCTTTCCAGCCAAGATCTTGCAAACCCTTTACCAAGGCGCCGCCGGCTCCTAAAATATTGCCGCCGATTTCTGAGGCCACACCTAAACCTTTTGTTAATCCACCCAAGCCTTCATCCTGTTTCTTTGCTAAATATTCTTGTTCGTTGTCAAGACCTAACCGGCGCAACGCCCAATCACTTGCACCGAAAGTTGCACCCGATAACGCTTTTTTCGCGCCATAACCAATGTCGGCCATATTATCCGTAAAATAATCGCCCAAAGTTTTGGTATTGTTAGAACTTTGTGGTGTTGTTGAAGACAATGTATTTTGTTTGTTGCCGTATCCACCCCAAAAGTCATTGTTTTGCATCGGTTGCCAAAAGGAATTTGAATCTTGATTTTGATTTTCCTCTTTATCCTCATAATCCAATCCGTATAACTGGTGCCACTCCGGTTCTTTTTGCCGGATGTAATCTTTTATCGCTTGCTCTTCCTGACCTTTGGGAGCCTGATAATATTTTTGAATGATTCCTCTGACTTCTTCTTCCGGCAATTCGCTTGCCTTCGGATACATTCTCTTTATTACCTGATAATTATAACTGAACTTCCTATCCAGTCTTTCATCATTATCACTTTCATAATTGTTACTAAATATACTTCGCATTTGATTTCCCTTTCTTATCAAAAAGCATTTCAAGTTTTATTTTAACTTCGGTCAATAAGTCGTTCTGTTTGTGGATTAAATCCACCAGCTCTTCCATGCGCATACTGTGATGATCGGAATTTTTTTCCAACGTATCCACACGGCTTTCAATATTTCCCTGCCAATGGCCGATACGCACAAAGTTGACAATCACCCCGCACATAGCCGCCAATCCCGTTATTAATCCCCAATCCATGTTTTTCCTCCTACTGCAAAACAATGCTTGGTATCACCAATTCCGTTTCCGGCACTTCCTTGGCGTAAATCCGCACATAACCGTTGCCGGATAACGCCACCGGCGCATAGTTGCCGCTTTCAATCTGCTCAAGTGAAAAGTTTATTTCAGGCACCAAATCTTCTTGAGCGTCTTCAAACGGAATATCCGCCTTATACGGATAATCTTCATAAGTGGTGTCCAAAACAAACATGGATGGATTAATTTCAATATCATAATCTTTAATCACCGGCGAAGCGATGATAATATCATCCTTAATCGCACGATATGTTTGTTCCAAATCAGCACTATATGTTTGATAAGCCGTTTGCAACGCCGCCAAAGCCGCTTCAAGTTCTTCGGCGATGGCGTTGGTATCAAGCTCGGACAATTCGCCTAAATTGTTGGCCACCTGGATATATAAGCAAAGTTTGACGTTTTTCGGATGCCCTTCTTCTTCTCCTTCGGAAGTAAGCAGCACTTTGTTTTCGCCGTTATTATTGTTGGAACTCCACGGGCTGGAATATTTGGTATAACCGCGCGCCAGATAACCGGTTGCCGTATCACAGCCATTTTTTGACCCGTCCGATGAAACTTTCACTTGATGCGTATGCGCCTTATTGGCCGAGTTTTCAACTTTCGCCAACTCAGTCAATTCCGCAATGCTTGAAACAAAACATGTAATTTTCGGCAAGCGGAGATGACCGTTCAGCTCATCTAAATAAAACGCGGCGCATTGACCGTACTCTTCCAATTTTTCTTCATATTCTTCCGCGGTAACCGTCACCAAATTACCCAATGCCGCAAGATTTTTAACCTTGTTCCAAAACTGCGGATAAAGATTTTTGCAATGAGTGATGGTTTCGCCTGTCCACAAAGGATATGCCCCCGCCGGTGTTTGCGAAGAAAAGCTGTAAAAAATATCCAGCATTTCACGCGTCGGTTTGTTTTTTAAATCCGCAATCGCCGTTTGCAAGCCGGAAATTGTAGCGTTTATGCCGTTGGCAAACGTTTTGACGGCTTCAAAATTGGCGTTTACCTCAGAGGCAATCGCCTTTTTGCCGCCTTCAAATTCATACGGATAAATTAAAGTTGTATCTGTCATGTTCTTTTCCTTTCATTAAAAAAAACGCCCCTGTTTAAACAGAGACGGCTGCTTGTTGTTAAAAAAGTCGGGAACATCGGCTTAGAAAAACCTTCCCTCTCCCGACTATACTTTTTTATACCTTTTTTTAAGTAAAATGTTGCGCCCTTTATTGCACAATTCAAACATCATTTGATGCAATAAAAACTGATAAGAGATGGTTTCCCGGTATTTCGCCAGATATCCGTCCGCCTGATTTCGTAGCGACACAACCCCAAAGTTGGCGGAACAACTTCATAAACCACAAAATCCATCCGGTAATTTTTCGGTTTGGATTCGCGGTGCTCATAAACCGGACCGCACTCAAACTTCAAATACCCTTTCCTGTTCCCTAACAAATTACAATCTTCATCTTTACATGATTTGATATTTTAACCATTCTAAAATTTTTTATGTGTTATATTTTTTTATCCTTTATCTTTATCGGAGAATATCTGGATGTTTCACAAAGTTATATATGCCTGTTTAATTGTTTTGACTTTAACCGGATGCAAAAAAGACAACGACGCCGTTGCCGACAACACCATGCCCCCACCCTGCGTTTTTGAGGAATTTAAATGCGACAGCAAGGATTATCGCACATATATGGATGCTTTACAACAATACAATATAGATGTTTTTCTCTGTTATTACAATACGGCTCTTAAAATGCTCAAAACGCCGGAGAAACAAGCTCTGTATTTTCCGGTTATTCAAACCTACCGCAATCTGATGAATGATTTCGACTATTATAACATTGAAGTAGGAATGAGTTTTCCCGGCCAGCTTTCAATAGCTTATAAAGTGCCGTCCCGGGAAAATATACAAATCCTTATGGATAAGTACTTGCGTTCAATGCGCATACGAGTCAAACCGGAACAGATTCCGGAGCAATGCTGCAAGCTGGCGCCGGCTTCCGCCCGGGTTGATTGTTATAAAAAGCTCTTGGCTGAGTTTATTGACAAGAATATTTACGAGGGTTATCCGCCTTATTATGAAGAATTTGAGGAATACCGTACCGGATATCATGATATGTACTTTAATTATAAGCCGGAGTTTCGGGACACGGTTCAAGCCGCTGAAGAAGCCGCCTGGTCATTCTTTAACGGAATAGACGATTATCCTTCCGATGCCTATGAAGCAATGGAACTCTATTATCTTGAAATGTTTGACTATTTCAAAAATATTTTAGCATTGCAAAAATCTTAAAATATCCCCCGAAAACTTAAAATTTTTCGGGGGATATTTCTTAATATCTGGCAATCCGGTCATTCCAACCGTCTTGAAATTGAGGCTTCCTCGGCATGTTCGCTTGTAAAAGCGGTATGGCAAATTCCACAAAATCATCCGGATCTGCAATGCTGTTTAAGGCCTTGATGGTTTTTGAGCCTAATATGCCGTCTATCTCAACCGGATAACCATACGCTATTAAAACTTCTTGCAGAGCTCTTACTGCATTCTCAGATTTTCGCATTGTCGTCAGGTCTAAAACCATGTGGCGGATGCGGTCGGAATTAATAAATTCACCGTGGTTGGGTTTGTAATAAAAATGGCAATATAAATTATCAATCTGATCATCTGACAGATCCTTGACATTTTCCGGATATTTATCTGCTATGTCAGGATTATTTTTGCGTATTCTTTCATACATATCCCGCGACATACCGGTCATGGTCGGCTGGTCAATCAGCCTTGGATTATCTATATAGCCAATACCTTCGTTTCTTTTGATATCTCTTAAATATTTTTGATAACGCCGGCTCGGCAGGCAGTCATTCTCCAGCAAACTGCCGCTCGTTTTTCCTTCAATCACATTCGGAAAATCCTGATCAAAATCCGGATAGTTTTTCTTGAAGATGTCCGGCCAGCGGTATCCGCTTAAATTCATTTGCAGAGAATATTTTTCTTCATCAAAATACTTCGTCTGCCACTCCGGTTCTTTTTGGCTGATGTAATCTTTTATCACTTGCTCTTCCTGCCCTCTGGGTGCCTGATAATATTTTCGGATGATTCCTCTGACTTCTTCTTCCGGCAATTCGCTTGCTTTCGGATATATCCTCTTTATCACCTGATAATTATAACTGAACTTCCTATCCAG
>CALXTI010000023.1 GCA_944391395.1 uncultured Alphaproteobacteria bacterium
AAAAAAGCAAAAGAATACCTATTTTCCCGATATTCTAAACCGTTTTTTTTTTTTGCAACTTTAAAGATTCTCCGCCCAATCTTTTCTTTGCTTGAGGGTGGGTTTGTGATTTTGTTTTTGAAGAGCTGTCGGTATCTGAACAAAGTTTACATAAAATAATTTTTTACTTGACATTTTTTCCATAATAATTATAAAGACACTAGCTTAAACGGATGTTATGCATCTGTTAGCACTGTCCAAGACCGTAGGCGGTCATCTAAAAAGCAAATCATCAGAGCTTTGACCTTAATTTCCTACGCAGACGGAGTAAGCAAGATTTTTTTTAATCCTTTTTCTCCCGGACAGGTTAGGTGCCATATATTAAGGTTTGTCGTCAAACCCGTATATGGTTGTGGTAAAACAATATTGTCAGAAATGATGATATTTTGATTGGAGACAATAAGTGAACCGCGATGAAAAGAAAGAACTCTTAAACGAGCTGCACGAGCTGTTCAACAATGCCGAAGTTGTCGTCATCTCTCATTATAAAGGGCTGACGGTGGCCGAGGTTTCGGAATTGCGCGACAATGTCCGTAAAGCCGGTGCGGGTTTTAGAGTTACCAAAAACCGGATTACGAAACTGGCTCTTAAAGATACCAAGTTTGAAGGCTTGACAGATTTGTTCACCGGTCCGACGGCAATTGCTTTTGCCGCTGACCCTGTTTCGGCCTGCAAAGCTTGTGTTGAATTCGCAAAAAACAATGAGAAGTTGATTATCGTCGGCGGCGCCCTGTCAAGCGGTGCATTAAGCTTGGATGAAATCAAACGTTTGGCCACCATTCCGTCCATGGACGAACTGCGTGCCAAAATCATTGGTCTGCTGCAGGCTCCTGCTGCCAAATTGGCAAGAGTTACCAAGGCATACAGCGAAAAAGAAGCTGCATAGAGTTTTTTGTAATTTGTTTAAATTTAATTTTAATTTAGTTGGAGAAATAAAATGGCAGATTTAGCCAAATTAGTAGATGAATTATCAGCTTTGACAGTTATGGAAGCTGCTGACTTGTCCAAAATGTTAGAAGAAAAATGGGGCGTTTCCGCTGCTGCTGCGGTTGCAGTTGCTGCAGGTGGCGCTGCCGGTGGTGCCGCTGCTGCCGAAGAAAAAGATGAATTTGACGTCATCTTGGCAGAAGCCGGTGCAAACAAAATCAATGTTATTAAAGAAATCAGAGCCATTACCCAATTGGGCTTGAAAGAAGCCAAAGATTTGGTTGATGGTGCGCCGAAAACCGTTAAAGAAGGTGTTGCCAAAGCTGAAGCTGAAGAAATTAAAGCTAAGCTTGAAGCTGCCGGTGCTAAAGTTGAGTTGAAGTAATTCCTTTAATGAAACAACAAAAAACCTGCTTGAAAAAGCAGGTTTTTTTGTTGTTGACACAAGGCGAGACGTCGTCAGATGACATAAAATCGGCGCTTGCTGTTTTACAATTTTGTAATTTTACCGACTAAAATAGCCGATATCTGACGGGGTGAAGGGTGAGCGCTTAAATCGTTAAAGGTTATTTGCCGGAAGCTCAACGGCGAAAATAACGGGTTGGTGAAAAAGCAACTTGTAAAAAAAATGTTGATGTCTGTGGCAATCATGCTTCGGTTGTGATTTATCCCCAAAAGACTCTTTAAAATTGCAAAAAAAAAAAACGGTTTATAATTCCGTAGAAATTGATGATTTTTTGTCGGGTTCGGAGGGATTTATGCAAGAAAAAGGTCGTTCCATGGTGGAGATGTTGGGAGTACTCGCCATTATCGGCGTTTTATCGGTCGGGGCGATGTCTGGTTATGCCAAAGCCATGTTTAAGTATAAGCTCAACAAACAGGCGGAAGCCATGACCATTCTCTTGAACAATGCCATACAGTTACAACCGAATCCTCCTGAAACCGGACTTGTTTTCTATTCCGAACTTTTAAGCAAGCTCAATCTATTGCCGGACGGTATTAAATTAAGCAAGGTTGAAACCGATTATTTATCGGATATTTTTGACAACCGTATTTGGTATTTTGCATACCCGACTAATTACGGTATCGGATACGAATTAAATGTTAGTCGCGATGGTCGGGAAATTTGTCAGAATTTGATTAACGTGTATAAACAAAACGCTGATATTTTGCGTTCTATCTCAACCGACCGTTTTTATACCGATGATAATGACGAAAGCGGTTGGGGTGATAGTAATCGTTTTTACGGGAAAGATTATTGCTCAAAATCAGATAAATGTATAGCCAACATGACGCTGGATGATATTGACACGCTTTGCAACAGCTGTCTTGAAGATTCCGTACGCTGCCGCTTCTACGCAACTTGGCAATAAATGATTATCAATAAGCACATCGGCAAAATTCATATCCTATGTATTTTACACAAATAGGATTTTTAGCAAAGCAAAACCCCGGGATAAAAATCCCGGGGTTTTATAACCTGAACAATCAGATTATTTCTTGGCTTTAGCCTTAACGGCAGCCTGAGCGGCGGCCAAACGGGCAACCGGCACGCGGAACGGCGAGCAGGAAACATAATCTAAACCGCATTCTTGGAAGAATTCGATAGATTTCGGATCGCCACCGTGTTCACCGCAAACACCCAAATGGATTTCCGGATTAACCTTGCGGCCTTCAACACAAGCACGTTTAACCAATTTGCCGACGCCTTCAACATCGATTGAGGCAAACGGATCGGCAACGTAAATACCACGAGCGCGATATTCATCCAAAATCGCACCGGTATCATCACGGCTCATGCCCAAAGTGGTTTGAGTCAGGTCGTTGGTACCAAAACCGAAGAACGCGGCCGACTTGGCGATTTCTTCCGCCATCAAAGCGGCGCGCGGCAATTCAATCATCGTGCCGACGATATAGTGGATTCTCTTGCCTTTTTCGGCAAAGACTTTTTCTGCCGTGGTATCAATAATGTTTTTCACGATATCCAGCTCTTTTTTAGAACCTGTCAACGGAACTTCGATTTCCGGAATAACTTTGATTCCTTCGGCTTCACATTCCAAAGCAGCTTCCAAAATAGCACGGGTTTGCATTTCGCCGATTTCCGGATAAGTAATCGGCAGGCGGCAACCACGATGACCCAACATCGGGTTCAGTTCGTGCAAAGCATTGGCGCGGGCTTTAACTTCGGCCAACGTTTTACCGATTTTGTTTGCCAGTTCCTGCATTTCCGGATCCGTATGCGGCAAGAATTCATGCAACGGCGGGTCTAACAAACGAATGGTAACCGGCAGACCGTTCATGATTTTGAACAA
This sequence comes from uncultured Alphaproteobacteria bacterium, assembly GCA_944391395.1. Lineage (GTDB taxonomy): Bacteria > Pseudomonadota > Alphaproteobacteria > RF32 > CAG-239 > CAAFZY01. Next base: position 3,279 of record CALXTI010000023.1, read on the forward strand.
ATCTTTGAAGTCTTGCTTTTGATACGGCAACAGACGAGCCAAAGCCTCACGGCGTCCGGCTTCGTTGTCGGCCAAAATCATCGCGCGCATGTCGGCGATACGACCGGCATCAAAGAACATATGTTCGGTACGAGCCAAACCGATGCCTTCGGCGCCAAAGTCCAAAGCCTGTTGAGCATCTTTCGGTGTTTCGGCGTTAGCACGGACTTTCATCGTGCGGATTTGGTCAACCCAGGTCATCAAACGGCCGAAGTTGCCGGTGTTGGTATCGGCTTTAACCGTCGGAATCTGGCCTTCAATAATCTGACCTTTACCGCCGTCCAAAGATACCCAATCGCCTTCTTTAATCACGACACCGGATTTTGTGGTCATGGTTTTGGATTTATAATCAATCGTAATGTCGGTGGAACCGGAAACGCAAGGCGTACCCATACCGCGGGCAACAACGGCTGCGTGTGAGGTCATACCGCCGCGTGCCGTAATAACGCCTTGAGAAGCATGCATACCGCCGATATCTTCCGGACTTGTTTCATTACGGATAAGGATAACTTTTTCACCTTTTGCCGCCCAGGCTTCAGCATCTTCGGCATTGAAAACCGCACGACCGACGGCCGCACCGGGAGATGCCGGCAAACCGGTGGCAATAACGTTTTTCTTGGCTTTCGGATCTAGCATCGGGTGCAAGAGTTGGTCTAATTGATCGGCACCGACGCGCATAATTGCTTCTTCAGGCGTCAACAAACCTTCATCAACCATTTCAACCGCCATGCGGACGGCAGCCGTGGCTGTTCTCTTGCCGTTGCGGCATTGCAACATCCAGAGTTTGCCGTGTTCAATGGTAAATTCCATATCCTGCATATCTTTATAGTGATGCTCCAGATTGTTTTTGGCATCAACCAGTTCTTTATACAGATTCGGCCACTTTTCTTCCAAAGAAGTACCATCGCCGATGCTGCCCATCGGTTGCGGGGTGCGGATACCGGCCACCACGTCTTCACCTTGAGCGTTGACCAGATATTCACCGTAATATCTGTTTTCACCGGTTGCCGGATCGCGCGAGAAACAAACACCGGTTGCGCAGTCATCGCCGGCGTTGCCGAACACCATGGTCTGCACGTTAACGGCTGTTCCCCAGTCGCCCGGAATGTTGTTCAATTTGCGGTAGGTGATGGCACGAGCCGACATCCAGGAACCAAACACGGCGCCGATACCTGCCCACAACTGATCCCACGGATCCTGCGGCACGACTTTGCCCAATTTAACACCGATTTCTTTGTATTCTTTAACCAACTCTTTCAAATCGTCAGCCGTTAAATCCGTATCCGATTTGTAGCCTTTGGCTTTTTTCATATTTTCCAAAGCTTCTTCATACAAATCCAAATCGGCACCCAAAACAACGTCTGAGAACATCTGCAGAAAACGACGATAAGAGTCATAAGCAAATCTTTCGCTGCCTGAAGCCTTGGCCAGAGCTTTAACGGTTTCATCGTTCAAACCGAGGTTTAAGACCGTGTCCATCATGCCCGGCATGGAAACGCGGGCGCCGGAACGCACCGAGAACAACAACGGATTTGCGGCATCGGCAAATTTCTTGCCCATAACTTTTTCAACGCCGGCAACGGCTTCTCTGACCTGATCTTTCAAATCATCGGGATAAGTGTTGTTGTTGGCGTAATAATATGTACAAACTTCGGTTGTAACGGTAAACCCCGGAGGAACGGGCAAGCCGACCTTGTTCATTTCGGCAAGGTTAGCGCCTTTACCGCCGAGGAGATTTCGCATGGAGGCATCGCCTTCGGCTTTGCCGTTTCCAAATGTATAAACCCATTTACTCATGGTTATAAAAGCTCCTTTCGCAGCTATTTTCAGTTAACACACAGCCGCACAACGCACTATCGCAAAAAATGCGGCCAAAATTAAAAAAAACTTTCAATTCGGCTAAAATCTATACCACTAATTCCGATTCTTCAAGCAAAAAATTTGAATATTGTAATAAATTGTAAACCTTCTTCATGCTATAAAATTGTTGATAAAAATAAACAATCTTGGTACGATTGTTTAATATGGCCCTAATTATTATAGGCGAGGGATGTGATATGGATATTCTGCAAATTAAAGAAAAACTGCCGAAAGATTTTTACGATCGGTATAATCTTTTGTACGGCTCTGCCGAAGAAGAAAAAAAACGCAGCGGCTATCTTTTGAAAATCGTCGAGAACCTATTTCCGGCTGAGCTTGATTTTAATCGTTATCCGGTTTATTTCTGCATAGTCGACAGTCGGGAAGCTGATGCAACGTTTATCTCTCCGGATTCTTCCGAATGGAAAAACGTCTCGGTCGTCATGCTTACCAACGAACTGTTTTCGCTTGTTCAAAACGAAGATCAACTTGCATTTGTTCTGGGTCGTGAAATTATTTTGTTGCAAAAGTTTTTCAATCAAACCGTTTCTTCTGCCGGATACGAACAAAACGATTTGGATTTTGTGTGTCTTGAAAGAATGGCAAAAGCCGGATACAACATCAATGAAGCCGGCAAGTTGATTACGCACATTTTAATTAACGGACAAAAATACGACGCTCTGGCGACCAAACTTTCGCAAACTTTTAAGCCGGGTCAAGATAACGAAAAACGCATCAATACCATCAATTTCAAAATAGGCCAGCTCGAAACTTCCTATCTGAAACAAAACAAAAATTTAAACGCGGTCGAAGTCCGTAAAATTCCGGATTCTATAAAAGAGAGCATCTTTTCGGCACACCATATACCGACTTTTCAACAACTGCTTTTGGAACAAAAATATGACCGTGCCGATCTTGCGGCTAAACAAGATATTCTGGTTCGCGTTATTAAAAATTATATCATTAACGATTGTCCTTCCGAATTTTCGGAATACAAACATCGGCAAATTCAAGAGGCGATTATCAATTATGTTGTTGAATTGCGCCATGAAATGCCTGCGCACTTGTTGTCTCTCGGCAATTATAATCTTCTGACGGGAAATTCTCCTCAGGATGAAAATATTCGCAAGCAACTCTGGAAAGAAGCAACCCATCACGACATGCCCGAAAGCATCAGCCTGCGCAAAAAATTTTTACAGGCTTTTCCAATCAGAATTATTCCCGATGAAAACTTTGTGGAAGCAAAGGAAAAAAACAATTTTCGCAAAACCCAACAACAAAAAGAAATTTTATCCGGAGATAATCTCAATGTGTTGTTTTGGGAAAAACTTGTCGAGCTGGAAACGTCTTTTGCCGATACGCCCAACATTGCCAAGCTTTCCGAGTTCAACGGTTTTGTTCTAAGCGGTATTAACGACATAGACCTGACAAAAATCCAAACCGGCAGACTTATTTTAAATGTTTTGGAAAAACTTGTTGATGGCCACATCCAGATTGACGCAACCGGTCAAAATTTGTTATCGGCGTTTTTACATATCCGCGACCGTTATGATGTTGTGGGCATTCCAACACCGTTGCTGCCGGGACGTATGCGTTTTTACAATATTCACAAACCGCGTATTTTTAAGAAATTTAATGCGAAAAATTTTCCGGAACTGAGTTTACAAACTTCGGCAAATGCCGTCGGCTCAAGTATACCGGTAAGAATTTTATCGGAACGGAAACTGGCAAGCATATTTGGTGTTACGGTTAAGGAAATTTCCTCAAATTTGTATGTCGTCGGCTATAATTCCAACTATAAAAACACTTTGGGAGATACCAATGAGAGCAACGCCGATTGGTTTTATATTGCCGACAAAGACGGACAAATCATCGATTCTTTTTCCGCTCAACAGAAAAATAAGAAAGTTTCCGCTTTGCTGGATTCGGCGGAAAATGACATTTATCAAAAACTGGCGGCAAAAGTAAAAACATATTATGAAATTCTGCAAGACATTTTAAAAAATCCCGAAACGGATAAATATTCCGTCGATGATCTCTGGCAACTCAAAAAATTTGTTTCCGCCCGTAATGCCGATTGCGGTACGTATAAAATTTCCGAGTTGGAATATTATCGGGAGATTAACAAAGAAAAAAGTTCGCGCGTCAAAAGAAACCGCCAAGACATTAAAGCGCTTTTGGAAAGAGATTTTCAAGCGCAAAAATATGAGTCCGGTTTTGATGTTTCCATAGGCGCCTTTGATATAAACAAACTCAAGCAGCTTTTAACGCCCGAAATTACGGCATTTGTTCAAACGCCTTACAATGAGCATAATGATGATGCTGTTTTTAATGCATATTTGCAAAAATTAAGGGCAGAATTTCTTTCGGATCAAGACATCTGGAATGATAATTTGGCAGATTTTAAAGAAGACCGATTGTTGCCGGATTATAAATTGGCTTTGAGCAATCCTCACAACTCCAAGTATCTGACCGAACCTCAGCTGGTAAAGTACTATCGGACCCTGATTGAAAATGTGGGCAAAGAGGGGTTGATGCAACACAGCGTCCTTATCAGAGAAAGGGTTGTTCTGCCTGAATTAAAACATATTGCGGCCTTTGCGGCGGAACAACTGGAAAAGCAGCCTGATAAAACACTAAAAGACATTGATTACAAATCGTATCAACCGCTTTATGTCGACAAAATTGCCAAACTGTTTGATTTTCCCACAGATTTTGCGCAATTTACCCAAGCCGATATATTCGACTTGCCGGATGGCCGCGGCACAAACCTGCAAATGAGCATTTTGCTTTATTTACTCACAAGCGATAAGCCCCGTTTCCCTTTAGCCGTTTTGGCCAATCACCCGTTGCATGATTTGTCTGATTTGCAAACGGCAAAATTGACTCCGTTTTTGAAGGTTAAGGAAAATTATCCCAAAGACACGGTTGATATGGTAGATACATATCAAAAACTTTATGATTGCAAACTGGTCGATTTTTCCGAGACCGCCGAGTTTATTATTCAGCAAATCAAAAGAGAACCAAATCCGCAAAAGGCTTTAATGGCGACATTGAAAATGTCGGAAATTATTTGCCGCGCCGGCGACAACACGCATAAAGACCTGTTGTTGAAGGACAATCCGGCTTTTGATACCGGTTTGTTCGGCAAAATAACCGCTTATCAAAAATTATCCGCGGCAGGCGCTTTTGCAGATGATTATGTGATGCAAAATCGTATGTTGGAGAGCTTTATTCCCGAAATTGAAGCCGTGCAGGAAGCTGATGTCAAAAACAGTTATTATGATATTTTCATAAGCAAGCACCATCGGATAGCCGACCCGGATTTAAGACGTCGTTATCAACAACTGTGGGTGCAATCCGCATTTGCGGCCTGTGGCTCGAAAATTGATGACAATTCGGCAGAACTTCATACCAAAATCCGTCATTTTACCGATAAGTTGAACGGGCATTACATAACAAGCGACATGTTTAAGGCTTATCGCGAAGATAATGTCAATCCGGCTGACCGGATTGAAATTGCACAAATTTTGGCGGAACGGTTTGTTGCACAGCAAAAATTATCTGCTTTGCTCAAACCGCAACCGGCGACATATGTCGAGATGAGTTTGAATGCCGACGGCCAAAACTTCCAAACGGCCGGGTTTGCTTTCATCAGAAATTACATAAAAGAAAATCCGGAAGCAACCGACAAAATCATTGACTTTTTAACCTCTAAGGGAACCGTCAACGATTGTCAAAACTTGTATCAACAATTACGAAATGCAAACCAACCGATTGTTTCCGCGCAAACATTGCATGTCTTATATCGAGAATTTTGGACATGTCCGACGGAAGCCCGCAGCGTCTTTTTCTATGAGCTTGTTCTTGACGCTCAGCCTTATGCCGCCGAAGGTAAATGTGAGCGGCCGTTTGACAGAATTGTTAAACGTCTGTTTGCATACGTTGAGCCTCCGATGTTCGAAACCGCAAGCCATATTCTGAAACAATATACGATGCCGCGGCCGATTACCGAGCAGGCGCAAATCTTGACGGCAATGATGGAAGCTGCAATCGAAAATTCGGAAACAACTGATCCGCACAAATGTTTGGCGAAAGGTTTTCGCCTGTTTTTGGAAAAAGCCGGTCCCGAAATGGTCAAAATCGGGCAGACTTTAGCCGCCTATACGGATATGCCCAAATATATCCGCGATGAATTTCTAAAGTTAAAACTTCCGGTCATTCGTCCGCCGCGGTGGGAAATTTTTGAATGGATTGATTCTTATCAAAGCGAAGAAAAAAATTCCATTCTCGGAGATGATGCGGAAGTTTGGCTTGGTAAGTTTGTTACCTCGTCATTATATTTCGTAACACTGGAAAAAGGCAAATTCCAAAACGGAAGGCCGCCCTTTGAAAGCGATAAAATCATAAAACTGTTGCGTGCCGGAGCCAAGGTTTCCGCCGACAGGGAATTTAAAATTCTTGAAAACACGTTCCGTCAGCTGGCTGAAAAAAATCTGATTAATGTTGATTTAGACAGGTTTTTATCCCTTATTCGCCGCACCAAAGAAAAGCTTAACATTGAAATTGATATTCAAACCGGATACGAACAATTCAAAGCCGTGCAGCGTATATATGACAATAAAAAATTCAAAGCCAATGATTATACTTTTAAAATCCATATTGCCGACTGGATAAAATACGGTAAAAGTTGGGCTGAAATGGATTATATCAAGGGTTATGAACTTGAAAAAATCAAAAACCTGCGTTATCGGCAGGCCGCAGCCAAAATCTGTTTTTCGCTGGAAGCCATGAATCTTTTATCCGGCGGACGGTTTTATCATGAACGCTTTGGTTTTGTGCTGCGCTTTGATACCGACAATAACGTCATCAATCTGGTTGACATCGGTGCCGCACCGATTGTTCCGCCGGTTCCCGCTGATAAAGAGTTGTTGGGCTCGGTGATATATCGCACTTTGGAAAGATTTATGAATGATAAAGCCGATATTAATGGCTTTCGGAAGATGAGCGTTATTTTGAACAGCGAAATCATCAAAGCCTACCACGAAAGACAAACAATATCGAGCTATTTGCAGGAATGTCAAAGAGGACTGCTGGCTTTGGCCGAATTCTATACGGATTTTAGTTCGCAGGATTTTATTGACAGCCTGTACAATGCGCTGAACAATCCGGATTTGCCTTTTGACGCACATATCATGCGTGGTTTTATTGCCGAAGGCATTAAGAACATCGGTATTTTTGCATCCGAGCAACCGCTGTTGTCGGATTTGGACAAAGAAAAACTCGGCTCTTTCCTGTTTGATGTTTATACTTCGGCTTTAACCGACGGCAGTATTAAAACCGGCAACGTTATTAAAAAAGAAATCATCAAAATGCGCCAAAAAGCAGAGAAGGGAGATTCTCTGTTAAAAATAATTTCGGAAAAAATTAAAGACTTAGATAAAGATTCTCTGAGTTTGGATTTACCTAAAGAATTTATGCCGACCATCGGTGAATTGATTGTTCGTCAAAACGTCGACAGCTCCATTTTAAAAGGAATTATGAAAGAGGTTATATACACGGTAAGCCTGGAAGAAAATGATGAAATGTTTTCTGCCGAGGACCGGCAAGAGTTCGGCCGCTTGTTGTACGATACTTTCAGCTTCATTGTTTCCGAAAGTCAGCAGGGCAAAAACGTCGACATGGCCGACACATACCTGATGCTGCATAAAAGCGGCAATTATCATTCCGAATATGCCGCCCGCATTGCGGCCATTGTGGAAATTTGCCGCACCGTCGGCTTGGATGAAAAACACCACGGCGTGGATACCGAAAACGCCGTAAAATCAGTCATCTTGTCCGGCAAAATGGATAAAGAAATCGTCAAAGGAACGGCCGAGACATTTCGTTCCCGCAATCCGAATTCTTTGACGCGTTCGGTTGTGGCCAAAGGATTGGAACTGTTTTTAACTCAAAAACAGGCGACATCAATTCAGTTGAAAAAAGCATTGGTTAAAATCTTTGTCAAAAAGAAAAACGCCTTGCCGGTTTTGGATCGCGACATCATGACGGCGCTTGAAAAACCGTCCAACCGCATTCAAATCGCCCGCATGATGCAAATATACATCCAAAAGCTCGGCGGCCGCAAATAAACCGCCCGAGCGCACAAAACGGATATATAAAAGTTTGCAAAGACAAAATGCGTTAACCGCGCCCATTGTTTGCGATCGTGGTGATGTTGATTTTTTTGTTTTCCTTTACGGTCGTCCCTTGCTCCCGAATAACCTTGCTTGCAACTGCATCGAATTTGTTTTTTGCGATTGGTAACGGCTTAAATTTCTTCTGAATAACCCTGCTGTCATTGCTCATTTTACTGTCAATATCATGTTTTTCAACAATATCAAAAATGCCCGGGTTTTTCGCCGGACATTTTTGTGTGCTAAAGTAGGAAGAAAAGGGAACTTTACATCCCCTTCAGGATATATTCGCTAACTTTTTCGGCAAAAAACGAGGGGTCGGAAACCGCTTCGCCTTCGGCGATTTTGGCTTGATCCAGCACCAGACGCGAAACTTCTGAAACTTCCGTTTTTTTGTTTTCGTCACCAAGCATTTCCGCCAATTTGATAATCAGCGGATGATACGGATTGATCTCCAAAATCCGGGTGCTGGCAAACGCCGTTTGCTGTTGATGATTGCGCATCAAGCGCTCCAGATGAATACTCATCTGCCCGTTCTCCACATTAAGCGCCGCCGGACTTTTGGTCAGCTTTTCGGTTACAATCACTTTGCCGACCTCGTTTTTAAACATATCCGCCATCAAATCAGTCAGTTTTTTCAAGTCGCCTTCATCGGCTTTTTTGCTGTCGCGTTTAATGCTCAAATCAACATCGGCTTGCGAAATGTGTTTTATTGCAAAAGTCTTATATGTTGTCAGAGTTTGCGTCCAGAACTCGTCAATCGGATCGGTTAAAAGCAAAACTTCAACGCCTTTTTCCTTAAAAGCCTCCAGCTGCGGATTGTTGCGCAGTGTCGGCACATCGTCGCCGGTAATGTAATAAATGGCTTTTTGCTCCGGTTTGGCTCGCGAAATATATTCATCCAAAGAAGTGAGCTTTTCTTCCGAATTGGTGGAGGCAAACAATGACAACGCCGCCACCTCATCGCGGTTGGAAAAATCTTCGTAAATCCCTTCTTTAAAGGCAATGCCGAAAGCGTTCCAGAATTTCAAATAATCATCATAATCTTTCATGCGTTTGGTTAATTCTTTTAAGATTCTGGATACCGTCCCTTGGCGGATTTTGGCAAGCAAAGCGCTTTGTTGCAGCATTTCACGCGAAATGTTAAGCGGCAAATCCGAGCTGTCTATCACGCCTTTGACAAAACGCAGATACGCCGGCATCAACCCTTCAACCTTATCGGAAATAAACACTTTGTTGACATAAAGTTTCAAACTTTGTTGTCGGTCGGGCTGAAACAAATCATACGGCGCGGTTGACGGAATGTATAACAGCGCATTGTATTCTATGCTGCCTTCAGCCTTAAAATGCAGTGTCAACCACGGGTCATCAAAATTTTTGGAAACATGGCGATAAAATTCTTTATACTGTTCCGGCGTGATGTCCGCTTTGTTGCGCGTCCACAAAGCCGATGCCGTATTGACCGTTTCTTCGCCGGCCTTGCCCAAATCCAACACAATCGGATATTCCACATGATCCGAATAGGTGCGGATAACATGGCGCAAATAAATCGTATCGGTAAAGTCTTTGGCATCATCTTTTAAAAACAATTTGATGTCTGTGCCGTTGGATTCTTTTTTTGCTTCCGAGATTTCATAACCGCCGAGCCCGTCGGAAACCCATTTCCAAGCTTGTTCTTCGCCGGCTTTGCGGGTGGTGATTTCAACTTTTTTAGCCACCATGAAAGCGGAATAAAAACCGACGCCGAATTGTCCGATTAAATCAACCATCGAGCCGTTGTCTTTGGCATTGCGCACAAAATCGGCCGTACCTGATTTGGCGATTGTGCCGATATGATTGATTAAATCGTCTTTGTTCATACCGATTCCGTTGTCGGAAACAACCAGCGTATTTTCTTTTTCATCCGGAATAATTTTGATTTTAAATTCGCCCGATGTTTTTGCGGCGTCCGGATTCGTTAATGCCCAATATTTTAATTTGTCACAAGCATCACTGGCATTGGAAATCAACTCGCGTAAAAAAATATATTTTTCCGAATACAGCGAGTTAATCACAATATCCAAAAGTTTGGTAACCTCGGTTTGAAATTCTCTTTTTTCGCTCATTTTAAACTCCTTGCTTAAAAAACATACCATTTATATGGGAACGAAAAACGGCCTTCGCAAGAGCTTGTTAAAATTTTACTTGCTTTTATTTTCAAATGCGCTAAACATATGCCCTGAATTTACAAATCAATTTGATTATAAGGAGATAAAACATGCCTTCAGTAGTAAATGACAGCTGCATCAAATGCAAAGCCTGCGCCAGCGTATGTCCGGTTGACGCTTTTCATGAATGCGAAACCCAGCTGGTGGTTGACCCCGATACCTGCATTGATTGCGGCGTTTGCATTTCCGAATGCCCGCAAGGAGCCATCTCTAACGATGCCGATGCTGATGAAAAATTCGTAAAATTCAACGCCGAACAAGCAAAAGTTTGTCCGGGCGCTAACGACTAATTTGTCACAAAGATGTACGATAAAAAACGCCTCTTGTTTTTTTAAGAGGTGTTTTTTTTATTCAATCCTTAATCTTTTTTATGCTATAAACCAAAAAAAGGATGCATTTATGAATGATTACACCGAAAACCATCTTTTGAACAAAAAAGTAAGGATTCTGCAGCCGGTTGACGGCTATCGCGCCTCATCCGATGCCGTTTTCCTATCTGCGCTGATAGATAACCTAAAGCCTCAGGAAAAGGTGTTGGATGTCGGTTCCGGCACCGGCGCGGTTTCATTGTGTCTGGCTTACCGATATCCCAAGAATCAAATTGCCGGCTTGGAAATCCAGCCGCAACTGGCGGAGTTATCCACGCAAAGCGCGGCAGAAAACGGTTTTGATAATTTATGTTATTATCAAGCCGACATTCGCCAAAAAAAACTTCCGTTAAAACCGTGTTCGTTTGATTGCGTTATCACCAACCCGCCTTATTCCGAACATGACCAACCCTCTCCCAATTTGAGCAAAGCAACGGCGCACAATCATAATGATTTTACCCTTGCCGACTGGTTGAAATTTTGCTTAAAAATGCTCAAGCCTTTCGGTCGTATATACCTGATTCACCGCGCCGAAGCCGTAAACGAAATTTTATCAACCTTTGGTAAAAGGGCGGGAGGCGTCAAGATTCTTCCGCTATATTCCAAGCCGGGTCAAAACGCCAAACGCGTTTTGGTTTGCGCGCAAAAGGATTCCAGAGCGCCGACATGCATTTTGCCGCCGTTTTACGTATATCAGCCCGACGGCAAATACACGGCTGCCGCCGATAAAATCTTACGCGATGGAAAATCTTTTTTCGTAATTGACATTTAAACCTTATATATTACAATGCTTTTAGTTAGTAACGGAGAGAGAAAATGTTGAAAAAAATATTCGCCTTTTTGTTTGTGATGACGATGTCCGCGGCGGCTCATGCCACGCCGGAATACGACGCCTGCTATCAAAACGCCCGCGATGATAATGAAGTCGCTTTGTGCATGAAGGCAGAGAACACCCGGCTTCTAAAAGAAGTTCAACAAATATACTTAAATCTCTCCAAACAAGAACCGACCAAAAAATGGAACAACGGCAACGGTTTGTTGTCCGGAAATCTAAAAGACATGTATAACAGCTGGCTGGCATATCGTAACCGTTATTGCTCGCTTTATGTCGTTGCTTCGCAAAACACTTTCGGCGGCGAAAACTTTGACCGCGAAAGATGCTTGTTATCTTTCACCAATGACCATTACGAACTGATGAAAACCGTTATTATCAACGCCAACAGCGGCGGAGAAGAAGATGATGCCGATGAATAGTCGTCTTTTATTGACGATGATGTTTTAATCACAAGCCTTTTAGCCACGAGAACGGAGATTAATTTTGCAAGAAAAATTTTCAAAAGAAGAAAGTAAAGCTTTTAATTTCGGAATGTTGGCCATTCTTTTGTTTGGCACATTGTTTTTCTTCATGGCTTTTTCCCGCAATAACTATAAACATATTGATGAACATTTTTATCATCTCAAAGCCACTTTCGGCCGCACCGACGGACTGCTGGTCGGAGATAAAGTTCGCATGGCCGGCGTTGACGTCGGCCGCGTTGTCGGTGCTACGCTTGAACCTGATTTCAGCGCCACGCTCAATCTGGAAATTATTGCGGGGCTGAAAATTCCTGATGACAGCAGCGCCTCAATCGTCAGCGCCGGTTTGATGGGTAGTAAATACATTGAAATAGAGCCGGGCGGGTCGGAAGAATATCTCGCTGACGGTGGTCAGTTCAGCTACACGCAGGATGCCATGGTTTTAGAAGAACTTCTTGACCGAATTGTCGCTATGGGCAAAGCAAACCGCCGCGTCTTGCAAAAAACAAGCGCAGATGATTCTGCCGACATGATAGGAGAATATGATGAATAAAAAACCAGTTGAAACAATTATGGGTTTTGTTGTTTTGGCCGTTGCCGTGTTTTTTCTGCTTTTTGCCTACCGGGTCTCGGATTTGCAGGTTGTCAAAGGGTACGAACTTAACGCCAAATTTCTGAAAGTCGGCGGATTAAATATCGGTTCCGATGTCCGCATTAACGGCATCAAAGTCGGCACGGTCGTCAATCAAAAACTTGACAATAACGACTACATGGTCGATGTCATTTTAAGCATCGCCTCAGACATCAAACTTCCCAAAGACAGCGTGGTAGCCATTGTCGGCGATGGTCTGGTCGGAGATAAGTTTATTAAAATTGAACCCGGAAGATCCGATGAATTTTTAAAAGACGGAGAAACTTTTGCCAACACCAAAGATTTCAAAACTTTGGAAGAAATGGTCGGTGAAATCATTTTCATGGTGACGGACGATGGTAGCGAAAATTAACATTATTTTAGGGCTTGGGGCGCTGTTAATCGGCTTTCCGGCTCATGCCGAAGACATAGATATGAACATGGCGCAAATGCAGGCCATGGATAAGATTACCGGTCGCGTCAGCATGATTGAAGTTCCGGTCGGCGGAGAGGTAAAGTTCGGCACGTTTTCGGTTGTGGTGCGTGCCTGTAAAGCGCGCTCGGAGGAAGAAGTTCCCGAGAATACGGCGTTTGTTGACGTGACGGATAAAAGCTTTGACAAAGAAGAATTTAACATATTTAAGGGCTGGATGTTTTCATCTTCGCCGGCGGTCAATGCCGTGGAGCATCCGATTTATGATGTTTGGCTGATAAAATGTTTCAACGGCGAACCCAAACCTGAAGAACTTTTGAGTGAAGAACAACTTGCCGCTCGCGACGCTTTGCCGACTTTGCGTGAAATTAAAACCAGCCAAAAAGAACTTGAACAAGACGATTCGGAAACCATAGAAACAATTCAGTTTAAGGATGCCATGTATAAAGTGGAAAATCCGGAAAATCCTCAACCGGATGAGAAAGAAAAAGGTGAGGGGCCGGAGAATCTGCTAAATATCAAGGATAATTACAAAACGCCTCAAGAGGAAAGCGTCGTCATTCCGGCTGATGAACTTTCGGCGGCGCTTAATGCCGAAGCCGAAAATCTGGCGCAAAAAAATCCGCAGCCTGAAATTTCACAAGATGAATTAACGGCCATTGAAGAAACGACGACAATCGACGCGCCTCAAGACGATTCGCCGATAAACGATGATTTAGCGGCCGCCATTGAGGCAGAACTTGCCAGACATCAAGCACAATAACAACTGCCCTGAGCAAAAGTATCCCGTTTTCGGGATACTTTTTTTGTCAAAAAAAACTTGACTTATATTTTTATTGCCGTAACATTAAATTACTACATTAAAAATTGTGTATATGAAAGAAATAGAAGAAATAAAAAAAAGCATCCGGGAACTGATGGAAACCATAATCCCCGAGCTTCCGGAAATTGATGAGCACACTTTGCTTGATGACATATGGTTCGACCTGTTTTGCAAAGAATTGCTCGCAAGAGAACTTGAGACGGAATATATGATTATCATTCCGTCAAATGAAATAGACCGCTGGGAAACCTTCGGCGACATTGTTGCCACGGTGGAGCGGTATCAACACTAAACTAACTAACCGAAACAGAGCCGCTTGAGAAAGCCGCTCTGTTTTTTTAATATATCTGTTTTTTTAATATATTTATGATTTGCTTAATTCGTACAACACAATCGCAGCCGCGGTGGAAACATTCAAACTTTCCACCTTGTCCGAGATGGGCAGTCGCACGGTCAAATCGCAGTTTTCTTCGACCAATCTGCGCATGCCGGCACCCTCGCTTCCCATCACGATTGCGAATTTTCCGTTTTTATCCATTTTATCAATCGTTGAGTTGGCATAACCGTCCATGCCGACAACCCAGAAACCATGTTTTTTAAGAATTTCCGCCGCTCGCGACAGATTTGTTACCCGCACCGACGGCACCAGTTCCAAAGTTCCGGCGGCGGCCTTGGCCATTGCACCGCTTTCTTGCGGTGAGTTTTTATCTTGCACGATTAAAGCCAATGCGCCGAATGCCGCGCACGAACGAATAATAGCGCCTATGTTTTGCGGATCCGTTACCTGGTCCAAAATCAAAACACAACAGCGTTCGAGTTTTTCCGCCTGTCGACAAATGTCTTCAAGGCCGACCGGTTCCAATGGTTGGCAATAAAGAGCAAAGCCCTGATGCACGGCGTCCGGCGGCAATAATTTATCAATACTTTTTCTATCGACCGTTTCGATTGATACGTGTGGAAACATCCGGCTGATTTCCGCGGCGTTTTCCGCTGTGCAGACTAATTTTATGATTCGCCGGCGCGGATTTTGCAAAGCCGCCATAACGGCGTGTCTTCCGTACAAAATCAGCTGTTTGGCGCCGCTGTTTTCTTTTCCGAATTTCTTTTTCATCCGATTACCTTTCGTAAAATGCCGCCGGCGTTTGCCAATAATTCCTCCGCTTTTTTGCGGCTGCATTTTTTGACTGCCATGACGCAGGCTTTTTTAACGCTCTTTCCTGATTTTTTAATATAGCACGCAGCCTCTTCCGGATTGATTTTACAAATCTCGGCCACGATTCGGCTGCCACGGTCGATAAGTTTTTCGTTTTTAAGTCGAACATCAATCATATAATTTTTATACGTTTTGCCGATTCGTATCATTGCGCCGGTCGAAAGCATGTTCAAAACCATTTTTTGCGCCGTTCCCGCTTTCATGCGGGATGACCCCGTCAATGCTTCCGCGCCGACCGGTACGCAAATAAATATATCCGCAAAAGTCTTGAATTTTGCTTCCGGATTACATGTTAAAGCAATGGCAACGCATTGATTTTCTTTTGCTTTTTGCAGAGCGGCTAATGTATAGTTTGGATTTCCGCTGGCAGAAATCGCCACAATCACATCGCCCGGATTAGGTTTAAAAGCGTCAATGTCGTCCCAAGCTGCTTTTTCACTGTCTTCGGCAGCCTCCACCGAATACCGCAACGCTTTATCTCCGCCGGCAATAAAACCGCATACCATGCCGTGTTCAACACCAAACGTCGGCCAACATTCAGACGCATCCAACACGCCGAGTCTTCCGCTTGTTCCGGCGCCGAAATAAGCCAACCTCCCGCCGTTTGAAAACGATTGGGCAATAGCCTCTATTGCCTCGCCGATAGGTTTTAGCTGCGTTTCCACCGCCATTGCCACTTTTTTATCCTCACGATTGATGGCTTGCGCGATTTGATAAGAAGACATTAAATCGATTCCCGCCGTATCGGGATTGCTTTGTTCGGTTAAAATCACATTCTGCATAAGGCTAATCTCCTCTTAATTTACAAAATATGCGCAATTAATTAAGATATTGTGAAAAAAGGGGTTGACATTCGCCCAAAAATAAGGTTAGTTGCAATGCAGAAGGTAAAAAAGATTAGTTCTTTTCCCGTCTACTTAACGGAGGGGTGGCAGAGCGGTCAAATGCAACGGACTGTAAATCCGTCGACTTTCGTCTACGATGGTTCGAATCCATCCCCCTCCACCAGTTATTTTCTGATGTTTAGAGTTTGCGGGTGTAGCTCAATGGTAGAGCAGAAGCCTTCCAAGCTTATGACGGGGGTTCGATTCCCCTCACCCGCTCCAAATTAATCCTAAACATCAAAAAATTGTCTTAACCTTTTATGTCAAGGATGATACAACAATGGCGAAAGAGAAATTTGAGCGGAGCAAGCCGCACTGCAACATCGGGACGATTGGTCACGTGGACCATGGTAAGA
>CALXTI010000024.1 GCA_944391395.1 uncultured Alphaproteobacteria bacterium
CGATCCCGTCCCCGAGCACCATTTGAAAAGCCCCTTTAGAAAGGGGCTTTAATGTTATGAACGGGGATTGAACCGTAAAATTCTATAAATTAACAAGGGGCGGGTAAAAGCGCTGTCGGCGTTCCGACCCGCCTCTTTTTTGATAAAGGATTACAAAACGATACAAAAGATGACAAGAGTTGGCAAAGGTTGGCAAAAAGATACATCACGATACAAGACAAACGGCCGGTTTTTAGCGTAGACTAAAACCGGTTTTAATTTTTTAAGGAGAATATAGATGTTAGGAAAAACGAATGCAACGATAAGTTCCGGCGGCTCGGGCGGCGGTGGCGCCACTATTCAAGCTGTTAACAAAACCGGCGCGGCGATTGCGTCGGGTGATAAGGTTTGGCTTAATCCGTATGCTTTAACTGCAGAACAAATATATGTTGGGACTTGGAGTACCGCTGATGGTACCCGGGGGTTTCAGATGATTGGCAATCCTAATAAAGTTTATAGTTTTAGATCATCTGGTCTTTACGTTGCAACAATCAATGAAGATAATACCTTATCATCTTTTACAAAGATTTTTAATGTTTCATCTCCATATATATGGCGAATTGATGAAAACAATGATGGTATCATGGATAATATCTACGGTGCATATTATAACTTTTCTAATGATACCGGAAAGATGTACTACCCGGCCATCGGTCCATATTATTATCGCATTAACCGTTATTTTGTACTTCATAGTAATGCCTATGAAATAATAAAATTGGATGATGAGCAGAATGTTGTCATGACTTATACTACGGCTCCTGGCAGCTCTGTTGTAGCTAAGAACTCCATAATTGCAATAGATGAGACGACCCTTATCAGTTCTTCCGGTACATATCTTCAAATTGTTAAATTAAACAATATGGACAGTACATATACGGCTACCAACACCCCGTTTCAATCAACAAGTATTGTCGGATATTTTCCCCAAGCAAATATGATACTTGCTTCAACTGCTGATCTCCATGGGTCTGGTCTCTTAAAGTGTTATAGGTGGACAGGCGAAACACTTGAAGAAATATCCCCGGATGAGCTGCCGTCTGGTTTGGCATCTTGTTATACGATAAATCGTAAGGTTTTCTGCAATGCTTACACAAATACTTTTACCGCTTTTCGGCGGGATGAAAAAAAGCTTATCGCTTATCAGTATATTAATGGGCAATGGGTTGATATATCTCCGGTTATTCCTGATTTACCTGACCCCGAAAGTATTAATAATGTAATGAATTTTTCTATAAGCAATGATAATACTAGAATGGTTTATCATGCAGAGGCTAGTAAAGGCTCTCTAATAGGTCTTCGTATTTACAATCTAACGAGCGTAAATCAATATGCGGCGGTGCCTTATTTGTCTACCAACTCAGATTCCGTTACCGGCTATGCCGCCGAAGACGCCGCCACGGATGCAAGTTTTACAGCGAATGTGGCGGGGAAAACGTCATGATATTACAATTTGGAATATATAACGGCAAGTATGTGACGCTTGAAAGCCTGAAATATAAGGATATTGAAGTGCCAAGCGGATTTGAGTTTGACGGGGTAACGGTGATGGCGCCGTTTACCCTTCTTTTTTCCAACAAAGACTTGCGGCAGGGTATTCGTGCCAGCTGTTTCCACGACTGGATGTGCCGGCATAAGGCAGAATATTCACGCAAATATGCCACGAAGGTTCTGGTTGACATCTGGAAAGAAGACGGGCTTGAGGCTTTCAAGGCGTGGTTTGTTAAGGTTTGTGTCAATGCTTATCAGTGGTTTAAGGGGTGGCGCTAAAAAAAACAATCCGGTGAATTGTTTTTTAGTGCCAATTACGGAAACATTAGCGAAAGTAAAGCCATTGCCAAAACCTTAAATGTTGATATGATTATTTGATATTTGCTTTTAGGGCAAAACAAATTGTTTCTTTTATATACCGTCCGAATATTGACACCCGAAAATATTATATTACTATAAATGAGTTCAATGATTATGAAATCTATGATTTGGGAGAGATTAAATAATGGCCGGCGATTATAATGAAACCCTCAACGGACAAAAGCTTTATGATTTGTTGTTAAATTATACAAGCAATAAAGCGAGTATTGAGGGTATATTATATTTTTTACCTACGGAAGAGGCACGGCAAAAGATGATAGATTTTATTGAACGGGAAAATCCGGACATTAAAACTATTGCGCATAAAGTTCCTGAATTTGGTAATTTAAGGAAAATTGTCCCTGCTGATTAATTAATCAGTGTATTGCAAATAAAAACCAAGCAAAAAGTATGAGCATGTCAAAACAAAACGCACGAGCCAAGGTAGTCGGCGGTTATCAGGTCATGGACCCGATAATCAAAAACAAGCAAGCCGACGCGGGAAAAATTTAATCAGCGTTTTTGTTTGAAAAAATCTTTTAAGATTTGTCCGCATTCTTCTTGGCAAATGCCGGTGATAATTTCCGGGCGGTGGTGGCATGTTTTTTGTTCATAAAATTTGACACCGTTTATGACAGCGCCGCCTTTTAAGTCTTCGGCGCCGAAAACAAGCCGTCGGATTCGGGCGAACGAAATGGCGGCGGCACACATCGTGCAAGGTTCTAAAGTTACATACAAATCCAGCCCCCAAAGGCGTTTTGTTTTGAGCTTTTGGCAAGCTTTGCGAATGATGAGCGTTTCGGCGTGTGCGGTAGCATCGCTGCCATGTTCGCTTTTGTTGTGCGCTTTGGCGACAATCTGTCCGCTTTCCGGCTCAACCAAAACAGCGCCGATGGGAACTTCGTCTTGCGAAAATGCTTTTTGTGCTTCTTTAAGAGCCAGATTCATAAAATCTTCGTCAGTCATAAATATCCTTTGTTTTTTTTATAAATTTACGTTATATTACGGCAAACAATAAAAAAAAGGAAGATAAAAATGACAGAAAGGCTGGCAAAGTTTATGGCGCGTTCGGGGCTTTGTTCGCGCCGTGATGCCGAAGAATACATCCGTCAGGGGCGGGTTACCGTCAACGGCGAAATTATTTCGACCCCGGCGTTTAATGTTCAGGGCGATGAAAAAATTTTGTTCGACGGCGAAAAACTTCCGCAAAAAGACAAAACACGGCTTTGGCTTTATTACAAACCGACGGGGTTGGTCACAACCCACAAAGACAAAGAAGGCCGTCCGACGGTTTTTGATAATTTGCCGCCCGGATTACCCCGGGTGATAAGCGTCGGCAGATTAGACTTAAATTCGGAAGGACTACTGCTTTTGACCAATAACGGCGAGCTCTCCCGTGAGTTGGAAATGCCTAAAAACGCATGGAGTCGACGCTATCGTGTTCGTGTCCATGGCAGAGTCGAACCCAAAAAATTGGAAAGTTTGCAGCAAGGTGTTACCGTTGACGGTGTGGCATATGGCAAAGTAACGGTAACGATTGATGGCCAAAACGGCAGCAACACCTGGTTAAGCGTTGCTTTAAACGAAGGAAAAAACCGCGAAATCCGCAAATTAATGAAGTTTGTCGGATTGGAGGTGGCGCGTTTGATTCGCGTTTCGTACGGACCGTTTCAGCTGGGAAACCTCAAAAAGGGCGAGGTGCGTGAAGTGCCGCAAAAAGTTTTGAAAGAGCAGCTCGGAAACAGGTTTGAACTATGAGAATAATCGGGGGCAAATATCGCGGCAAAAAATTGTTTACGCCGAACGGCAAAGAAATCCGTCCGACGGCGGATCGTGCGCGCGAAGCATTGTTTAATATTTTATATTCGCAATTAGGCGGTCTGCAAGAAGAGCGTGTTTTGGATGTTTTTGCCGGTACCGGGGCCTTTGGGCTTGAAGCGTTGTCCCGTGGTGCTGAAAACGTGATTTTTATTGATAAAGACACCGGACTTTTAAACAAAAACGCGGCATTGTTTCCGGCTGAAAAATCTAAAATAACGATTATATCCGCCGATGCGACGCAGCTTCCGCCGGCAAGAAAAAAAGCAACTTTGGCGTTTTTGGATGCGCCTTATGCCAAAGGGCTGAGCGCGCCGGCGTTGGAAAATCTTGATAAAAAAAATTGGCTAGAAGACGGCGCCCTGTGTTTAGTCGAAATGCGCCGGGATGAATTTTTGACGTCGCCGGTTTGCTATGAAAAATATGACGAGCGTGCATACGGTTTGGCAAAAATCATGTTTTATCGATACAACCGGACGGCAGGCGAAAAATAGTATTTTTGACAAAAAAATATTGATATTTGTTTTTAAGTATGTTAGATTTTAAACAAATATAAAGAAGAAACGGAGTTGTCTTATGGCAAAAACATATTTGGAAATTAACACGGTACATCATAACTTTAGAGAAGGAAGCTATGAAAAAGTTTCGGAGGAATTAAGCCGTGAGCTTGATTATCAGCGCCAACAAATTTTACGAATTTCCGGCATGTTGGAAGCGGCCGACGCCGAAACACAAAGCAACCTTGTCAAAGAAATAGAACAAACCCGTGCAAAATTGGAGCAAATCCGCCATAATCGGGGACTCTTGGAAAAATATCCAGAAGAATTTCCGGCTTTATACGCCATGCGCAACCGCACCTTTGAAGATGAAGCCACGTTTGAATTTCGGGAAGTTGTGAATGAAGAGCCTGAAATTGTTACGGAATCGCATGATGTGATGCCCAAGGAAGACCGTCTGGAAATGATTTGCACCGTCAACGATGCCGGAAGTTTCTCCCTTTCGTTAGAGCCGTATGATAAGGCGGGTGAAGACAGCCGTCAACTCAAAGCCCGGATTAATTTTTCGCAAAAAGCGCTGGATGATTTGAATGCTGAGCGTTTGAAACGTATTCTGGAATTTTGCGAACGCCGCGGCTTGTCGGTTTATGATATTGATTTGCCTATGAAAGACGGTTTGATTGACGTGGATGAAAAATTAGCGACCCTGACCAGACAGTTTATGGAAGAGCGTCAAAAAGAAAAAGCGCAAACAAATTCGCCGGATGTGGAAAATGTAACCGAGCAAGATTTTAATATGTTGGATGTTAAAGTCAAAGAAGCCCCGGTTGCCGATTTGGATTTGAAAACGCCGGAAGCCATCGCCAAGAGCAGAAAAAAAGAAAAAACTCTCCAAAACGTGCATGACGATTTGGTTGAGATGTTTGAAAAAGATATGCACAAAACGAAATGGCTGAGCTATTTTGAACGCGTCCGCCGGATAGACGACAAAGCGACTTATGTTTTTAGCATTTATGACAAGCCGAGCCGCGATAATGAGAAAAAAGACGGTATTAAAGACAAAAACGGCGTTTATGTGCCGACATACGCTTATCGGATTTATTTGTCGCAAGATACGAAAAGCGGTCGTTTTGTCTTTGGTTATGCCACGCCGGGCGGCAAAAAAATGGACGATGTGATGGCCGGAGATTATCTGGCAATCGTCAAAAAAACCGGTGTAACTCATGTCAACTTCATTGACTTGTCAAGCCTGGATAAAGGCGTGTGGATGATGGCATGTGCGGAAAAAGGCCTGGTGCCGATTGGCATCAGCATCAACATGGCCAAAGCCAAAGCCATGGTTGAAGCCGCGCGCAAAAAATTAAGTTCGGAAGAATTTATGACTTTCAAGCGCAATCTGGCCGATCAGATGTTGGAAAATGCCGCTAAAAAATGCAAAGACAAAAACGACCGCAAGTTTGGTCTGCCCGGTTCCGAGTTTGATTATATCAATAATTTGAAAGCGGATTATGACTTTGATAATTTCCGCACGGCTTATGATGATGAAAACGGTTTGTACAACGCTGTGTTGAGAGATATTGAACGTGGCGGCAAAGATAAGGAAACCGGTGCGGCGACCACGTTTGGCGCGATGCGCACGTTAAGAAAAGTCTTTGATATTTATGAAAAATACCAATATGCCACTTTCGGCGAGTTTCTAAACGACGATCGGTTTGAAGATTTGAAAATCACGCCTGAAGAACGGGCAAAACTTTCTGCGATTTCTGAAAACAAAGCCTTTACGGAATTCGGTGTGTCTGATTTTATGCTGATGTATCAGACATTGTTGCCGAGACAGGTCGAAAATTCCAAAAAAGAGATATTGGAGGCCTATCGTCGTGAATCCAACCGCAAAGGCACCAAGCGCGCCGACAGTGTTGTTTTGGCAAGCGATTTGTTCCCGGGAGTTAAAGGAGCGGTCAATGAGATTAACATTATATTGCGGCGTAAAGCCATAGAGGCTCTGACGCTGCCGACCGAGCACAACGGCTTGAGCTTTGAACGCCCGAAAGGTTTTGACGAGGCGTTGGAAGAAGAAAGAAACAGAAACAACCCGCCGTCGCGAACCACAAACGGTAGAGGGTCGCGTTAATAAAAAAATCCGATGTCATCAAACGCACGCTTTTTATGAAAAAAGCGTGCGTTTGACATTTAAAAACAACAAATCTGCGCAATCTTAAAAATCATCCATTAATGTGCTGAACCAGATGTTACAAGTTTTGGAATCTTTGCAAAATTGGCAAGTTTCATATATGTCGGAAACGGATATATTTGCAAGACATTTGAGATGGTTCGCACAGTGTTGTTTACCGTAAAAACTGGTGCTGTAAGATGTGCCGGAAGCGCCGTCAATGGTTTTACCGATGTTGATGCGGTACAAATTGTCGGCAAAACCTTTGACGGTTTGATAAATATTTTGGCACACCTCAAACGACGCGCTGGTGTCAATATCATAACTGACCCCGACGGAAGTCATCGTACCGTCATCTTTGCGGCCGGAGGTTGTGATGCTGACTTTATTGTTAAAAACATCATAAAGATAATCAGTATTGTCTTGATCCATATCTTCCGGGACAAATCCGAGCTGAACAAAATAGTTTTTCAAATGTATGGATCCTTGGGTGGTGCGCCATTCATGACGGTGTAGAATAATACCGGTTAATATGGAGTTTAGTTGCTCGGTCTGTTTGTTGAGCTTGTATTTAAGCATGGCCTTGGCATAACCCGACATCGCCCCAACACTCAACACTCCAATAATCGCCAGTACGCCCAACATCTCAACCATAGACCGACCGCATAACGGCGCATCTGCTTGCCTTCTTTTCGCTCGTGTACTGTTTTTGTACACGTCGCTCAAACAAGGCTGCGCATCTGCACCATTCTTCGGTCGTTCACCTCTTCCGCATAGAGCCGCATCTTCTGGTCTTTTTTCGTTGTGTGCCGGAGAGAAAAAATTAAAAAAGTCAAACAAACTCATCAAAAAAACTCCTGAAAAATTGCAAAAAGTATCTATTTTCCCGATATTCTAAACCGTTTTTTTTTTTTGCAATTTTAAAGAGTCTTTTGGGGATAAGTTGCAGCTTGTTGTCATCTTTTTGAAACAACGCGGTTGTTGATGAATGGGCAAACACAAGAATCAACTTTTTTAAAATGTCTGAGCTAACAATCCGATGTTTATTCAGAGCAAACAGTCTCGGTATGAAAAATTTATCAAATTTTCAAGAGATTCTGCTTGCATTTTCTTCTGAAATAATGTAAAAAACGGGCAGTTTTACTTCAATTATTTGGTTGAATCTGTCCGAGTTTGGCTTTAAGCCTGGGGGTTCGGACGATTCGGTCGTGTTTTGCGTATGCGCTTATAAAAAGCGTGTGCGCGGCAGATTAAAAAAACGTTTTTTTATTAACCTTCTGCCGGCGGGGTTTGGCAAACGGGCAGCTCCCGAAAATGCCGATAGGATGGCCGCAGAATTCATAACCAAGAAAAGGATATAAGCAAAATGAAGGAATCTTATACGAGCAAAAAACGTGTAAGAAAGAACTTCGGCAAGATTGACTCCGTCATTGATATGCCGAGTTTGATTGAAGTCCAGACCGGTTCTTATTCCAGTTTTATCAACAACGTTGACGCCTATGGCGAACACTGCGAGTTTGGGCTTGAAGAAGTTTTCAAATCAATTTTCCCGATTAAAGATTTTTCCGGCAACGGCGAGCTTGAATTTGTTAAATACGAGCTTGAAGAACCGAAATATGATGTTGACGAATGCATCAAGCGCGATATGACCTATGCCGCGCCGATTAAAGCGACGTTGCGTTTGGTTGTTTGGGATATTGATGAGGCGACCGGTGCAAAATCAATCCATGACATCAAAGAGCAAGATGTTTATATGGGCGATATTCCGCTGATGACCGACAAAGGCACTTTTATCTTTAACGGCACTGAACGCGTGGTGGTTTCCCAGATGCATCGCTCTCCGGGTGTGTTCTTTGATCATGACAAAGGCAAGACCATGTCTTCCGGCAAATATTTGTTTGCCGCCCGCGTGATTCCTTACCGCGGTTCTTGGCTTGATTTTGAGTTTGACGCCAAAGATCTGATTTATGCCCGTATTGACCGCCGCCGCAAACTGCCGGTAACTTCCGTTTTGTATTCTTTGTATTCCAAAGAAACCGAAGACCGCATCAAAGCCGGCGAAAAAGTTCCGGCTGAAGAAATCAAAGGCATGGATAAGGAAGAAATCTTAAATTACTTCTATGAAGCCGATGAATATGTCGCTGCCAAAAAAGGCTGGAAGGTTAAGTTTATTCCCGAACGCATGAAAGGCGTTAAGTTTGATTTTGATTTGGTCAACGCCAAAACCGGTAAAACCGTTTGGGAACAGGGCAAAAAGATTACGCCGCGCACGGCTGCCAAATTAGCTGAAGACGGCTTGGAATATTACCTTGTCGCCAAAGAACAGCTGTACGGCAAGTTTTTAGGCAAAGCCGCGGTTGATGCCAAAACCGGCGAAGTGATTGCCGATGCCGGCGCCGAGTTAAACGAAGAAGTTTTAAACAAGATTACCGACGCCAAAATCAATGAGTTGAGTATTCTTTATATTGACGGCATCAATGTCGGACCATACATCCGCAACACGTTGGAAGCTGATAAAAACCACTGCCGTGAAGAGGCTTTGTTGGATATTTATCGTGTGATGCGCCCGGGCGAACCGGCCACATTGGACGCTTCTTACCAGTTGTTTAAAGCTTTGTTCTTTGATAACGAGCGTTACGATTTGTCTTCGGTCGGCCGCGTGAAAATGAATTTGGCTTTGGATATTCCGTTTGAAGAGGCGCCGGACACCTATCGCACGTTGCGCAAAGACGATATTTTGCGCATCATCAAACACATGATTGAATTGCGTGATGGCAAAGGCGAAGTGGATGATATTGACCACTTGGGCAACCGCCGCGTTCGTTCGGTCGGCGAGTTGATGGAAAACCAGTATCGTATGGGCTTGCTCAGAATGGAGCGCGCCATTCGCGAAAAGATGAGCGCCGAAGTTTTAAACAACGTCAAGCCGCAGGATTTGGTCAACGCCAAACCGATAGCCTCGGTCATTCGCGAGTTTTTCGGTTCTTCGCAGCTGTCGCAATTTATGGATCAAAACAACCCGCTTTCGGAAATTACCCACAAACGCCGTTTGTCGGCTTTGGGTCCCGGCGGTTTGTCGCGTGATCGCGCCGGTTTTGAAGTGCGCGACGTGCATCCGACGCATTACGGCCGTATCTGCCCGATTGAAACACCGGAAGGTCCGAACATCGGTTTGATTAACTCTTTGGCTACTTATGCCCGCATTAACAAATACGGCTTTATTGAATGTCCGTACCGCAAAGTGGTTGACGGCGTGGTAACCAAAGACGTTGTTTATCTTTCTGCCGATGAAGAAAGCAAATACATCATCGCCGAGGCCAATGCCAAGGTTAACGAAGACGGACGTTTCGCCAATGATATGATTGCCTGCCGCAAAGCCGGCGAGGTTGTTTATGCCGCACCGTCGGAAATCAACTTGATTGACGTTTCGCCAAAGCAGTTGGTCTCCGTTGCAACCGCTCTTATTCCGTTCTTGGAAAACGACGACGCTAACCGTGCGTTGATGGGTTCAAACATGCAGCGCCAAGGTGTGCCGTTGTTAAGAAGCGAGGCGCCGTTGGTGGGCACCGGCATTGAGGCGACCGTGGCTAAAGATTCGGGCGCGACGCTGGTGGCAAAGTATGACGGCGTGGTGGATTCGGTTGACGCCAACCGCATCGTTATCCGCTCCGATGACCACAAAGCCAACAACGTCGGTGTGGAAATTTACCGCTTGCAGAAATTCCGCCGCTCCAACCAAAACACCTGCATCAATCAGGTGCCGCTCGTTAAAGTCGGCGACAAAATCAAAGCCGGCGATATCATTGCCGACGGACCGTGTACCGATATGGGCGAACTGGCTTTGGGTAAAAACGTTTTGGTGGCGTTCATGCCATGGAACGGTTTGAACTACGAAGACGCAATTTTGCTTTCCGAACGCATTTCCCGCGATGATGTTTTGACATCTTTGCATATTGAAGAATTTGAAGTGATGGCGCGCGATACCAAGTTGGGTCAGGAAGAAATTACCCGCGATATTCCCAACGTCGGTGAAGAAGCTTTGCGCAACCTTGATGAGGCCGGCATCGTTTACATCGGCGCCGAGGTTAAGGCCGGCGATATTCTGGTCGGTAAAGTTACCCCGAAAGGTGAATCTCCGGTTACGCCGGAAGAAAAATTGTTACGCGCGATTTTCGGTGAGAAAGCAAGCGATGTTCGCGATACGTCGTTGCGTGTTCAACCCGGCATTGAGGGCGTGGTGGTAGACGTTCATGTTTTCTCCCGCCGCGGTGTGGAAAAAGATGAACGCGCGCTTTCCATTGAACAGCAGGAAATTTCTCAACTGGCTAAAGACCGTGACGATGAAATCGCCATTGTCCGCAAGAGTTTTGATGCCCGTTTGAAAGAAATGCTCATCGGTCAAACGGTTGTTGATGCGCCGAAGGGCTTTGACAAGAAGTCAAAAATCACGGCCGAAATGTTGGATTCCGTCCCGTCGGCACAATGGCGCAAAATCGTCGTTAAAGATGAAAACATCATGGCGCAGATTGAAGAATTTGCAGCCGCTTTTGATGCCCGCGTTGCTAAAGTGCAAAAACACTTTGACGACAAGGTGGAAAAAGTTCAACGCGGCGATGATTTGCTGCCTGGTGTGTTAAAGATGGTCAAAGTCTTTATCGCCACCAAGCGTAAGATGCAAACCGGTGATAAAATGGCCGGCCGTCATGGTAACAAAGGTACGGTTTCCCGCGTTTTGCCGCTGGAAGACATGCCGTATATGGCCGACGGTACGCCGGTTGACATCGTCTTAAACCCGTTGGGTGTTCCGTCCCGTATGAACGTCGGGCAAATTTTGGAAACGCACTTGGGTTGGGCAGCCAAAGAACTCGGCCGCCAGTTAAACGAAATGTGCGAACAATATAAACGCGGCGAAAAGACGATTGATGAATTAAACAACCGCTTGAAAGAAATTTACGGCGAAAAACAATATAAAGCCGAAATTGCTACCTTAAGCGAGCCGGAAAAGATGGAAATGATTTCCAACTTGAAAGACGGTATCCCGATGGCTACGCCGGTTTTTGACGGCGCCAGCGGCGACGATATCAACCGTATGTTGGAAATGGCGGGTCTGCCGACTTCCGGTCAGATAGACCTCTATGACGGCCGCACCGGTGAAAAATTTGACCGCAAAGTAACAGTGGGTATCATTTATATGATTAAATTGCACCACATCGTTGATGAAAAGATGCACGCTCGTTCCGTCGGTCCGTACAGCTTGGTTACCCAACAGCCGTTGGGCGGTAAGGCTCAATTCGGCGGTCAACGTTTCGGCGAAATGGAAGTTTGGGCGCTACAAGCTTACGGCGCGGCTTATACCTTGCAAGAGATGTTGACGGTCAAATCTGATGACGTCAACGGCCGTACCAAGGTTTACGAGGCCATTGTCCGCGGTGAGGATACGTTTGACACCGGCGTTCCTGAATCGTTTAACGTTTTGGTCAAAGAAATGAAATCTTTGTGCCTGAATGTTGAGATGTTGAACGAAGAAGTTTAAGGATAAGGAGTTTTATAAATATGAATGACGTAATGAAATTTTTTGGCCAGCAGCAACCGGCTGAAGAGAGTTTTGACGAAATCAAGATTTCCATTGCCTCTCCTGAACAGATTCGTTCATGGTCATACGGCGAGGTCAAAAAACCCGAAACCATCAACTACCGCACATTCAAACCGGAGCGCGACGGTTTGTTCTGCGCCCGCATTTTCGGTCCGGTCAAAGACTATGAATGCTTGTGCGGCAAATACAAAAGAATGAAATACCGCGGCATCGTCTGCGAAAAGTGTGGCGTTGAAGTCACGCTTTCCAAAGTCCGCCGCGAGCGCATGGGCCATATTGAACTGGCCGCACCGGTAGCGCACATCTGGTTCTTAAAATCGTTGCCGAGCCGCATTTCCATGCTGACCGACATCCCGATGAAAGCGCTGGAAAGAATTTTGTATTTTGAAAGCTATGTGGTGATTGAACCGGGTTTGACCGATTTAACCCTGCATCAGCTGTTAAGCGAAGACGAATATCAGGATGCTTTGGATAAATACGGCGAAGACGCTTTCCGTGCCGGCATCGGTGCCGAAGCTCTGCGCGAAATTCTGGCAAATATTGATTTGGAAGCCGAACGTGCCTCCATGCGCGCCGAATTGAAAGAAACCAATTCTGAAGCCAAGCGCAAAAAACTGGTCAAACGCTTGAAAATTGTGGAAGCGTTCATTGATTCCAACACCAAGCCGGAATGGATGATTTTAACCGTATTGCCGGTGATTCCGCCGGAACTGCGTCCGTTGGTGCCGTTGGACGGCGGTCGTTTTGCCACTTCTGATTTGAACGATTTGTACCGCCGCGTGATTAACCGTAACAATCGTTTGAAACGTTTACTGGAATTGCATGCGCCGGATATCATCGTCCGCAACGAAAAGAGAATGCTCCAAGAGTCGGTTGACGCTTTGTTTGACAACGGCCGCCGCGCCCGTGCCATTACCGGCACCAGCAAGCGCCCATTGAAGTCTTTGTCGGATATGCTCAAAGGTAAACAAGGGCGTTTCCGTCAAAACCTGTTGGGTAAACGTGTTGACTACTCCGGTCGTTCGGTGATTACGGTCGGTCCGGAATTGAAATTACAGCAATGCGGTTTGCCCAAGAAGATGGCTCTGGAATTGTTCAAACCGTTTGTATATTCCAAACTGGAACTGTACGGCCATGCGACCACGATTAAAGCGGCCAAACGCATGGTGGAAAAAGAGCGTCCGGAAGTGTGGGATATTTTGGAAGAAGTCATCCGCGAGCATCCGGTGTTGTTAAACCGTGCGCCTACTTTGCACCGTTTGGGTATTCAGGCTTTTGAACCTGTTTTGGTTGAAGGCAAAGCCATTCACCTGCATCCGTTGGTATGTACGGCGTTTAACGCCGACTTCGACGGCGACCAAATGGCCGTTCACGTTCCGCTTTCCATTGAAGCGCAACTGGAAGCCCGTGTGCTGATGATGTCCACTAACAACATTTTGTCTCCGGCCTCCGGCAAACCGATTATCGTGCCGTCGCAAGACATGGTGTTGGGTATTTATTACCTGACTTATGAAGCCGATGATGTGATGGGCGAGGGTGGAATTTACGCCGACGCCGACGAAGTGATGCTGGCTTTAAACGCCAAAGTGGTTGATTTGCATGCCAAAATCAAATGCCGCATGGAATATGTTGATGACAATGGCGAAACCAAATATGGCTTGGTGGACACCACTCCGGGACGCATTATCGTATCAGATATTTTGCCCAAGAACCCGAATATTCCGTTTTCTTTGGTCAACCGTCTGTTGAAGAAGAAAGAAATCGGCGAAATCATTGACACGGTGTATCGTCATTGCGGTCAAAAAGAAACCTGCATCATGGTTGACAAGATTATGACTTTGGGCTTCACCAACGCTTGCAAAGCCGGCATTTCTTTCGGCAAGGACGATTTGATTGTTCCGGCTGCCAAGAAAGATTTGATTGAAGAAACCACCAAGCAGGTCAAAGAATTTGAACAACAATATCAAAACGGTTTGATTACCAAGGGCGAAAAATACAACAAGGTCGTTGATATTTGGGCGGCCTGCACGGATAAAGTGGCCGATGAAATGATGAAAAACATTTCCAAGACCGACCATGGTTACATCAACTCCGTTTACATGATGGCTCACTCCGGCGCCCGCGGTTCTGCCGCTCAAATGCGCCAGTTGGCCGGTATGCGCGGTTTGATGGCCAAACCGTCCGGTGAGATTATTGAACAACCGATTATCTCCAACTTTAAAGAAGGCTTGACGGTGTCCGAATACTTTAACTCCACCCACGGCGCGCGTAAAGGTTTGTCGGATACGGCTTTGAAAACGGCGAACTCCGGTTACTTAACCCGTCGTCTGGTGGATGTGGCGCAAGATGTGGTCGTTACCGAAACCGACTGCGGCACCGAACGCGGCATTATTGTCCGCCCGGTTGTTGACGGCGGCAACGTGATTGTTTCCATCGGCGATCGAATTTTGGGTCGTACCATTCAAGAAGATATTTTGCACCCTGAAACCGGTGAAGTTTTGGTCAAGAAAGGCAAACTGATTGATGAAAACGATGCCGAGCTGGTGGAAAAAGCCGGTGTTGAACAAGTCAAAATCCGTTCGGTTTTGACCTGCGATTCCGAACACGGTGTTTGCGCGGCTTGTTACGGGCGTGATTTGGCGCGCGGAACGCCGGTCAACGTCGGCGAGGCGGTCGGCGTGATAGCCGCCCAATCCATCGGTGAACCGGGTACCCAATTAACGATGCGTACTTTCCACATCGGCGGTGCGGCGTCAAAATCAGCCGAACAGTCCAGCATTGAAGTCCCGTTTGCCGGTGTTTTGAAACTGGAAAACAAACACACGGTTACCGATTCTCAAGGACATTTGATTGTTCTGTCGCGCAACTGCGAAATCATCATTGAAGATGCCCAGGGTCGTGAAAAATCACGTCATCACATACCTTACGGCACCACGGTTTTGGTTGCCGAAGGGGCAAAAGTCAAAAAAGGCCAGAAAGTTGCCGAATGGGATCCGTTCACGATTCCGGTCATTTCCGAAAAATCCGGTACGGCGCAACTGGTTGATTTGATTAACAATGTTTCGGTCAAAGAAAACATGGATGAAACAACCGGTATCATTTCCAAAGTGGTGATTGATTGGCAGAGCGGTTCTTCAGCCAATGCGGCTTTAAAACCGAGCATTGTGTTGAAAGATGCCAAAGGCAAACCGGTCAACTTTGATAACGGCAAGGAAGCGCGTTATTATCTGTCGGTTGACGCGGTCTTGAATGTGGATAACGGCTCGGAAGTCAAAGTTGGTGATGTTATTGCCCGTATTCCGAGAGAAAGCTCCAAGACCAAGGATATTACCGGTGGTCTGCCGCGTGTGGCCGAGCTGTTTGAAGCCCGCCATCCGAAGGATCAGGCGATTATCTCCGATGTTGACGGTATGGTTGAGTTTGGTAAAGATTATAAAGCCAAACAGCGCATCAGCGTTATTCCGGCCAAAGGCGAACCGGTTGAATATCTGATTCCGAAGGGGCGCCACCTGGTTGTTCAAGACGGCGATATTGTCAAAAAAGGTGATTTGCTGGTTGAAGGCACGCCGGCGCCTCATGATATTTTGCGCGTTTTGGGTGTTGAAAAACTGGCCGAATATCTGGTCAAAGAAGTTCAAGACGTTTACCGCCTGCAAGGTGTGAAAATCAACGACAAGCATATTGAAGTGATTGTTTCGCAAATGCTCAAGAAAGTTGAAATTACCACGCCGGGCGACACCACCTTCCTGGTTGGTGAGCAGGTTGACCGCGACATCTTTGAAGAAGAGAATGCCAAAGTGATTGCCGAGAACGGCACGCCGGCGGAAGCTGATCCGGTGCTGTTGGGTATCACCAAGGCTTCCTTGCAGACCAAGTCGTTTATTTCGGCGGCTTCCTTCCAAGAGACCACGCGTGTCTTGACCGAGGCGGCGGTTTGCGGCAAGGTTGATCACTTGACCGGCTTGAAAGAAAACGTCATTGTCGGTCGTTTGATTCCGGCCGGCACCGGTACGGTGTTGCGTTCGCTTAAACGCGTTGCCGCTCAGAATGATAAAGAAATTCTGGCACAGCGTGAAGCGGAAGCCAATGCCCAGCTGGAACACAGCAATGAAGATGCTCCGGCCGCAGCCGAAACACCGGCTGAATAGGCTAAAGCAAATACAACAAAAAAAACCGTGCTGCAAAGCACGGTTTTTTGTATTTTTAGAATAATTTGACTAAATATAATTATTTAGCAATCGTGGTAATAGGTTTTACCATTATATTTGCAGGTATGATTTTTGTTTGCATAAAACAAGGCACCGCTTGTGCTCCTATACTGGCAGCAACTTCCGCTGCAAGATCCTACTGATGATTTTAAAATAGAAGAATCTATCCAGTTACCATCTAATTCATCAACGCAACCATATGAAGTTTCACTATCCGTACCATTACACTTGGAAACATAAGTAATTAAACCGTACCTTGTGAATTTTTGACATTTTCCGGTTCCGCCAAATGTACAACGATCTACATCTATATTTGCAGATGAAGGACAATCAGAAGTACCGACCTTATAATACAAGGTATAATCACCTGACCACTCTAATCCGCTATAATATTTGCAACTATCTATAACTTCTTTATTAAAAGGAACTTTAGATTCAGGATAATAATCACTCATATCTGAAGGACAATCACGATCACATTCCAAAGGATCGGTACCGGAAACATAGCCACCGTTAAGGCATTCTTTAAGATACAAAGCTGTTCGATTTCCATCTTGACAATATCCGCAGACGGCATCATCCGGACAACCATCAGGATCAAAATCATAATTGTCGCTCATATAATATTCAGCCTCTCCGGTGCCGCAAGTTATCAAATTTCTCAGTTTATATTTATAAACAGGTATTGCATAAGGAGAATCTCCTTGTTGACATTCACTGCATTTAAACCCTGTGGGGCATTTGGTAAAATCATATCCAGTACATGGATTAATAATGCACCCTTTACCATCACTTCTTTCAACATAACCATCCCAACAAAAATCAAGAACATTATATATTTTTATACCGTCGGTGCATGTATAACAATCCGCCAATGGCGGACAATATGTAAGAGCAGGACGATTTTCAGACACATAATGCGTATCGCATGATTCCATACACTTCAGACCATCTGGAGCAATAGCATCTGCATATTTACTGTTACATGCTGTAATCTTAAACTTAGTTCCTGTTCCGTCATCACATTCATCGCAATCAGCATTAACCGGACATTTTGTTAAGGGATATCCTGAACAATCTATTTTCCCCGTTATGCATTTTTTATAGCTTGTATCGAAAGGGCAATAAAGATAGTGTTCGCAACCGTCGACATTATCCTTGGAATAACCCAAAGTAGCACAGTCGCCGGCAGCGGTGGTGTTGGAGGCGCAACCCGCAGAGCTTCCGTAGTCATTGGCACAGGTCAGAGCCAGAGCGGAAGAGGCGGA
>CALXTI010000025.1 GCA_944391395.1 uncultured Alphaproteobacteria bacterium
CCTGGCGACAACATAACGATGACGGCGAAATTGATTCACCCGATTGCGATGAACGAAGGCTTGCGCTTTGCTATTCGTGAAGGTGGTCATACGGTTGGCGCCGGTGTTGTTTCCAAAATCTTGAAGTAAGATTTACAAAACAACTCAAAGCAAACAAAAAATTCCCTTGAAGATATTCAAGGGAATTTTTTCATGATTCAAACGTAACACGACCTGTAAGCAATGTAAACATACCAGCCCAGCCGTAGGCTTGCGAAGCTTTTGAGCCGGGTGAACGAAGTTCGGAATGGTTAATACCACTTGCATAAGCTAGGGGAAGTTTACTTCTTATAATTGAGATAAAAGGATACAAAGCGATACAAAAGATTACAAAGGTTGGCAAAAAGATACAAAAAAGGGGATTACATTTTTTAAGAAATATGATAAATAAAAAAGTATAGTCGGGAGATAGAGGGTTTTAAAGCCTATGTTCCCGACTTTTTTAATAACAACAAGCAGCCGCCTCTGTTTAAACAGGGGCGTTTTTTTAATGGAAGGAAAAGAACATGAGAAGTTTATTTGGAGGAGATACATACGAGAGTGATAATGATGAAAGACTGGATAAAAAGTTCAGTTACAATTATCAAGTGATAAAGAGGATATATCCGAAAGCAAGCGAATTGCCGGAAGAAGAAGTCAGAGGAATTATCCGACAATATTATCAGGCACCCAAAGGGCAGGAAGAACAAGCGATAAAAGATTACATCAGCCAAAAAGAACCGGAGTGGCACCAGTTATACGGATTGGATTATGAGGATAAAGGAGAGGTGGAAGGTGCGAATTCCTTTTGGCAGCCGATGCAAAACAATGACTTTTGGGGCGGATACGACAACAGACAAAACACATCGTCTTCAACCATACAACCAATGACGGAACAGGAGCATCAGAAAGCTAAAACACTGGCATCTCAAATCAGACCGGAAATTCCAAACACTTATACCGATTATCTGGCACAAAATACGGCGGATATGGTATACGGTGCCGGCCGCGCCTTAAACGGGCTAACCGGTGGTGGACTGGATTATTTAGGAGACAGATACGGAATTGATACGCGTATGGAAGATTATTTAGATTTCAAAGATGAAGAAGGCACGGGCAATCTTACCCGTCAATTAGGAAATATGGCACAACTCGGCGGCTTGGGAATGAGCGCCACAAGCACACTTCGCTCAATTCCAGCGATAGGTAACAATATTGTACGTTGGAACGGGCGACGTGATTTAATTAACCAACTCAAACACGGAGAGGATTTTAAGGATATAAATTTTGGGAAAGTAAATCCAGACATCTTAAAAAGAGTTAATCGGCTGCGAGAATTGGGCAACCAGCCGCAACTTAAACCCAATGCGTATATACCGGCGAATGTGGTAAGAAAGTTTTATGACAAGCGTATAAAAGAGAGATATACACCGGAGAGCATGGCGCGAATGGGAAAAAGGTTGTTTCATGAGGATGGAAACATGGTAGGAAACAGCAGGTATGAACATATACAAGAGATAAAGAAACCAATAGGTAAAAAATCAGAATATGGTTATATATCTCAAAACCCGAAAACCGGGCAAACAGTTATTAAAAGCATATACAAAAAATAAAAGCGATTGGGTGGGCGACCATTTCCACCATCAGACATTCGCAAGACGCCTCTAGAAAACGCCACGTTAGCCAGCTGGCCTTTCTGCTCTTCAATCGCTTCATGATATATGCTATATACAAAAAATAAAAAAGTCAAGATGATAAAACGCGGCTGGGACAAATACATTCCAGGCAAACTTCCGGACTTTGCAGAATAAATTATAATTAACAACAACTTTGACCGTCTCTGTTTTTAAACAGGGGCGGTTTTTTAATGATAACAATTTTCCTTTTGTTGCAAAACAAAGGGCATTTTTTAATGAAAGGGAAATCAAATGCGAAGTATATTTAGTAACAATTACGAGAGTGATAATGATGAAAGACTGGATAAAAAGTTCAGTTACAATTATCAGGTGATAAAGAGGATGTATCCGAAAGCAAGCGAATTGCCGGAAGAAGAAGTCAGAGGAATCATCCGAAAATATTATCAGGCGCCCAAAGGGCAGGAAGAGCAAGTTATAAAAGATTACATCCGGCAAAAAGAACCGGAGTGGCGGCAATTATACGGATTGGATTATGAGGATAAAGAAGAGGTTGAAGATGCGAATTCTTTTTGGCAGCCGACGCAAAACAATGACGTTTGGGGCGGATACGGCAACAAACAAAACACATCGTCTTCAACCATGCAACCGATGACGGAACAAGAGCGCTAAAACACTCCTAAGAGCAACAATATCAATGATGAAAATTTTCCAAATTTGCAAAGAGCTATGCAAAATGAAGGATATTTAACCGACAGAAACATAGCAAAAGTTGCGCGCCGAAGTAATTTCACACCGGGACTTGCACCAATGAGAATTGTAAATGACGCCAGCGGCATATATAATAAGAAATTCAATGATAAATATAAGCATGCATATATTAACTGCATAAATGCGCAGCAGGGAACTAAAAATACATTATGGGCAGATTATTTATCTAGACTTAAAGAAATATATGATATATATTCAAAAAATAATACAAGAGAAGAATCTGAAAAAGATATGGATGCAAATCTAACCGGGCGCTTTTTAGGGCTTAGGTATCCTGATGGAGATTGTGATGAATTGGTACAGAGATATTACAAAAAACAGCCGTAAATATGGAATAAAGTGCCATCCGTGGAGAATTTTAGGCTTGTTGATATTGAGTTTGTTCCTTTTAGAAGCTGTGCCGATGAGCTTGATGTTTTTTCTGTGTCTTGATTGATCGTATGGTACACAGGCGGGTTAAGAGATATTGCAACATCAGGGAAAACAGATAAGATAAATATATAAAACCAAATAAAGAGAAAGCTTGATGAAAAAATATTTGTTAGCCTGCCTGTTGATTTTTTTAAGTGTTCCGGCATGGTCAGCCGAAGTGCCCAAGGAATTTAAGAACCCGATATTTAATGACATTTTGTGGGCTTCCAGTTGGGTTAGCGCGCGAGATATGCGAATAACACCAAGCTATATTGACACTTCTCGCTCTGATTTATTAGGCTCTCGAAAAATTCCTTATGAAGAGAAGTTTTTTCGGAGCCATGAGTGTGAATATATCACAGAAGATGACAAGGGGATATTGTTAAAATGTGAAACGGTAGAACCATTATGGAGAGTAGAAAACGGTGATAATATCAGTTATGAGTTTATTTTTGTTCGCTATCGTCGCGTATACAGTGCCCCGCAGAGCAATAACTGCCGTGTTTGGAATTGTTCTTTTGATATCGAAAACGGCAAGATACAACTTTGGGGACAAGAAAGGAAACACGAACCAAGCCCTTTATATAGCAAAATATATAAATGCGATGATGAAGAATTAGATTCATTCGAATCCCCCAAAGAACCGCCGGAATGTTATGACGAATTGATAAAACGTGGCTGGGATAAATACATCCCCGGCAAACTTCCGGACTTTGCAGAATAAATTATATTTAACAACAACTTTGACCGTCTCTGTTTAAATAGGGGCGGTTTTTTTAATGAAAGGGAAAGGACATGAGAAGTTTATTTGGAGGAGATACATACGAGAGTGATAATGATGAAAGACTGGACAGGAAATTCAGTTATAATTATCAGGTGATAAAGAGGATATATCCGAAGGCAAGCGAATTGCCGGAAGAAGAAGTCAGGGGAACCATTCAAAAATATTATCAGGCGCCCAAAGGGCAGGAAGAACAAGTGATAAAAGATTACATCAGCCAAAAAGAACCGGAGTGGCAACAGTTATACGGATTGGATTATAAGGATAAAGAAGATGTGAAAGATGCGAATTCCTTTTGGCAGCCGACGCAAAACAATGATTTTTGGGGCGGATACGGCAACAAACAAAACACATCGTCTTCAACCATACCACAAGGCTCTAACAATACCCAAACTTTGGGCGATTATTTTATGGATAATATGACTGATTCCGGTTATACGTTGCAAAACAGGCTAAATCAAGCACAAGAGGGGCTGCAATCTGATGTATCCGATCCGTTTGGCGAGTTAAAAGAAGCTTTAATAGATTTTGAAAAGACCCCTGATTATCCGTATATGGATAAAGTTGGGAATATAACCACCTGTGTTGGCAATCTGGATGAAGATTTCGAAGAGTTTGCCAGCCATCCGTGGCGTATTCGCGGCACCGGTAGATTGGCAACTAGGCAGGAAAAATGGATAGCTTATCAAAAGTTGCTGGCAGCCAAAAAGCCGAACTATCGTGCATACTACTACAAAAATAAGACAAATTTAAGCATACCGATGGATTATTGCAAACAACTGTTGGATGAAGGGATTAAAAGCCGAGATAGCGAACTCCGAAAAGGCATTCCCAATTATGATAAAATGAGCCAGAATATGAAAAACGCTTTGTTGGAAACGCATTATACCTCTAATATTTTGCCGTGGCGGCACTTGAAAGACGGCGCCAGAGGTCTGGATCAGGAATACTTATGCGGAGAATTAGAGCGTGATACCACAGGCCGGCCGGATTTGATAGAGAGAAACGCATGGGCCAAAGAACAATGTTTGAAAGGATATTTTATCAAATAAAACCTTGCCAAAGAGATTATGGTTGGTTATGATTGATTACAATCAAACAAAGAAACAAACGGAGAAATAATGAAGAAGCAGATAATATCGGCCGTTAGCATCGTCGTATTGGGCATAAGCTTGAGTGCCTGTAAGAAAGAGGTGAAGTTTGCGGATGAGATATTTTACAATCCGTTGGAATCCCTTTCCGGAGACGGGACAGACATATTAACGCCGACGCGGGTAACGGCTTATCTTGCTGATAACATATTTTATGAAGATTGTAATTTGTTAGAGAACAGAGAAGGGTATATAAAGTTTGAGTGCGGTCCGGTTTATGAGCATCGTGAGCCCAAACCGAAAAATTACCGGATGGATTTTGTGGTTTATGAAGTTGTTCCTTCAAACTTTAGCTTTTGCAGATATAAGGTCAGGCGGACGGATATCTGGCGAAATACCGGGAAACCATCTCTTATCAGTTCTTATTGCATCAAATGATGTTTGAATTGTGCAACAAAGAAACAAACGGAGAAATAATGAAGAAGCAGATAATATCGGCCGTTAGCATCGTCTTATTGGGCATAAGCCTAAGCGCTTGCAAGAAAGAGGTGAAGTTTGTGGATGAAATATTTTACAATCCGCTGGAATCCCTTTCCGGTAATATGGGAACGATTACCCTAACGCCGACACGGGAAATATCAAAACTCGGAGACAATATATTTTATACTGATTGTAATTTGTTAGAGAACAGAGAAGGGTATTTGAAGTTTGAATGCGGACCTGATTATGAGTACCGTGAACCCAAACCGAAAAATTATCGGATGGATTTTGTGATTTATGAAGTAGTTCCTTCAAACTTTAGCTTTTGCAGATATAAGGTCAGGCGGACGGATATTTGGCGAAATACCGGGAGACCATCTCTTATCAGTTTTTATTGCGTCAAATGATGTTTGAATTGTGCAACAAAGAAACAAACGGGGAAATAATGAAAAAGCAGATAATATCGGCCGTTAGCATCGTCGTATTGGGCATAAGCTTGAGTGCCTGTAAGAAAGAGGTGAAGTTTGTAGATGAAATATTTTACAATCCACTGGAATCCCTTTCTGGGGACGGGACAGATATATTAACGCCGACGCGGGTAACGGCTTATCTTGCTGATAACATATTTTATGAAGATTGTAATTTGTTAGAGAATAGAGAAGGGTATATAAAGTTTGAATGCGGACCGGTTTATGAGCACCATGAACCCAAACCGAAAAATTACCGGATGGATTTTGTGATTTATGAAGTTGTTCCGCCAACTTTGGGGTTGTGTCGCTACGAGATCAGGCGGACGGATATCTGGCGAAATACCGGGAAACCATCTCTTATCAGTTTTTATTGCATCAAATGATGTTTGAATTGTGCAACAAAGGGCGCAACATTTTACCTAAAAAAAGGTATAAAAAGTATAGTCGGGAGAGGGAAGGTTTTTCTAAGCCTATGTTCCCGACTTTTTTAATAACAACAAGCAGCCGTCTCTGTTTGAACAGGGGCGGTTTTTTATTGAAAGGAAAAGAAAATGAGAAGTTTATTTGGAGGAGATACATACGAGAGTGATAATGATGAAAGACTGGATAAAAAGTTCAGTTACAATTATCAAGTGATAAAGAGGATGTATCCGAAAGCAAGCGAATTGCCGGAAGAAGAAGTCAGAGAAATCATCCGAAAATATTATCAGGCACCCAAAGGACAAGAAGAACAAGCGATAAAAGATTACATCAGCCAAAAAGAACCGGAGTGGCGGCAATTATACGGATTGGATTATGAGGATAAAGAAGAGGTGGAAGATTCAAATTCCTTTTGGCAGTCGCCACAAAACAATGACTTTTGGGGCGGATACGACAACAAACAAAACACATCGTCTTCAACCATACAACCAATGACGGAACAAGAGCGTCAGAGAGCTAAAACATTGGCATCTCAAATCAGATCGGAAATCCCAAACACTTATACCGATTATCTGGCACAAAATACAGCGGATATGGTATACGGTGCCGGCCGCGCCTTAAACGGGCTAACCGGTGGTGGACTGGATTATTTAGGAGACAGATACGGAATTGATACGCGTATGGAGGATTATTTAGCGCAAAAAGACAAGGAAGGTACAGGAGAACTGGCGCATCATTTGGGAAATAGGGATCTCATAGCGGATTATAAAGAAATTGTAAAGAACATAATGAAAAAAGCTTATGAGGATTATCCTGTTGTGAAAATAGGGGATGCGGCCGGAACATTGCACGCTGCTAAAAAAGAGATGGATAAAACAAACCTCATAAACAGTGATAATTATTATCATCGTTTAGGAATGTGCTTAAATGGGCAGAAAGGTTTAGATAGTGCGATATATTCTCTTGGATGGGGATTGTTAAAAGAAGGATATGATATAGCGCGAAAAACATATAATGGAAATAATTTAGCGGATACGTTGACAGATTCTTTTAAGGATATGCAAAATAATGTCGAGGGATTGCGCTATGGATTGACAAATCCTGATAAAAGCTGTAGAATATGGCTTAATGATTTGGATATAAATACAAACTCTTGGAAAACAGATGAATAAAATTTTGAACGGATTATGGATTTTTATAAAAACAGAACTGCTGGGTATTTTTATTTTTTGTTGTATTAGTCTGGCGGGGATTGTTGCGTTTTCATGGCATGATGAAGAAAATATTGAACAGTGTATGCGGGATTTTCCGGAACGGACGTATGCTGAATGCGAAAGTGCCGTTGTTTGGTAAAATCAAATATTTTAATTTTTAGAGAGGCTCTGAAGCCTCTTTTTTTGTAATCTGAAAACCACCGGCTAGGTAAGCGGTTTCTAGATTACGACAAACTGTCGCCTCTGTTTAAACAGGGGCGGTTTTTTAATGATAACAATTTGCCTTTTGTTGCAAAACAAAGGGCATTTTTTATTGAAAGGAGATTTTATGTTTGAATATGCAGTGGAAAAAGACAATCCGATTCCGGTTCTTAGTCCGGAAGAAAAGGATAAGGTAGCCGGAGACATCGGCGATTTGTTTACAAGTTGGGATCAAGTGCGTTCCAAACAAAAAACAATCGCTGACAAATTGCGGCCGGAAATTTATCTGGATGAACGTAAAAGGAATTTTGCCGGTGATGATGAAGAATGGAAATCCGACATTCATTTAAATAAAATCTATTCTTTGTTTCAAACGCAACAGGCCTATATTTGGGACAATATTTACGCCAGTGTCGAAAATCTGTTTGATGTGCAGGGAACGGACGAAGTTTCTGCCCGGACGGCGTTTTTGCAAAAACAAAAGCTGGTTGATATGTTTTATAAAATCGGTATTCAACACAAACTTGATACGGCTATTGAACATTTGGGCAGTATCGGCGAGATTTGTTTGTTTGTCAGCTGGCGCAGAAAGTATAAACAATTTCGCCGGTTGTTAAGCAATATTGAGAACGAGCCTTTGTTTAAGCAAGGAATGTTCGGCATCTATAATCAGGAAATTTATAACGGTGCCAACGTTGAAGCGCTTAATCCGCTTAATCTGGTGTTTGATCCGCGAATCAATCCGGATGAAACGGAAAAATGGGATGCCTGCGGCAAAATCATTAAATCTTGGGAAACTTATGATACGATTGCCGCTAACAAGTTGTACCGTTTGTCGGAAGAGCAATTAGATGAAATCAGAACGGCTTTGGCGCGGCCGGCTGAGGACAAAGATCGCCCGGAAAGTGAAAAAACAAATGATGTGATTGATGACAATCGTATGGAAGTTTTGCAATATTGGGGCGATTATTTATTGCCCGATGGCAGAAGTCTGAAAAATTGGCATATTGTTGTTATCGGTCGAAAATATCTGGCAACTTTTGCGCCTAACCGCTGGATTATTAATCCGATAATCAATATGGCACTGTTTCGCGATGTTGAAAGCAAACGCGGTATTCCGGAGTTGTGGTCGATTTATGATTTGTGCAAAGAGCAAGAAAATAAAGTCAATTTGCAAAACGATGCCCAACTCTTGAATCTTAATCCGCCGGCTTATGCGCCGGAAGGCTTTTTTAAGGAAAATCAAGTCAAGCTTTTTCCCGGCAAGCAGGTGGAATATAAACAAGGTCTGGAAGATCCGTCGGCAATCGTCCGCATGAATTTTCCGTTGTTAAAAAACGAAGATATTATTTTGTATTATGATGATTTGGCATCGTCGGTATCCGGCATATATCCCAATATGCAAGGGCTGTCGGAAGCACGGCCGGCAACGGCGACCGAAATCAATGTCAAGGTTGATGGTCAGACAACGCGGTTGAATAAAACGCTTGATGCCATAAAACAAAACGTGATTATACCGATGGTCGAAAAAGTTGCCGAGTTGGAAGCCAATATGAAATTCGGCGATGAAAATATCGTGTTCAGTTTGTACGGTGTTCCGTTGCGGCACACGGTAAACGATATCGTCCGCCAGGGTCGTTATGAATATAAATATACCGACAATACCGGATTACAAAGAAAATATCGTCAAAGCCAGGCGTTGACCAAAATTTTAACGCCGGTTTGGGATGATAAAAACGTTCCGCTCAACAAGGTGGAAATCGTCAAAGAAACACTGAAAAGCGCCGGTATAGAAAATACGGATAAATTCTTTCTGACACCGCAACAAATTCAAACACAGGCAATGGAGGCAAAAGCCGTTGCCGATAAGAAAAAAACATCGGTATAAACCATGCAGAAAAACGATTTGATTGAACTTCGTGAATTGATGCAATCGGAAAAAGGAAAACTGTTGTTATGTTACCTGACCGATTACATGGTGGAAATGTCGGTAAAAGCCAATGCCGATGCCGAGTGGATAAAAGGTATGGGCATGCTCATCAATCGCTTGCGGCAAGTTGATGAAGCGTGTCGTCAATTTAATGAAACAAACAGGAGATAAACATGAGTGAAATAATACAATCAACACCTTTGACCGATGAGGATAACAAATTTTTTGAAGAAGAAAAATTTTCGGACACCTCGGTTGCCGAGCCCGAAAATCCAACTTCCGAAACTGAAGACTTTGAGGTCGAAGCTGACGTAAAAACAGATGGGAACAGCCTTATTTTCGGCAAATTCAAATCTATGGACGAGGCGGAAAAAGGCTATAAAGAAGCGGAACGCGCTATTACGCGGGCGGCAAATTTAGAGAAAGAAATGAAAGCCTATCAGCAGCTTTTCGGACAATACGAACAAGATGCCGTTGCCCGCGGCAAAGGTTATGCCGACCGTCTGGACATGGCCTTGGATTATGATGTCAGGCAGCATGAACTGGATGACTATGTTCTGGCGGCTTCTTATATGCTGCCGCCGGCTGAAAAACTGCAGGTTACGGCGCTGATTAATAAATGCCGGCAGGACGGTTCATCGGCGGATATGTCGCACATTCGCCGTTATTTTTCACCGGAGATTATTGCTCTGGCGGCCGAAGATGTGGCTTTGTTTAAAAACGCTCGACGACAGGATTATGAGCAGATGCGCCACCAAGATAAATCTATTCGTTACAACCGCAAAATAAAGGCGTTTGCAAACCAAAGCGGCAACTGGATAGATTCACCGTTGAAAAAAGAACTCCTGACGCAAGCGGTCGAAATAACAGACGGAAAAGTCGACTTGGATTCATTAAAAGAATTTGTCGATGCCATCGAAATTTCGGCAATTCGCAAATATCAAACGGCGCAAGATTTTCGCCGCCAAAATGCCGAGGCGCAAGATAATTTGCGCGAACCCGGCGGCGGAAGTGCGCGTAACAAAGGCAAAAAATGGCTGACAAAAGAGGAGTTTTATAGATTAACCCCTCAACAGGAAGCCGAAAAATATGATTTGATTGTGGAGCAGGTCTTGCTTGAAAAAGAAGGCAAGCTTCCGAAAATGTTAACATTGTAATTTTAATTTGAAAGGAAAAAAATATGTCAACAAATGCACAAACCTTAAAAAGACAAGGGGCTGCCATTATCCCCGAAGTCTG
Source organism: uncultured Alphaproteobacteria bacterium (assembly GCA_944391395.1). Taxonomy (GTDB): domain Bacteria; phylum Pseudomonadota; class Alphaproteobacteria; order RF32; family CAG-239; genus CAAFZY01. The sequence continues at coordinate 10,661 of CALXTI010000025.1, forward strand.
GAGCATGACGCTTAACAAAACGCTTGATAAATCAGGCGTCGGTATGAAAATCGTCAATCTTATTCATGAGCAGGATTCCTGCCAATACGGAGATACGGTCAACATCGGCGAATTAGGCGACGTTACCGTTGCGGATTATTCCGAAGACGAGAGCACCGGCGGTGTAACCTATCAGCGGCTTGATGCCAAAAATCAGCAGTTGAAACTTGATCAGTCGAAAGCATTCGGAATTTTTATTTCCGATATCACGCTGCGGCAGACCAACCAGCAAAATTTGATGGCCAAGTTTGAAGCACGCGCCCGCACGGCGATTGATTTGACTAAAGACACTTTTATTCTTTCGGCGTTTTCCGAAATTGATGAAAACAACAAGTTGGATAATGTGGTCTTGACCCCCGAAAACGCATACAAATGTTTGGTATGGCTTTCTAAAACATTGAAAAACAATAATGCGATTCAGGTCAGAAACGATCAAGTTTTTAAGATGAATCAAGCCGGCTGCGGCGAGGCCATGCCTTATGTCGTTATCAATCCGGATGTCGAGGCGATTTTGCTGCAGTCGCCGGATTTTATTCATGCCACGCAGGCAGGCGACAGAGTACTGCGCGAAGGTTCCATCGGCACGATTGCCGGTCTTGATGTTTTGGTCTCAACAAATTTGCCGACGGTTTCGGGCAAAGTTAACATCATGGCCGGTATCAACGACGCCATTGCGTATGTCGGCAATGTGTCGCAAATTGAAGAAATTCGCGATGATAAGTTTTTTGGCACCAATATTCGCGGACTTTATGTCTACGGCAAAAAAGTTGTGTTGCCGAAAGCTTTGGCCGGTATGACGGTTGATGTCAGCGCCGCAGATTCCATAATCGACACAACGTCGTCGGATACGGATAATGAGACGGGCAAAACCGAGTAAAATATTGGTATCGCGTGAACAGAAACGGGAGTCCGGTTTTTCCGGGCTCCTTTTTTTAGCAAAGGAAAAATCATGTCAGAAATCGAAGATAAAATTTTAGGTAAAAACAAAGCCAAAAAAATGTTTTTACCGGACAAAGAATGTTTTACCGCGGCGGCCGTATGGAAAGTTTCAAAAGACGGCTGCGGCAGTTCGTGCTTTAACGGAAAGATGGTCTATGAGATGTTAAGCGACGAAGGCAAACAAAAAGCCGGCAGCGGGCGGCAGAAATTTTTTGATAACGGTTTTGTTTTTCAACGTCAAAAATAGGAGAAAAAAATGAAAACGTATTTTGATATTATCCGGGATGTTTCCAACTTGCGTTGGTCGGTTGTCGATCCGGATCCGACATCGTTTGCTGAAGTGCAGAAAGCGGTGAAACTGGCTGTAGCACAAGCCAACTCGTATATTTGGTCGTTAGATGATTTTCCTTTTAAAATCAAAAAGGACATTATTAAAATCAACAAGGGACAAAACGCATTTTTAGCTCCGAAAGGCAATATCACCGAGGTCTGGGTCGAGAACGGAAATTCTTATCTGGAAGAACTCAAGGCCAAAGAGGCCGACTTTCTCTCCGCCGAAAAAAGCGGGGTTCCGATGTGCTATTGGGTGGAATTCGGCGATGCCGGTGCCGAAATTCATCTGTATCCGAAACCGGAGCGCGATGTGACATTGTTTGTTCGTTATGTTACCAATTATAAGGCGCGCAGTCAAACGGGAGATTTGAAGGTCAATCTGGAAGAAATGGACGATACGTTGAATCTGCCCGATGATCATACGGTGGAAGATTTATATCTGCATTGTTTGAACAGTAAGGCAATGGAATATCTGATTGCGGATACAACCGATGAAAATTATCAACCTTATCAAAAAGAATTTTTGGAAGCGTATAAAGCGCTCCTGAAGTTAACCGGCGTTAAACTTGAACCCAGGCTGATTTTTTAAGGAGAGAAGTTTATGGATAATTTGTTTATTGAAAATTTCCGAGGCATAAGGCGGCTCAATCCGGTGGCAGATGTTGTCTCAACCGGAACAATATCCGCCGTTTCTTGTTGTAATGTTGATTTGTACAATACGGAAAGCAACGCCAACATTGCCATCTTTACCGCCAAAGGCAACAAAGCCGTTAAAGACGTTGGTAAAAAGGTTATCGGCCAGTTTGAAAGCGTGCAAAACGGCGTGTCATACTGGTTTATATATGCCGTTGACGATACACGCGGGTATTTATACCGGTTTGATGATGTGCAAAACGAGCTTAATTTATTGGATGTCGATTTATCAATAAGTAATGCCTGTAACGGTCTCACGCTTGCGCAAGGTTATAATGATTGGTTTGTTTTCACCAACGGTGTTGACGATTATGTCGGGGTTAATATGACGCAGAGCGTTCCGGAAGACCGCGTTAAGTTTCTAAATGTGGTTGATGCCGAAGGGCGAAACATCCGAGGGCTGGGCTTGGAAGCTTATGACGGTCGGTTGGTGACCTTTTGCGATAATCGCGTGCATTGGTCGGCGCAGAGCAACATTTTCGACTGGATGAGCAGCGATCCGAACGTTGTTACCGGCCCGGCATATCAGGAGTTTGACCGCGATGTGACCGCAATCGTTTATTACAATGATAAATTGATTGCATTCACGGCAGATTATTCGGTAAGCTTTAGCGGTAATCCGGGCAACGCCGCATCGTTTGTGCGAACCGGCGCTACCGGCGGCGGCTGTCCGTCTTTTCGTGCGCTTATAAAGTTTGACAATAAACTGTTTTATTATGACCACAAAGCCAAAAATGTTTTTGCTTATTACCTTTTGGACAGCGGGCAAACGCGTCCGACGGAAGCTTTGGCCAACAATGTTTTATCGTATTTTGATGAAATTGATGAGAGCCGTTTGGACGAGATTGAATTGATAAGTTACGTCTACGGAAATAAAAGCGAGATATGGTTTAAGTTTCCGGCTGTCGAAAGTAATCGGATTTTGATTTTTGATTATTTGAACACCGAATGGGTGGAACGCCGTGCGCAAGATGATATCAGAGCTTTGGCGTTTATCCGCGGCGGGCTTTATTCGGCCAGCGGCTCAAAAGTTCTGAAAGAATATGTCGGCTCGACTTTTGACGGGGTGTATATTCCTTCGGAGTATAAAACCAACATTATTAACTTGAAATCCGACAGTAATATCAAGGTACCGAAGATGCCTTTGATTTTGACACTGGATTATGATTGCGAAAATGATTTTTATATGGAGTTTATCTATGACGATATGCCGAATAAAAGCCGGAAAAAACATATTGTGAAACTTATGAAGGGTTATTTGATATGGTCGAAGTCCGCAACAGACGAAAACGGCGGTTTGTGGGCGGCGGACAAAAATGACCCGGACGGCGGCATGTGGGTGAGCTCGGATAAAAATACGGTTATGTTCAACCTTGACGGCGTGTTGCATTTCAAACAGCTGCAAATCAGGATTTATACATTGGAATCACCACAGGAGTTTGCCATCAAAAGGCTTGAATTGAAACGCGTCCGTCTTAAAACCAAAAGTTTGGGATAGGAGGAGGATGCCATGAGAAAGAGAAAAACCGGAAAAATTTCTTATCAACCGGCAGAGAGTTTTGACCGGTTGAGTGAACTTCAGGAAATGGCCATTTCACAAGAAAACGTGAGCCTTGCCATAAAAGCCGAGGAGTTGAAAGGAAAGTTGGCCGGTTTGTATAACGATAAAAAAGAAGCGGAAGAAATGGACATGACGCCGCTTGAAATTAAAATCGTCAAATAAAGAGGAAAAAATGATTGTTTTGATTGAAAACAACAGTCCGTTTTTTGATGTTCAAACGGCTAAAGAAAATTTTGAACTTCATAAAAAAGAACTCGATGATGAAAACGGCTTTGCCTGTTTGTTAAGGGACAGTCGTTTTTTTAATGTCTACAACCACGGTTATGTCGGTTCGGTATTTGTTTATGAAGGTGTTGACGGCAGGTTTTATATCGGCGGATATGCCATGCGACATCGCCACAACGAAGTGGTGGAGGCTATCCGTCAAGTTTCGGATATGTACCCGAAAGTCTTTGCCCATACACGGCACCTGAATGCCGTCATTGCCCTAAAAAAAGCCGGATTTAAATGGTATAACCGCAAGAAAAAACTTTTAAGAAAACTAAATTTTAAGGAGAAAAAACATGTCAAGTAAAGTAAAAGCAAAACCACAAACATTTACCACCAATTTGTATGGCTCGGCCACGACCAACAGTAGCGGAACGACCTATAATCCATCTGCTTTTGAGAGTAGCCTGATTAATATGACCAGCAGTTATATTCCGCAATATCTGGAACAGTTGGCAAATCCGAGTTATGATTCGGAGGTGTTTCAGGCTCAAACGCAACAGCGCAACCGTTTGGCCAATCAAAGTTTTGAAAACAACGTGATTAATCCGTTGTCGGAAAGAGGTTTGACACGCGGTTCCAGCATCAACCAGATGAGTAATCAATTTGCGAACAAGTTGGCGGATTTGGAAGTTGATGCCATGGCTGAAGAAGACGAACGCAACGCGACGATGTTAAATAATCTGTTTAATTATTATCAGGTGCCGTATGAAATGATGTTGGGGATTTCCGAGTTGAGCAACAGGCAATATCAACAGGCGGTGCAAGATGCTATGGTGCAAAATACAATAAATAACCGCAGCTTTAATAATCTGTCTGATACACTTGATAATATAACGAACGGTAATCGGGCTTCCGGAGTTGGCGGTTTGTTGGGAGGCGCCGTTGGTGGATATTTTGGCGGCCCTGCCGGGGCGCAAGTCGGTTCAATGGTCGGCAGCCAAATCGGCAGTTGGTGGTAAATGTTAAATATCAAGCTTAAAGTCCGGTAATTACATCGGACTTTAAGTTTAGTGAAAGGAAAAAATCAAATGAACAGCATTTTTCAAAATAATTACGAGAGTGATAATGATGAAAGACTGGATAAAAAGTTCAGTTACAATTATCAGGTAATAAAGAGGATGTATCCGAAAGCAAGCGAATTGCCGGAAGAAGAAGTCAGAGGAATCATTCAAAAATATTATGACAAGCGCGGCACGCATGAAGAGAGCCAACAGGCGGTGATGGATTATATCCACAAGAAAGAACCCGAGTGGAAAAGACTGTATTTTAAAGATGAAAAAGAGGATGAACAGACACGTAGATTTAATGGTATGGAAAGAGTAGATAAATTATTAAGTTATCTCCCGGAATACAAGACATTAAAAGACGCTAAACAGATATGAAAGTTTGAATTGGGGCTTGAACAATCCCGATAAGGATTGTAGAATATGGTTAAAAGATTTGGATTTTAGGGAAAACGAATGGAAAAAATAATAAAACTCTGGCATCAATTTAAGAATAATAAAATAGCATTAGCCGTTGTTACGATATTATATCAAATTTCTTTATGTCTTTTGATGTGCTTTTTTTTATATGTTTTTATTATACCCTTGGTGGGTGGTTGGATGTTGGGAGAAGATTCTTCCCGGAAAATAGAACAATGTATTGCGAGCGGGATTTCTGAAGACGAATGTTATAATCGGTATGATTGGTAAAAGCGGTATCGTTTTATTTGTGCAAAGCGATACAAAAGATTACAAAGCGGGATAAAAAAGTGCAACAAAGGGCGCAACATTTTATCTAAAAAAGTATAAAAAAGTATAGTCGGGAGAGGAAAGGTTTTAAAGCCGATGTTCCCGACTTTTTTAACAACAAGCAGCCGTCTCTGTTTAAATAGGGGCGGTTTTTTTAATGAAAGGGAAAGGACATGAGAAGTTTATTTGGAGGAGATACATACGAGAGTGATAATGATGAAAGACTGGATAAAAAGTTCAGTTACAATTATCAGGTGATAAAGAGCATGTACCCGAAGGCAAGCGAATTGCCGGAAGAAGAAGTCAGGGGAATCATTCAAAA
>CALXTI010000026.1 GCA_944391395.1 uncultured Alphaproteobacteria bacterium
CCAAGTCCGCCTTTCGCTGGTAGTCGAACCCATGTTCATGGGTTCAAATCCCTCTCGTACTCATGACCAACAAAAAAACCCCTCCGCAAGGGAGAGGTTTTTTATTGGTGAGCCCGACGGGATTACTTCGCTTTCGCTCCGTTCACTGGCGCTCATCGGCCTTAAAGGCCGACCGGCGTCCTCCAAGTCCGCCTTTCGCTGGTAGTCGAACCCATGTTCATGGGTTCAAATCCCTCTCGTACTCATGACCAACAAAAAACCCCTCCGCAAGGGAGAGGTTTTTTATTGGTGAGCCCGACGGGATTCGAACCCATGACCCTTTGATTAAAAGTCAAATGCTCTACCGACTGAGCTACGAGCCCTCAAATTGATGTGCTGATATATAGATGATAAAAAATCCGGTGTCAATAAAAAAAATAAAAAAGTTAAAAAAAATGAAATTGCTGTTTATTTATTAATAATTATATGTTATTCTCAATCATAAATAATGTGAAAACAAATATTCGCAGAGGTTCAAAATGGCTGAAAATAAAGCTTCGACAAGCTCAAAAAGCAGATATGATATTTTGCAAAATGACAAAGGTGAAATTTTGATTATTATTCAACAACGCAGCGGCGGACCTGAAAATCCGTTGTTTGTGTACGACGGTTCTCAATATGCGCTGCTCTATCGCAGCCACGAGAGTACGGTTTATTTTGACGATATTGTTGAAGGGGCGCGTACGCCTTTAAAGTCTGTTACGACAATGCAAATCGTTGAAATTGACAACGATGAGGTTGTCCGAGAATACATGGTTCCGATTAGAATCGTCAAAGACGTTAAAGCCCTGATGGATTGATTTTGATTTCTCGTCCGTTTTTTTAGGGGCTTTGCGCCCCTTATTTAATAGGCTGCCGCATGATTGTAAATGTTGTTATAAGTTTGTTGATATTGGGCGCGTTGTCTTTGTGGAAAATTCGTCAGCGCTATAACAATATTTTCGTTTCCGGCTCGTTTTTGTTTGTCGCCGGTCTGTTGATCTATTTTATTCAAAGTTGGCAAACGGGCATGGAAAGTTCTTTTTTCATGCTTTGGGACAGTTCGGCCAGTGGTGATATTAAAATTGCCATAAATTCTACTTTGCAAAACTATCGTATTGTTTTTCCGTTTTTTATGATTGCGGTCGTTGCTTTGTTTAACAATCTTGTTTTTCGTTACGAAAAAAAGAAAAAAGCTTTTTCGACTTTGGTGATTTTCATTCTGACATCTTTTATTATGCTCATTTCCGGTGATAATTTCGTGCAAATCATAACTTGCGTGTTTGTGATTGATATTTTAAGCCAGATGTTGATTCAAGACGTTCATGCGAGCAGGCGTTACGGTATCTATAATCTGGTGGCGGACATGGGGCTTTTTTTGGTTTTTGCTTTAATGCGCGGCAGCTTAAATAATTTAAATATGGATACTTTGACCCAATATTACGACACCGTGAAATATAAGGATTTAATTGCGGCGATTATGCTTGTCAGTTTGGCCATCAAGTTCGGTTTTTTTGTTTTTCACAGCTACTTGTTGGATTTAAAAAGCGCTAAGTTTCATCGTTTGGTATTGATTCCTTATCTTTCGACGCCGATGGTGGCTTTGATTCTTTTTATCAAGATGAGGATGTTTCTTGCCGAATCGCATACGTTTTATCTTGTTTTCAATATCCTTTTGGGTATGACCATATTGTGGGGAGCGGCAGGAGCCGCCGTTATCAGAGGGCTGAAAGAAAAATCCGTTTATTTTAGTATGATGATTGTGGCTTTATTGGTCAAATTGTCTGAAGAAAACGGATTTGTTTGGAATCTTTCTTTTTCGTGGCTGTTGATTTGCGGATTTTTATTTAATATCTGCATTTATTATCTGCATTATTATGCGAATCGGGAAAATAATCTTGCTTTGCTTTTTCGCAGGCAAAGAAAAATTTCATTGGCGTTGTATGCCGTGTGTGTTGTTGCAATATTTTTGATGATGGCGTTTTCCGTTTGCCTTGCGGGTTTTTATTCGGCCGATACGGCTCTTTGGATATATGGTTTTGCTCTTTTGTTTTTACCGACCGCTGCCAATATGTTCTTGCAAACAATAAAAAATGTTGAGCAAAACACCGATGTTTTGTCTGCGCAAACCGTTGATCGGCGTCCGCTGCCGATGTTGCTGCTGATTGTGTCGTTGTCTGCGGCAGCCGTTTGTTTAAATGATGCGTCATGGTATCCTGCGATTGCGGCGGGAGGGCTTTTTGTTGTTCTGATGTGGATACGCCCGCAACGGTGGCTGATTAAAGATTCTCTGTGTGAAAAAATGCAAAATGCCGACTTTTTTTCGGGGGGTTATAATATTATTATTGCCCGACCGATAAAATTTATCGGGCGTGTTCTAACGCTTTTGGTTGATTTTGTGTTTTTTGAAAGGACATTGGTGTCGACGGTGATGCTGTCTGCCGGAATCGTGGTCCGGGGCTTTCGTCAGATAAATCGCGAAGGTGTTTTGCGTTCTGTTTTGTTTGTTTTTGCAGCATTTTTAATATTGGCAATTTATTTTTTAAGGAGCAGGGTATAATGCCGGAAAATCTTTTGTTGATTGTGGTGTTTTTGCCCCTTATTGGCAGTTTGTTCGTGGCCGCCTCGCACAATGATGCCGACGGAACTTCGCGTAATGCGACAGCTGTTTCCGTATGGGTTATTTGTTGTAATATTTTACTGATTTTAAGACTTTTCTCTTCACTTGATATTGATTTGAACTCGTTGCAGATGATATCGCAGATGTCGTGGTCGGTGGCTCCCGGCGGGATTCTTTCTTTCGGCACCGATGTCTTGTCGTTAATGATTATTCTAAGCATTCATATTGCTTTGTTGATGGGGATTTTCGGGCTTAAAGACGTAACGGGCAATCAGAAGGGTATTTTGTTTTTGAACCTGTTGTTTTTAACCACGACGACTGGATTTTTTATGGCGGCGGATTTGTTTACTTTTTATATGTTTTTTGTACTGATGATTGTGCCGTTGTTTATGGAAATAGGCTTATGCAGCGGTGCCGGGAAAAAAACGGCGTCACGCTTTTTTCTTTATAATGCTCTGGGAACACTTTTGCTGTTGATGCCCGTTGCGGCTATCTATGCCATGCAAAACGTCGTGATTTATATCGAAAACATATCAGATATCCGCCTTCCGGACAATTCCGGCGTGTTTATTTGGAGCGGTATGTTTTTGGCATTTATTTTGAGGTTGCCGGTTTGGCCGTTTCATTATTGGATTAGTTCCGTTAATACGGTTTTGAAAAATCCGTTGGTTTTTACCGGTGTCAATTTAATGCCGATTTCCGGATTATACGGCTTCATTCGTTTTTGGCCGGCGGTGCTGCCTGAAGAAATTGCGGCGCTGGTTCCGGTTTTTGAGATTTTATGCGTCATGACGATGCTGTATTTGGCATTTAGCGGCTACAGTTCTGCCGGTTTACGGGATAAATTGTTTTCATATATTTTTATTTATTATTTGTTGTATCTTTTAGGCGTCTTTTCGCCGACGGATGTCTTAAAACAAAATATTGCTTATTCTTTGTTTGCATTTTTATTGGTGGCTTCCGGAATGATAATGATTGTTTTTCATGTCGACAAAGAAAGCGAAAAACTGCAAAACTCCGCCAACGGCATTTTATGTTTGCAGCCTAAAGCCGCATTCTCATATGCGCTTCTGATTTTAGCCGGTGTCGGTTTTCCGGTTTCGGCATTGTTTTGGAACAATTTTATAATTGTCTCGGAGATATTAAACGCCAATGTTTGTATCGGCACGATTGCCGTTTTCACCATGTTGTTGGCGGCGGTTTTTCTTCTGCAAAATTTGTATGATTTGCGTGATAAATCGTGTTTGCTGCAGGGGCAGGAAAAAATTTATGATATAGACAATTTACGTTTTGCCGCCGGTACGATTGTGATGATGGTGTTGTTCTTATCGTTTATCAAACCTTTGTGGTTTGTATATTAAGAAAGGTACGATATGGAAGAAGTTTTGGGCATTCTAGGTATGGTTTCCCTGATGGTCGGCATGGTGGCAGTGTCAATCCAACGCATATGGGGCGGCTTTTCGACCAAAGACTATTTTTTGACCGCGCGGGCAACCGTCATTGTCAGCGTAGCTTGCTCTCTTCTGTTCAAAGGTGATGCTTTGGGCGTTTCTTATCTTGCGACGAACTCGCAAACGCTTTGGATTTACGTTTTTACTTCCGGAATCGTTTATATATGGCTTTCTCTGTCATTAAAATGGTTTGTGACCAAAGATTTGCCGTCATGTTTGTTTTGCTTTTTGGCATTAGTCGGCCTGTTGAGTTGCAGAGTTCTTTCCTCGACGGAAAATTTAATGATAATGTTTGCGTCTTTAGCGGTTTTGATGCTGATTAATTTTTTGTTTTTATATTTGAGCCAGCAAACGGAAGAACTTCATAATATCAGCAGCCGCTACGGTTTAAGCGCTTTGCTTTTTATTATGCTGGCCGGTGCGGCGTTGTACATACTTTCTCCGGCAGGGTGGAATCTTGCCCGGGCGGCGGAAATATCATCAGGTTTCGGGTTGCTTGAAAGTTATGTTGTTATTGCCGGTTTTTTGTTTGTTTTTATTTTCGCATTGGCCGTGGCGCCGCTGCATTTCTGGTTTGCCGACGCGACGGCGCCGGCCGTGTTGCCGGTGGCGGCTTATTTCAGTTTGGTGCCGGTGCTGCCCCTGTGGACGGCTTTTATTAAGCTGCATCACCAATTTTTACAACCGCTTATGCATAATATTGACGATTTGTATATTCTTTTTGGAATCTTGTCGATTCTTGCCGGTGCAATCGGTGCCAATACAAGCCGGAATTTACGGAGAATCTTTGCCGGAAGCGGAATCTTTCATTTTGGCGTTATGATGCTTGCGCTTGCGGTTTTGCCTGATGAGGCACTTTTTAGCGGTGCTAAATATATTCAGATTTATCTTTTGACGATGACGGGAATTTATACGGTTTTTTACAGTTTTAAGAGCCGCGGCGATTATTTGTATAATTTAAATATGGTCGGCGGATTTGCAAAGGTTCGGCCGTTTGTTGCCGGTACAATGCTGTTTTTTATGGCTTCGCTTGTCGGGTTGGCGCCGCTGCCAGGTTTTTACGGGATATGGTCGGCCTTAAAAAGTTTTGCGGACGTAAGGTGTTATGGCTTGATGGCGGCGATGTTGGGGTGTTTGATGTTTTTGATACCCGCCTTTCTGCAAGTTGTCCGGGCGGTTTGTTTTTCTCCGCGAAAAGACAATTTTGACCGGACGGAAAATAATATTTATGTTTATCTGGTGTTAATAACGGCATTTATGCTGCTGTTAATTTGTCAGCCACGATTTTTACACATATTGTAAAGGTTATGGCATAAAATGAAAAACATCGGTTCTTGGCAATGGCTTGATTTGGAAGAAACGCAAAGCACCAACGATGCGGTCGTCAAGTTGTATCTGGAATGTCAACAAGCTTGTCTGGTTACCGCCAAGCGACAAACGGCGGGCAGAGGTCGCCGCGGCCGCTCATGGATCAGCCAAGAAGGCAATTTGTTTATGTCGTTTGCTTTTCCGGCGCCTTTGGAGGATATCGGCCGGATTGCGGTTTTGAGCGGATTGGCCGTGTTAAAAACCGTGCGATATTTTTGCCCGAACGCAAGCTTAAAAGTCAAATGGCCGAATGATGTTTTAGCCGGCGGCGGCAAAATCTCCGGCATTTTGTTTGAACGTGCGGTAAACGGTTTTTGGATTATGGGTATCGGCATTAATGTGAGGTCAAATCCATTAAAATCGGCGGCCGGTTATCAGACAATGAGCCTTAATGCTTTGGGCGCCACAGTTGACAGGCTTGAAGTTTTGCGTCAATTTGTCGCGCGATGGGACGAACTTATGTATTCATACCAAAAGAACGGCTTTGAAAGTTTACGTCGGCAATGGCTTGACAACGCGTATAATCTTGGTAAAACAATAATTATTAGACAAGAAAACAATGAAAAACAGGGCATTTTTGCCGGTTTAGATGAAAACGGGGCGTTGTTGCTGAGAACGGAAAAAGACGTTGAAAAAATCTTGGCCGGAGATGTGATGTTGAATAACAATTAAGGAAACAAATGGAATATAAACATAAAAAAGGAATTTATTTTTTGCCGCTGGGCGGCGCCGATGAAATCGGGATGAATATGTATGCTTACGGCGTCAACGGCAAATGGATTGTGGTGGATGCCGGATACGGTTTTTTGAATGATGATTACCCGGGAATGGATATGTGTTATGCCTCGCCGGAATTTTTGGCGGATTTTAAAGATGACGTATTGGGGTTGTTTATCACCCATGGGCATGAAGACCATATGGGAGCGGTTGCCCATGTCTGGCCATCGCTGCAATGTCCGGTTTATGCCACGCCCTTTGCAAGCGGTTTGATTAAGGAACGCTTGCGCGAATATCAGATGGATAAAATTGTGCCGATTGAAACCGTGCATGGCGGCGATGAAATCAGTAAAGGCGATTTTAAGATAAAATATATACCGCTGGTACACTCGGTGCCGGAAACTTGCGGTTTGTTTATCAGCACGCCTTTCGGTAATATTTTTCATGCCACCGACTGGCGTTTTGACGACGGTCGTTTGGATATGCTGCCGACCGGAATGAAGGAGCTTGAAACTGCCGGCGGGCAGGGGATTGATATGTTCGTGTGCGATTCAACCAATGTTATGCTGGAAAAGCAGCAGCCGAGCGAATACGAAGTGCGGCAAAATTTGTTAAAACTCATTCCGCAGATTGAAGGCGGGTTGATTGTAACTTGTTTTGCTTCCAATTTGATGCGGTTGGAAACTTTGGTGTTGGCCGCCAAAGAGGCAAACCGGACGCCGGTTTTATTGGGGCGGAGTTTGTTGACTAATATGAAAGTTGCCAAAGAATGCGGCTATTTCAAGGATTTACCCAAGGTCTATAAACCGGAGCAAGTACAGGGGATTACCGCCGATAAGGCGCTTTATATTTGTACCGGCTCGCAGGCTAACTATCGCAGCGCTTTGAGCATGATAGTCAAAGGCGAAAGCAAATATGTCAAACTTTGCGACAGCGATACGATTATATTTTCATCCAAAATTATTCCGGGTAACGAGGATAAAATTGAGCATATGCAGGAGCAGATGATAGACCAAGGGGTTACGGTGATTACCGAAGAAACCGATTTGGTGCATACGTCGGGCCATCCGTCTAAAAACGAATTGCAGGAAATGTATAAAATTTTAAAACCGAAAATCGTGTTTCCGGTGCATGGCGATAAGCGTTTTATCCGTGAACATAAGCGTTTTGCTTTAAACTGCGGTATTCAGGATGTGTGTTCTGGGCAAAACGGCGATATGTTCTTTTTACAAGACGGAAAAATCCGCAAAGAAGAAGAGGTGGCGGCCGATGTTATCGGTGTTGACCGCGGCCGGCCGGTATCGTTAAGCTCGGATTTGGTGCATAACCGACGGCGGATTGCCTATAATTGCAGCTTGTTTATCAGCGCGGTTATCAGAGCGGATAACAAAGTTGCGGATTTGGAAATTTCTTCCATTGATATTCTGGAAGAAAAAGAATGGGAAGCGTTAAGCGAAGATATTAAAGCAAAAGTTGTTCCGCTGATTGAAGAAAAAATCAACTCATGCGGCGGGTTGAACGCTGCTGCCAAAGATTTTATCCGCAGCCGCATCCGCAAGATGGTGTATCAGGCAACTGACATCAAACCGGTAACGTTTTGCCACATATACCAAGAACAGTAATTTTTAATATTTGAGGAGGAAACAATGTCTATCGTACCCGAAAGATTGAAAAAAGGCGATAAAATCATGGTGATTGCGCCTTCGCGCGGTTTAAAACTCATTGGTGCCGATTGTCGGCAGATTGCCGAAGAACGTTTGGCAAATCTGGGTTTGACGGTTGAATTTGCCCCGAACACCACCGATGATAATTTTGATATGACGATGTCGTCTTCGGTAGAAAAGCGGACGGCGGACATTATGACGGCTTTTGCCGACAAATCGGTCAAGGCGGTTTTGACGGTTCTCGGCGGTTTTAACTCCAATCAACTGATACGGCATCTGGATTATGATGTTATCCGCAAAAATCCGAAAATTTTTATGGGTTTTTCCGATATTACCGCATTGCATGCGGCGATTTATGCGCAGACCGGCTTGGTAACTTATTACGGGCCGCATTACAGCTCGCTGGGCATGAAAAAAGGTTGCGAATATACTTTGGAAAATATGGTTAAAGCTTTGTTTGACGGTGGAAAACGCGAGATTTTACCTGCGGCGGAATGGAGCGATGATGCTTGGTTTTTGGATCAGGATAAAAGAGAATTTATCAAAAACGAAGGTTGGTGGCAAATTCAAAGCGGGACAGCTAAAGGAACGGTTATCGGCGGTAATTTGTGCACGTTTATTTTACATCTTGGCACACCGTATCGGCCGAAGTTTGAAAAAGAAACGATTTTGTTTTTGGAAGACGACGAAGAGGCACATTTGTTGAATTTTGAGCGTAATCTGCAGGCGTTGATTAATCAAGATGATTTCAAAAACGTCAAAGGCTTGGTTATCGGCCGTTTTCAAAAAGCCTCCAAAGTTACGCGCGAAGAGCTGGAGTTTATCTTAAAAAACAAGCCGGAACTTCACAATATGCCGATTATCGCCAATATTGACATGGGGCACACGACGCCGATTAATACCATTGCTCTCGGCGGTCATGCCGAAATTGAGGACGGACGAATTTTTATAGAAGACTAAAAGCATTTCTTTTTTTAGTCTTTTCACACCTCGTAAACAACATGTTTATGAGGTGCTTTTGGGTTTGTAATCCTATGATTAAAACCTTTTCATCAATAAATCCTGCTTGCTTTTTTAAATATATGTCGTTATAGTAAGGCAAATTTCTTTAATGTTATTCGGAAAGGTAAAAGATTTATGTTGACGGCAAAAAACAATGTAACGACCATGCGTTTGAATGTTTTAACTAAAGTTGCAGCCAGCTTTTTGAACGGTTTTAAGGATATCAACACTCTGCCGGAAGATTTGGCGCCGGCTGAAACAAAAGCGGTGCGCGGCTCAAAAGAAAAAGATTGTCAGGTTTTAAAAGAACAAATTGTCTCGGTTTTGGGCTTTACGCCGGAAAAAGAAGATATTACCAAACCATTGTCGGTGTTTGCCGCCGAATCTTTGCAACGCACCGAAGCGCCATTGGCAACGATATCGGTTTTGCCTTCGGCTTGCGCGGCATGTATGAAAACCCGCTTTACGGTGACGGAAATGTGTCGCGGCTGCGTGGCGCGCCCATGCGAGGTTAACTGCCCTAAAAAGACCATAACGGTCGAAGACAAGGCTTTTATTCATCAGGAGAACTGCATCAAATGCGGTATGTGCGCCAACGTCTGTCCGTACGGTGCTATCAATAAAGCGCCGGTTCCGTGTGAAGATGCTTGTCCGACCGGTGCGATTTCCAAAGATGAAAACGGTTTTGAACATATTGATTACAACAAATGCCTTTCTTGCGGTAAATGCCTGGTTTCATGTCCGTTTGGCGCGATTGTTTACAATTCGCAGATTGTGGACGTGTTAAACATGGTCAAAAATTCCGGCAAACCGGTGGTGGCGATGCTGGCACCGGCAGTTGTCGGGCAATTCGGCAACGATATCGGCAAAGTTATCACCGCTTTCAAACAACTGGGATTTGCCGAAGTGGTGGAGGTGGCCGAAGGCGCTGACGTGACCACCCGCAACGAGGCCGCCGAATTTGTCGAGCGGATGGAGGAAGGCAAAAGCTTTATGACAACGTCCTGCTGTTCGGCATGGTTTAAAGCTGCCGAGACAATCGTGCCGGAGCTGGCGCCGTATGTGTCCAGTACCAAAACTCCGATGTATTATATTGCCGAGATTGTCAAAAAACGCAATCCGGAATGTTTGACGGTGTTTGTCGGTCCGTGTCTGGCCAAAAGAATTGAAGCCGAGAAAAATCCAAATGTCGACTATGTTTTGGTGTTTGAAGAAATTCAGGCGATTTTGGCGGCGGCCGGCATCAATGTCGCCGCTTGTGAAAGTGCCAAATTTGAGCATATATCTTCGGCGCAAGGGCGCTTGTATCCGGTAACCGGCGGCGTGGCAGGCGCCGTGGCTCATTTGGTAAACGATGATAATCTTTGCCGCAAAGAGACGATTGACGGCTTAAACAAAGAAGCTTTCCGCAAACTTAAAATGTATGCAGCCAAAAACAGCGCCGGAAATTTCAATTTGATTGAGGTTATGTGCTGCGAAGGCGGCTGCGTCGGTGGCCCTGGTTGCATGGTCGGTGCCAAAAAATCAGCGGCGCTGGTTGATGTTTATGTCAAGCAAAGCCCGGATTTAAAAGATTTGTAAGGCGTTGATATGGAAAAAATCAGTTCGCTGAAACTGGCCGAAATCTTGGGTGCAAATGCAAAACCGGTTGAGAGTATTTTAACGGGGGTTTGCACCGACAGCCGCAAATGTGGCGCACATGACGTTTTTATTGCGCTTAAAGGCGAAAAATTTGACGGGCATGACTTTGTCAAGGCCGTTATTGATAACGGTTGTCCGCTTGCGGTTGTCGAGCATTTGATTGCCGGGGTTGCCGTTGAAAAACAGATTGTTGTTGAAGATACACTTAAAGCTTACGGAGCGATTGGGGCTTATAACCGCTCTTTATTTAAGGGAGTGGTTATCGGTTTGACCGGAAGTGCCGGCAAAACGACCACCAAAGAAGAAATCAGGTTTATTCTTTCTCATTTCGGCAAAGTTTATGCCACGCCGGGCAATCACAACAATTTTATCGGTGTGCCGGAAAGTTTGTGCGGGCTGGATATGAGCGCTGATTTTGCCGTGATTGAAATGGGTATGAGCGCGAAAGGGGAAATTTCGCGTCTGACGTCTTACGTGCGTCCGGATGTGGCCGTTGTAACCAATGTTTATCCGATGCATATTGAGTTTTTTGAAAATCTTAAAGGCATCGCGCAAGCCAAAGCCGAAATTTTTGAAGGGCTGAAAAAAGGCGGGACGGCGATTGTTAATGAAGATACGAATTTTGCTGATGTTTTGCTTGAAAAAGCCCGAGTTGCCGGTGCCAAAATCTTAACTTTCGGCAAGAACAATCATCCCGCCGCCGATTTCAAAACGGCCGAGGAGGGTGAACATTATCTTTATAACGCATGGTGCGTGCTGCGGGTGGTTGAAGCTCTCGGCTTGGATGTTGCCAAAGCCGCTTCTTTTATTAAAGATTTCGGTGCCTTGGACGGCCGTGGTCGCAAACATGTATTAAAACTTCCCGATGATAGGGGGAGCTATACTTTGATTGACGACAGTTATTCCGGTCAACCCGAAGCCATGAAACTGGCGTTGCAGGCCTTGGATAAAATGCAGACGAACGGCCGCAAAATCGCTGTTTTGGGGAAAATGGCCGAATTGGGTGGTTTGTCGACGGAGAAACATATTGAAATCGGCCGGTTGGCGGCGCAAACATCAATAGATGTCATTGTCGGCGTGTGCCCCGAGATGAAGGATATGCTGGCGCAACTTCCGGAACGGATAAAAAGTTTTTATTTTGAAGATAAAACACCGGTTGCATCGTTTTTGTTAAATGAACTCTTGCAAAACGATGATATTGTCCTTATAAAAGGGGCAAGATATTCTTCAAAATTATATCAGGTTGCAGAAGCACTTATGGAGCAGGGAAAGTAAAAAATGAAATGTCCGTTTTGCGGTTGTGATGATACGGTGGTCAAAGATTCGCGCAATACCGATGACAATTCGGCCATTCGGCGACGGCGCGAATGTCCGGAGTGCGGCTCGAGGTTTACGACTTTTGAGCGGGTGCAGCTAAGAGAATTGATTGTGATTAAAAAAAATGGGGAGCGTACATTTTTTGATCGGGACAAGTTATACCGTTCCATTGAATTAGCCGTGCGCAAACGGCCGATTTCGCCCGAACGAGTCGATAAACTGGTTAATTATATTCAGCGTCGTTTTGAAAGCTCGGGCGAAAGCGAAATATCAACCGTTGATATCGGCGAAGCGGTGATGGACGCGCTCTCAAGGCTTGACCATATCGCTTATATTCGTTTTGCGTCGGTGTATAAAGATTTTAAGGAAGTTAAAGATTTTGAGGATTTTGTGGAAACAATCGACAAACTGGCCAAGCCGGTTTTGGAAACACATGATGAGGATGATAAACTATGAGTAAATTCGTGTCAGATAAAATTCGCCGCAAATCCGGCGCACGCCTGGCGGCGGTTCAGGCAACATATATGATTGCCTACGGCCAGCTTCCGGTTGACGAGGTCGTGAAAGATTTTACGGAAGGCAAGGTCGGGCGCTATGTCATAGATGAAGACAACGTAACCGAGAGCGAAGAAATGATTGAAGTATCACCGATTGATGCCGCTTATTTCGAAAGTTTGGTCAGAGGAGTGCACACCAAAAAACAGGATTTGGAAAAATCTTTGGCGCATTATTTGAATGAAAAATGGTCGTTTGAACGGATGAACGGTACAATGCAGGCGTTGTTGCTGTGTGCGGTTTATGAGTTGACCACCACCATGGATGTGGATACCAAGGTTCTTATTCAGGAATATGTTGATTTGGCATATGCGTTTTTCACCAAAAACGAACCCAAGATGGTCAACGCCTTATTAGATCAGATTGCGCATGCCGTCAGATAACAAAAGGATATGGTCATGAGTATCTTAAAGTTATACGAATATCCGCATCCGATATTGCATCAAAAAGCCGAGAGAGTCTTGAAAGTTGATGACGAGTTGCGCAAATTGTTGGACAATATGTTGGAAACAATGTATGCGGATAAAGGCGTCGGGCTTGCGGCGCCGCAGGTGGGCGTTTCCAAACGCATCATTGTCATAGATACCGAACAACGCGATGAAGACGGCAATTATAAGCCCGGGAACCCGATGTATCTTATCAATCCGGAAATCATTTATAAATCCGAAGAAATGATTTTGTTTTGTGAAGGGTGCTTGTCGGTGCCGGGGCAGAGCGCAGAGGTCGAACGACATCAAAAAATCAAGGTTCGTTATCTCGATTATGACGGCAAGGAATGCGAAATTGAAGCCGAAGATTATCCGGCCGTGGTGTTGCAGCATGAAATAGACCATCTGGACGGGATTTTGTACATTGACCGTTTGAGCCGTCTGAAACGCAACATGCTCTTAAAAAAACTTGAAAAATACCGCGCTGAGCAGGTATCGGAAAAGCAATAATATTCAAAGTTATCCCCTTGCTTGAGAATCAAGACTTTACATTTATGCGTTTGTGCTTATCCTGATAACGTAATATAATAACAATAAAGGATATTATTCCATGACACAAAATGCGCAAAATGATTTTTTAAATGATATTAAAAACAACAAAATTGCCGTAACGGTTTTTTTAATCAATGGTGTTAAATTGCAAGGCGTTATCACCTGGTTTGATGATAATTCACTGCTTTTGCGCCGCGACGGACATACACAACTGGTTTATAAGCACGCCGTTTCGACGATTATGCCGAGCACAACGGTTGATGTGGTTGAAGAATAATCATTGATTGAATGTATCAAAAATAAAAGGGTAAACACGGCAGTTGTTTGCCCGTTTGTGTTTAATCAAAATAAATCAATGTCAATGTCTAGCCGTTTGGATGAAGCAATCGGCTTGGCGCGAGCCATTAATCTGGATATTGTCTTCAGCGATGTTCCCCGTCTTAAGGAAATCAAACCGGCAACGTTTTTCAGCCGCGGTTTTGTTGATGACCTTACAAAAAAAATTCAAGATAACAAAATCGACCTGCTGGTTGTTGATGCCAAACTTTCGCCGGTGCAGCAACGTAATTTGGAAACAACGTTAAAAGTCAAAGTTATCGACCGGACGGCGTTGATATTGGAAATTTTTGGCGACCGAGCCGTAACGAGTGAAGGTAAACTTCAAGTTGAGTTGGCGCATCTGACATATCAGCGGTCGCGTTTGGTTCGCAGTTGGACGCATTTGGAACGCCAACGCGGCGGCGCCGGTTTTTTGGGCGGGCCTGGAGAAAAACAAATTGAAATAGACCGGCGTTTAATTGATGAAAAAATAACGAAAATCAAAAAAGAATTGGAAAAGGTCAAGAATACGCGCGCGTTGCAGCGCACAAACCGACGCAAGGTGCCGTATCCGGTGGTGGCGTTGGTTGGATATACCAATGCCGGAAAATCTTCTTTGTTCAATCGTCTTTCCGGCAGTTCGGCCTTGACGGCGGATATGCTTTTTGCCACGTTGGACCCAACTTTGCGCAAAGTCGTTCTTCCCTCGGGAAAAGAATCGATTGTTTCGGATACGGTCGGTTTTATTTCCGATTTGCCGCATGAGTTGATTATGGCATTTCGTTCCACGCTGGAGGAAGTGTTGGAAGCGGATGTGATTGTCCATGTCCGTGATGTTTCCAATCCGGATACCGATTTACAACGCCGCGATGTGTTAGAAGTTTTGGCAGGTCTTGGCCTTAAAGATATGGAAACAGCGGCCAATTATGTTGAAGTCTTAAACAAAACGGATTTGCTGTCTCCGGATGAACAAAATATTTTAAATCAAAAGCTTAAAAATCAGCATAAAGATATTATATCCATATCGGCATTGACCGGACAGGGATGCGATACTTTGCTTGAAACCATTGACCGGATGCTATCCCGCGGCAGCAAAATTTATAAGCTGCAAGTGCGTCCGGAGGATGGAAAGTTGCAATCTTTGCTTTATGAAAAAGCGGAGATTATCGACAAGGACGTTGCGGGCGGCACAATATATTATACGGTAAAGCTTAAAGATGCCGATGCCCGAAGGTTAAGCAAAATGACCGATATAAAATCGGCATGAAGGGTTTAATATATGAAAAAAATATTTTTTGTTTTGTGCCTGGCGTCAGTTTTGAGTTGTCGGCATCACGACGGTACGGATTACGACACCAAACTGTCTTCCTGGGTCGGATTGAAACAAAGCGCGCTTTTCAGTCAATGGGGCATGCCCAATAGCCGATTTATTATTGATAACAACACCTATGTGGTAATTTATAATCGGCGTTTTTCCGAACGAACATCGGAACAAGATGAATTTTATCACAAATCTTTAAGTCGTGATGTGTTTGAAATCGGTTCGCATTACGGACATGCCTCATCACCGGCTTTGTATTATTGCAAAACATCTTTTACGATTCAAAACGGCGTGGTGGTTGATTACAGCTTTAACGGCGACGCCTGCATGTAAAAACAGGTTGTAAACAAATTTATAATGCCGCAACTCTGGAAGAAATTGTTTAAATTGGGCGGCAAAGCTTCTTCTTTGTGCCGGTATTTTTATTAGTTGCCTTACAGAAAACCCCGAGTTTACTCGGGGCTGAATGCCAAGGTGTTGGAACAACACCGCTCCACGCCAACGAGCGTGGTCAAACCGTAAGGTTTGTAGCTGTTATAGAACCCCCAGTTTACTGGGGGATATCTAT
>CALXTI010000027.1 GCA_944391395.1 uncultured Alphaproteobacteria bacterium
TCTTACCATGGTCCACGTGACCAATCGTCCCGATGTTGCAGTGCGGCTTGCTCCGCTCAAATTTCTCTTTCGCCATTTAAATTTACTCCAAATTAAAATTAAAAAATTTTAAAGGGCGGGCACGCCGCCCTTTAATGTTTTGTTTTAAGCATTTTTGCTCTTGATTGTTTCCGCAATTTCTCTCGGAACCTCGGAATAGTGATCAAAGATCATCGTAAACTGAGCACGTCCTTGAGAAAGCGAACGCAATGTGTTGACATAACCAAACATGTTAGCCAAAGGAACAAACGCGTCAACCACGCGGGCATTGCCCCTTTGATCCATGCCGTTAACCAAACCGCGGCGAGAGTTCAAATCGCCGATGATGTCACCCATATATTCTTCCGGCGTAACAACTTCAACCTTCATAATCGGCTCCAGCAATCTCGGCTCTGCCTGACGCATACCTTCGCGGAAAGCCGCGCGGGCTGCGATTTCAAAACACATAACGTTTGAGTCGACTTCATGATAAGCACCATCATACAGGTTGCATTTAACACCCGTCACCGGATAGCCGGCAATCACACCGCTTTCCATGGCGCTTCTCAAACCTTTTTCAACACCCGGAACATATTCCTTCGGAACATTACCGCCGACAACCGTATTGATAAATTCAAATCCGGTATGGTCTTCGGTCGGTTCAAATTTGATTTTAACCCGGGCAAACTGACCGGCACCGCCGGACTGTTTCTTGTGGGTATATTCAATATCGCAAGGTTTGGTAATCGTCTCACGATAAGCCACTTGCGGCTCACCGACATTGGCGTCAACCTTGAATTCGCGTTTCAAACGATCCACGATAATTTCCAAGTGAAGTTCGCCCATACCTTTAATGATGGTCTGACCGCTTTCCGGATCGGAAGAAACCTTAAATGAAGGATCTTCCATCGCTAAACGCGACAGCGCCAAGCCCATTTTTTCGACATCGGCTTTAGTCTTCGGTTCAACCGCCAACTCAATCACCGGATCCGGGAATTCCATATTTTCCAGAACAATCGGATGCGTGGCATCGCAAAGCGTATCGCCTGTGGTGGTATCTTTCAAACCGGCCAAAGCGATAATATCGCCGGCAAAAGCTTCTTTCAAATCTTCACGTTTGTTGGCATGCATCAACAACATACGGCCGATGCGTTCTTTTTTGTCTTTAACCGAGTTGTAAACATAAGAACCGGCATTCATCACACCGGAATAAATACGCGTAAAGGTCAAAGAACCGACAAACGGATCGTTCATGATTTTGAAAGCCAATGCGGACAAAGGCTCGGAATCACTCGGATGACGAACAACAACTTCATCCGTTCCCGGCTTGGTGCCTTCAATCGCCGGAATATCCACCGGAGACGGCAAATAGTCAATCACGGCATCTAACAACGGTTGCACACCTTTGTTTTTAAATGCCGTACCGCAGAAGACCGGAACAAAATCCTGAGCCAACGTACCTTTGCGAATGCATTTTTTCAAAGTTTCAATCGAAACTTCTTTGCCTTCCAGGTAGTCCTCCATGGCTTGTTCATCTTGTTCAACGGCCATTTCCACCAATTTTGCATGATATTCTTCGGCTTTGTCTTTCAAATCAGCCGGGATTTCATGTTCTTCAATCGGGGAATCAGCCGTATCACCGGTATAGATAATGGCTTTCATCTTAATCAAATCAACCATACCTTTAAAATCGGCTTCGGCACCGATCGGCAGCTGCATCGCCAGCGGACGCGCACCCAAACGGTCAACAATCATATCCAAGCAACGGTAGAAATTCGCACCGATTCTATCCATTTTATTGCAGAAACAAATACGCGGCACACCGTATTTATCGGCCTGACGCCACACGGTTTCGGATTGCGGTTCAACACCGGCAACCGAATCAAAGACCGTGATTGCGCCGTCCAAAACACGGAGCGAACGTTCAACCTCGACCGTAAAGTCAACGTGACCCGGCGTATCAATGATGTTAATGCGATGATTTTTCCAAAAACAGGTTGTCGCCGCAGATGTAATGGTAATACCGCGTTCCTGCTCTTGTTCCATCCAGTCCATCGTTGCCGCACCATCATGCACTTCCCCGATTTTATGAGAAATACCGGTATAGTACAAAATACGTTCGGTCGTTGTGGTCTTGCCGGCATCAATATGTGCCATGATGCCGATGTTTCTGTACATTTCCAATTTATGTGTACGAGCCATATTCTTAAACCTCTTTGCTTAGAATTTATAATGAGAGAATGCTTTGTTGGCTTCGGCCATTTTATGCGTATCTTCACGCTTTTTAACTGCCGTGCCTTTATTGGCATAAGCATCCAGCAATTCATTGGCAAGTCTGTCGGTCATGGTCGTTTCCGAACGTTTTTTGGCTGCGGCGATAATCCAACGGATAGCCAAAGCCTGACGACGATCGGCACGAACTTCGCACGGCACCTGATAAGTGGCGCCGCCGACGCGGCGTGAACGAACCTCAACCATAGGTTTAACATTTTCAATCGCTTCTGAAAAGACGCTTAAAGCATCTTGTTTGGATTTGGAAGCAATGATATCAAAAGCCGAGTAGACAATCTTTTCGGCAACGGCTTTTTTACCATCTTCCATAATGTTATTAATAAATTTCGCAACTACCTTGTCATTAAATTTTGCATCAGGCAGCACGTTTCTTTTTACAGCACTATGACGACGTGACATCTGGCATCCTCCTATTTAGGTCTCTTGGCGCCGTATAACGAACGACGCTGACGACGTTTAGACACACCTTGCGTATCCAAGGTACCGCGAATGATATGATAGCGAACACCAGGCAAGTCTTTCACACGGCCTCCTCTAATCAGCACCACTGAGTGTTCTTGAAGATTATGACCTTCACCAGGGATATAGCTGATTACTTCAAAGCCGTTTGTCAAGCGAACGCGCGCCACTTTACGCAAAGCCGAGTTAGGCTTTTTCGGGGTTGTCGTATAAACCCTTGTGCAAACACCGCGTTTTTGTGGACAAGCTTTCAAAGCCGGAACTTTGTTTCTCTTCACTTTTGGTGTTCGTGAGTTACGAATTAACTGATTAATTGTAGGCATCACAAATTTCCTTAAAAGTTTAAATTTTTAACACAAAACACTTGCTTAAAAGAGATTCTCCTTTAAAGCAAGTGAGCGCATACTAACCTCAACCTCTTTTGCTGTCAAGCGCTTTTTTAGATTTTTTTAACTTTCGGGAAACCATTATTTATTTTTCACAAAATATCACTATATTCGTGCTGTTCGCGGCTTATTTGATCGTCAAGCGAGCCGACATATTTGTAAATGGCATCAAGTTGCTCGGCAGTTTCCGCATTATCTGCAAAACGGCGCATATCATCCAAGAAAAAGTGGGCCGTTTCATGAATGATTGTTGACGGGTCGGCATTGGCAAAAAGGGTAATAATCCGGTTGCCGGCGTCATATTGTCCCCGATGTCCGACCATGCCGTCCGGATCAGACTGATCAAAAGTCTTATTGACATTTTCTTTAGTTGAGGTTATACTATCATTATAAACGGAATTATCCTTTTGAGCTCTTGATTCCTGCCCATTTACGGCAGTGTTCTCAAGAGCTATTTTTTTGCGGGCGTCAAAAGTATAATATTTGTTATGGCGAACATCTTCCAGTACTATAATAGCAACATTAATTTGTTTGACTTTATTCCCTGCAAAATTATGTCCACCTCTATTTAGCGGCACATCAATAGAAAACTCTGTGCTATACAATACATATTTACATATAACCTCTTAAAGGGCTCACCGGTACGCTCCCGCGTACCTTTCATTTGTAGTCGAACTCCCTTCTTCGGGAGTTCTCACCTGACGCCCATATCCAAAAAAGCCTCCTTTACAGGAGGCTTTTGATTGGTGGGGCTTAAGAGGCTACTCCGCTTACGCTCCGTTCACGGCATTCATTCGCCCTTAAAGGGCTCACCGGTACGCTCCCGCGTACCTTTCATTTGTAGTCGAACTCCCTTCTTCGGGAGTTCTCACCTGGCGCCCATATCCAAAAAAGCCTCCTTTACAGGAGGCTTTTGATTGGTGGGCGCTGAGAGGTTCGAACTCCCGACCCTCTCGGTGTAAACGAGATGCTCTTCCAGCTGAGCTAAGCGCCCATTGACTTAATGTGTGTGTCCTTATAACCGAATAATTTTGAGAAATCAAGCAAAAAATCATGCTTCTTAAAAAAATAAGGCAAAACCAAATGTTTTGCCTTATTAAACAAAAAGCTGCAATTATTTGTTGACAGCTTCCTGAAGAGCTTTACCGGCTTTGAACTTAGCCTGTTTACGAGCTGCAATTTTGATAACAGCACCGGTGCGCGGATTGCGGCCGGTTGTAGCGGCACGTTTGGCAACAGCGAATGTACCAAAGCCAACCAGGCGAACTTCATCACCTTTTTTCAAAGCAGTTGTAACAGAAGCAACAAAAGCATCAACAGCCTTAGCTGCATCAGTTTTTGTCAGGCCGGTTGCACTAGCTACGCTAGAAATGAGTTCATTTTTATTCACGGTGAGGACTCCCTCTAATTAAAATTGTTAACGATATTGTGAGCATTTCTGCTTTTCACACTTAAATTAAAACGACTATTTAAGCAAAAGTCAAATAAAAAAATGCATTTTTTTACAAAAAAGGCGTTTTAAAGGCTTTTTTCATAGTTTTTCCACAGATTTTTAAGACCTGACGCCTTTATAAAACCGTTTTATACACATATTTTTCTTTGGAGAGGATAACGAGTCTGTTGATTCGGATTCACAAAAGCAAAAAAATATATTATGATGAACGGCAATAAAACATTTCAATTCAGAGAACAATCGGAGAATAAAATGAACAAAATTTTTAATTATGTAAATCAAGGCCGCGGCATCGGCGCCTTCCCAATTTTTGTTCTGGCATTTATGGCAACAATGTATTTTTGTATCAATGCCAAATTTGTTTTAACGGATTCAATACCGCATATACAACAAGCTGCCGATGAAATTTTGCCCATTGTTATCGAAAACGGAAAAATCACCACCCCGCAAAATACAATTAAAGAAATTAATTTATTGGGCAAAAACGCATCGGTATCATTTCCTTTTGTTTTGGATACGACACAAGACAATTTGCGCACCGATACCTTGAAAGACGGGGTTTATTTGACCCGTTCATACTTATATACCGTCGGCAATAATGAAATCAGAACAACCAAATTAACCGATTCGCTTGTGCTTCCTCGTCAAGATTATACAGCGACCATGCAAAAAGGCATTATATGGTTTGTGATGACATCAAGCGTTGTTGGTACTTTGATACTCTTTATTGTATATTACGTTTTGGTAGTTTTTTATGCCGTTTGCAGTAATCTTACTGCCGGTATCGCCAAGAAAAGATTGAGTTTTGACCTAAAGCTGCGTCTTAACGGAATCTTATTTACGATTGTTTATATTTTTTCTTTTATTGTTGGAAAATTAGGACTTAATCTAAACTTATTTGCTTTCTTTATTATAATGATTGGGTTGCAAATATACACCATAAAGAAAATACCCGCACAAGAAAAAAATATGGCTTAAAATATACTTGATTTTTGTTTCAAAAAACATATACTGGCTTTTGCCGTGCAAACGGCTATGACACTAGAGGCGGTATGAAATAGGTATATTGGACCCGGGGGCAGTACCCGGCACCTCCACCATTTTATATCAAAACATTGTAAATAAGCCCGATAAATCCGAGTTGCTTCGGATAAAAAAGCGGAGAACGCGGTTGCTGCGCCGTTGTTTTTTAAGCGTCATGTACAAAAATAGTACACGAGCAAAAAGAAAGCAAGCAGATGTGCCGTCGCAATAAAAAGCGGAGAATGGTGCAGATGCGCTGCTTTGTTTGAGCGACGTGTACAAAATGAGTACACGAGCGAAAAGAAAGCAAGCAGATGTGCCGGCGCAATAAAAAAGCGGAGAACGCGGTTGCTGCGCCGTTGTTTTTTAAGCGTCGTGTACAAAAATAGTACACGAGCGAAAAGAAAGCAAGCAGATGTGCCGGCGCAATAAAAAAGCGGAGAACGCAGTTGCTGCGCCGTTGTTTTTTTAAGCGCCGTGTTCAAAAGACGTACATGAACTAAAAAAACAAGCATACGCTTTAACTAAAAAAGCGGAGAACGCGGTTGCTGCGCCGTTGTTTTTTAAGCGCCGTGTACGAAAATAGTACACAAGCTTAAAAAATAACAAGCATGAACCACGTTATACGCTTCTTTTATGGGGGTGAAACAGGTTTGACAGTATATAGTAAAGATGCTTTGCTGTGTCCGGCGGGATACCACCGTTATCGGTTCAAATCAAATGAATGCAAATGATAATTTTGCACCGGTTGCCGTAGCTGCTTAATTTAAGCGAAAGCAACAAATTTAAATTCTTCTGACTTTGGTTTGTCGGAAGTGGGGAAGGAGCCACCCAGCAACAGAACGGCTCATTTGTTTTTTTAAGTTGATTTTGAAATTAAAACTTTTATAATAGGCCGGTCGGTAAATAATAAAAAAAGAGAAAACAAATGCATGAATTTTTAGCGGAAATTAATTATGATCAGCTTATCAACAATCATTTGCGCGGCGTAGTAACTGACGCTTTGAAAATTGCCGCCGAACAAGGTCTCCCGGGAGACAATCATTTTTACATCACTTTCCGCACCGATTTTCCCGGTGTCGAAATTCCGCAAATGCTTAAAACGCAATATCCCGAAAATATGACAATCGTGCTGCAACACCAATTTTCGGATTTGATTGTTGATGAGCAAAAATTTTCCGTAGTTCTGGTCTTTGGCGGCATACCGCATCGTTTGAGTATTCCGTTTGCTTCCATTACTTATTTTGCCGACCCATATGCCAAATTTGGCCTGAGTTTCAATTTTGACAACCAACAAGATGACTCTTCCACAGACACTGAAGAACAAACCGGTGCGCAAACCTCCGCCCAAACTTCCGGTTCGGCAGAAGTCATATCCATTGACAGTTTTCGCAAAAAATAATGAAAAAAATCTCCGTCATCATAGCCAAACGGCACAATACCAGTTTGACGCTGGAAGAAGAATTTTATACGGAACTGACACGCATCGCACGGCAAAAAAGCATCAGCTTAAATGAGCTAATCACCGAAATTGACGCCAATCGCACGGAACAAAACTTGTCCTCCGCCGTACGTGTTTATATTTTAAATTATTTAAAAAACGAACTCAACGTTTCCAAAACGAACGGGTAAAAACAACCAGGATTGTAATGATTTCAAGTCTGCCCAGCAACATGGCAAAACTCAATACCAACTTGGCCGCCGGCGAAAAAAAGGCATAGTTGCCCATAGATCCGATAGTTTTGACAACTCCCGGACCGGTATTGGTGATACTGGCAACCGTTGCCGAAACCGCCAGTGTGAAATCGTAGCCCATAAAATTTAAGATTAAAGCGCAAAAAGCCGTCGATAGTAAGAATAATAAAATATACATCAACACCGAATTTACCACTTTATCGCTGACCGAATGTTCGCCGACCCGAACGGGAACGACCCGATTGGCATCAATCGCCGAAACCATCACTTTATGGAAATAAGAAGTCAAAACCTGCCAACGCATAACTTTGATGGCTCCCGTCGTGGAACCGATGCATCCGCCGTGCATTGATAAAAGCGTGAAAAAGACACCCGTCCAAATCCCCCAGTCCAAAAATTCGGTCGAACCAAAACCGGTGGTGGTGATAACTGAAATAATGTTAAAAGAACTTTGCCGCAAAGCCGTCAAAAAAGACATATCATTTTGCCAACACATCCATAATGATATAAACAATATTAAAAAGAAAACCAGTTTAAGAAAATATTTAACCTGCCCCAAACGAACCGCATCAGCTTCATGATTGCGCAACAAAACAATATAAAAAGTCATCGGCAGCGCGCCTAAGAGCATAAATAACGACAAAACCGCCTCTATCGCCGCGCTGTCAAAAAATGCGATTGAAGTGTTTTTAGTAGAAAACCCGGCTGTTGAAACTGCCGCCAAGGCATGATTTAAGGCATCAAACCGCCCCATGCCGCACAAATAAAGCAATATGGCGCAAAGAAGCACCAAACTGAGATAAACAATGATAATCCATTTGGCGATGTCAATAAATTTCGGCATAAACTTATCACCGCTGTCGCTGTTTTCACGTTGAAACATCTGCATTCCGCCGATACCGAGAAAAGGCAGCAAAGCCACGGCAAAAATCACGATTCCGATACCGCCGAACCCATTCAGAATTGAACGCCACATCAAAACCGAACGAGGCTGCGCCTCAACATCAGACAAAACGGTTGAGCCCGCACCGGACAGTCCCGAAACTGTTTCGAAAACAGCTGAAGACCAATCCGAAACCGCACCGGAAAAAATAAACGGAATTGCAGCGAAAGCCGCCACCGAAAACCATGAAAGAAACGTAATCAAATAACCTTGTCGCAAAGTGATGGAGGTGATTTTCATTCGATTTGATAAAAAAAGCGACAAACCGGTAAACAAAGTTATCAACATTGACAATAAAAACGGCGATGTTTTCTCCGGCGCGTCATATAAATCAAACCCAACCGGGACAAGCATGCTTAGCCCCAACACGAATAAAACAAAACCGTCAACCATCAGCACCGGTTGCCACATATCATTTTCCTTTACAAAGCGACATTATCCGCGAAACCGGCATCCACCAGATTTTTATTTATATTCATATTTTCAAGAAAACATATGCCGGTGGCGATATTATTATAAGTATAGGCCACAATTTTACATGTCATCATTTTACCGTCAACCAACTCTTTCACATATTGATGTGCTTTTTCCTGATTATATTTTGCAGGATCGGTATAAACGCCGTAAAGTATGATATATGTGTTGCCGACAGACATTTCGTTGGCACTGAACACAAACGTCTGACCGGATACATTCTGCGGATTATCTTCATAGACCAAAGGCAGGCTGTCTATTTTCCGATATTGCACGTTGTCTTCCGGACGCGGCACGGAAACTTCCGCAGCGGTGCGGCCAAGTGAAGGACTTTCGTCTGCAGATATAAGTTTCTCGGACGGAACAACTTTCGCCGGACGCGGCTTTTTATCTGCCGGATTAATTTTCATTACCGGATATTGCCGCCGCGGCGCCGTACTTTGTTCATCTTCGATTTTTTTAAACGCTTGCCGTCGTCCCGGTCCCGTTTCTTCAATCATCGGCTTTTCCTCACGGATGATTTTCGGCGCCGAAACTTCCGCAATATTTTCTTCTTTGGGAGTAATTTGCTGTTTTAACTCAACCACGGTATCGGTTTTCGCCTCCGGTTCATAACGCAGCAGATACCAATCCGGAATATCTTTATAGCTGACACCCCGCATCATCGGTATTGCGGCGGCAATGACGATAAAGACAATCAAAAACGCCAAAAATTTAAAGAAATGGCGCAAAGGATAAGTAAGCCCCATCACCGCCAGATGCACGACTTTACCAAAACCTTGCAGTTTGAGATCTTTCAGACGACCAAAATCCATTACTTTTTGCCTCCGTATTTTTGTTTCAGTTCTTCCAACCGCTCCGGCGTGATACGTTCAAACAAAACATCGCCGACTTCAAACTTATGACCTGGTTTCAAGTTTTCAATTTCCTGCTTAATCGAAAAACCGTTCAACGAAGGAAAATCTTCAGAGCTCAAACCCAGTCTTGCCACCATTTGTTCAGCAACCGCGGGCATAACCGGCGCGCTTAAAATCGCAAAGATCCGGATAAGATTGATACATACCCGCAAAATCATCGCCGCCTGTGCCGGATTTTCTTTAATCACATTCCACGGTTCGGCGGCAGAAATATAATTGTTGCCTTCCACCCAGATGGCACGCAGTTCATTTAAAGCTTTGCGAAACTCCATGTCTTTCATATATTTGAAATAATCATCAACACGCTTTTGCAAAGTAACGATTAAATCTTCTTCCAACTTTGTCCAAGTACCGCCATCAGGAACCACATCACCGAATTTTGCCGAAGTCATCTTCAAAACACGGGAAACAAAATTTCCCAACACGCCGTTCAAATCTTTGTTGACGGTTCCGGCAAACAAATCAAACGTAAAGCTTGAATCCGAAGCTTCCGGCACATTGCTCATCAACCAATAGCGCCAATAATCCGCCGGAAACTCTTTGACGGCGTCTTCGGCAAAAATACCGCGTTTTTCCGATTTTGAAAACTTGCCGCCTTCAAAAGTCAGATAACTGGAACCTTTCAGATAATCCACTTGGGTCCATGGCTCATTAGTGCCAAGCAGCGTGGCGGGAAACGTAATGGCATGAAACGGCACGTTGTCTTTGCCCATAAATTCCACATGGCGGACATCCTTGGCGCCATACCACCAGTCTTTCCAGTTTCTTTCTTCAGGTTTTTCATCAGACCATTGTTTGGTAATACCGATATAACCGATAGGCGCATCAAACCACACATAAAAGACTTTGTCTTCATAACCGGGCTTGTTTACCGGGAAACCCCACTTCAAATCGCGGGTGATGCAGCGCGGCTGCAAGCCTTCTTTGAGCCATTTCAGCGCGATGGAATAAGCCACCTCCGGCCAAAAAGCCTCTTTTGTCTTCAGCCATTCGCGCAATTTATTTTCAATCTTCGGCAGATTTAAAAACAAATGTTTCGATTCGCGGACTTCCAGATTTTTGCTGCCGGAAATCGTGCTGCGGGCATCAATCAACTCGGCCGGTTCCAAAACCTTGGTACAGTTTTCACATTGGTCGCCCCTGGCCTTGTCATAACCGCAATACGGACAAGTTCCGGTAATATAACGGTCCGCTAAAAACATTTTATCGTCAACCGAATAAACCTGCTTGACCGTTCTTTCCTCAATAAAGCCGTTGTTATCCAGTTGCTCAAAAATATGATACGTCATTTCTTTGTTTTGTTCGGAAGACGTGCGTCCGAAATAATCAAAAGAAAGTTCAAAATCTTTATATGTCCGATAATGGCGCTCATGATTCATATCGCAATACGCTTTCACATCCATACCGGCTTTGAAAGCACCGACCTCCGAGGTGGTGCCGTGTTCATCGGTACCGACGATATAAAGCACCTCGTTTCCCATCATGCGCATAAACCTTGCATAAACATCTGACGGCAGCAGGCAGCCGACCATGTGTCCCAAATGCGGAACACCGTTAATGTAAGGCAATGCTGAAGTGACGAGAATTTTTGACATAAACTTTTTTCCTTTCGTTATTTTATTTATTCAAATACCGTTTGAGTTTACGCCATTTTTGCCAAACTTCAAGCATAAAAAAACATCCATAACAAAAAAAGAGTGCTTAAAACGCACTCTTTTCTTTTTTGCTTTTTAATCCCTTTCAATGCCCGTAATGCACATCGTCGGGATACAAGTCGGCTCTGGAAATACTCCAGGCCTCAATTTCTGCCTGGATAGCCTTGATTTTGGCTTTCCTAGCGGCCTCGTAAACTTTGATGGCCGCTTTTTCCAGCGTATCATCGGCCAAAACAGCCACACCGTATTCGGCGCTGATATACTGTTGGAATTTTTTGAAAGCCGTCGTTTCAAGGCGTTTGCCGAGTTTTTCTTTACCGCTGTAACTAACGGCGATTTCTTCGGCAACGGTTTCCAATTCATCCATACCTAAAGAATCAAATATGCAATCCTTCAGATATGGTGTCATAACGCGCCGAGCCAACGGCGTATCCAGCTCGATTTCGGCTTCGGCAAACGCCTTTGCCAAAGCATCCTTGAACTGGTGCATATGTGCCTTGGCGCTATGCTTTTTCTGCTCTTCTTTCCAGCATAATGCAACAATCTCATCAATCGTCGCATCATCTGAAAATTGTGCCGTCCTATATTGCGGCAGATAGCTCTGCAATTTCAGACAAAAATTGCACACCCCGACGTCGTTTGGCGTTGTCTGACCGGTATAACCGGAAGCAATATCCCGATACAAAATAATATCGGCATTTCCGCCACCGCATCGTTGTTCGGCTTTTTGTCTTCTCATTTCTGCGTTTGCTGTTTTCGCCTTAACTTCGGCAACTGCCAGAAAATGCTTAATCTGGCTTTTAATTTCTTTTTTGGTGTTCATATCAGAATTATTTGTTTATAATACATTCAGTATTAACACATTAACACACGCATTTTTTTTGTCAAGAGATTAAAGCATTGTCAATTCCGGTTGATAAACAACCTGATTAAACACATTTTCCAGGAAAAAGAGCGAAACAAAACAAACTATCAGGGCAATCAGAGGCGTTATGACCCAGCCGGCAACGATTCTTCCGGAAATTCCCCAATTAATTCCCCGCCCGCCTTTTAACAGGCCGATTCCCAAGATAGCGCCGATAACCGCCTGCGTGCTGGACACCGGAACCAGCGGAAACGCCGGCAAGGAATGCGAAATCAAATAATCCCGCAGACTCTGCGAAGAAAACAAAAATAAAACCAGAGCCTGCGCCATAACAACCGTCAAAGCCGCCAAAGGCGTCATTTTAAGCATATTGTTTCCGACCGTGTTAATCACATTGTGCGAATAAGTAACAATACCGACGGCAATGGCCATACCGCCCAACAAAAACAAAATTTGGATCCGCGTCAAATAAACCACATTATCAATTGCAAAATCATGAAAAGGTGCGGAATCCACAAAAACACCCATAATATTGGCGATATTGTTGGCACCCAAGGCATAGGCGCACAAAGCGCCCATAAGAATCAACCCCGTGCGGACATAACTGTCCTGCCGCAGCAAATGCATATGCGAATAACGAATAAAGCGCCTTAAAACAAAATAAAGCAGAACGGCGGCAACCGCGGCTAACAGCGGACACAACATCCAGGTACCGAAAATTTTTCCAAATACGGCAAAATCGGTAGATTTGCCGCAATAGCAGTTCCAACCGATAATAGCGCCGACAATCGCCTGCGATGTCGAAACACTCAAACCGGTACGCGACATCCAAAAAACCGTTACCGCCGCCGACAACGCGACCATAAAGGCTCCCGGCAGGGCATTAACGGAGCCGAGCGTATCCAACGTTTCGGTTGTTCCGGCACCGCCGAAAACCGCGCCCAATATAATAAAAATGGATGCAATGACGGCTGCGGTATTAAAACGCACCATTTTGGTACCGACCGCCGTACCGAAAATATTCGCCGCATCATTTGCCCCCAAAGACCAGCCCAGAAACAAACCGCTGCTTAAAAAAAACAGATAGCCAAAATCCATCAGATATCCCTCTTAATCACATAAATCAGCAACTGATCGACGCAATTTTCCGCCAAATCGGCAATATCCGCCACTTCTGTTAAAAAGGAATTAAGCTGCAGTTTTTGCGCCAGCTCCATATCCGAATCAAACACGCCTTCTTTTAAGGACGCCGTTGTTTTATCGCTTTCATGCTCCAGCCAATAAACTTTTTTTGAATAGTCGCGCACGGCGGACAAATCATAAAAGAAAGCCCGCGACGCCATGGCCAGATTTTCGGCACATTCGCAAACTTGTCCGACAAGCTCTCTGAAGCGTTCGTAATATTTTTCCGGAATTTCCGGCTGTTCAATATAAAATTTATGGGCGACCTCGTCAAATTCATTAATAACCTTATCCAAATTTTCCACAAGTTCCAAAATATTACCTCTGAAATCCGGTATCAGATTTTGTGAATAAAGTCGATTCTCTATGTCGCGTCGCAAAGTGTCGGCATCATGCTCAATGATTTTGATTTCTTTGCTCAACTTGCGGTACGTCTGGCTTCTTTTTTCTTTCAAATAAACGTCCGTCGCTTTTTTAAACACCATTGCCGCTTCAATGATTTTATCATGAAGCATATCAATTTTTTGTTCCAGTTCTTTCGTGTGGGAAAACAAAGAAAATTTTGTGCTAAACATTTTCGACCTCAAAATAAAAAACTTATTTGTTAACATAATGTATAAAATTATACTTGTAAATGCATAAATAATTGTCTAGATTATATTTGTTTTAAATGCAAATTATTTGTAAGGATAATAACATGAATAAAAGTTCTTTATATTTATCGCTCTTGGCGTTGGTCGTTTCAGCCATTGCCATCGTTATGGCCACCAAAAAGTCTGAACAGACGGCTGCCGCTCCCATCAACGGCGACGCTCTTTCCGCCGTGCTGAACGAAAATCCGCAAATCATCGTTGATGCTTTGCAAAGATATGAACAAGTACAGCGTGAAGCTCAGGCCAAAGAAGCCGCAAGACTCTTTATGGAAAACTGGGATGAAATCAGCAACAACCCGAATGCGCTTTTCGTTGGTCCGAAAGACGCCAAAGTGGTTTTGGTTGAATTCTTTGATTTCTCCTGCGGTTATTGCAAAAGACTGGCCCCGACGATTGAACAGATTGTCAAAGCCAATCCTGACATAAAAGTGGTGTTCAAGCCGTTGACCTTCATGGCGCCGGTTTCCAAATACGCCGCTCAGGCCGTTATTGCCGCACAAGAACAGGGCAAGTTCATGGAAATGTATGGTCCGATGCTCAAAAATTCCGGACTTTTAACCGAAGAAAAAGTTGACGAATACGCCAAGAAAGCCGGTTTGGATATGGACAAGTACGAAGAAGCTTTGAATGCTGAAGAAACCAACGCCATTATTCAAGACGTTGCCGCATTATCGCAGAAAGTCCAAGTTCATGGTGTTCCGACTTTGGTCTTAAACGGTTCTCCGTTGCAGACCATTGATCCGGAAGGTATTCAAGCTGCTATTGACGCCTTGAAATAATTTCTCGGATTCGAACTTCCTAAACGCTTTTGAAAATTTTTCAAAAGCGTTTTTTTTTGTGTAAAATACAACATTCCTACACGCTCCAATCCTTTAAATAAGTAGTTTTAATAACCCACAACCTGAGATAAAGAAAAGATTGGGCGGAGAATCTTTAAAGTTGCAAAAAAAAAAAACGGTTTATAATGAGTCTATAAGCAACTTTAAAGGAGTTTTTTTTTTTTTTCTCCGCGTTTTTTTGGGCTTGTTCTTTCCTCCTTCCTTTTTTTTT
>CALXTI010000028.1 GCA_944391395.1 uncultured Alphaproteobacteria bacterium
GAATAAAGCGATTTATAAGCATAATGTCAGCAAACCGGAAGCGCAAAGTTTGCCAAAATATATCCGCCAGACGCCGGCTGAAACCTCAGCCCGAGGGCAGGATATTTATGTAACAATGACACCGGAAGGGGAAGTCCGTATAGCAACAACACCAATAAACGGAAGAAGAACCATTTCTTCGATGTATAAGGTTACAAAATAAAAAAGCTCCGTTTTTTAGCGGAGCTTATCCAATCCTCCGACCGCTTCCCCGCTGGTCGAAGATACACAAAAGGCGATTTCGGTTTCATTCCCTTGGTGGACATTATAAATATACCATAAAACAAACAAAAAGTCAAGAAAAGATGCTGCCAGATGGAAAATGCGTGTTGTAACAACACCGATAGACGAAAGAAGAATGATATCTTCAATGCATAAAATTGATAGATAATAAAAAAGCCTCGCAAATCGGCGCCGTGCGAGACTTTATCTTATCCTCACCCCGGCTTAGCAGGCACGAGATGAGATACAACAACAGGCGATTACGATTTCATTCCTGTTGGAAGATAAATTAAATATAACAACTTTTAAGAGAAATGTCAAAATTATATAGCAAATCTATAAGTGCGAAGATGGGGAAAAGTACAATCAGGAGACAGAAGGTTTTTTAAGCCGATGTCCCCGACTTTTTTAATAACAACAAGCAGCTGCCTTTGTTTAAACAGGGGCGGTTTTTTAATGAAAGGGAAAGGACATGAGAAGTTTATTTGGAGGAGATACATACGAGAGTGATAATGATGAAAGACTGGATAAAAAGTTCAGTTATAATTATCAGGTGATAAAGAGCATGTACCCGAAGGCAAGCGAATTGCCGGAAGAAGAAGTAAGAGAAATTGTCCGAAAATATTACTAAGCGCCTCAAGATCAGGAAGAACAAGCGATAAAAGAATAGATATCCCCCAATTTACTGGGGGATATCTATACAACAAATAACCGTTTTTTTGAACAAAGGAGGAGCAATTATTTAAATTGCGCCGGCAGTATAAAAACTGATTCGGATTTTTTATATCATAAGCTTCTTTAAGTCGTGCAGCTGTTTCATCACCACAGCTCCAAGCCTGTTTAAGCATCTTTTTTGCAGTTTGTTTTTCAACCATGTAAAAACCCGCCTCTCATAGGCGGGGTTGAAATTTACTTTTTGGCGGCAATCACTTTAAGCGCCTCTTCCAAAGTTATGTCTTTACCGCGTAAATCTTTCGGCAGGGCGTAATTGGTTTTGCCGCACTTCAAATATGGTCCGTAACGGCCGGCGCTCAAATAAATTTCATTGCCGTCTTTTGGGTTTTTGCCCAAAGACTTGGTTTCTGCTTTAGCTGCCACATTTTGCAACAATTCCGCCGCACGCTCGGCGGTGATATTAAATATGTTGTCGTTTCCTGTCAATGAACGTGATTTTGCGCCTTGTTTGATATAAGAGCCAAATTTGCCGATATTAACCTCAATGCCGTTGCCCAAATCTTTCGGCAGGCTGATTAACACAACCGCTTGTTCAAAAGTCAGCTCCTCGGGTTTAAGATTTTTCGGCAGCGCCATGCGTTTGGGTTTTTCGGTGGTGGCGGTGGCGTCTTCGCCCCATTGCACATACCAACCGTAAGGTCCTTTTTTCAAATACACATTGAGCGTTTTGTATTCGCCTAATTTTTTATCTTCGGGTTTTTCCGGCTTTGGCGCGTCCAGGCTTTGCGCTTCTTCATCCTTAACATCGGTTAGGGGTTTGGTGTATTTACACTCCGGATAATTGGAACAGCCCAAAAAGGCGCCAAACTTGCCGAGCTTGACGCTCAAATGCCCTTTGCCACATTCCGGACACAGCCTTGGGTCGGAGCCGTCGGCTTTCGGCGGAAAGAGATGATACGACAAAACTTCATCAATTTTGCTGATGACGTCTTTAACCTGCAACGGCTGAACGGAATCAACATTCTTAATAAATTTTGCCCAAAAACCGGACAATAACTTTTTCCAATCCATTTCGCCGGCGGAAACATCGTCTAAAAATTCTTCCAGCTGCGCGGTAAAATCATATTCCACATATTTTTTGAAATAATTTTCCAAAAAGACCGTTACAATCCGTCCGCGGTCTTCGGGGATAAAGCGCAGCTTTTCCACCCGAACGTATTTGCGCTCCTGCAAAACGGCGATAATCGTGGCATAAGTGGACGGGCGGCCGATGCCCAGTTCTTCCAGCTTTTTAACCAGACTTGCCTCGGTAAACCGCGGCGGCGGCGTGGTAAAATGCTGTTCGGGTTTAACCTCGCCCTTGTCAACGTTTTCGCCTTCGTTGACGTTAGGCAAAATCCGATTGTCATCGTCTTCGTCGCTGTCGTCCTTGCTTTCCTGGTATAATTTCAAGAAACCGTCAAAGGCGATAACTTGCCCGTTGGCACGCAGCAAAATCTGCTTGTCGGCGGATTCCGAATCAATCGTTACACGATCCAAAACTGCCGGATTCATCTGGCAAGCGACCGTGCGTTTCCAGATAAGTTCATAAAGTTTGTGCGCGTCCGCATCAAGTTTGATTTCCATTTTCTTGGGCGTGTTCATCACATCGGAGGGACGAATAGCCTCATGCGCTTCCTGTGCGTTTTTGGATTTTGTTTTATATTCTTTGGCAATTTTAGGCAGATAAGCCTCGCCGAAATATTTTAAAATCGCCTCGCGGCAGGCGGCAATCGCCTCTTTGGAAAGATTGACCGCATCGGTACGCATATAAGTGATATAGCCGTCTTCATAAAGTTTTTGCGCCACCTGCATGGTCTTTTTGGCTGAAAAACGCAGTTTGCGCGCCGCTTCCTGCTGTAAGGTGGAAGTGGTGAACGGCGGCGCCGGATAACGGTTGGCTTTTTTGCGCTCAACGGAAGAAATATGAAAATTTTGCGCCTCAATTTTGGCTTTGGCCTCAAGTGCTTTGGCCTCAGTATTGAGGTCAAATTTTTCCAGTTTTTTGCCATCCAGATTAATCAAATGCGACGGAATAAGCGCTTTTTCTGAAGTGAGCAAATCAACATCAATCGTCCAGTACTCTTCCGGCTTAAACTTTTCAATCTCTGTTTCGCGGTCGCAGATGAGCCGCAGCGCCACCGACTGCACCCGACCGGCAGATTTTGACCCCGGAAGTTTGCGCCACAATACCGGCGACAACGTAAACCCTACAAGATAATCAAGCGCGCGCCGCGCCATATAAGCCGAAACCAAATTGTCGTCTATCTGCCGCGGGTTTTTGATAGCCTCGGTTACCGCCGATTTGGTGATTTCATGAAACACCACGCGTTCAATCTTTTTGCCGGCGATTTTTTTGCGCGCCGTTAATTCTTCCAAAATATGCCAGGCAATCGCCTCCCCTTCTCTATCCGGGTCGGAGGCGAGAATAATGGTGTCACAGTCTTTTAATGCGGCGATAATGTCGTTTAAGCGCTTTTTGCCGCCGGGGCTTAATTCCCATGTCATGTCAAAATTATGCTCGGGATTGACCGAACCGTCTTTGCTCGGCAAATCGCGGATATGCCCGAAACTGGCGAGCACTTTATAATCACTGCCTAAATATTTGTTGATTGTTTTGGCTTTGGCCGGAGATTCTACAATAACCAATTTCATCGGTTTTTCCTGTTCTTCTGGTTTTTCAAAAACAATGTGTTGCCGCTCAAGCGCTCCACGACGCCTTCAAGTTCCAGTTCGGTGATTTGCATCATAGTCTGCGCCGTGTCTTGTCCGGCAAGACGGATAAGCTCATCAACCTCAATGCCGGTTGCCGGAATCAAATCCGTCAAAGGTAACGCGGGAGCCGTATCAACCTTTTTGGTCTGAAAGGGAATATTGTCGCTTTTTTGTTCTTTGTCAAGAGGGTTTGCAAACAAATCAACCTTGGCAAAATCTTTTATCTGCCGGTTTTGAGTAAACGCCAGCGTGTTTAAGATATCTTCGGCGGATTCGGTTAAATATGCGCCATCGCGAATAAGCTGATTGCAGCCGGCAGAGCGCCCCTCCAAAGGCGAACCGGGAACGGCGAAAATATCTTTGCCTTGCTCAAGCGCCATCCGCGCCGTAATCAACGAGCCGGAATTGAGCGAAGCTTCTACCACCAACGTGCCGGCGCTCAAAGCCGAAACCAAGCGGTTGCGCCGCGGAAAATTGGCCGCCTGCGGTTGTGTACCGAGGGCAAATTCGGAAACGACCGCGCCTTGCGCACAGATTTGTTCGTATAAATTCTGATTTTCACTTGGATACGCCACATCGACGCCGGTACCTAAAACCGCAATGGTCGTGCCGTGTTCCTTTCCGGCAAACAAAGCCCCTTTGTGCGCCGCCGCATCAATGCCGCGCGCCATGCCCGAGACAACAACAACTTTGTTTTCGGTCAAATCATAAGCAATTCTGGAAGCAATTTTGCGCCCGTTGACCGAGGCGTTGCGCGCACCGACAATGGATACCATGGCCGGATAATTTAAAATGTCGGTACGGCCTTTAACATATAAAACCGGCGGCGCATCATTAAGTTCATACAAATTTTTTGGATAATCCTCATCGCCGCGGGTAATGATTTTGACCTGACGGCGGGCGGCTTTTTCCAACTCATATTCGGCGTCTCGGCGTGAAAACAGCGCCTGCTTTGCCGCAAGCGCTTTCAAACTTTCCGCCGCCGTGCCGTATTGCTTGAGCAGTTTATAAAAGCGAACCGGTCCGATACCGTCGGTGTTAATCAGTTGAATCCAGTCAATCAGGTCGTTTTCGTTCACTTTTGTTTACTTCTTCTTGTTCTTTGTTTTTTTAGCTGATGATTTTGCCGATGATGATTTTTTAAAACTTATTTTGCTTTCTTCACCTTTCAAAAGGCGAACGATGTTTCCGCGATGTTTGAAAATGACCAAAACGACAACAACGGTGTAAGACAATGTATAAACTTGCGGCAACGTAAAAAAAGACACAAACGGAATAACGACCGCCGCGGTCAATGCCGACAACGACGAATAGCGGAAAATCACCGCCATCAGCACCCAAACCAAAAGTGCCACCAAAGCTATCGGCCAATATGTTACCAACAAAAAGCCGAACGCCGAAGACACGCCTTTGCCGCCTTTGAATTTGAGCCACACCGGGAACATATGACCGGCCACCCCGCACGAACCGGCGATTAATGCGCCCAAAAGAGCGGTGGTTGCCGGCCAGCCGAAGACAAAGCACAGCTCGTTCGGCACGGCTTTGAGTGCAACATAAGCGGCAATGGCCGCCTTAAAAGCGTCCAATAAAATCGTCATCAATGCCAAAGATTTGCTGCCGGTAACCCGTAACACATTGGTAGCGCCGATGTTACCCGAACCGGACTTGCGGATATCACCGTAGCCGGCAAGCTTTGCCAGCACCAGACCAAAAGGTATCGAACCCAAAAGATAACCGCCCAAGGCGCACAAAATAAAAATCAAAGAAAAACTCATGCCGAACTCCTATTGCCAGAATTATCTTCGCAACTATAAACACAAACTTTCTTTAAATTCAATCTTTTTATGCAGATTGTGCTTTTTACCATGGTTTCGATAAAAAAACAATTACCCCGCTCATATTACATGAACTTATATCTTTGTTGTCTTTTCGGCCGCAGGTTTGAAATAAAAAACCTTGCTTATTTTTGAAAAAATCAGTTATATATTAGCAGAAAAGAGGATAGAATGGCTGATATTAAACACGGATTGGAAGTCTTAAAACACAATGTCAAAATCGCGCCGGAAAAACCTGGGGTTTATCGCATGATAAGCGCGGCGGGCGAAGTTTTGTATGTCGGCAAGGCCAAAAACATCAAAAAAAGAATCGTTGCCTACACCAAGTTTGACAAGCTGCCGACGCGCTTAAAACGCATGGTTGCCGAAGTGGCGCGGATGGAATTTATCATCGTTGAAAACGAGGCCAAAGCATTGTTGATGGAAAACGAACTCATCAAGCGTTTTTCGCCAAGATTCAACATCCTCTTAAAAGACGACAAAACTTTTCCGCATTTGATGATTAATCCGGCGGAGGATTATCCGGCTTTGCGCAAACAACGCGGCAAACGCAACGGCAAATTCCGCTATTTCGGACCGTTTGTCAGCGCAACTGCGGTTAACAATGTAATGGATATCATCCAAAAAGCGTTTTTGCTGCGCTCTTGCCGCGACAGTGATTTTAAAAACCGAACCCGCCCCTGTCTTTTATACCAAATCAAGCGTTGTTCGGCACCGTGCGTGCAGAAAATCAGCAAAGAAGATTATCGAAAGCTGGTTGATGAGGTGATTGATTTCTTGGAAGGAAAAAACACCAAAATTCAAGACGAACTTTCGCAAAAAATGCAAGAAGCCAGCGAACGCACAGATTTTGAAACCGCCGCCATGCTGCGCGACCGCATCAGAGCGCTAACATCCGTTCAAAGCGGCAACGTGGTGGAATATTCCGGCCTAAAATCAGTTGACATCATCGCCATCGCCCGCAAAGGGGACATGGTTTGCATCCAGTTGTTTATTATCCGCGGCGGACAAAATTGCGGCAACGTGCCATATTTTCCCAAACAAGCGGAAGACGCCAACGAAACGGAAATTTTGGAGGCTTTCATCAGTGATTTTTACGCGACGCACATTCCGCCGAAAGAAATTTATGTTTCCGAAGATTTGGAAAATAAAACTTTTTTGGAAGAGGCGCTCGGGGTTAAAATTCACAATTATTCCCGCGGGGCAAAAGCCAAATTGATTGAAAATGCCAAAGCCAACGCTTTGGCGGCGTTGGAACGTAAAATCGCCGAAGAATCTTCAATTAAGAGCAATTTGCAAGAAATGCAGCAATATTTCGGACTTGAAAAAACACCGCAGCGAATTGAGGTTTATGACAATTCGCACATTCAGGGAAGTTATGCGGTGGGCGCCATGATTGTTGCCACACCCAATGGGTTTGATAAAAAATCGTACCGCACTTTTAACATTAAAAATCCGGCCATCACCAATGACGATTTTGCCATGATGAAAGAGGTTTTGACCCGGCGTTTTGAAAAAATGACGGCCGAAAACAAACCCGATGTTATTTTGTTGGACGGCGGCTTAGGACAACTGCACGCCGTGCATGAGGCTCTTAAAGACTATGATTTGAACGGGATTGCGATTATCGCCATTTCCAAAGGGCCGGATCGAAACGCCGGCAAAGAATTTTACCATATTTTAGGTAAAGAAAGTTTTTCGCTGCCTTATCGCTCGCCGGTAGCTTTTTATTTGCAGAATATTCGCGATGAGGCACATCGTTTTGCCATCGGTACGCATCGCAAAAAACGGGCAAAATCCATTTATAAATCGCGCATGGACGAGATTGAGGGAATCGGCGCCAAAAGAAAGCGCGATTTGCTAAATCATTTCGGGTCGGCGGAAGAAATTTCACAAGCCAATGTCTCCGAGTTGATGAAAGTTTCCGGAATAAGCAAAAAAACGGCTGAAAAAGTATATAATTTCTTCCACAAATAATTTTTTTGTTTTATGATACGGTTGTTTTGATGCAATTATTTATCTTTTTTTAGAAAGGGACTTGAACGTGTATAACTTGCCTAATCTTCTGACAA
The DNA here is from genome assembly GCA_944391395.1 of uncultured Alphaproteobacteria bacterium. GTDB lineage: Bacteria > Pseudomonadota > Alphaproteobacteria > RF32 > CAG-239 > CAAFZY01. The sequence goes on from CALXTI010000028.1 coordinate 7,598, forward strand.
TATCCAGAATTGTCGTGATTCCGGTTATTTTCTTATCTTTATATATTCATTCTTTTATTTGGACGATGTTTGTCGCCGTGTTGTTTGTGGCCGCAGCGGTAACGGATTATTTTGACGGTTATCTGGCGCGCAGCCGCAACGAGACTTCCGCTTTCGGACGTCTGCTTGACCCGATTGCCGACAAACTTTTGGTGGCTTCGGCATTGGTGGTTATTTTGGCCAAGCCCGGCATGGTGTGGAGTGATTTAAGCTATATCCCCGCTTTCATTATTTTATGCCGCGAAATTTTGGTTTCGGGTTTAAGAGAATTTTTGCGCGAAGTTAACGTCGGGTTACCGGTTACGCGTTTGGCAAAATGGAAAACCGGTTTTCAGATGACCGCGCTTTCCATGATGTTGTTTCACGGGCTTTGGATCTGGCCCCATGTCGGCGAATTTTTGCTCTGGATTGCCGCTGCTTTGACCTTTATCACCGGTTATCAATATTTTCAAAAGAGCCTTAACTACATCCGCTCGATTGAAACCGCCAAAACGGTAGAAGCTAAAATCGTGGTCAAAAAAGCCGCAACCAAAACTACGGCAAAAACCGAGCAACCGGCAAAAAAAACACCGGTCAAAAAAAGCACCGGTTCCAAAACCGCCGGCAAAAAATCTCCGGTTAAGAAAAAAACGACGGCCAAGAAAACAAAAAAATAGAATAAGTTATGGATAAAGATACCGCTCATATACTCGTTGTTGACGATGATACAAGGCTGCGTCATTTGCTGCAGCGTTTTCTGCGCGAACAATCTTTTGCCGTTTCGACGGCAAAAGACGCAACGGAAGCCAGACAGCAAATGATGCAGTATAAGTTTAACTTGTTGATTGTCGACGTGATGATGCCGGGTGAAAGCGGAATAGATTTTCTTAAAAAATTGCGCTTGGAAGATAACGTTCCGGTTATAATGCTGACGGCAATGGGTGAAACGGCAGATAGAATTGTCGGTTTGGAAAACGGCGCAGACGATTATTTGCCTAAACCTTTTGAACCGAAAGAACTCATCTTGCGTATCCGCAACATTTTAAAACGCGCACCGGAAAAACACACGGATATTTCCGCCCCGTTAAATCTCGGGCTTTGCTCCTATGATATCTTCAAAAAAGAACTTATTTCAAAACAAGGCGAAGTTATTCATATCACACCGGTAGAACAAGCTTTATTAAATATTTTAGGACAAAACCCGGGACAGATATTCACTCGGGAGAAACTGGCCGAAACCTTGGGCGCAAATCAGAGCCCGCGTTCCATTGACGTACAAATTACCAGATTGCGCAAAAAAATCGAAAAAGATTCCAAAAATCCACGCTATTTGCAAACAATCCGCGGCAAAGGATACATGTTGCTGGTTGAATAATAACAAAGGAGAATTTTAATGCATATTAACTATCCGGAAAAAGTTGAAAACATGATGCGTTTTTTGAAACTCAAATTGTTGCCGAAAACGCTCTTTTTCAGAACAATGCTGTTGATTTTTATTCCCCTGATTGTGGTTCAGGTGGTTTCCATTATTGCTTATTTCAACGGCAGCTGGGGAAAGGTCGGGCGCAGGCTTTCCGACAATTTGAGCGCCAACATGTCTTTTGTGGTACAGTTGACGGAAAAAAGCCCGGATAAATTTCAAGAAATCAAAAAGCTTGCACAAAAAAATTATCAGTTGGATGTCGAATACTTTGACAATGATATCAAACATTCGGAAATGAACCGCACTTCAAGAAACTATAAAATGGTTACCGGCTTTTTCGAAAATGCTTTGCAGCAGGATTTTCCCGATGCGGTTACTTCCACTTATCTGACCGACGGTCGCGCCGTTTTGATTACATTGATTGACACCAAAAACGGTTTGTTTCGATTTACAACATCTACCAAAAATATTTTCAGCACTTCGGTGTTTGGCTTTATTGCCTGGATGATTGGCACATCTTTGTTGTTGTTTGTGGTGTCGGCGTTGTTTTTGCGGGTACAGGCACGTTCCATCAAACAACTGGCCGAGGCGGCGGAAGATTTCGGCAAAGGCATTGATACGCCTTTTAAACCTTACGGTTCATCCGAAGTTCGTAAAGCCGGGATTGCTTTTACCAAAATGAAAGAGCGTATTAACCGGCAAATTTCCGAACGCACACAAATGTTGGCGGGCGTGTCGCATGATTTGCGCACACCGTTGACGCGAATGAAACTGCAACTTGCCATGCTGCCGAAAAATGATGATAATCAGGAATTTATTGATGATATCACGGAAATGGAAAAAATGCTGGACGGATATCTGGCGTTTGTCAGCGGCGAAGGCGGCGAACCCAACACTTTTGTGGATATGAACGAAATGATTTTGAGCATTTTAAACAAATTCCGCAATTCCAAAACTATGATTCGTTACACAACCAACGATCAGGTCAGCGCCATTCACGGCCGCGAGCAAGCGTTGAAACGAGCGATTACAAACATTATTTCCAATGCCTTTTATTACGGCAAAACCGTTGCGGTCAATTTGGAAAGCAACAGTAAAAAAATGGAAATCACGGTAGAAGATGACGGTCCGGGAATTCCACCGGATAAGCGGGAAGACGTGTTCAAGGCGTTTTATCGGATTGAAGGTTCCCGCAACAAGGAAACCGGCGGCGTCGGCTTGGGATTGTCGATTGCCAAAGATATTATAACCTCGCACGGCGGAACGATTGAGCTGGGCGACAGTGATATGGGAGGCTTGAGGGTACTCATTTCCATTCCCTTATAACAGCCACATACGAAAATATGTGTTTCGATAAAAGAGCTGAAATTTCAGCTCTTTTATTTTGATAACTCATTCAAATGTGCGGTAATATACCAATCGGAGTTGTTTTCGTTATGCCGACAACATACCGTTCTTTTATCTGCCCCTGCGAAGGCACTATGTATCAGAACACAATGCTTTCATGAAAAGAACAGCACTCCCGCCGATAACGACTTATCCCCAAAAGACTCTTTAAAATTGCAAAAAAAAACGATTTAGAATATCGGGAAAATAGGTGTTCTTTTGCAATTTTTAAGGGGTTTTTTTGATGATGCGGGAAAATGGTAGAAACGAACGACCGAAGAGCGGTACAGATGCGCAGCCTTGTTTGAGCGACGTGTACAAAGACGGTACACGAGCGAAAAGAAGGCAAGCAGATGTGCCGTTATGCGGGCGCTCCATGGTGGAGATGCTCGGCGTGCTGGCGATAATTGGTGTATTAAGCGTCGGGGCGATGTCGGGTTATGCCAAGGCGATGATGAAGTATAAACTCAACAAGCAAACAGAGCAATTAAATACGCTGTTAAGCGCCATGAGCCGTTACCGTGATGAATGGAGGGGCATTCAAGAGTATATTTTTTTGACACCTTATTTTATTAAACTTGGTGAAGTCCCCGAAGATATGATTCAAGACGACACCTCCGACTACATTTATGATATATTCGGAAACAAAATTGCTTTAAGAAACAATAGCGACGGCGCTTGGGACAAAGTCAAAATTAATTATTATATAGGCAGCAGGGAAAGTTTTGAACTGTGCCAAAATATTATGCAGGCAGCAAAAGCTTTCAGTTATGATTTATATTCCGCAGGTGTTTTTGCCTATGTCGGCGACGAAGCTGCCGGCGGTTCTTCTTATTTTTATGGCGACAATTATTGCGACTCCCGCAACAAATGCCTTTCCGCACTTACGCTTGACGACGTTTATAAAATGTGTCAAATTTGCGAAGAGGACAATCAAGAATGTTTGTTTCAATTTTTATGGAAAATCTGATGCGCTTACTCCCTTACCACGGGTTTGAAAAATTCCACCATATAACTGACCGCATCAAAGATATGGCCTAAATAAAGCTTGTCATCGTCATCTTCAATTTGCGCCGGCGTCGGGGCGTCTATCAAAGACGTTCCCTCTTTGAACTTTAACTTTTTCATATTGTAAATCAGCCATTTGCATCTCGGATGGACCAAAACATTGCGCTCACCGGCATCGGTTAAAACCTGCTTGTTAAACGCGTTTATCCGCGCCAATATCGGCGGATTAAACGGCCTTAAATTCAGATTGTAATGATATCCGGCTTTCGCCAAAGTGTTGACGATTATCGCATAATCGGAATACCGGCTCTGGGTTTTACGGTATTTTCCCGACGCGTCGCCGCAGATTTGCACCACACCTTTGACATTTTCCGGCGGATAACGCCGGATAAATTCGTCCACCACATCTTGAGTGATGACATTGTTTAGAACCAGTTCATCAAAGATAAAAAACTTTTTGCCATCAAAATGAGCAAGCGTCGACATCGCCGGATTGACGTTAAAATCCAAGCTCCAGTAAATATCCAGGTCATCACAATAGCGAATATCCTCATTGATATTGTCCTTGCTCCAGTATTTGACCACCTTGGCCACGTTGGCGCCTTTGGGCTTGTTCAAATAATCCCGCTCGTATTCTTCCGGTTTGTTCTTTTTTACCAGCTCGGCATAGCTTAAAAACTTCTCGCTTAAAACGCCCAAATGCATAAGTTCCGGATAATTAACCTCAACAAAATAAGTTTTATCCGGCGCGCTCATGTTGTCATAATCCAAGAACAACGCGCTTTCCACCGGCAAATCATCCTCAATGCGGTTATAAATCGCAATCAGCACCGCCCCTTCTTTGCGGATGGTTTTTAACAAAACATCCCAAACCGCAGACGATACGGCCTGCGCCTCGTCTATCAACAAGATATCGATTTGAGCCAAGCCTTTCAAATTTTCCCGCGCGTTTTGATTTTTATCATGCAGCCCCATAAAGAACAATTCTGCGCCTGTGTATTGATGCCGGATACGGTTTTTGGAACAGTCAAAACCGCGCCCCGAAAACTCTGAATTTATCAGCTGCTTAAATTCAACATAAAGAGTTTCTTCATTGGAAATTTTTGTCTCACGAAAAACCGCCACACGTTTGGGAGAACGCAGCATCGCTAAAAGAATTGCACGGCAGACATGGCCGGTTTTCATCGAACCACGCCCGCCGGTTAAAACAAACGTGTTAAATTCGCCGCTGTCCAAATACAATAAAGGCAAATATTTTTCATAAAAAATCATTGTATTCCGCACCTTGCGACTCATTTGTCAATTTTAGGCCGTCAATTACGACCGGTTTGGGCAATTCCTGATGTTGCGTCACATAGTCAAAAATTTTTTCCAAATCTTTTCGGTAGCGTTTATACAACGAATTTCGCGAGACATTAAAACGATACGAAAGCTCTTTCCAACCGCATCCGGAAATTCGTTTTAATACCAAAAAACGTTCCTGACTGTCCAAAACTTTCATCCATTGTTCAAAAACAATGTCCATATCGTCTATTTCGCCCGGCAGTGGTTTGAGATAGGTTATTTTTATCGGGGCATTTTCATTTTCGTCCGCATACTCCGGCCAAAAGGCCTTAAGCCTTTTCGGCCCTTCCTTAGGCAAGGCTTTTAACGTTAAAAGCGCTTGCTTGATTTCCATTTCGACATCTTCTATACCATTTATCGGTTTCATATTTCCTCCGTTTAAATATATTGATGATAATATATTATTGTACAATTTATTCGCGTCAATATTAAAAATAATATTTGCACAAATATTGTTTTTAATATATAAAGTAAAAAGTTTTAATCGTTTGGAGAAAAATTATGGCAGACATTGAAGAAATCAGAAAAAAAATCGATCGTTTAATCAGCCAATGCGGTTTAAACTACCGCGATGTGTCCTTAAAAATTGGTCGCAAAGATTCTTATATTCAACAATATGTCAAATACGGCTACCCCAGACGTTTGAAAGAGATGGATCGCATCCGCCTGGCAAGGCTCTTAAATGTTGATGACGCCGAATTAATGGACGATGAAATTGTCGCCACCAAAGCAAATTCCTTCACCGCCGGACGACAAAACATCATTTCCGACATTATCAACAGCGGGAAAAATCCAGAATCAAATCTGGAGGTTGTGGAAATGGTTAATTCGAAGCCCGATGATTGTAACACAGGCACAGAAATAACCGGCAAAAATCTTATTTGCCGTTCCATGTTGACCGACTTCGGATTTGACGCAACGCAAAATATCAAAATCGCCAAAATAGTAAACGATGCCATGAAGCCGACCATAAATCCCGGGGATTATGTCTGGTTTGATGCCGCCTGCAAAATCCCGGAAAGCGACGGTTTGTATTTGTTTTTGAACGGCAAGGAACTCTGCGTCAAAAGAGTGGACATTTCGCCTTTGGACGGGTCCGTTGAAATCAGCGGCGACAATCCGAATTATAAAACCTACAAGGCAAACAATCGCAATATCGTCAAAACATTCGGAAAGTTAATCGCCGTTACGCAAAAAATTTGATTAAGTACTACATATTGATTTTAATATTTCTTGTGTATAAAGATTGTATTAATATTGATATATCGTTGTCATGATGTAAACTCCGTCATAAGATTGACGGAGAAATGTTATGAGCGACTCTCTTGACGAGCTGGAAAATAAAATAAAAAAAATCAGGGAAGAAATTTTTTGCCAAGAAAACGGTAATGATTCTTATTATATATCACCGGCCTATCATCAGCATTTGCTGGAATTACAGGCTTTAGAGAACGAAATGCTGTCGCTTACGGGAAAAATCGAGCCGATTGTTGACAATTTCCAAGACTGTGAACCGGAAAGAAAAAGCATGCTGTTAAGTTTGGCCAACAGGTTCGGATATTATTTTGCCGATAGCTGCCGCGAATTAAACCTAACCGATTTGGAAATATTAAATAAAAATATTTAATTTGATGGTTTTAATTTCCGCTTTTTTGTTCCGTGTGGTTTAACGACCGAGGTCTTTGAACTTGTCCGGCACGGGCAAATCGTGGTCTATGTACCATTGCGCTTTACGTCTGCGGGCTGCTTTTAGGTTTTCTTCTATCTGTTTTTGAAATTC
>CALXTI010000029.1 GCA_944391395.1 uncultured Alphaproteobacteria bacterium
GATAAAAATACGCGTTTCATGGAATTTTCCTGCAAAAATTTACACCTTAAACTTTATCTTAAACCGTTTTTTTTTTTGCAACTTTAAAGATTCTCCGACCGGGTTTTTCTGTATCCCTGGTTGTGGTTCTTAAAAACATGTTGGCAAAAAGGTATGACTTCTTAATATTGCTTGCGCTTTCTTACGGCTTTGTTGTATGGAAAATCCATAAAAAAAAACCTGCCGATGTGGCAGGTATGTGAAAATCCGTAATAAAAATTATTTTTTGGCTTGAGTTTCCGCCTTTGCAGCTGGTTTTTCTTCCGTTTTGGAAGTTGCATTTTCCGTATCTGTTTCGGCCGGCTTGCTTTCCGCAGCTTTTTTCTTGGGTGCGATTGGGAATATTTGCACGCCTTGATAAGTTTCCACTTTGGCCTTTTGTGATTTTTTTGTTTTGTTTTTAGCGGGTTTTGTCGCTTGTTCTGCAGGCATGTTTGTCTTTACTTTCGCTTTAATCGGTTTGTTTTCGGCTGCTGAAGTCAGAACCGGCGCCAGCGGATAGGCATCTTTGGGTAGACGTATCAGCATGTAACCGGAGTCGCCGCCGTATGCGGGACCGGATAAACCGATGGAATAATAACCGCCGATATAGCCATAATCCAAATCAATATAATCAATGGCAAACAAAGTCTTGATTGTTGTGTTGCCGATAGTGGTCATTTTGCAGCTGTAACCGGCGTCTTCCATGACAATATTGCTGGCGTTTTTGACATAAACCAGAGTTTTCGCCGGTTTACAAATCGGGGTTTGACCGTTGTAAGTAACATTATAATTTAGAACAAGGTTCAATGATTTATTGCCCAGCGCCGCCGAAACGTCGGTGATTTTAACATCGTCGATATACATGTTGGCCGGTGTGACACCGACGGTAATCGGAATTGTAACGTAATTTTCCGTGCAGACGTGGCTGGCGGCGTCGGCGGTGCAAAGCAGGGCCTTGCTTTGGGTGTTGTTGTCCAGCAAATGCAAAAGAGAATTATAGATATATTCTTTTGACATGGATAATTTTGCCGGCGCGCATTGTCTTGAACGACAAACCACGACCGAACGCGGCATGCTGATTTGCGGTTGCCAAATTTCCGCCCGCTGGCTGCCGTTGGAAGCCGGGTTGTTGCTGCATGAAACAATGGCGGCCAGAGCGCCGAATGCCGATAAACATAAACTGATTCTTTTCAACACGGTTAAACCCTCGAGATATTAATCCTATTGTCAACAGCCTAACGCAATAATATGAAAGAATCGTAAACAAAAATTTGAGTTGCGCAAATTTTATAAATTCGTATATTATACAAACCATGAAAACTTGTTTGTTAATGATAAGCGCCGTTTTGTTGCTTCCTTTTGCCGCCTTGGCCAAAGAAGAAATCAAAGTTTTGGATGGCGACAGCTTGGAAATAGACGGTCGGGACATTCGCCTTGTCGGCATTGACGCGCCGGAATATTTGCAGTTGTGTTATGACAAAAACGGGGAAAAGTACGAATGCGGGCAGGAAGCTTTGCGCTATTTGCAAAAATTGGTCGCCGATTCTCTGAAAAGCGGTGGGAATATTGCGTGTAAAAAAGAAGGCGTCGACCGTTACAAGCGCGATTTGAGTGTATGTTATGCCGATAAGCTTAATCTCAACAAAGAAATGGTGCGTTCCGGTTGGGCAACGGTTTATCGTCACGATATGTTTCAAGCCGACGAGGATGAGGCCAAAAAAGCCAAAAGGGGCATATGGCAAGGGCGTTTTATGCGTCCGGAACTATATAGAGCTTTGAAAAGATACGGCAAGATGTGAATTTTTATTTAAAAATAACCGAAATTCTTGTTGACAGCTTTAAAAAGTTATGTATATTGCAAGTCAACGTTTTATGTTTAAATCAAAAAGTTTAGGTGGATAAAAATGTACGCAGTATTTAAAACAGGCGGAAAACAATACAAAGTGACGACGGGTGATGTTGTCAAAATTGAAAAAATCGCCGCCGAAGAAGGTAAAGAAGTAATTTTTAACGAGGTTTTGGCTTTGGACGAAACAATCGGCACGCCGTTTGTTTCAGGCGCCAGCGTTAAAGCAACGGTTTTGAAACAAGCCAAAGATGCTAAGGTTATTATCTTTAAGAAAAAGAGAAGACACAATTATCGTCGTAAAAACGGCCACAGACAGCAAATCACGCTGGTCAAGATTACCGATGTTTGTGGAAAATAAGGTTTAAGGAGATAAAAAGATGGCACATAAGAAATCAGGCGGAAGCTCCTCTAACGGACGCGATTCTATCGGACGTCGTTTAGGTATCAAAAAATTCGGCGGTGAGGCTGTCATTCCCGGCAACATTATCGTGCGTCAACGCGGCACCAAATATCATCCGGGTGCCAATGTTGATATGGGCAAAGATTACACGATTTTTGCGATTGCCGAAGGCAAAGTCGAATTCAAGAAAAAAGACGACAAAGTTTTCGTTTCCGTCGTAACCGAATAATCTTTGAATTTAATGGCGGAGGGGGTGAATATTCACCCCCTTTATTTTTCAAAATGTAAAGCTCACATCCGAATAAAAGAAAACGGCAGAAAGATGAAGTTTTTAGATCAGGCAAAAATTTTCGTGAAATCGGGCGACGGCGGTCGTGGCTGCGTATCGTTCCGGCGTGAAAAATATATTGAGTTCGGAGGTCCGAACGGCGGCGACGGCGGCAAGGGCGGCAGCGTTATTTTTGAGGCGGTGGAAAATTTAAATACCCTGATAGATTTTCGTTATCAACAACATTTTAAAGCGCAGCGCGGGCAACACGGCATGGGTTCGGAGATGTCCGGCGCCAAAGGAGAAGATTTAATCATTAAAGTTCCGGTCGGCACCGAGATTGTGGCAGAAGACGGCGAAACGGTTTTAGCGGATATGACTGAACCGGGGCAGCGTTTTCTAATCGCCAAAGGCGGCGACGGCGGCCGCGGCAACGTGCGTTTTAAGAGTTCCACCAACCAGGCGCCGCGTTACGCCGAACCCGGCTGGCCGGGGGAAGAAAAATGGGTGTGGCTCAAACTCAAAATCATTGCCGATATCGGTTTGATAGGCCTGCCTAATGCCGGAAAATCAACGCTTTTGGCGGCAGTTACCCGTGCCCGGCCGAAAATTGCCGATTATCCGTTTACCACGATTTATCCGAATTTGGGTGTTGCCTGGGTAGATGGTCGTGAAATTGTGCTGGCCGATATTCCCGGATTGATTGAGGGTGCGCATGACGGCATCGGCTTAGGCGATAGGTTTTTAAAACACGTGGAACGCTGTTCGGCTTTTCTGCACCTGATTGATGCCACGGCCGATGACGTTGTTTCGTCGTATCGGACAATTCGCAAGGAATTGGAACTTTATAAGGCGGATTTGCTTAAAAAACCGGAGGTTGTGGCGCTCAACAAGTGCGATAGTTTGTTACAAGAAGACATTGAGGTTAAAATAAAAGCCATGCAAAAAGCCGGGGTTAAAGAAATTTTTGCCATATCGGCGGTGGCAAAATCCGGTTTGTCGGAAGCTTTGCGCACGGCGGCAAAATATGTTGCCAAGCATTCGAAAACAGAGGCCGAAAAAGAAGAAAAATCCGAAGAAACGGTGCAAAAAACATGGTCGCCGCTGGATTAAACAAACAGCAGGAAGGAGTTTGAAACTGTGGAAAATACGAGTGATAAAATCTTACAGATTATAAAAGACACACTTGAAAACAACAAAGCCGAAAACATTGTCGAGATTGATTTGCGCGGCAAAACGTCGATTGCCGATTATATGGTTGTGGCCAGCGGTACCTCGCAGCGCCATGTTGCGTCATTGGCGGAAAAAATTTATGAAGATTTGAAAAAAGCCGGTTTTCAAGCCACAATGGAAGGCGAAGAAAAAGCCGATTGGGTGTTGATAGATGCTTTTGATGTGATTGTTCACATTTTCAAACCCGAAGTTCGTGATTTTTACAATATTGAAAAAATGTGGCAATCCATTGCCGCAACACGCAAATAGAAAACGATTTCTCCGTTACGATTATTTGAAAGTAACATACATCAGACACCTGTCTGAAGCACAGAACTTGCAAGCTTCATCCATTTGCTGAAGCGTAATGTCTTTAAGGCAAACCCTGGACATTGTGCAGGTTTTATCGCCGTGGATATAGCCGGACCATTCTGTATCTTTATCATCGTAGTCGTTGCGAAAGAAGACGGAATTTATTGCCGCGTGGTTTTCTTTTGCCGTTGTGATAAGATTACGGCAGATTTGCAGGCTCATGCTATTGTCATTAATAACCGTTACAATCCCGAGATAATTGGTGTTATGATAATAAATTTTAACCTGATTGTCGAATATGTCATAGACATAATAGGAACTGTTTTTTATCATTTCGTTTGGGATTTCATTAAGCTTGATTAATATCGGCGCGAGCGGGTATTCTCCACCGACTTCATCGTCAATAATACGCAAGTCGTTGATATAACGAATACAGGCGTTGAAAATTGTGGAAAATTGTTCCGCCTGCCGGTTGAGTTTGTATTTAAGCATCGCCTTGGAATAACCCGACATCGCCCCGACGGAAAGCACGCCAATAATTGCTAAAACCCCGAGCATCTCTATCATACTTCTACCATTTTCCCGCATAATTTTCTCCTAAAAAAGCAAAAGAATATGTATTTTCCCGATATTCTAAACCGTTTTTTTTTTTTGCAACTTTAAAGATTCTCCGGCCGGGGTTTTCTGTATCCCAAGTTGTAGAGCTCCGGATTGGTTAAAAGATATTTATTTTAAGAACATTTTAGAAAGAAAAGTCGTCAAACCCTATCTCGGTTTGCAACCGCAATAAGTTTGCTGATAAAGTTCCAGTTCTTTAATCAGTTGCGCCCGCAATTCCTGCATGCCGTTTTTGCGCCCCTCGATTTCAAGATACGGAAATTTTGTTTCTTTAGCGGCACGCTCGGCCATGTCATTGACTTGATCAAGGTTTTTATACCGCGACACGCCCAAAACCGATGCCACGGCGGTAAAACCGTTTTCTTTGGCGTATCCCATCACGCGTTTGAGCCGCATATGAAAACATAAAGAGCAACGTTTGCCGCGCTCCGGCTCGTTTTCCAAACCTTTGGTAATATCGCACCAACGTTCGTTGTCATATTCCAACTCAATAAACGGCACTTGATAAAGTTTGCACACACGCTTGTTTTCATCGCGGCGTTTTTCATATTCGGCCAAAGGGCGGATATTGGGGTTGTAAAAAACAACGCTGAAATCTTGCCGCGCTTCGGCCATGGTTTTAATAACCGCGCAAGAGCAGGGCGCGCAACACGACAGCAGCAAAATTTTTTCTTTGTTCGCCAAATAAAAACGCCTGTCTTCATACACGATATGGAACACCGCGCCGTTGGGAATATCATGCTGTTTTTTGCCTAAATACAGCAACAAAAAGCGTAAAACCGCGCTGTGTGTAGCAATGCCGATTTTTTGATAAGGCTGCGACAACAGTCCTTTTAAACCGCTGATGGTGCGGTTTAAAATCTGCCGTTTGCTTTCGCCGCCTTGAAAATGCACGTCTTGAAATTGGTTATCAAGTTTTGCCCATTGTGAAAAAATCGTGCGTTCGTCTTGTGTCAGTGTTTCTTTCTTTCGTCCTTCAATCACGCCCAAATTGCCTTCAATAAAATGCCGGTCGGTTTTAAGCGGAATATTTAAAGCTTTGGCAACGGTTTCCGCTGTTTCAAAAGCGCGTTTGAGCGGGCTGGAAAAAACAATTTCCATGCCGCTGTTTTTTAGGGTTTCGGCCAATTTTTCCGCCTGAGCCCGTCCTTTTTCGTTCAACGGCGCGTCAACGGTTTGACCTTGAAATTGCCCGGCGGCGTTCATATCGGTTTCACCATGGCGGAAAACATAAAAATCTTTTCTCATGCCAACTTGTCCTTTAAATATTTTGCCGTGTAGCTGCCTTTGCTTTTTGCCACCTGTTCTGGCGTTCCCTGAGCAATAATACGTCCGCCGCCGTCGCCGCCCTCGGGGCCGATATCCACGATATAATCCGCGGTTTTAATCACATCCAGATTATGCTCAATCACCACCACGCTGTTTCCTTGCTCTACAAACATATGCAAAACTTTCAAAAGCTTATTGATGTCTTCAAAGTGAAGTCCGGTCGTCGGCTCGTCCAGAATGTAAAGCGTTTTGCCGGTGGCTTTTTTGGAAAGCTCTTTGGAAAGTTTGACGCGTTGGGCTTCACCGCCGGAAAGCGTGGTTGCCGGCTGACCGAGCTTGATGTACCCCAAACCGACTTGTCGCAACAAATCCAAACGGTTTTTAATCGCCGGTATGGCTTCAAAAAATTTATAAGCCTCGTCAACCGTCATATCCAACACATCGGCGATGGATTTGTCTTTATACTTGACTTCCAGCGTTTCGCGGTTAAAACGTTTGCCTTTGCAAACCTCGCATTCCACATAAACATCGGGCAGAAAATGCATTTCAATTTTGGTCACGCCGTCGCCTTTGCAGGCCTCGCAGCGGCCGCCGGCAACGTTAAAAGAAAAACGTCCCGCCGAATAGCCTCGGGCTTTGGCTTCCGGCAAACCGGCAAACCAATCGCGGATGTAGGTAAACAAGCCGGTGTATGTCGCCGGATTTGACCGCGGCGTGCGCCCGATGGGCGATTGGTCAATATCAATAATCTTGTCGATGTTCTCCGCGCCTTTTAAGGTTTTGTAAAATCCGGCAGGTTCGCGCGAGCCGTTGATTTCACGGTTTAAGGCTTTATAAAGCGTTTCCAAAATCAGCGATGACTTTCCGCTTCCCGAAACACCGGTAACACAAGTCATCGTGCCTAACGGGAGTTTGAGATTAACGTTTTTCAGATTGTTGGTGGTTACGCCGTCAAGCTCCAGAAATTTGCCGTTTCCTTTGCGCCTTGTTGCCGGAACTTCGATTCTTTTATTGCCATTTAAATATTGCGCGGTCAGGCTGTTTGGGCTTTGCAAAACTTCCGCCACCGTTCCGCAGGCCGTTACCTTGCCGCCGTTGTCGCCGGCGCCCGGCCCCATGTCTACCAAAAAATCGGCGGCGCGAATGGCGTCTTCGTCATGCTCCACCACAATCACCGTATTACCGATGTCGCGCAGCCTTGTCAAAGTTTCCAGCAGTTTATCGTTATCGCGCTGATGTAAGCCGATGGACGGTTCGTCCAAAACATACATTACGCCGGTCAGTCCCGAGCCGATTTGCGACGCTAAACGGATTCGTTGCGATTCGCCGCCGGATAGCGTGCCTGATTGCCGTGACAAATTAAGATAATCCAAGCCGACATTGTTCAAGAAATGCAGACGCTCAATAATTTCTTTCAAAATTTTATGAGCGATTTCGCGTTTTTGCACCGAAAGGTGTTCTTCCACGCCCGAAAACCATTGCAAAGCGTTTTTAATGGACATCTCGGAAGCTTCCATAATGTCCAGTCCGCAGATTTTAACCGCCAGCGCTTCAGGTTTTAGGCGCTTGCCTTTGCAAAATTCGCATGGCGCGGCGGATTGATAATGAGAAAGTTCTTCGCGCGTGGCAGGAGAGTCGGTTTCCAAAAAACGCCGCTCCATATTGGGGATAACGCCTTCAAAAGGTTTGTCGGTTACAAAACGTGAATAATACATCGGAATTGATTCGTTGCCCGAACCATAAAGAATAATGTTTTTGGCGCGCTCCGGCAGGTCTTTCCATGGTGTCTTGGTAGAAACCCCCAGATAATCGCATAAAGAATTTATAGTTTGAGTGTAAAAAGATGTTCTGAAACCATACCACGGCGCAATGGCGCCTTTATCTATACTCAAGTTTTCGTTCGGAACAATCAGGTTGGGATCCATGTAAAGCCGCGCGCCGATGCCGTCGCAATGCGGGCAGGCGCCGTACGGGTTGTTAAAAGAAAACAACCTCGGCTCAATTTCTTCAATCGTGAAACCGGAAACCGGACAGGCAAATTTGGAAGAAAATATTTTGCGCTCGCCGCCGATGATGTCAACAAACAACAGTCCGTCGCTTAATTTCAAAACCGTTTCGATGGACTGACTCAAACGGTCGGCAATTCCGGGTTTGACCACCAGCCGGTCAATCACCACTTCAATGTCATGTTTTTGATTTTTATTTAAGTTCGGCACGTCTTCAATGTTGTACATCTGTCCGTCAATATTCAAGCGTTGGTAGCCTTGTTTTTGCAAACTTTCAAATTCTTTTTTAAACTCGCCTTTTTTGCCGCGGGCAATCGGCGCCAGCAAAACGATTTTGCTTCCTTCGGGATATTCTGTAATTTTATCAACCATTTGCGAAACGGTCTGCGATTCAATCGGCAAGCCGGTGGCCGGCGAATAAGGCGTTCCGGCGCGCGCCCACAACAGACGCATGTAATCATAAATTTCGGTTACAGTGCCGACCGTGGAGCGGGGATTGTGCGAAGTTGTTTTTTGTTCAATGGAAATGGCCGGCGACAAGCCTTCAATCGCGTCGACATCGGGTTTTTTCATCAAATCAAGAAACTGTCGCGCGTAAGAAGAAAGACTTTCAACATAGCGCCGCTGTCCTTCGGCATAAATTGTGTCGAAAGCAAGCGAAGATTTTCCCGAACCCGACAAACCGGTGATAACCGACAGTTTGTCTTTAGGGATATTGATATCGATGTTTTTAAGGTTGTGTTCCCGTGCGCCTTTAATTTCAATAAACTTTTCCGCTGCCATTTTAATACATCCCCCAATCATTCCGCAATATAATGAAAACCCGCAAATAAAACAACAAAAATTTTCATCGAAAAGGCGAAAAAAAAGCCGACAAATATACTTGCCGGCCGAACGAAAAAAAGAAGAAACTTAAAATTCGTTACCCCAAGATTCCATCAATCCTTCAACTCTGGTGGTCTCTGCCTCATGCTTGGCCGCCGCTTCTTGCTTGGCGCGCCAAACAGATTTAACAACGCCGTTTTTCAAGGTAAGCGTGCGGTCGTTTTTGGATAAAGGCTCTTCGCCGTTTTGGGTACGTTCTGCATCTGCTTCGCGCAGTCTTACCAGCTCGATGGTGGCATCTTGCGTAAACATTTCCTTACGTCCGCCGGTGCCGATTGTTTGTGCGTTTTGTTTTAAAAAATTATTGAGTTCAACCTTTTCTTGTGTGGTCAAAACAACTTTCTTTGTATTTTCCATTTTTCTCTCCTTTGCTGGGCAAACACAACAACATTCTTCCCAACCTCATAAATGGGTTGATTTTTTTTTATAATCAGTATAAATATTACACCAATATATTTAAAAATACTACTAAAAATGCTTAAACAAATCGTAAAAATAATATGCCTTTGGGGGCTGCTATGGCCTGTTTTGTGCCGTGCGGAGGTCAATATAGCCGTTATTGCCCCTAAATCGGGCGAATATCAAAGATGGGGCAATGAGTTGATTCTCGGTGCGCATATCGCCGTAGAAGAGCTCAACCACGCCGGCGGCGTTTTAGGTCAAAAACTTAAATTGATGAGTGTTGATGATGCCTGCAGCGATAATCTTGCCGTCTCAACGGCGGAAATGCTTTCCGTCGGTTTTGAAAACAAACCCTCTCTTGTTGTTGGTCCGTATTGTTCGAATGCTTTTGAAGCGATTTCCAAGATATATTCCAAAGCCAAGATTTTTCAAATTGTTCCGATAACCTTAAATTATCGAGATGCCAACATCGACCACAACGGAATGATAAAAATGGTCGGATTTAAAGAGCAGGCCAGTCGGGATTTTTTTAAGGTTTACAACAAACATTACGCGGGTCGAAAAGTGGCGCTTGTCTTTGCCGGCAGCGGCGGAGGTTTTTCGGCCGTGCGGGATGAATTTCGCAAATACGGGAAATCATCGTTGCTCAAACAATATAATTTTAAGAATTATGCGGATACCAAAGATTTGGCTCGCACCATCAATAATGCGGGTGAAGATGTCGTTGTTGCGATGGGCCATCCGAAAAAAATTGCCAAATTGATACGCGATATGGCCGAATTAAATAAGCAAACCGTGTTCTTTACCAGCAAATATGCCGTGGGCGATTCATTTTTTGAATACGCCGATGAATATCTTGATAAAGTTTATTTCGTGGCGTTGCCGAGTTTTGAAGAAAACCCCGGTTTTGCCGAAACATTGGTTAAACTTCGTTTGCGCGGCATAGAGCTGGAAGGGCTAAACGTGTACGGTTATGCGGCGGTCAAAATGTGGGCGGAATTGGCGGAAGAAGCCGCAACGTTGGAATATGATGCATTGTCTGCCGAAATTCGCAACGGGGATTTCAAAACTTCCTGGGGCAAGACGTTTTATAACAACGGCAATGTCAAAGAGCCGGTACATTATGAATTTTATCAATACCGCGCTGGCGAATATGTCCGAGTAAATTTTTAATGACGCAAGATATAAAAAAACTCCGCGGTTTGCGGAGTTTTTTACAACTAATTTGACAAGTCAGAAAGGAATATCGTCATCTAAGTTGGAAGATGCGCTTTGCGAAGAAGAGTTGTCCCAACCGGATGAAGCCGAACCTCCGAACACATCGTCGGCGCCGCTCGGAGCGCTGCCCTCGCCGGAGCGCGAATCAAGCATCATCAGATTTCCGCTGAAGTTTTGCAAAACAATCTCCGTGGTGTATCTTTCCTGTCCGTTTTGATCTTCCCATTTGCGGGTTTGCAGCTGTCCTTCGATATAAACTTTGGAACCTTTATGCAAATAACGTTCGGCAGTATCGGCCAACTGCGGATTAAAAATCACCACCCGATGCCACTCGGTGCGTTCCTTCCACTCGCCGGAAAGTTTATCTTTCCAGCGATCCGAAGTCGCCACATTGAGATTAACGATTTTTGTACCGTTTTGCGTGTTGCTCACTCTCGGATCGGCGCCCAAATTGCCGACCAAAATAACTTTATTAATACTTCCAGCCATGTTTTGTTTTCCTAAAAAATTATTTATCTTTTCAAGAGTATAAATTTATTTTTCCAAATAGCAAAGCCAAAACCCCTGTTTTACACATATAATAAGTTGACAATCGGTCAAATTGTGTTATTTCAAGAATATAAACCGAATTATCAAACAAATTTATTATGAAAACATATCAAAAAATTATTTACATGTTGGTGGCGGGGTTTGCCTTATCGGCGTTTTTATCCTGCACGCCTGAAGAAGAGCCTGCAAATGATTTGTATTTTGAAGGGCCGAATTTAAGCGATGTACTATTTGGCTATTACGCTGATCACTACACGGATACGTATGCCGTTTCGGACGGCAAAGTTGAAATCAGGGCTGAATATGAATTTTACAGTTCCTGGGGATGCCTGTCGTATTATCTGGCGGTTGAAAACGCCGTCAGCAAAACGGTAGAAGACAAAACAGCCGCTGAAGTCTTGAACGCACCGGACGAGGTGGCGTCGGCAGCGGAAAGTTATTTTACCGAAAAGTACGATTGGTTGGCGTTAAAAATCCGCCATTTGCGTTTTACTCAGGTAACGCAGATTGAGTGATTTTCCAAGCTTTGTAAAAACCCTCGTTGCCGCACATCGTCAATTTTATATGGACGGTATGCTGCAGCGAGGGTTGTTTTGTAAAATCGGTTCGGTTTATCAATCCGAAAGTTTCGATGCAATGACTAGTTAATTAGGTTGGAATACCAGAACCCCGTAAGCGGAATCGATGTTTCTGATTGATGAACAATACGTATTAAACTGGCTTTGAATCATTGTACCGACATTAACATAAATAGTGTTAAAACCGCTTGAAGAACCAGATTGATTGATGGTAAAACCATTATCATACCAAATTAAACCGGATGAACACGAATAACCCTGCGGGATGGTCGTCCAGCCGATGGCTTTAAGCGTGTCATTAATCGTCATGAAGTTTGCGGCAATTTTATCCAAAATGTCGGCATCCGGATATCCCCAATAGTCAGTGCCGCCGGCACCGCCAATAACCGGATTTGTAAAATATGATGCCACACCGCCGGACATGGTACATCCGTTTTTGGAAAAAGAGGATGAGATTCTGCCGCTCAGAATTCCGGCGTTATGAGCATAGTCTCCGGATTTCTTCTCGTTATTATAATAAGTGTGACAGTTTTTCTTAGGCCAATCCTGATTTGAGAATTTGGTGTTGCCGGTAACCTTAACGGCATAAACTTTTGAACCGTTTTTATAACCGACGACCCCGGCTTGCTGATAGGAATAACAGCCCGACGGAAGTGATTGTTTGTAAGAGGTACAGTAATATTTAGCTCCATTTAAATCTGCATAAACCAAAACATCGCCGACAGCACATTGAGATAAAGGCTTTAATTGAACCTGAGTTGAGCATCGCTCATAACAACTCTGAACGGGCTTTTCGGTCGGTGAAGTAACCAGCGAAACATAATGAACCTTAGGTAAATAAAATGTTGAACCTGAAAAATATTCATTGGCGTTTTTATAAGAACTATTATAGGCCGAACACGTTGCCGGTTGGCATTCCAAACACATTTCTTTTGTTTCGGTCTCGCCGATTTTATAAGGGGCATAGCCGGTCTGGCATACGGGATCCAATTCGCCGGAACTGCAATAACCGGATTCTTCCTGACTTTCTAATTGAATACAGGCTTTGTAGTTTTTATCAAAAGGGCAATAAAGGTAATTCTGACAACCGTCGATATCGGATTTGGAATAACCAAGTTGTTCGCAGGTCGGCTGCGTTGTGCAGTTAAGAGCGGCGTAAGCGTTGTTGGAAATTAAAATAAAGGGTGCCGCCACCGCTGCGGCCGCGAAAAACAAACGGCAAGGGTGTTGAGATGCCGTTAAAGAATTGGCGGCGTGAATATAAAAGGGGTAAGACATAACAATTCTCCCAAAAAAGTTGCTCATACGACTCATTATAAACCGGTTTTTTTTGCAACTTTAAAGCTTCTCCGACCAATCTTTTCTTTATCGGGGTGTGTTTTTTTTAAATATGTTTTGTTGTGATGAAGGTAAAGTGCAACCAATCGCTTTGTTGTTTTATATCGGAAACACGGCGTAAATACCGCAACTATTACTATCACATTTTTGGCACAAGGTTTGCATTTTTTCAAGATTGAGTAAGTGCATTCTTTGCGAAGAACCTTTTGGAGCTTGTTCGCCGTACCACCAGTCTTGTTGATTGATAACTTCGGAAGTTGTGGAATTAATCCCCACGGAAACCAGTTCTGCCGCATATCCTTTAAAACTTTCCAAAATATTGCGGCAGATTTCATGATTGTCATCGGATTTTCCGGTAAGGGAGTAAATAAAATACATATTATCCGGATTGTTCAGGCGTCTGATGTTGACACCTAGCCCGAAAACATCAGAGAGTTTTGTGTCATTTTCATTTATCATCTCGGGAGGAAGAGCGTTAAGTTTTACAAAAAGCGGAACCAGAGATTCGTTATGTGCCGTACTTGAAAAAACTGATTTGTATTCAATCATCGCCATCATGATTTGATTGATTTGCTCAGTCTGTTTGTTGAGCTTGTATTTGAACATCGCTTTGGCATAACCCGACATCGCCCCGACCGATAAAACGCCGATAATCGCCAGCACTCCGAGCATTTCCACCATGCTTCTACCACATTCACGCATAATTTTCTCCCAAAATTGCAAAAAACACCTATTTTCCCGATATTCTAAACCGTTTTTTTTTTTTGCAATTTTAAAGAGTCTTTTGGGGATAAGTCGCTAC
>CALXTI010000030.1 GCA_944391395.1 uncultured Alphaproteobacteria bacterium
TACGGAGGAAGCAATACTGGCTAACCGGCTTAAAAAAAAGAAAAAGAAACCGAAATCGTCAAACGCGCGTTGCTTTCCACCTATAAAGACCTTAACGAAAAAGCCCTGCGCCAAGCAACCCGGGAAACCATTTTTGCTCCGCAAGACAGACGAATCAAAATCGGCGGGCGCAACGTTTCCGCTTCCGATTTGCGTTATGAAGTCGCCAACACGATTGAAAATTTGGGCAGCGACAAAAGTATCGAGCATGCGCAGGATTTACAGTCGATGATTGCTCAAAGCATTGAAAACATCAACAGCGAAACATCTTCTTCACAGGAATATTTCCGTTGGTTGGATGAAACAACCGACATCTTAAAAAACATGAATGATGGCTTTGTTACCGACGAAGATTTGGAAAAAAGAAATGAATTTCTTGATTTCAGTCATCAGCGCGAAGCCGAGCTGCTGGTTTGCTTAGGCTTATATCAAAGCAGTAAAAATCCCGAAGCGCAAGAAAAAGCCAAACAAATACGCTACAAGCTTACCAAACTGCGTGAAATGCGCTCCGCCATCGAAAACCGCACGCGCAATCAGGCTGATGTTGAAATATCCCGAACCGAATACGAAGCGGCAATCCCTTATTATAAATTATATCGCGGGCTGGCCAAACTGCCCTTCGGCTACGACATTGCCCGCCAGCAAAAAATCAATTTGGGCATCAACCATGACGATGATGACGATTTGGATGAAGATTACAACTATTACGACAATCTTTTGAATGTTGTTCTCGACCAAATGGAAGAAGAAGACTTGAATTATATCGCCCGCGAATATCAGCTTGCGCATGACATGGCGCGCGAACCGGATACGTTTGTCGGCAATTCCGCACCCGATGCGCAAGAAATTTCTGATAAACTGCAAGAATTATCTGGACGTAAAAATACATTTCGTGTAAAGTATGACATTGTAAATGCCAGACTAAACGAAAAACGTAATGAAACTGAAATGGAATATTAATTTTTATATATAAGGAGAAAAATAATGGGAATGCTTTTAATCCCTTTTTTTGACACATTGGCCTTGGTTGTCGATATATATTTCAAAATTGTTGTTGTCGAAATTGTCTTGTTTTGGCTCTTGCATTTTAAAATCATCAGCATCACCAACAAGTACGCACAAAAATTCATGGACATATTAAAAATGGCCACCGAACCGGTGTACAAAAGAATTCGCGCAAAAATTCCGCCATTTGCCGATTTTGACGCATCGCCGTTCATTTTGCTGTTAGCGTTGTTCTTTGTTGCCCGTCTGATTTATGTCTTAAAGGAAATGGTTTTATAAACAACCGGTTTTTTGGTTTGATTTCCCATGTTCTTTGAAAAAAAAGACAATGGCTGCTTGTTAAGAGTTAGGCTAACCCCTAACTCTTCTTGTTGTCGGTTAAACGGTCTTTTTTATGACGAACACAATCAGGCTTATTTAAAAATAAGTGTCGTTTCCGTACCGGAAAACGGCAAAGCCAACAAAGAACTTATTGACTTTTTAGCTAAAATGCTTAACATGCCCAAATCAGCGATAACAATCATCGGCGGTGCGCAAAATCGGCTAAAAAAAATATACATTGCCGGCGCGGATGAAACAAGAATTTCACAAATGGCGGAGGGGCAAATATGAACGCGAAAATCATTGACGGCAAAAAAATCGCCGCGGAGCTGCAAGACAAGCTGAAAAATGATATTGCCGCCCTGCCGTCTTCACCCGGCTTGGGCATTATCCAAGTCGGCGACGACGAGGCCAGCACCATTTATGTCCGTAACAAGCTCAAAGCGGCTGCGGCCATTGGCATGAACGCCGTCTTGCACAAATTCGCCGACAACGTAACGCAACAAGAAATTGCAAATTTAATCATGACCTTAAACAACGATAAAAACATCAACGGCATGATTGTTCAACTGCCGCTGCCGGCGCATTTAAATGAAGAAGAATTGCTGGATCTTATCGCCCCCGAAAAAGATGTCGACGGTTTTCATCCTCTTAATATCGGACGTTTGCAAAACGGTTCGGACAAGGCTTTGCTTGCGGCAACGCCGAAAGGAATTTTATATCTTCTGGAAAAGGAAAAGATAGAGTTAACCGGCAAAAACGCGCTTATCATCGGCTGCTCCAAAATCGTCGGCCGGCCGGCCGGCATGTTGCTTTTGCAACAGGGGTGTACGGTTACATTGGCGCACATTCACACCCAAAATTTACCGGAATTGGTAAAAATGGCCGACATTATCGTCGCCGCCTGCGGTTGCCCGCAAATGGTCAAGGCCGAATGGGTCAAAACAGGCGCCGTATTGATTGATGTCGGCATCAACCGTATAAACGGCAAACTTTGCGGCGACATTGAAACTGTTGCCGCGAACAAAGCCTCTTATTTCACCCCCGTTCCCGGCGGTGTCGGTCCGATGACCGTGGCCATGCTTTTGCAAAACACTTATGAAGCTTATTTAAAACAAAACTAACCTACAAAACAGACTTTTCAAAGCTTATATTAAAATCCCCCTGCAACAAAAGAGGAGAGAAAATGTCTGTGTTCGGTAAGATTTTTATTTTTGAAAAATATCCGGAAACAATCAAAACGTTTCAAGCAGAAATAGAATCTCTGGGCTTTTTTGTTTTCGGATTCGACAATCTGTATCAATTTTTGCAATATTCCGACGAAATTAATCCCGATATCGTGATTATGAATTTTTCGGCCGATACCATGCCTAATGCTCAAACTTGGATTATTATTGAAAAAAATCTGCGTCAAAAATCATGTCCGGAAATATATGCAAATATTGTCGGCGGATTACCCAAATATCCAAAAGTTCATCGTCTCGAATTCAATTCCGACACGCTGAAAAAAGACCATATAATAAACATTATCAAAAAAAATCAAACAAACTATCTACATTAAGAAAAATAAGATGTTGTCAAAATAAAAATTATACGGCATAAATTGATGGTGTTTCAATTTTTACCGGGGAAGACCATGCAACGCATACACCAGCTTTTACACCAAATGTATGATTTAATGCTAAAGTTATCGGCGCACACCAATGCCATGTTCTTTTTGTTTTTGGTAGCTTTTGCCGAAAGCTCGTTTTTCCCGATTCCGCCGGATGTCATGATTATCCCGATGGTCTTGGCCACGCCGAACAAAGCCTGGCGGATTGCCGGTCTTGCGACCTTAGCCAGTGTTTTGGGCGGATATTTTGGTTATGTCATCGGTGCTTTTTGTTTTGACTGGATTGCCAAACCGATTTTGGAAATGTACAATGCGCTTGAGCAATTTCAAGAATTTGAAGACTACTATCACAAATTCGGGGCTTGGATTGTCTTTGGCGCCGGCTTGACGCCTTTCCCGTACAAAATCATCACCATTGCCAGCGGCGTGGTTCATTTGGATTTGTTCGTTTTTACCGTTGCCTCAATTTTGGCGCGCGGCATGCGGTTTTTCTTTGTTGCCTGGCTCTTGAAAAAATACGGCGAACCAATGAAAGTCTTTATTGAAAAGAATTTGGGCTGGCTTTCCGTTCTGTTTTTAATCCTCTTAATCGGCAGCTTCATGCTGATTAAATGGCTGTAAGAAGAAATAAAAGCTACCTTTTCTATATATTTTCTTTACCACAGAAAACATTTTTGTTTTCTGTGGTAAAGTTTTCATCACCATATAGTAGTTGCAATTGATTGTGCCAATTCGGATGAATACATAGAACAACCACCACCGCTTAATGTACTCACATAATATAAATCATCATCTGTTGCTGTCCAGCCATTACTATCACCGCCCTTGTAATACACCCAAACAGGATTTTCACAAGTAACGGGACATGATGGGGAAATTGAACAATCTTCTGTATATTTTCCGTCTTCAATTTGACTGTATCCCAATTCACTCAAAGAAGCATTAATCGTACTTAAATCCTTTTTAATTGAACTTAATATATCTGCCAAAATAGGGGTATAAAGATGCTGCGTATAACCATATGAGAGTATGGAATAAACACCAGAACCGGAATTATAATCTACAACAACCCCAATAACTCTAAAATTATCACATTGGGAACTGATGTTCGCATAAGATGCCGCAGGATTGGCACAATAATTTTCTCCGTTATATACAACAGCCCAATCCCCCGCCTGACAATTTGATTCTGAAGCCGGTTTTAGTTGAACTTCTAATGAACATTTCTTGTAGCACATAACATTTTGCACCGTACCGCTATCGTCATCATACATTTCAGCTTGTTTAGGCTGTGAAGGCAAATACAAAACACTTGATGAAAAATAAGTATCTTCATCGACATAATGTGAACCGGATTCACCTAAAGCTGTGTCACAAGTTGCCGGCAAACATTGATTATCAGATTCGGCATAGCCTGATTCGCATGAACAACCGGTATAGCATTGTTGTTGATTTCCGTTATTCAAATAAATCATCGCCGTACCGGAACAAGAACGGTTGGTATCGTCAGAAAAATACCCTGCGGCTTCACAAGAGGCATATGCCCGAACACATGAATTGTTCATTTCAACATATCCGCTCTCACAACTGTCTACTTTAACAAAAACACCCTCACTGTTTTTACATTCGGAACAAATTGCCCCTGTCGGACAAGTTGTAAGAGGATAAGCCGAACAATCAACTTCTTCATCGCCACTCTCTTCCTGACCGGGGCAATACATATAGCTGGAATCAAACGGGCATTTAACTCCCGTTGTTCCGTCGTTGCATTTTGTTGTTTGAACATAGCCGAGTTTTGAACAATCGGTTTCAACAATCGCTCCGGCGCACCAATACGATTCCAAATTGATTTCATTGCTGTTTTCACATGTCGGCGCGCTGCACAAATAACAGTTATCCGTTCCATTATAAACCTGTTCCACCAACATTGTACAGCCGTCAACCCGTGAGCTGCATTCCGTCGATGTCCAGTTGTCTTCACACACGCAACGTGTATAATAACGCGTTCCGTCCGGCTCTTCGCAATAATCATCTCCGCTCGGCGCCTGCAGCCCCGTTTTTTTACAATCATACGGATACAACTCTTTGGAACAACTGCATGTTTCGTAATATGTAATGCCTTCCGATGCCGTCATGCAAGAATCCCCGCTTCCGGTGGCATTATGATAATCATTGCAATCTTGATAAGGATAAAGGTCTTGATTGCAATAAACATCTTTGCCCGGGCAACCGCATTCCGGATCCATTGTTCCCCGGCAAATATATTTTCCGCCTTCCATATCTATGCGGTTATCGCTTCGGCAGCTGCATTTATAGTGAACACCGCGGTCGTCTTTGCATATTTGCTGAACTCTTCCTTCCGGACATTCGGTCGTCCGGTCAAAATCCGGAGGGCATTTGCCGCTCTCCCAGCTGGAGTTGTCAATACAACCGTCTCCGCTTAAAACGCCGGGCAAAAAACAGACCTTGGCATTTGCGTCTGTCGCCGCGACTAAGGTTAGCATCATCAAGATTTTTGCCAGCGCCCGCATTTTATACATCCTTAAAAACTTTCAATCATCATATTTAAAAGTTTATAACATAAAAGCCATACCGTCAAGATTTTCCTTTAAACTCCCGCAATTTTACGTCGGAATTTAACCGTATTTTGCTTTTAGCTGATAAATATATTCAATAACGTCGTCTCTGTCCCATTTGGCGCTGCCGCGAATACGGCCGATTTCTTCGCCGCTTTCATTAAACAACACCGTATGCGGACTGGTAAAAATTCCCAAATCAGACGCCACGATACCTCTTTCATCAACATAAAAATCCACATCAGGCGCGCCGTATCTTCTTAAAAACTTTTTTTGCTCGGCGACCGAAACCCATTCTTCATTAGGTGAAATCAGCAACAGTTTGACGCCGTTGCCCTTAACCGCGTTGTAAAAGCCGTTCAAGCTCTTTAACTCGGCGATACACGGGCCGCAATCACGCGACCAAAAAACCGCCACGACAAATTCGCCTTTAAAATCCGAAAGCCGATATTGTTTGCCGCTTTCATGAATAATTTTATGCATCGGCGCCTCGCGCGGTTTATCAAATATATTGACCCCCTCTTCGGCGCCGGCGGAACCTGCAAACAAAAACATTGCAAATACCGTTTTAACGACAAGTTTCAACATCCCCTGTTAAAATCCTCAATTTTACTTTGTAATTTACAATCATATTAAATATAATTGACTTCAATTCGAATACAACAAAAAGGTTAAAAAATGAAATACGTTTTTAAATTTTTTGCAATTTTGGTCGTAATCTCTGCTCTCGGTTGTCTAACGGCCTGCGGCAAAGTTTCCGACCCGGCGCCGCTTGAAGGCAGCGGCTACCCGCATAGTTATCCGCGACACTGAAATCAAAGGATGTTACAATCATGAACGAACAAAATAAAAAAACTTTTGATGAAACGATACCCTATGTTGAATTTGCTGACAACGCCAACGAACGTACGCCTTGCGTGTTGGTGCTGGATTGTTCGGGTTCCATGCGCGGCGAACCGATAAAACAGCTCAATGCCGGTTTAAGCGCTTTGGAAAAAGAACTCAAAGAAGACATTGACGCCAGCTCGCGCGTTCAGCTTTTGATTATCAAAGCTTGCGGCAAAGACGAGGCCGTCATCAGTTCGGACTGGGTGGACGCCATGAACTTCACCGCGCCGGTCATGGAAGCCGGCGGTTTAACACCGCTCGGCAAAGCAATGGAATTGGCTTTGCAAAAAATAGAAGAACAAAAATGCCTTTACGACAGCTGCGGCGTAACTTCCAAACGACCATGGATATTTTTAATCAGCGACGGCGAACCGACAGATTACGGCTGGGAACAAGCCGCCGAAAAATGCCGATACGCCCAACAGAACAAAAAAGTCATTATTCACGCCGTCGGCACGCAGGGGGCCAATTTGGAAAAGCTGGCAAAATTTTCCCTGATGACACCCAAACGCCTGACAGGGCTAAAATTCACCGAATTTTTCTTATGGCTAAGCCGCAGTGTTTCCTGCATTTCCAAAGCGGCACCCAACGCCGATGATTTACTTGAGGATATTGACGACTGGAATGACGAATAAAAAACAAAATATGCATATTGTTGCAACCTCTGTAACCGGCCAATATCATCGCGCCAAAAATCTTCCGTGTCAGGATTGTTATGCGCATGTTTGCCGCCGCGGCAGGTTGGTGGCCGTTGTTTCGGACGGCGCCGGCTCGGCAAAATACGGAAAAATCGGCGCGAAAACCGTTTGCAACACATTATGCGATATTTTGATTTCCTGTCCGTTCAAAGACATTCGGCAAAAAATTATCAACGCTTTGGAGGTTTCCCGGCAAAAACTGATATACCACCGCCTCAACAAATCCAAAAGCGAAAACGGATTAATTGATTTTGCCGCCACCGTTGTCGGCGTCGTATATACCAAAAAAGGCGGACTGTTCTTTCATATCGGTGACGGAGCGGCCATCGCCTTAAATGATTCGCCGCCGCACACCGTTGTTTCCCGCCCGGAAAACGGAATGTTTTCGTGTGAAACTTATTTTTTCACCATGGACGACTGGAAAGACAGTCTGCGTTTCACGCCTTTTAACGAAGCCAAAAGTTTGATATTAATGACCGACGGCGTAACCGGTTTTGCCTTTACCAAAGGTTATGACTGCATTGAAAACGGTTTTGTTGAACCCATAAACCGCTTTTTGCACGGCGAAACCAACCGTTGTAAAGCCGTCCGAGCCCTGAACAACACGCTCGGCACCCCGCGCGCCAGCCGGCTAAATCCCGATGACAAAACACTTTTATGGGCAGGTTTAAAATGAGCGAACAAAACGCGGCAGCGGAACCGGAATATTTGTTTTACAACGCCATCTACGGCGACGGTCATTTTGAACGCGAAAAATTAGGCGAGTTGTTAAACAAAGGCGGCGCCGCCGGCAAAATATATCGCAATGTCAATCATCCCGAACTTGTCGCCAAAATATTCCATGACCGCACCAAGAGCCATACCAACCGTCAAAAATTGGAGGCCATGCTGCACAATCGCCCCAACATTCAACCGATTGAGCATGACGGCAAAACCTATGTGCAAATTGCCTGGCCGGAAGCCGTGTTGGAAGACGACGACGGTTTTTGCGTCGGTTACTTAATGCCTTTGATTAATATGGACGAGGCTGTTTCCTTAGACCATTTGATGCAAAAAGCCGTACGCAAAAAAATCGGTCTTTCCGAAAGTTACAGCAATCGTTTGTATGCCGCCTACAATGTCGCCTCCATGGTGGCGGCGCTGCACAAATGCGGACATTACATCGTGGATTTAAAACCCGCCAATGTTTCGGTTTACAAAGAAAATATGCTGGTTGCGATGTTTGATTGCGATGGTTTTTCCATCAAAGGCGAAAAAGGTCGTTATCCGGCAGAATTCGTAAGCGAGGAATATATTTATCCCGAAGGCATGCTGCAAAATTGCGAAGACATGGGCGAAGAACAAGATAAATTTGCCTTGGCGGTTATTATTTTCAAGTTATTAAACAACGGTATTCATCCTTTTTCCGGCACCCCGCGCAAAAACACCGACGAGATGCTCACCATTCAAACCCGCATCGAACAATATCACTATGCTTACGGCTTATGGCCGGATTCTTATCAGGCGCCCAACCCGTACAGCATGCACCACTATTTTGACAAGAAAACGTTAGAATTGTTCGACCGCGCCTTTTTGAAAGGTTTAAAACGTCCGACCGCCAAAGAATGGCAGGAACACATGGAATATCTGTTCCGCAATTTAAAAACCTGCAAACAAAACCCCGACCATGTTTATTTTACCTCCAAAGGCTGCGGCCTGTGCGCCATGGAAGAAAAATTCAAACAAAACATGATTGCCGTCCGGGAAGAAAAAGCCATGCCGGCAAAAATCCGCGGACTGGAAATATCCGAGCTTTCCACCGAAAAAAACGAACGGTTAAAAATGGAAAAACGTTTGCATTTCATCAAATTAAACAAGCTCACTTTGTTTGGCATAATTTTTTACTTGTGCTTTTTCGGCAGCCTTTCGTTTATCTTAAAACCGTTTCAAACTTTTCTTACTTCCGGCGGCTATTCTCTGCAGCTGATTATGTGTGCCTTGCTCATCAAGACATTATGCGTAACCGGCAACCATATACAAGCCAAATTGCCCCTGCTGCAAAATCAAGCTTTGTTAAACATGCTTAAAATTTATGCCTTCATCAACATTGTTGTTGCTTTCATCATCTTAAACAATTTAAATTTCGCCGTTTTCAAAATTGCCGGCTAAATTTTTTTAACACATCAAACCAACGCAAAGCCGCACAAATCCGCATTAGTATCCTTAAAGAAACTATACGCCCTATAAGTGCCTACTTTTCTTTTTGAAAAAAAATGCATAAATAAAAGAAAGAAAAATTTTAACATTTGAGGAAAAAACATTGAAAAGCTTAAATCCGATTCTTTTATCCGGCAAAGAAGTCCTCCCTTTAATCGAAGGCGGCAAAGGCATCAACGGCAGCAACGGCTATAGCTCCGGCGCCTGGGCAAAAGAAAACTGCGTCGGCACGTTTTCGGCTGTCAGTCCGGACGTTGTCGACAATAAAGGAAACGTTGTCATTGAAACATTTAAGAAAAAAATTCGCGCCGAACGGCATGAAGAAATGGTGCAATATGCCATCCAAGGCGGCATAGACCAAGCCAAAATTGCCCACGAAGTTTCCGGCGGCAAGGGGCGTATCCATATGAACATGCTTTGGGAAATGGCTGATTCCGAACGGATTATTGCTTCCATTTTGGAGGGCAGCAAAGGGCTTATCCATGGTGTAACCTGCGGCGCAGGCCTGCCTTATCACTTAGGCGAACTGGCCTCGAGATTCAAGGTTTATTATTACCCGATTATTTCATCGGCTCGCGCTTTTCAAGTTTTATGGAAACGGGCTTATTCCAAATGTTCGGAATATTTGGGCGGCGTTGTTTATGAAGATCCGTGGCTGGCCGGCGGGCACAACGGTCTGTCCAACGCCGAAGATCCTTTAGCGCCCCAATCACCATACAACCGTTTGGTTGAATTGCGCAAACTCCTGCGTGCGCTAGGGCTTGAAAAAACACCGATTATTATCGCCGGTGGCGTTTGGAAGTTAAGCGACTGGCAAGATTATATCGACAACCCCGAGTTAGGCGACGTGGCGTTTCAATTCGGCACCCGCCCGATGATAACCAAAGAAAGCCCAATCAGCGACGCGTGGAAAAACGTGATGATGCACGTCAAAAAAGGCGACGTGATTTTACAAAAATTCAGTCCGACCGGCTTTTTCTCCTCAGCTATTAAAAACACCTTTTTGGAAAAGCTGATTGAACGTAAAAAAGGCGAAATTGCTTTCAAAAACGAACCGGATAATGAATTTTCCCATGCGCTGCAAATGAATACGCACCGCACGGTTTACATCAAACCGGAAGATGTCGAAAAAGCGCAAAATCAAATCAATGCCGGTTTAAGCGTCATTCAGGAAACTCCTGACCAAACAGTTGTGTTTATGACCGAAGAAGACTGGAAAAAAATGAAACAAGACCGTGCCGAATGTGTCGGTTGCCTGTCGCAATGCCAGTTTTCGACCTGGTCGCGCGCCAACGGCACCACCGGCAAGCTGCCTGACCCGCGTACCTATTGTATTCATAAAACTCTTTATGAAGTCGGCCACGGCGGCAGTGTTAAAGACCACTTATTGTTTGCCGGACATCAGGTTTACCGCTTTGCCACTGACCCATTGTACCGCAACGGCATCCCGACGGTAAGAGAGTTGATTGAAAAAATCAAAACCGGCGAATAAAAAAGCAAAATTAAAACCTCCGTCCTTAATGGAACGGAGGTTTTTCTTCACAAAGGACAGCTATACGCTTTTCAAAAGCGAATTGCCATGAAAATAATTAATCCCCATCGCGGTTTTCACTTCCTGCAAAGTTTGTTCGGCAACCGCGCGCGCTTTAACACTGCCTTTTTCAAGCATGGCAAAAACCTCGCCCAAATCTTTAGCAAATTCTTCCCGTCTTTCACGAATAGGTTTCAGCTCGTTTTGCAAAATCTCATTTAAAAATTTCTTGACCGTGCCATCGCCCAAACCGCCGCGCCGATAATGTGCTTTGAGTTCTTCCAAATTTTGATACGCCGGCAGAAAAGCGGCAAAATGCTCATCTTTACAAAACGCGTCCAAATAAATAAACACCGGATTATTTTCGGTATGTCCCGGATCTTCAACTCGCAAATGTGTTTGGTCGGTAAACATGCTTTGCACTTTTTTCTTAATTTCATTTGCCGTATCAGCCAGATAAATGCAGTTGCCCAAAGATTTACTCATTTTCGCCGCGCCATCCAACCCCGGCAACCGCGCGCATTGGCTGTTCTCCGGCAGCACGGCTGTCGGCTCAATCAACACTTCCCGATATTGACCGTTAAACGAACGCACGATTTCCCTGGTCTGTTCAATCATCGGCAGCTGATCTTCGCCGACCGGCACCAGATTAGCCTTAAATGCGGTAATATCCGCCGCCTGACTGATGGGATATGTGAAGAACCCGACCGGAATGCTTTGCTTAAACCCGCGCATCTGAATTTCATTTTTAACCGTCGGATTACGCTGCAAACGTGAAACCGTCACCAGATTCATATAATAAAACGACAATTCGCACAGTTCCGGAATTTGCGATTGAATAAGAAATGTTACTTTCTCGGGCTCTAATCCGCACGCCAAATAGTCCAAAGCCACTTCGGAAATATTATCGCGCACCTTGGTAATATTGCCGGCATTGTCCGTTAACGCCTGCGCATCGGCAATCATAACATAAATCTTATCATATTTGCCGCTGTTTTGCATTTCCACCCGACGCTTCAAGGAGCCGACATAATGCCCCAAATGCAGCTTCCCGGTCGGACGATCGCCCGTTAAAATCACATCCATTTCACACTCCCGATTACAAAAAAAGCTCTAAAAAGAAAAAATATCATAGGCGCTTGGATTGTCAATAAAAATAAAATTTTGCACCGTATGAGAAAATGTTTGTTTGAATCTCAGCGTTGATTGGTCTTTTGATTATGAGAAACATGTTGCGAGTTATGAACATCTTGCGCATTGTTTTGCGGATTTTGCCGTTTAATGGCAATAACGACATCCAACAAATGCGCGATACTGTCTTTTAAACGCTGATTAAGTTTCTTTTTATTTGCCTCATTTTGCCTTTCTTT
>CALXTI010000031.1 GCA_944391395.1 uncultured Alphaproteobacteria bacterium
AAGAGGGAAAATTGTTCCAGCATCTTATTATGCTTATATTTAGTCATCGCTTTAGAATAACCCGACATCGCCCCGACTGATAAAACCCCGATAATTGCCAAAACTCCCAACATCTCCACCATACTTCTACCGCATTCGCGCATCATCATCTCCCAAAACTGCAAAAAACACTTGTTTGCTCGTCATTCTAAACCGTTTTTTTTTTTTGCAATTTTAAAGAGTCGCGTGGGGATAAGTCTCTGCAATAAAGGCGAAGTGCCTCTCTCAACATTGATGCAATATCTTCGAAATTTATATTTGTTTTTCAATCCAGGCCATAATCAGCCCAACCAAATATTGTTGTTGTGCGTCGGTCAGTTCAACGCCTTGTTCAAAGTGATGCCACTTATAAATGCAGCTCCGGCAGCAACAAGCTGTAGCGTGTTGAGCAACAAACACCGGATGTCCTTTCATCGGAGTTTGTTTGCCGTCGTGATAAGGATAAGCCGGCGCCACTCTTTGCCGCATAAAATCTTCGGCATGTTGTCGTATGGTATCAAGTCCTTTTTGCCGGATATATTGTTTATCCTTATCCTTCAAACAAAAGCGACGGCGAAAATCCGAAGTTGATAATTTTTGCAAAATTTCTTCATACATACTCTATAATTAGAATTTTTTGCTGGAAAAAACAAGTTGGTTTTTAACCCTTAAATAGGTTGAAAAATTTTTCTAAACTTGTTAAATTATGCGCCAAGAGGAACAAAAATGTTTGATGTTTATAAAATCAGGAAAGATTTTCCCGTTTTAATGCAAAATATAAACGGTAAGCCGAATATATATTTGGATTCGGCGGCATCGGCGCAAAAACCCGACTGCGTGATTGATAAAATGTGCCGGGTCTATAAAACAACTTATGCCAATGTGCACCGCGGGGTTTATGCTTTGGCCGATGAAATCACCGCCGAATATGAAGATGCGCGTCAAACCGTGCAAAAATTTATCAATGCCGCCTCGGCAAAAGAAATCGTCTTTACCCGCAACGCGACAGAGTCAATCAATTTGGTTGCGGCCACATGGGCTTTGGATAACTTGCACGGAAACGATGAGATTTTACTTTCGGAAGCCGAACATCATGCCAATTTGATTCCGTGGCAAATTGTGGCTCAAAAGACCGGTTGCACCTTAAAAATTTTTAAAATCGGCGATGATGGTTCTTATTTGCCCGAAGAATTTACAAAAAATTTGAACGAGCGCACGAAACTGGTGGCAATAACCGGAATGTCAAATGTTCTGGGAACAATCTTTCCGGTAAAAGATATAACGACGGCAGCGCATCAGGTCGGTGCCAAGGTGCTGATAGATGCTTGCCAGCTGGCGGTACATCAGCCGATAGACGTGCAAGATATTGATTGCGATTTCCTGGCCTTTTCCGGCCACAAAACCTATGGTCCGACCGGCATCGGCGTGCTATACGGGAAATTCGCAATTTTGCAAAATCTGCCGCCTTATCAAACCGGGGGCGATATGGTGGAAAAAGTAACCTATCAAAAAACCACCTATGCCGAACCTCCGGCGCGCTTTGAAGCCGGAACGCCGGCGATTGTGGAGGCAATCGGTTTGGGTGAGGCGTTGAAATATATGCTTAATTTGGGCTGGAAAAATATAACGTCCCATGAACGGGAACTGATACGTTATACGTTGCAAAAAACTGCCGAAATAAAAGGTTTCACGCACATCGGCACGGCACAAAACAAGGGTGGTGTGTTTGCCTTTCGGGTTGGAAATATTCACCCGCAGGATTTGGCTTATGTCTTAGGTAAAGAAGGCGTGGCGGTGCGCATCGGCCACCATTGTGCCGAACCTTTGGTCAACCGCATGGGATATACCTCGTTGGCGCGGGCGTCTTTAGGATTTTATAACACCAAAGAAGATATAGACGCCTTTGTTGCCGCAGTCAAAAAAGCTTTGGCTTTTTTCTGATTTATTGACATTACTCAAGATTGGTTTATAACTACCGAAAATATAATTTAAATTGATATGAAAATTATGACTGAAGAAATTGATGAAAACGAAGCCAGACTTTTACAAGCCATGAGCATAGACGACACTCCTCCGGCCGAATTCAAAGCGTCTGCCGGCAGTGCCTTGCCGGCAGGTGAAAAACCGGCACGGGTGTATGATGTTGTCGAAGCGCTTAAAACGGTGTCCGATCCCGAAATTATGATAAATGTTTATGATTTGGGTTTGATTTATAAAATACAACAGGCTGAAAACGGCGATTTAAACATAGAAATGACCTTAACCGCGCCGGGGTGTCCCGTTGCCGGTATTTTGCCGCAACAAGTTGCCGATGCCGCCGCCGGAGTCAAAGGTGTCGGCAAGGTTGAAGTCAAAGTTGTTTGGGAACCGGCCTGGACGATGGATCGCTTGAGCGAAGAAGCCAAAGCCATGTTGGAGCTGTTTTAGAAGAGGATGAAATGGAAAATATAGAAGATTTAATTGAAAATTTTTCCATGTTGGAGGATTGGGAAGATAAATATCAGTATCTGATAGAGTTGGGAGAAAAATTGCCGCCGCTGGAAGAAAAATATAAAACGGATGCTTGGAAAGTCAGCGGTTGTCAATCGCAGGTTTGGTTGATTCCGGAATATAAAGACGGTCTTTTGTCGTTTAAGGGAGACAGTGACGCGATTATGGTAAAAGGGATTATCTCGATTGTTTTGGCGATATACGGAAATAAATCTGCACAAGAAATAAAAAAAATTGAAGTTGAAAAAATTTTTGCTAAACTTGGCTTAGGTGAACATTTAAGTCCGAGCCGCCGGAACGGGATGATGTCCATGGTGGATAAAATCCGGTTTTATGCGCAGAATCTGGAAAAATAAACAGATGAATATTCATGAGTATCAGGCAAAACAAATTTTAAGCCGCTACGGCATAAACATACCCAAAGGCGGCATTGCTTATACGCCGGGAGAAGCCAAACGTGTGGCGCAAAGAGTTTCCCCGCATGGTCCGTGGATGATGAAAGCGCAAATCCAGTCGGGCGCCAGGGCGGAAGGGCGTTTTTTGGAAAAGCGCGCCGGCAAGCAAGGCGGCATTCGTTTTTTAACCGGTCGAAAAGATGTTTTTGAAGAAGCGCAAAAAATGCTTGGCGCGACGTTGGTAACCAAACAAACCGGCGCTAAAGGGAAATTAGTCAGTAAAATTTATATTGAAGAATATTTTCCAACCGAAAAAACTTTTTATGCCAGTTTGGTGATTGACCGTATGATACCTTGCGTAACCTTGTTGATGACGACTTCCACAACCAATATGGTAGATTTGGCCGTCAACAATCCGGATAAAATTTTACGCATCAACTTAGGCTTAAATGATAAAATCAATGCCGACCAGCTTTCCCGAATTATGTCTTTTCTTCGATTAGATGAAAATTGCCGAAAAAATCTCAAAAAATTTATCAACGGCATGCATCAGGCATTTATGGATTTAGACGCCATCATGATGGAAATCAATCCGGTCGGGGTCGGACGCCATGGGGAACTTGTGGCTCTTGATGCCAAAATCTCATTTGATGACAACGCGTTGTTCCGTCATCCGGATATCGTTCAGCTGCACGACGATTATGAAGATGATGACAGAACGTTAAAAGCGGCTAAATATGGTTTTCAGTATCAAGAATTTGACGATGGCAGCATCGGTTGCATTGTCAACGGCGACGGCATAGCTTTGACGATTGCGGATATGCTGCATAATCGTACCGAGCAAATGGCTTGTTTTTTGAACGTTAAGGGCGGGGTCGATAAAGATAAGATTTCGGCCGGAATCAAAATCATCATGACCAACCCGCGCGTTGAAGGCATTTTGATTAATATTTTAGGCGGCTTTTTGCGTTGTAATTTGGTAGCTGACGGTATTATTGCCGCAACGTCCGAAGTTGGTTTAAACGTGCCGTTGGTGGTACGTTTTGAAGGAACAAACAAAGATGAGGCTTTGGAAATTTTAAACAATTCCGGATTGCCGATTATTGTGGCGGATTCAATGGAAGACGGTGTTGAAAAACTCCTTAAAGCAATGGAGGAAAGCGACTGATGTCAATACTTGCGGATAAAAATACCAAAGTTTTGGTGCAAGGGATTACCGGCATGCAGGCATCGTTTCATGTTAAGCGTTCAATCGCTGCCGGCACGCGGATTGTAGCCGGTGTGTCACCGCAGCGTGGCGGAACAAAATACGGAGGCGTGCCGGTTTTTAACACGGTCGGCGAAGCCGTTGCCGAAACCGGTGCGTCGGCTTCGGTAATGTTTGTTCCGGCGCGTTTTGTAAAAGATGCCGTTAAAGAAGCGGTAGAAGCAGAATTGGAAGTGGTTGTAACGATTGCTTACGGTGTGCCGATTCGCGATATGTTGGAAATCAAAGCAATGTTGAAGGGGTCTAAAACCGTGCTGATTGGTCCGAACACGCCCGGACTTATCACGCCGGAAGAAGCCTGTTTGGGAATTTTTCCCGAGAATATTCATCATCCCGGCAATATCGGCATAATTTCGCGTTCATCGACTCTGACGTATGAAGTTGTTTTGGAAACGGAGCGCGCCGGCTGTGGCCAGTCAACGGTGATAGGTTTGGGTGATGACATTATTGTCGGAACAGATTTTGTGGAGATGCTGAAACGTTTTCATCAGGATGAAAAAACAAAAGCCGTTATTTTGCTGGGCAAATTGGGCGGAACTTTTGAAGAAGCCGCCGCCGAATATTATCAAAAGTTACCCGATAAAAAACCAGTCATCAGTTATGTCGCGGGAACGGCGGTGCCTTTTGATTATAAAATGGGTTATGCCGGAGATATTATCACTCGGGGTAAAATCACGGCCGAGGGCAAAAAAGAAACCATGCGCCGCGCAGGAATAATTGTTATAGACAACATTAATGAAATTCACTCTTGCCTTCAAAATTTGCAAGCTTGCGGAAAAATTATATAATGCCGCGTATGAAAAAATTTTTGAAAAATATTTTGAATTTTTTGCTACCGCCGCGTTGTGTATGCTGCGGTAAAATTTTGGAAAGCGAAGACGATTTGTGTCCGGATTGCTTTCGGCAGGTAAATTTTATCAGCGAACCTTATTGTCGGCGTTGCGGAATGCCGTTTGCGGATATGACCGGCGCAAATGCCGATATGTTGTGTCCGAATTGTGTTAAGAACAAGAAAAATTTTTTTAGATTTAAACGTTCTGCCGTCAAATATGATGACTTTTCCAAAAAGATGATTTTGGCGTTCAAATTTATGGACAAGACGGAAAATGTTAAGATTTTTGCCAAATGGCTAAAAGTTGCCGGCAATGACATTTTTGCCGCCGGCGCGGATATCTTGGTGCCGGTGCCTTTGCATTACGGCAGATTGGTTAAGCGGCGTTATAATCAATCGGCGTTATTGGTTTTGGAGTTAAGCAAATTAACCGGCCTTACGGCGGATTTAACATCGCTTGTCAAATTTAAATCCACCAAACCGCAAGTTCATTTTTCCGGCCAAGAACGAGTTAAAAACGTCAAAGGGGTTTTCAAGGTCAAAACACCCGCAAAAATTAAGGGGAAACGCATCATATTAATTGATGATGTTTTAACGACCGGGTCAACGGTTCGCGAATGTTCCAAGGTTCTGCTTGCTGCCGGAGCGGCTTCGGTTGATGTTTTGACCGTTGCCCGGGTGTGCCGCGATTAATTTTGCTTAGCCTTGCTTTGGGCATAAGCCTTAATAATCGGGATATCGGCCGGCGAAAATTGATAATCAAGCATCTCTTGCGGGTTTACCCATTTATATTGCTCATGTTCGCAGATTTTTTTGATTTCCGGCGAAGGACATTCCGCCAAAAAAGCGTTAATCACGAACGAACCGAAAGGGTAATCAAAGGAAGATTGCATAAAAAGCGGTCCGACCTTAACCGTTAAGTCCATTTCTTCCCGAAGTTCGCGTTGTAAACATTGCTCCAGGGTTTCACCCGCTTCCAGCTTGCCGCCCGGAAGTTCCCAAAAGAACTCCAAATCTTTGCCGCGTTTACGTTGAGCAATTAAAACCTTGCCGCCGCAGGTGATGATGCCGGCGGCAATTTGTTTAACCTTTTTAATATTATCTGACATTTTAACTATTTTTTCCCCGGTTTAACATAAGCCATTGCCGCATGTTCTTCGCAATAAGTTTGTCCGCTGCGGATTTTTTTGCCGCAAAAACAAAAGTTGTCATCTCTGGGGTCGCCTATGGGCCAACGGCAGGTGTGGTTGTCAAGTTCCGTCAGTTTTAAGCAAGCGCTGCTGCCTGAAGTTTTTTCAAACCCTGCCGGTTTGGCGTCTGCGTTGCCGGAAACGCTTGCCGCTTTTTTCAAAGGTTTGGCAGTTGGTGCCGGGATTTCCGGAGCAATGGCTGCAGATGCGGATTTTGCGTTTGTCGTTTCTTCTTTTTTCTTAATCGGCGAAGGACGAGCCGTAAGGTTCAGACGATGAACTTT
Organism: uncultured Alphaproteobacteria bacterium; assembly: GCA_944391395.1. Taxonomy (GTDB): domain Bacteria; phylum Pseudomonadota; class Alphaproteobacteria; order RF32; family CAG-239; genus CAAFZY01. The sequence continues at coordinate 6,477 of CALXTI010000031.1, forward strand.
ACCGACAATAGAGTTTTTAGAAACACCGAGGTTTTTGGCAATTTCGTTTGTGGTCAAGCCTTGTTTCCACATTTTTTTCAAGCCTTCTACCATTTCATCAGTCCAAGCCATGGTTTTTCTCCTTTCTAAGCCAAAATTAATTTTCTTTAACTTTAGGACAATATTTTTTTTGAGTCTAGCTTTAATTATGCAAATAGCACTTTTTTTTCTGTAAAAATATGTTATGCTCTTTGCAACAGAATGCCAAATATGAAGTAGGTTCAGAATGATGAAGTATGTTTTAAGCGCTGTGTGTGGTTTACTGGTTTTTTCTTTGCATGACGGTTGTCGGGCGGAAGAAGCGGCCGCCAAAGAAGAAAAGACGGAAGAAATGATTGTTTATCCGGACAGCCCGGAATTTTACGCTAAATATTTTACGGTCGATTTAAATGCGCCCGTTCCGGACGTCAATGCGTTAAAAGAAGAATTGAAACAGCAACTGGAAGTGTATGATCCTCGTTATATCGTCAGTTGGGACATGGGGCCGACATTTGATAAATTATGGGCGCTGACGATTAAAAATTTCGGCACCAGTGAAAAACGAATCAAAGGTATGAATGAAGATGAGATGGTGGCGCTTATCAAAGCCATGCCGAAAGAATATTACCCTTATATCGGGCCTTATTTGCACACGCTCGCGTCCATGCCGGATAAAATTTTGAACATGCCGGGGATTAAAGAAACTAAAAATAAATTTCCCGACCGCATAGCGCCGCAACTGCAAGGCATTGAAGATTTGGAATTTTTATCGCCTTATTTGTATATTTTACTGATGCCGGAAATGTGGCCGAGCAACAACAAAAACATGGAAATGCCGCGTTGGCGTCCGGCCAAAATTCCGCCGATAAAATACGAACCGGATTTTTATGCCAAAGTGCTGCAAGAAACGCCCAAACAAGGGTTTGGCGGCGCTGCGCGAACGGATGACAAACCGGGGCGCGACAAGTTGCGCACGCTGCATGCCACGGCGGATTCACCACTGACGAGCGTTGATGTAAAAGCGTTTTTGAACACGTTGGATGATATCAAAGAATTTGCGACCATGGAAAATACCTTAAAAATCATTGATGCCGGTAACGTGTTGGATTATTGGGAACGTAAAAACGGCACGGCTTTGGAGTTAAACGGTTTAAAAGATGCAGTCAATCCGTGCCAAAGATTGGTTTTAAAAATCAAATGGGCCGATATGGAAACCGAGTTTGCCACGGCGGTGGCTCAAGATGGTTTCACCCCCGAAGAATGGGCGTATACTTGCGACAAAACCTTAAAAGCGTATCGGATTTCCCGCATTTCGGCGCCGATGCTGACCGCTTTGAAACAATACAAACAAGGCTTGTATAACAGCTATATCAATCGAATGCGGCCGATGTGGAAAGAAAGCCAATTTGCCACCATGCAAAGTTTGTTGGAAATGCATAAAGCGCCGCCGGAAGATGTGAAAGTTGTTTTGAAAAACGAAAGCGTGATTAAAGACAAATTAAGACCATGGGGGCGTCTGCTGATTACTTCGCCGATTCCCAACTAAACGGAAAATGATTTTTCTTTAAAAAATTTGTTGCATTTGCGGCAGATAATATGTATAAGGGGATAAATCAAACTTTAACTAAAAATTTTATAAGGAAAAGAAATGGCACGCGTTACAGTTGAAGATTGTGTTGAGAAAGTTCCGAACCGCTATGAGTTGTTAATGGTTGCGGCTCAAAGAGCAAAAGATATAGAAGCCGGCGCATCTTTGCAGGTAAACCGCGATAATGATAAAAACGCGGTCGTCGCCTTGCGTGAAATTGCCGAAGGAAAAGTCAGCATTGAAGAATTGCAGAAATCTTTGGTGATGAATTTGCAAAAATATGTCGAGGTTGAAGAGCCGGAAGAGGAAGAGCTGGAAATTTTGGCTGCGGAAAAAGAGCTTTCCGGACTTGACGATCAGTTTGACAGCAGCATGCTTCTTGATACCGAATTAAACGATTCCATGCAAATACACGATGAAGATTCAGACATCAATTTGGATGACGATTCGGAAACCGATCTTGATGATGGCGATTTAGACCCTGACGATTCGTTTGAAGATGATATGTCTGATGATTTTAATGATGAAAATGAGGATTTTTAGGAAAATTTAAGACAATCTCAATCTTTTTACTCTTAAAATAAAGCAGAATTTGTTACAATTGTTAAAGTTGAATGCAAGTTCTGCTTTTATTTTTTTAAAATCGCGCATATAGTATGACAGGTAAAGAAAATAAATGTTAAGACAATACGAATTAGTCGATTTGGTAAAATCTTATGACCCGGAAGCCGATGAAGATGCTTTGAACCGGGCTTATGTTTTTGCCATGAAAAAACATGGCGCGCAATTACGCACTTCCGGCGACCCGTATTATTCACACCCGATAGAAGTCGCCGGTATTTTGACCAAATTCAAACTTGATTCGGCATCCATTATTGCCGGTCTTTTGCATGATACGGTTGAAGACACGGACACGACGGTTGAAGAAGTTCGCGAACTTTTTGGCGACCAGGTGGCATCGTTGGTGGACGGGTTGACCAAATTGGCCATGATTGAGCAAAAATCAGGCAGCAGCAAACAGGCGGAAAATTTTCGCAAACTGCTGCTTGCCATGTCGGATGATATTCGCGTTTTATTGATTAAACTGGCTGATAGATTGCATAATATGCGCACGCTGCATTATTGTCCGCCGGAAAAAAGACAGCGGATTGCCCGCGAAACATTAGATATATATGCACCTCTGGCCGAACGTATCGGCATGCAGGAAGTCAAAGACGAATTGGAAGAAATCGCGTTTGCCGAATTGCATAAAGAAGCACACGATTCGATTGTTGCCCGTTTAAATTTTTTGCGTGAGCAAGGCAGCAATATCGTTCCGAAAATCATTTCTCAGCTTGAAAAAGACATGGCGGAAGGCGGTGTCAAAGCGACCGTTACCGGTCGGGAAAAAGCGCCGTATTCGATTTGGCGTAAGATGCAGCAAAAAAATGCTTCGTTTGAACAACTTTCCGATATTATGGCTTTTCGCATTTGTGTCGAAGACATTGCAGCTTGCTATCAGGCCTTAGGCATCATTCACAGCAAATATCACATGGTGCCGCGTCGTTTTAAGGATTATATATCCACCCCAAAGCCGAATGGCTACCAATCTATTCATACCGGCGTTATCGGTCCGGAAAACACCCGCATTGAAATCCAGATTCGCACATATGAAATGCATGAAATCGCCGAAAAAGGCGTGGCGGCGCACTGGGCTTATAAACAAGGGCAAAAAGCCGAAGGCAAAAATTTTCGTTGGATGCGCGAGCTTTTGGAGATTTTGGATCAAGCCGCCAATCCGGAGGAATTTTTGGAAAACACCAAATTGGAAATGTACAACGACCAGGTGTTTTGCTTTACCCCGAAAGGCGATTTAATCGGGCTGCCGCGGGGATCCACTCCGGTGGATTTTGCTTATGCCGTGCACTCCAACGTCGGCAACACTTGCGTCGGCGCCAAGGTCAACGGTGAAATCAAACCGCTGCGGACGGTTTTGCAAAATGGCGACCAGGTTGAGGTTTTGACATCCAAAGCACAGCACCCTTCAACCGAATGGGAGCGTTTTGTGGTAACCGGAAAAGCCAAAGCGGCAATCCGGCGTTATGTGCGGGCGACCAAGCGCGAACAATTTATCAGTCTTGGCAAAGAAATTTTGGAACGATTGTTCAAAGGTGAAAATCTGGAGTTGAGCGAAAAAGGCCTGGTCGGCGTGTTGCAAAATTTTGAAGCCGAAGCCATTGATGATATTTACGCCAAAGTCGGTGAGGGGCTGGTAACCGGATGGGATGTCTTGAAAGCCGTTTATCCGGCCTATAAGCAATCCAAACTTGACAAGATGGTCAAGTCGATTAAGGTTCCGGGTTTTCATAAAAAGAAAAAACAGGAACCGTTGAAAATTAAGGGATTGATTGCCGACATGGCGGTGCATTTTGCCGGCTGTTGTCATCCGCTGCCCGGTGACAGAATTGTCGGTATCGTTACCACGGGCAAAGGCGTAACGGTTCATTCCATTGATTGCAAAGCGTTGGAAAAATACAGCAATGAACCCGAACGTTGGCTGGATATTGATTGGGGCGACAATGCCGCGGAAGAATTCCACACGGCGCGCATCAAGGTTATGTTGAGCAACGAGCCGGGTGCTTTGGGCGATTTATCCAATTTGATAGCCCGTCAGGATGCGAATATTTCTAATTTGAACATTGTCTACCGTACTTTAAGTTATTTTGAAATTTTAATAGATATGGAAGTTCGGGATGTGGAGCATTTAAACACGATTATCGCCGCGCTTAAAGCTTCCAAAGTTGTCAGTTATGTTTCCAGAGCGGCGCAATAAACAGGTGAAAGATGATATACGGTATCGGAACGGACATAGTAAACATCAAACGTTTGGAAAAAGGACAGGATTTTTTGAATCGATTTATCCGGCGCTGTTTGACCGATGCCGAACAACAACAAATGGCGCGTCGGGGCATGGCTGATACAACGGCGGAAATTTTATATATAGGCAAGCGCTTTGCCGCCAAAGAAGCGGTGGCTAAAGCTTTGGGCACGGGTTTTCGCGACGGGATATATTTATCGGATATTGAAATTTTAAATGATGATTACGGCCGCCCGTTGGTTTCTTTGTCCGGCAATGCTGAAAAATATGTGCAAAAAAACATCAGTCGCAATTATAAAATTCATTTATCTTTAAGCGATGATTATCCCTTTGCCGTCGCCTTTGCCGTCTTGGAAGCCTAGTTTTATTCAGGATTAAAATAAAACCGGAAATGCAGCGAACATTTGCCATATTCCGCATTGCAAAATTGCGAGCAAGCGTTGGTAAAATCATCAACAGTCGCATGCGCCAAACATTTTTGTTTCCGAAATTATTGATTTGTAAAGACTCGGCGATAAGAATAACACGCCATCACACTTTTTAAGGTTGTGATTTATCCCCAAAAGACTCTTTAAAATTGCAAAAAAAAAAAACGGTTTATAATTCCGTAGAAATTGATGATTTTTTGTCGGGTTCGGAGGGATTTATGCAAGAAAAAGGTCGTTCCATGGTGGAGATGTTGGGCGTGCTGGC
>CALXTI010000032.1 GCA_944391395.1 uncultured Alphaproteobacteria bacterium
AAAATTCTTTTAATTTTTAACGCCAAAAAAAGAAAAAAAACGAATAATCCCAAAAAAACTATTAAAAAAAAAAAAAAAAAAAAAACGGTTTAGAATATCGGGAAAATACATATTCTTTGCAATTTTGGGAGAAAATTATGCGGGAAAATGGTAGAAGCATGATAGAAATGCTTGGTGTTTTAGCCATAATCGGTGTGCTGTCGATTGGGGCGATGTCGGGTTACGCCAAAGCCATGTTTAAGTATAAACTCAACCGACAGACCGAGCAAATCGGCAGTATCTTAGACTATGCAACAATCCACTATGAAGCTTTAGACCGCTTAAATTTAGAATCTTCCAATCTTTCTTCCTTGTTTCAGCAACTTGGCGCCATTCCGCCAGAAATGATAAAAGGCAAGTATTCGACATATCTTTATGATGTTTTCAATAATAAAGTCAGAATATATCACAACAAAGAAGATGACGGCGATCAATATTTCGGATTACAAATCTATATTGATAAAAGCACCGAAGACATTTGCCTTAATCTGTATCAAATGGCAAAACTTCGCAGCGGTTTTTTGTGGCATACCCTCTTTAGCAAAACAATAAGCGATAATCCCGAAACGCAATTTGCCAACCGTATATACGGCGACGCCTACTGTCCCGACAACATCCATTGTCTTAAAAATTTAACTATCTCCGATATGCAAAATTTTTGCAGTACCTGTAAAGACGAATCTGAAACTTGTAGTTTTGTGTTTTTATGGAACTTTAAGCATGGATAACTCAAATTATAAAAAAAACAGCCCCGCTTTTTGCATCGGGACTGCAAGCATAAAAAATTTAGTTTTTTTAATAAGCAATCAAACGAGCGGGATTGCCGTACAAAAGCATACATCTTTGGCCGGGACTCAGCAGGGTGTCCGTGCCTTGGGTAATGGTCATAATCTGGCCGTTGTTTAATTCAACAATATATTCATAAGCGTTTTGCGAAGACAAAGCTCCTTGCGCCGCGTTGCCGGCAATGCCGCCCAAAACCGCGCCGCCGATGCTGCCGAGCCAATGCGCCGTGCTGTCGCCGCCAATGCCGTAACCAGCCACGCCGCCGGCAGCGCCGCCGATAAGCGTGCCTAATTCATTATCGCTTTTGACCTTGACCGGACGCACGTTAATCACCCGGCATTGCGCCGCCGCGTTTGCCTGTCCAACCGCACTTGTGCCGTATTGATACGAATCGATATCCGCCTGGCAGGCCGCCAACATCACTACCGGCACCACCGCCGCTAAAATCTTTTTCATGAGCGTTCTCCTTAAAATAAAATTTTCTGGTTATAATTTATACCTATAAAATTTGTTGTCAATGCTGGACAATTAAAGATTGTTGATGTATAGTGCGAAAAGTTTTTAAATGTTCATCTTAAAATTCAAGGGAATAGCAAAAAATGTTGAAAAGAACAAAAATAATCGACTTGTTGGCCGCAGAGGCCGCCAAAGAAAAAGTGTTGCTAAAAGGTTGGGTTCGCACCCGCCGTGATGCCAAAGATTTTTCATTTATCGAAATCAACGACGGCTCTTGTTTGAAAAACATTCAGGTCATCGCCAACAATTCCCTTGAAAATTATGACGATGTCAAGAAACTTTCTACCGGTTCTTCGGTGGCGGTTGTCGGCGCGTTGGTCGAATCCAAAGGCGGCAATCAGAAATTTGAAGTGGTTGCCGAAACCGTTGAAATTTATTCCATAGCACCGGACGACTATCCGCTGCAAAAGAAAAAACACACCGACGAATATCTGCGCACAATCGCACACTTGCGGCCGCGCACCAACAAATACGGCGCCGCTTTCCGCATCCGGTCGGAACTTTCGTTTGCCATTCATAAATTTTTCCACGACCGCGGCTTTTTTTACGTGCATACGCCGATTATTACCGGTTCGGACTGCGAAGGCGCCGGCGAAATGTTTCAAGTTACAACGCTTGATATGAACAACCCGCCGCGCACGCCGGACGGCAAAATCGACTATTCGCAGGACTTTTTCGGTAAAGAAGCACGTTTGACGGTTTCCGGACAACTCAATGGCGAGATGTATGCCACCGCTTTGGGCAACATCTATACTTTCGGCCCGACGTTCAGAGCCGAAAATTCCAACACCCAGCGCCATGCCGCCGAGTTTTGGATGATTGAGCCGGAAATGGCTTTTGCCGACATTCATGACGATATGGATCTGGCCGAAGACATGGTGTGTTCTTGCGTCAAACACCTTATGGAACATTGCGCGCAAGATTTGGAATTGTTTGAAAAATTCGTCGACCCGAGCTTAAAACAAACGCTTGAAAACATTGCGCACAACAGTTTTGCCCGCATCACATATTCAGAAGCCATTGAAATCATGCAAAAATCCGGTAAAAATTTTGAATATAAGCCGGAATACGGTATTGATTTGCAGACCGAACATGAGCGTTTTTTGGCGGAAGAATATTTCAAAAAACCGGTCATCGTTCGCGATTATCCCAAAGAAATCAAAGCATTTTACATGCGCCTGAACGATGACGGCAAAACAGTCGCCGCCATGGACGTGCTGGTGCCGAGAATCGGCGAACTTATCGGCGGATCGCAACGTGAGGAACGTTATGACGTTCTGGTGCAAAAAATCAAAGATATGGGAATGCGGGTTGAAGATTATGCCTGGTATTTGGACTCGCGCAAATATGGCTCCGTGCCGCATGCCGGATTTGGTCTGGGCTTTGAACGGATGATGATGCTGGTTACCGGAATCGCCAATATCCGCGATGTTATCCCCTTCCCGCGGACGCCAAAATCCATTAATTTTTAAGGAGGTTTTTATGTTAAAAGAAAAGCTGCGCTTGATATTTTGCACACTGATTTTGTTGTCGGCGGCGGCAAGCGCGGCTGCTCAAGGCAATCCGCCAACCATGGAGCAAAAGGCAGAAACGTCTGATGAAACCGTTGTTCAAAACGAATTCGACGTTCCGGTTGCCGAAGAAACGAATCCCGAATTTTATGATAAGAATGAACAACTCGGACAAATTCGGGACATTACACCGCCGCAATGTTCTTCGCCGCAGTTGTTGGCTAAAGTAAGAGAACGCATTTTTCAACACATGGATGCTTTGACGGCAAAATCCACTTTGGCCAAACGCGAAAAAGCCCTTATTCTGGCCAACTTAGGCGAGTTTTCCGAAGTTTCGGTTGAAAATTTTAATCCGGAAACAGACTATAACACGGCCAACGCTTTGATTATGTTGAAAATTAATGAAAAAATCCCCGAAAGCGACATTCTCTTGTGCCGGCAAAACAAAGCGGCCGACAGACCGATATATTTGGTGATTTATCCATATGCCGATAATTATCAAGGCTATATTATCAATTTGGATAAAAACAGTATTGACTATAAAGATATTTCTTTTATTTATCCGTAACTCTTGATTTAAAAGAAAACTTTATCTAAATGTATTAAAGTGTTTATTTAAAAAAATATGACAGATCAAAACGAACATAAAAACCTGGTTGTTGTCAACAACAAAACAAATTTGCCGGCGGTTATCGACGATAACGGCCTGTACGCCTATATGGAGCAAATTAAAAAATTTCCGGTTTTGAGCGAAACGGAAGAAACTCGTTTAATTCATGACTTTAAGGTTAACGGAAACTTGGAATCCGCACAAAAACTGATTACGTCTCACTTGCGCCTGGCGGCAAAAATCGCTCTGACCTATCGGCGTTACGGATTGCCGATTTCCGATATCATCTCGGAAGCCAACATAGGGCTGATGCAGGCGGTTAAAAAATTTGACCAGACTAAAAAAGTAAGGCTTGCCACCTATGCCATATGGTGGATAAAAGCGGCTATTCACGACTATATTCTGCGTTCGTGGTCTTTGGTTAAAATCGGCACGGTGGCCGCGCAAAAAAAATTGTTTTACAATTTGGGACGTATTAAAGCGCGTTTAGGCTTGTACGAAAACAAAGAACTGGAACCGAAAGTCGTTAAAGAAATTGCAAAAGAACTGGTGGTCGACGAACAAGATGTCGTGGAAATGAACCGGCGAATCGGCGGCGATAAATCTTTGAACGTTTCGGTTTATAATGATTCCGATGATGAAAGCAAAGAAAAAATCGATATGCTGGCCGACAGCCGCCAAAATATTGAAAACAAAGTTGCCAACAAACAGGAAGCCGAATATAAACGCAAGATTTTGTTGGAATGTTTGTCGAAACTTAATGAACGCGAACAATTCATTATCAAAAACCGAATGTTGACCGACACACCGGCCACACTTGACGAAATCGGCGCTAAGTTCAACATCAGCCGCGAGAGAGTGCGCCAGATTGAAAAACGCGCTTTTGAAAAACTTTCGGCAGACGTCAAAGCAAAAATGGCCGCTTAGAATGACCGAATCCGTTTATCAGGCAACAATAAAAAAATTGATTGCGGCAAACATCGTTTCGCCGCGGCTTGAAGCGCGGCTGTTGATTGCAGCGGCCGCCGGAGTTGATGCCGATACGGTTAATGATGAAACCCGGCTTACCCAATCAGCTGCGACGGTCTTGGAACAAATGATTGAAGAGCGGCTAAATCATAAACCGTTGGATAAAATTATCGGGCATAAAGCATTCTATAAATATGATTTTATCGTCAACGAAAACGTCCTTTCGCCTCGTCCGGACACGGAAATTTTGGTTGAGGCCGCTGCTGAAATTATCAAAAAACACCATTTGCATTCCGTTTTGGATTTGGGACTTGGTTCGGGCTGCATTCTTTTTTCGTTGTTAAAAGATTTTCCGAATTTGTACGGCGTCGGCATTGATAAATCGGTTGCGGCGCTCCATGTCGCCGAACAAAACCGGCTTGCCTTGGACATATCAGAAGAACGCGCCCGGCTTTTTAACGCCGATTGGTTTGACGATGATATTATGAATTTAGACGATGCGCCGTTTGATTTGATTGTTTCCAATCCACCGTATATTCCGAGTTCGGATATTGAAAACTTAGATTCCGAGGTTAAGAATTTTGACCCCAAAGCCGCTTTAGACGGCGGGCAAGACGGGTTGAGCAGCTACCGCCGGATTGCCGAGGCAAGCTTGCGTCTTTTAAAAGATGACGGATTTCTTTTGACGGAATGCGGAATTTTCCAAGCCCACGATATTAGCAAAATCTTCACCGCCGCCGGCCTGAAACATTGTCAAACACTGCCGGATTTGTCCGGTATAGAAAGATGTATTATTTTTAGAAAAAAAGATTGCAATTAAAAAAAATATATATATTATTCAATCGTTGGCACAAATGTTTTGTTTAGAGGTGCCATTTTTCCGTTTTTTATTTTAGTTTAATTTTAACTCGGCTGCACAAGCCCCAAACATGGTTATGTAAGATATGAAAAAAAACAATAAATTTCGCAACAACGGCGGCAACAGCAACGCCTATTCCCTTAATTATAAATTTGACAGCATCAGTCCGGCCGGAAAAATCAGCGGAACGGCGCTGGATTTAATCAAAAAGTATAATGAGTTGGCTAAAGAAGCGCACGGCTCGGGCGATTATATCGAAATGGAAATATATCGTCAGTATGCCGAGCATTACCGTAAAATCGTAACCGAAATCAACGAGCGGAAAAATGCCCGCATCGACAATGCCGCAAGCCAAGAAGAAAATAATTCTCAACATGCCGAGGATAATGTTTCATCAAGCAACACGACTGAAGTTCAAACCAGCGATTTGGCTCAATCCGTCCCCGTATCGGCCAATCAGCCTTCCGAACAAAATCCCGAGAACGGGAAAAATCTTAAAATCACGGCTAAAAAAGCTTTTAAGATTATTGAAATTCAGCCCCGGAACAATGATGAAGACCGCTCTGACAATGAAGTGAAAGTCAAGCGCGGCGGGCGGCGGAAAAAAACTCCGGAAGCGCCGATTGCCGAACCTAACGCCGCAGCGGTTTAATATTTTAACAAGGCTTGTTTCAGGATTTGTTGTTCACCGGTGGCAGCCTATCAATTTAAGAGAAAGGTAAACGTATGAATTTTTTTGTCGCTATGTTAATCGTCATGATTGCCTGTCTGGCAATTACTTATAAAACTCTTGCCGGATACGGACATCTGCCGATTTGGGCCAAATTATCAATATTGGCGCTGCTTGTTCTGGCCTGGTTCGGCCCGATGTTTTTAAGACTGTTCAGAAATTCGGGCATACTTACCGGTGCCGCTTACGAATTGGCCGCCAAAGGTTCTTATTTTTTGATGGGTTTTGCCTTTATATTATTCATGCTTTTGTTTTTCCGCGATGTGGTTTGGTACATCGTATATTATATTTCTCATAATCCGGATTTGAACCCGGACAACGTTCGGCTCTTACACCGCAACAACCTGATAACGATTGCGGTTGCATTGCTGATTGCTTTATACAGTGTTTATGAAGCCAACAAAACACCCGCCGCCAAAGAAATCAGCATCACGGATAACCGCATCAAAGAAAATATCCGTCTGGTTGCGGCAAGCGATTTGCATATCGACACCGCTACGCCGATGTGGCAAATCCGGCACATTATTGAACAAATCAACCGCCAGAATCCGGATTATGTCTTGTTGGTCGGCGATGTGATTGACGATGAGCCCGAATATATCAAAGACAAAGTCGAAGAGTTAAAAAAAATCAAAGCCAAGAAAGTTTACTTAAGCCTCGGCAATCATGAATATTATAACGCTCCGATAAAATGGATGATTGAATTTTCACGCATGGGGCTGGAAGTTTTACACAATAACGGCGCCGAAATCGAGCAAACGGGCGTTTATCTTGCCGGCATTCCGGATGCCAATTCGGCATCGACCGAATTTGCAAAAGCGTTGCACGGCGCGGCGGACAATCATTATAAAGTTTTGATGTCGCACTCGCCGCGGCCGATTAAAGACAAAAACAATACGTTTGATTTGCAGATTTCCGGCCACACGCACGGCGGACAAGTCTTTCCGTTTCATTTTATAGCCAAAGAAGCCAACGGCTATCTGGCAGGAATGTATCAAGTCGGCGACAAAAAACTTTATATCAGCCGCGGCGCCGGTTATTGGGGGCCGCCGATGCGTCTTTTGGCGCCGTCCGATATTGTTGTCATTGACCTGAAAGCGGGAACAAATGACAAATAAAACATTATTGATAGATTGCGATGGCGTACTGTATCCGTTTTCGCAGCTCACGCTTGAGGATTTTGTCTCGGCAATGAAGGAAACTTATCGCAAAGATGTCAAAATCGATGGTAAAACCCAGGCTAAAATCTCGGAAGAAACCATCGCTCAAAACAAACTTGGCATGTTTAATTATATCAAAGCCATCTGCGATTATACCGGATATAATTTTGACGCATTCTGCCGGCAAATGTTTTCTCGTGTCGATTACGGCAAAATAACCCGCGATGACGCTTTATACCGTTCTCTTATCCGCACGGCGCATACACAACCGGTCGTTATTTTAACCAATAATCATTTTTATCATTTGAACAATATTTTACAACAGCGTTTCGGAAAAAGTGTCTTTGATTTTGAAAACAACGGCATTCGTTGCTATGACATAACGGCAAGCGAAAAGAACGGCGTTTTCTTTCCCAAGCATAATCCGGAAGGGCTTGCCGCTTTTGTGCAAAAAATCGGCGTATCCGCCTCTGAATGCATTATGCTTGATGATATGGCACGCAACATTGAAACAGCTAAAAAAGTCGGCATGGCCGGTGTATTGATTGATGAAAAATTCACTTTGAAACAATATCTCGGCCAAAATCTTAAAAACAGCATTGCTCTGGAGAAAGAATATGAATAAAGAAACTTGGGCAACCGGATTAAAAATCGCCCAAACCTGGGACGTGTCTTCAAAAGAAAATTCCATTGTGGTGTACAGCATCAGCTTTCAACCGACCAGTATTAATCGCGAAAAAGCATTTGCTTACGTGCAATCACACCCGGGAAACATGTTGATTGAACACACCGAATGCGGTGCCAAACTGGTGGAAATGGGGTTTGAAAGCTCAAAAACGCTCAGCAAAGATGAAATTATGATGATATGGAGCGAGGCTTCGCGTCGCTTTATCGCCGCGGCCAGCGGCAATGTTACGGCTTTTGTCGACGGCGCCGATCCGCGCAGTGTTTTTCGCACGGTAGAACTACCCAATATTTTGCAAAATCAGAAAATCAAAACCATTAACGGAATCGATAAATTTTTGTTTGCGAAACAGTGGGAAAAATAAAAATAATTTTCATCACGGATTTTCACATACCTGCCGACATCGGCAGGTTTTTTTTATGGATTTTCCAAACAGCAAAGCCGTAAGAAAGCGCAAGCAATATTAAGAAGTCATACCTTTTTGCCAAAAGAAACATGTTTTTAAGAACCCACCCTCAAGCAAAGAAAAGATTGGTCGGAGAATCTTTAAAGTTGCAAAAAAAAAAAACGGTTTAGAATAGCGCGCAAACTGTATTTGTTTTGTAATTTTGGGGAATTTTATATGTATTATAATCAAGCCAGGCTGTCATTCTTGCGCAGAATGCTGCAAATACGCCGTAATTTTTTGACGACATGTACACAAAAAAGTATACAAGAAGCAAAATCACAGGCATATGTGACTTTTTCCGGAAGAAGTATGGTTGAGATGCTCGGGGTACTTGCTATTATTGGCGTTTTATCAGTTGGTGCTATTTCAGGATACTCCAGGGTTATGATGAAATATAAACTTAATAAACAGACTGAGCAGATATCAACCATTCTCAATAATATGCTGTTTGAAAGCGCCCGAATACCTTCTTCAGATAAATCTCAACTGACAAAAGATATATTGATTAAACTCGGTGCTATTCCGGAGAATATGGTTGATAAAAAAACAAATACTATCTATGATGTTTTCAACAACAAAATTGTAACTCCTAATTGCAACAATACATATTGTTCACTACAGGTTGTTTTTACGACATCTGAGCAATGCATGAATTTGATAAATCTTGGTAAAGAATACAGTGATAAACTTTATTATTTGCAAATATGGTCCAATAATCAGGCTTACACAATTGATCGTTTATACGGTGATTCTGACTGCGGAAAAGGATGGGTTTCTTTATGTTTAAAAAACGTTTCCATTCCTGATTTGTCTTCATATTGCTCATCCGTTGATCTTCACGATCAATTCAGTTATTCTGTAAATTATACGTTTTATGGAAAACTTATGCCATGAAAATCAAACCATGCAAAATTCTTAAAACAATTCCTGCTGGACGTGGGTGTCAAGAGTTTGCATTGCTTCTTTGACAATCGGGACGGTTATGGCCCGTTTGCGCGCCAATGATATCATATCAATCTCTTCAACCAGCCGGCAGGCATAAGAAAAAGAACGCTGCATATTCTGCACGATATAATTTAACACTTCCGGCGATATCATAATCTGCCGGTCGTTAAAAAGTTTAACAATGAGCATGGTTAACATTTCATCATCCGGTTCGCCGATGGCCACCGTCGGCACCATATTTAAGCGTGATTGCAAATCCGGCAATTTAAAATGCATTCTTGCCGGCGCCGTTTCCGAAGTAAACAAGATATATCCGCCCTCATTTTGATACAGATTGAACAAATGAAACAAAGCTTCATTATCAGCTTTGGGCGTCAAGTCTTCCACCACCAGGCACGGATTTTCAGCATGAATGCGTACCGCATTCCTGTTATTTATCTGTCGGGCGTTTAACAATAAAACCGGAAACGGGCGTTCGGTGCAAGCTGCTGCGTGTTCGGCAAAAACATGCGCCAGGTGCGATTTTCCGCAACCTTTCGGGCCATACAAAACAAGTGCGAAAAATGGCCAGTCCGGCCACATTTCCACCGCACGCAAAGCTTCGGCATTGCACTTGGCTGCCATAAAATCCTGCCGGCCAAAGTCAGCCTTTGGCTTAAATTTTAACGGAAATTGTTTTATTCTGTCTGCCATCTGTGTCATACCCTGTTCTAACGATTTAAGACAGAAAATACTTTGTTGGTTAAATCACCCAAACTGTATGGTTTGGCGATAAATTCAAAATCTTCCGAACCGGCCAGCTCGCGGCGGGCTATTTCTTCCGAATAGCCGGAAGCCAAAATAATCCTGATATCCGGCAGACTTTTTTTAATCTCTTTAGCAAGATTCGCGCCGCTTAAACCGGGCATAACCATATCGGTAATCAGTAAATCAAAAACTTCACCGTTTTTCAGCTGTTCCAAGGCATTTTCCGCCGCCTTTACTTTAAAGTTGCAAAAAAAAAAAACGGTTTATAATGAGTCGTATGAGCAACTTTAAAGGAGTTTTTTTAGTTATGTT
>CALXTI010000033.1 GCA_944391395.1 uncultured Alphaproteobacteria bacterium
ACTCTGGGTTATTCCAAGGATAATGTCGACGGTTGCGAACACTATCTTTATTGTCCTTTTGATACATCTTATAAAAGGTGCGCTACGGAAAAAACACCCAGTTGTGCCGAATTAGGTTTTACCCAAGAAGATAAATCCGAATGGTGCAACAGTATCGTTACCTGCCAGACGGATGCTTCTTACACCTTGTGCGCTTCGCAAGTGGGTGAACAAGTTTGCCCTGTCGGCGAACTCAACCCGACATGTCAATCCGGCTATGGCTTATATCGAGTTGCCGAAACCGAAGACGGCACCGGATGTTACGAATGCAAGCCGACGACTTGCGCCGCCGCTTTGGGCGCTCTGGGTTCGGGATATGTTGATGAAGATACATATTTCGCTCAGATTTCCTCCTCCGGCGCTTACCTTCCTGCAGGAAGAACTCAAACCGCCGAATTGTTAAAAGGAGAAACGGAACTGGTCAAAACACAGTGTTATTCTCAATGTTCGTCAAGAATTTTACTTAAACCCGTTTCTACAAACAACTGTCCGGTCGGCAGCGTTGTTCTCTGGTACGGAGGGCTTCCGACTTCACCACAATCGCGAGGTTTTCCGAACGGGGCTTATTGTACAACGGCGACTTCCGGATTTTCCAACTGTGCAACAAACTATCGCATCGGTGTCGTTGCCTATCACCAAGACAATGACGTCTATGCCATTTCCACCGACGTCAGCGGAGCTTCCGGAAACGGGGTGGAATTTATGCCGAGCGGATTATGGAACCAAAACCAAATTGTTCAATGTCCGGGATATTATAGGTCGTCTAAAAAATCCGGAGAATATTATTACAATATAACCGTTTTAACCGGTTATGACTTCTGGAATAATAAAAGTGTTTCTACCGAATTTTCAAAACAAGGCTGCACTTTTTCTTCACAGAGCATAAACAGAGGGTTGTTAAGCGAAATTGTTCACGGATATTACTTTAATTATGGCTTACCTGACCGGACGGCTTTACAAGGTGTGTCTAAAAATTTAGATGAAATAAACGAAACTTTAAGCAAAATAGGCATGCCCGTGATTAATAAAACGATGTCTTCCGACTGCGACAATCCGGTTTGGTATGAATATGCAACGGGAATTTTTTCCTCGCCCTATTACACTTCATCGGAACCTCTGGTTAACACAGCCGGCATTTCCGGTAACGGTTATATTATGGATGCCGAATGTAAAGCTCTTCCGGTAACGGAAAAAGCACAGGGCATTATGATTACAAATGTTTCTGAATTATAAGCTGCAGCTTAATTATAAGAAATAACTTACCCAAACAACCATCGCCGCAACGATGGTTGTTTGGGTATTATGATATTGCGCCATGACTTATCCCCAAAAGACTCTTTAAAATTGCAAAAAAAAAAAACGGTTTAGAATATCGGGAAAATAGATGTTCTTTTGCAATTTTGGGAGAAAATAATGCGGGAAAATGGTCGGTCTATGATAGAGATGCTCGGAGTGCTGGCGATTATTGGCGTTTTGAGTGTCGGGGCGATGAGTGGATATTCCAAGGCCATATTCAAATATAAGCTCAACCGGCAGGCGGAAGCTCTTTACTTGTTCTTAAACAACGCCATCATGCTCACACCGGAGCTTAATCGTTCTTTTGACGGAACCAGTATAAATCATAGTATTTTTATCAAACTCAATCTGATTCCTGATGGCATGACCGTTGAAAACAACAACATATATGATGTCTTTAACAATCGGATAAGCACCGACTATTACCATCACCCGAGCGCCCCTGCCGGCTCAAACGAATATTACATCCATTTTACGGTCAACCGTCTTGAAAACAAACTCACCGAATCTTATCGGGAAATTTGCCGCAACATCGTAACCGTCGCTAAAGAATATTCCGCTGATATACAATCCGTACAAATGCGTTCCGGACAAAATGAAGGCAACAGCTATACGACATTTTCTCTGTATGGAGATTCTTATTGTTCAAGTGGTTCGCGTTGTTTGAGCGACGCCGGTTTGGCGGAAATGGACGAGTTTTGCAATTCCTGCGATTCCGATGTTTCTTGTACGTTTCTTATACTTATAAAAATCTAAGCCGTCATCCGCTCGGAAACGCTGAATCAATTATTCCTTAAAAAAGGTGTTGCTTTTCGGGAAACCGAACGGCACCAGTTTGCCGACCTGCGCCCGATGTCCGAGCCATGTCATCAAATCTTTCTCCACCGCAATGCCGCCGGAACGGTTGTAACAAAAGCCCTCTTCCGATTTAAAAATCTGGATGTCCGTCATCCGGCAGTCTTTATCCTTATATTTCTGCAACGCCACACCGCGGCCGCGCGCCATGGTAGGGATTTCCTCCAGCTTAAAAATTAAAAGTTTGCGGTTTTCACCCACCACCGCCACCATATCGCCGGTGATTTTTTTGCAAAACATCGTCTGCTCACCGTCCGCCAAATTCATAATTTTGCGGCCGTTGCGGGTTTGCGCCAAAATGTGATTTTCATCAACCACAAAGCCATGACCGGTATTGGAGGCAATCACGTAACTTGCTTTAGGCTCAAACACAAACATCGCGCTGATGTTATCATTGTTGCTCAAATCAATCATCAAACGCACCGGCTGGCCGAACCCTCTGCCGCTCGGAATTTCGCTTGCCTGCAGTGTAAAAAACTTGCCGGCCGTATCAAACAAAATGATTTTATCGGTCGTCTGTGCATGGATGGCAAAGCGCAAAGCGTCATCGTCTTTGAACTTGAAATCCTCATTCAATGCAATATGGCCTTTCATGCTCCTAATCCAGCCTTTTTCGGATAAAATCACCGTAATCGGTTCTTTTTCCACCAACGCCTCAATCGTGATTTCCACATCGGCGGGCGCTTCGGCAAACTCGGTGCGGCGGCGTCCCAACGCCGTTTTTTTGCCGAATTTTTCCTTGATTTGCTTAATTTCTTCCGCCAAAGCCTGCCAACGTTTGCCTTCATCGGCCAACAACGCTTCCAGCCCATCTTTTTCCGCGCTCAGCTCTTCAAATTCGGCTTTAATTTCATGCTCTTCCAGTTTGCGCAGGCTGCGCAACTTCATGTTCAAAATCGCCTCGGCCTGATTGTCGGTTAAGTTAAATTCTTTCATCATCATCGCTTTGGCATCGTCTTCCTCGCGAATGATGCGGATAATCTCATCCAGATTTACATACGCAATCAGATAACCCGATAAAATCTCAAGCCGCGCCGAAATCTTCTCCAACCGATACCGCGTGCGCCGCTGCAACACAATGTGCCGATGGTCCAAAAACGCGCGCAAAACTTCGCTCAAGCTCATCACCCGCGGCACACCGTCGCAGTCAAGCACGTTCATGTTCATATTAAACTTGCTTTCCAGCTCTGTCTGTTTAAACAAATGTTCCATCAACAGCTCGGCGTCAACCGTGCGGTTTTTCGGCTCCAACACAATACGCACGTCTTGTGCCGATTCATCGCGGACATCGGCCAACAGCGGCACTTTCTTTTCGCTCAAAAGTTGGGCGATTTTTTCAATCAGTTTGGATTTAATCACCTGATACGGAATTTCTTTGACCACAATCTGATATTGCCCGTGCGAAAGCTCTTCTTTTTCCCACTTGGCGCGAATACGGAACGCCCCTTTGCCCTGCTTGTAATTTTCCACAATCGTCGCAAACGGGTCAATAATCACACCGCCGGTCGGAAAATCCGGACCTTTCACACGCCGCACCAAAGATTCCTCATCGCAATCGGGTTTTTCTATCATATACAAAAGCGCGTCGCACACTTCGCTCAAATTATGCGGCGGAATGTTGGTGGCCATGCCCACGGCAATGCCCGAAGAACCGTTGCACAACAGGTTCGGCACCATGGAAGGCATCACCACCGGTTCGCTTTCCTCACCATCGTAGGTGTCTATAAAATCAACCGCGTTTTCGTTCAAGCCTTCCATCATGGCCATGGCAAATTCGGTTAAACGCGCCTCGGTATAACGCATAGCCGCCGCGCCGTCGCCGTCAATATTGCCGAAATTGCCCTGTCCGTCAACCAACGGATATCGTACTGAAAAATCCTGCGCCAGACGCACCATCGCGCCATAAACCGCCGTGTCGCCGTGCGGATGGTATTTACCGATAACATCACCCACCACGCGCGCGCATTTTTTATAGCCGGTCTTAGGATCAAGATGCAGCTGCCGCATGGCGTACAACAAACGGCGGTGCACCGGCTTCAAACCGTCGCGCACGTCCGGCAGCGAACGGGCAACAATGGTGGACATCGCATAAGACAAATAACGCTTGCTTAATTCTTCCTTGAGTTGAACGTCTCTGATTTTTTCTTCCTGCTCGGCCATGTTCGTTTAATCTTCCGTTAATTTTAAGTGCTGAAGCAAGTTAGCACGATTGTTCGGGAATTTCAAGCCGTGGATTTGAAAAAAGTTTTTATCCAAAAAATACGCTGTCAGATTGAGCAAATCCGCCACTTCCGCCGCATTTGGCGTTACATTTTTATCCACAGCATAATATGGAAATTTAAACAACTTGTCCCGATACGGTAGCCCCGCCTCCAAACAAACCGCCTTGCCGCTTTTGGGCGAAACGAACGCCAGATTTTTTGTCGTTCCGGTCGCCGCGCAAGCGCTCAAATCCAAACCGATACCCAAGAACTCCAACAAATGGAACTCTATTAAAGCATATTTTGCCGCCCAATTTTCATTTTCAAGCCCGTTCATAAAACCTTTAATATAAAAGCTTAAGTTTTCCAAGGCTTCTTTTTCCGGCAGGCAAACATTCATCAGCTCGCAAAAAGCCGAAAGCGTCGCTAATTTTTGTGCATCCGCCATAAAGCTCACCGCGTGCGCATGCAGCAGCTCCACCCCGCGAAACTGCGGTAAATTCTCTTCCAAGCGGGCATAGGCATTAAACGATATGGCGTTGCCGAGCTGATAAACCCCGAGTTTTTTTTTGCTTAACGCGCCTTTGACAAAGCCGGTTATTTTGCCGTGTTGCGCCGACAAAACCGTCACCAACAGCGAATTTTCGCCATGGCGCAAAAGCTTGATGATATATCCCTCGTCGCTGAATTGCACAACCCGTTTCCTTAGAATACACCGCAGCGCCGCACTGGCACATTTCAACCGACGGCGGCGCTTTTGATGATTTTTGTTTTTTAACTAATAATCGTGAATAATGGATTTGGTGATTTTGTCATAAGCCATCAGTTCGGAAATAACGCGCTCCATATCGCTTAAATAAATCGTATTCGGGCCGTCCGAAAGCGCTTTATCCGGGTTTTCATGCGTTTCCATAAACACCGCCGCCACGCCGACAGCCACCGCCGCGCGCGCCAATACCGGCGCAAACTCACGCTGTCCGCCGGTTGATGAGCCCATACCTCCCGGCTGCTGCACCGAATGCGTCGCATCAAAAATCACCGGGCAGCCGGTATCTTTGGCCATCTGCGGGAAACCCCGCATATCGGTTATCAACGTGTTATAGCCAAAGCTTGTGCCGCGTTCGGTGATACAGACGTTTTCATTGCCGGAATCAAACGCTTTTTTAACCAGATTTTTGACATCCCACGGCGCTAAAAACTGACCTTTTTTGATATTAACAACCTTGCCGGTTTGGGCTGCCGCCACCACCAAATCCGTCTGACGGCACAAAAACGCCGGAATTTGAATCATATCCACATATTCGGCCACAACCGGACATTGCTGCCGTTCATGCACATCGGTTACAATCGGCAAATTCGGATAAAGTTTTTTGATTTCGGCAAACGTGCGCATACCTTCTTCCAGCCCGACGCCGCGCGCGCCGTTGATTGAGGTGCGGTTGGCTTTGTCAAACGATGCTTTGAAAATGTAATTTATACCTAGTTTTTTGGTAATTTCCACCATCTTGCCGGCAATCATAATCGCATGTTCGCGGCTTTCAATCTGGCATGGACCGGCAATAATCGCCAACGGCAGCTTGTTGCCGATTTCAAAATCACCGATTTTGATTTTCTTTTGTTCCATCATTAAAAAAACTCCCAAACAGTTACAAACTGCCGAGAGTTTAGCAAAAATACCCGTAAATTACAATCTTTTTAAATCAATCCACAGCCTGTTAAACAATCCTGCCGCAAATTCGCCAAAGCCACAAGACTTTGGCGATATACATACAAAATCATCTTTCGGCATCGCGGACGACCGACGGAATTTTCATGCCGCTGCGTACCGCATCAGATCTTTCATCGGCTTTAACGACACCGGATTTTTTATCATCCAATTCTTTTCGTCTTTCCAAAAGACGAGATTTAACCCCGGAAACATTAATCGGTTTACCATACCTTTCCTGTGATATTTTTAACATACGCTCTTGTTCGGATTCATGTTGAGGCAAAAAATCTATTTCGTTATTGAATTTTTTATTTACCCAATAACCATATTGATCTTGTTTGTTATTAACCGTCTCATATCTATAATTGTCTTTAATTATTTGTTTATTCTTTTTCGCCCGGAGCACACCGTATGTATGCATATCAAGATAATCCGTTAAATCTTTTCCGCTTTTGGAATCGACAAATTTTGCTTCCAATGTATGCGGAACATAGCTCATTTCAGGCAACAAGTTTTGCTGCAATAGCGCATTCATCGGACCTTTAAACTCGACATTCGATCCCCCATTCACATTCGGTGTAATTTTATATTCATAACCACCCATTGCAGTTGTAATCTTCAAACTTCCGTCATTTTGTTTTTCAACCGTCGCATGGCTGTCAAAATATGGATCCCTCATATATGAAATATCAGGATTTTCTTTATCCGAATAATATACCCAAGATTTTTTAGACGGATTTTGTATTCGTTCAAACAATTTTTCCGGGCTTTCTTTGATTTCAAATTGAAAAACCGAATGCGCATCACGGGGTAATTGTGGTAATTTCATTCCTGTTTCGTGCTCAATAAGTTTCTGAACTTCATCATTTGATAATTTAGCCATTGTTTTTTCCTTTTACAAATTAATTATCGGATAATTTTATTGTACGTTATTTTTTTATGTTT
>CALXTI010000034.1 GCA_944391395.1 uncultured Alphaproteobacteria bacterium
AAATGGTGCTCGGGGACGGGATCGAACCGCCGACACGAGGATTTTCAGTCCTCTGCTCTACCAACTGAGCTACCCGAGCAAGTTAACGAAAAGTCTTATAATGGATATTTTTTTAATTGTCCAGCATAAATTTATCTATTTTGCATATTTTTTAAAAGCCTTTTATCAAAAAACCGTATTTGCCACAACAATCAACTCAATTTTTTTGTTGCGGGCATAAATATGTGTTTTTTACAAAATATCGCAAAATCACATAAAAATTATCAAAAATTGTGCATTTTTTTAAAAAAATTGCGAAAATTGGTTGTTTTTTGTTCGGTTTCGTACTATGACTAAAATGATTTTTAATTTTGTAAAAGAGAGTAAATAATGTCTAATCCCATTGATACAAAAGTTATCAGCAAATTGGCTGAGATATTGGATAAAACAAATTTAACCGAACTTGAATACGAAGACGAAGGCTGCCGGATTACTTTATCGCGGCAAAATTCGGGCGTTGCCGCAACCGTTTATGCACCGGCACCGGTTTCCGCTCCGGCAACACAAGCCGCACCGACAGCGCCGGCATCGGTTGAAGCTCCAGAGGCAAGCGCTCCGGCCGAAACTGATTACAGCAATAACCCGAACGCGGTTAAATCTCCGATGGTCGGCGTCGTTTATCTTTCCAGCGATCCGAATTCCGGAAATTATGTTAACGTCGGTGATACAGTCGCGGCCGGCGATACCGTTTGCCTGATTGAAGCCATGAAGACCTTTAACCCGGTCAAAGCTCACAAAGGCGGTCGTGTTACAAAAATTTTGGTCGAAAGCGGCGATCCGGTTGAATACGGCGCTCCGTTAATCGTTATTGAATAATAATTAAACAAGGATTTTGTATGTTTGGAAAAGTATTGATTGCGAATCGTGGCGAAGTGGCTTTGCGTATTCATCGCGCCTGCCGCGAAATGGGTATTCGCACCGTCGCCGTCCATTCGGAGGCCGATGCCAACGCCATGCATGTTCGCTTGGCTGACGAGGCTGTTTGTATCGGTCCCGCACGTTCATCCGATTCTTATTTAAATAAACCTGCAATTATCTCGGCGGCGCTGATTACCGGTGCAGACGCCATTCATCCGGGGTTCGGTTTTCTCTCGGAAAATGCCGACTTTGCGGAAATGGTGGAAAAGCATGGAATCGTCTTTATCGGTCCGACTTCCGCACAAATGCGCCTGATGGGCGACAAAATCATGGCACGAAAAGCCGCCGTTGAGGCCGGCTTGCCGATTACGCCGGGGTCGCCTGCTTTGGAAAGCGTCGACGATGCCATCGCCTGGGCCAACAAAATCGGTTATCCGGTCATCGTCAAAGCCAAAGACGGCGGCGGCGGCAAGGGTATGAAAATCGCCTTTAACGATAAAGAAATGACCGAAGCCTATACCATGGCTCGCGCCGAAGCTAAGGCCGCTTTTACCAGCGATGTGGTCTATATGGAAAAATATTTGCAAAAACCGCGTCATATCGAGATGCAAATTTTGGCCGACAAATACGGCAATGTCGTGCACTTGGGCGAGCGCGACTGCTCCATTCAGCGCAACAATCAAAAAGTGATTGAAGAATGTCCGTCGCCGGCTCTCAATGACGCGCAACGCAAAGAAATCGGCGATATTGTCTGCAAGGCGATTAAAAAAATCGGCTACCAAAACGCCGGCACGTTGGAATTTTTATACGAAGACGGCAAATTTTATTTCATGGAAATGAATACACGCTTGCAGGTTGAACATCCGATTACCGAAGCTGTTACCGGCATTGATATCGTGCGTGAACAAATCCGCATCGCCAGCGGCGCGGCTTTGGGTTATACGCAAGACGACATTACTTTCAACGGGCACGCCATTGAATGCCGGATAAATGCCGAGGATCCGGAAACCTTTACGCCCTGCCCGGGAAAAATCAGCGAATGGCATGCTCCGGGCGGATTGGGCGTGCGCGTTGATTCGGAAATTTATTCCGGATATACCATTCCGCCTTATTATGACAGCATGATTGCTAAACTCATCATCCACGGCAAAACCCGCAACGCCGCTTTGATGCGTCTGCGCCGCGCCTTGGAAGAGTTTGTTATTATCGGCGTAAAAACCACCATCCCGCTGCATCAGGAAATTATATCGCAAGCCGATTTTATCGACGGACAATATAATATCCATTGGCTGGAACATTTTATGGAAAATCACTACAATAAAAAGTAGGAAAATATATGAAGAAAGAATTGTCAATCCGTCAACTGTTTATTGATTCTCTGGCTTTTATCAGGGACAATGTACCATTGTTGACGTTTTTGGCATTTCTTTCTTTTGCCGGTTCTTATCTGGCAATCCGTGCCGGAATTTATCAAAATTTTTTGATGCTGGCGCTTTACGGACTTTATATTTACTTTTTCTATTTTTTCTTTGTCAGCCTGTATTACGAGCAATCCCCCCTTTTAACAAAAGAAAAATTTATCGACTCTTTTGTAAAAATGTTGACCATTCTGGCTTTTTCCATGTTTGTGCTGATTTGCGGCAAAATCGGCATTAATATCTTGCATTATTTGAGCCGGTATCTTATCGGTTTTCCGGATGTTTATTCTTTTTTGCGGCGGATTTATATTTTTATTTTACTTAATCCGTTTGGCAAAATTGTTTTGTATCTCGGGGTTATCACATTACTGACTTTTTCATTTTTCATACCGGGCTTTGCCTGGATTTCGACCATCAACGGCCGGGATAATTCCATCATCAGCGCTTATGCCAAAACAAACGGCAATTTGTGGAAAACCGTCTTTACCTTTGTGATTTTGTACGGGCTTATGCCGCTTGTCATCAGTTTTGTGGGACTGACCAGCGGTTCGGTTACTTTGGGGATTTTGTATGCCCTGCTGACGGTTTTTCAGGTTATTGTCTTTTTACATCTTTATGATTTCTTTTATAAAGATTAGATTTCTTGTCCCGTATCCCCCAAAACGGCGACGACCGAATATAAGGCGTCCCTAAAAAGCGGCAATCATGCGCCGGTAGCGACTTATCCCCAAAAGACTCTTTAAAATTGCAAAAAAAAAAAACGGGTGAGAATATCGGGGAGAGAGGGGGTTTTTGCAATT
>CALXTI010000035.1 GCA_944391395.1 uncultured Alphaproteobacteria bacterium
TGAACACCGCCTTGGTCACCCGTTGGGGCTCCGGACCGGTGCGCAGCTTGATGCGGTGGGCGTCCCCGGGGAAGACCGCCAAAAACCACCCGGGCCGAAGGATCAGGGTGTGGTCCGCCGGGCCCCGCAGGGCGTAGAAGTCGTCCCGGTGGTCGAACTGGGTGAGCCCGTCGGGGTGAGCGATGTCCACCCGCTCCTCCCCCTCCAGCATGATGTGCAGGTCCAGGTAGCGGCGGTGGGCCTCAAAGAAACCCTCCTCCTCCGGGATGGTGTCATAGGTGAACCGGTTGGCGTACACCCGCTCCCCGTCCAGCCGGACGGTCTCCTCCCCGATCGAAGCCAGGAACTCCGGCGTCAGGCGGTCCAGCGCCAGGTCCAGGGTGGGGCAGATGCCGCGGTAGTCCCCGGCGTCGCTGAGTTTGGCAAGGATCATGCCGTTCTCACCCCTTCACAGCGCCCATGGTGATGCCCTGGGTAAAGTACTTCTGGAAGATGAGGAAGATGATGATGATGGGCACAGAGGCCAGGGCGGCGCCCGCCATGATCAGGCCGTAGTCGGTGGAGTCGGAGGACTGCAGCCCCGCGATGCCCAGGGCGATGGTCTTCTCCACGTTGTCGGTGAGCATGACCAGCTGCAGGGGGTACTCGTTCCAGGCGTTGATGAAGGTGAAGATGGCCAGGGCGCCGAAGCCCGGCTTGATCAGCGGCATCACCACGCTCCAGAAGGTGCGCACCTCCCCCGCCCCGTCGATCCGGGCGGCCTCCAGCATCTCGGAGGGGATGGTCTCGGAAAACTGCTTCATCAGGAACACGCCGAAGGGCCAGCCCACCACCGGGCAGATGACGGCCCAGGAGGTGTTGGCGATGCCCAGGAAGGTGGACAGGGACAGCAGGGGGATCAGGATGACCTGCTTGGGCAGGGCCATGGCGCACACGAACAGGGTGAACAGCGCCGCCCGGCCGTAAAACCGCTTCTTGGCCAGCACATAGCCCGCCAGGGAGGCGGTGATGCAGGAGAGGAGCATGGCCATCACCGAGATGAACACCGAGTTGAACAGCCAGCGCAGGGCCATGGGGATCTCGGGACCGGTGACGGTGTAGCCGAAGGCCTCGAACCTGAACAGCTCGGTGGTGCTCCGGAACAGGTTGTCATAGTTGGCCAGGGTGGGGCTCACGTCGGTGAAGGGGATCCACCGCACCGACTCCCCCGCCTTGATGAGGATGTCCGCCTTGTCCTTCACCGAGCCGGTGACGATCCAGTACAGGGGGAACAGGAACAGGATGGCCAGCACGATGAGCAGGATCACGCTGAACACCACATAGGACTTTTTTCTTCCGTTTCTCACGCTGCCCACCCCCTTACTCCGTGGCGCCGCCGTTCATCACCTTGAACTGCAAGGCGGAGAACAGGGCGATCACGATGGCCAGCACCACGCCCATGGCGTCGGCGTAGCCGTACTGGAACTGCTGGAAGGCGGTCTCGTACAGGTAGTACATCACGGTGCTGGTGGCGTAGTTGGGGCCGCCGGAGGTCAGCAGCTGGATCAAGGCGAAGCACTGGAAGCTGTTGATGGTGGTGATGACCACCACGTACAGGGTGGTGGGCATGATGGCCGGCCACTTGATCCTCCAGAAGATCTGCATCCGGGTGGCACCGTCCACCTCGGCGGCCTCCACCATGGAGCTGTCCACGTTGCCCAGGGCGGCCACGTAGAGGACGATGGGCTGCCCGATGGAGGTGGTGAACAGGATCAGGATGACGCAGGCCAGAGCGGTGCGGGGGTCGCCCAGGAAGCTGAAGCCCCGGTCCAGGATGCCGGCCCCGGTGAGCAGGTGGTTGAACAGGCCGTTGTAGGTGTGGAACATCCAGCGCCACACCACCACCACGGCCACCGAGCCGGTGACCACCGGCAGGTAGAACACGCACCGGAAGAAGGACCGGGCGGAAGCTCTCATCTCATAGATGGCGGAGCCCACCCACAGGGAGAACACCGTCACCACGGGCACCGAGACCACCACGATGATCACGGTGTTCACCATGGACTTGAGGAAAACGGGGTCCTGGAACAGATCTACGTAGTTTTTCAGTCCCACAAAGGAGCCGCCGCCCATGTGGGAATCGGTGAGGCTGGTCACCACCCCCATGGCCATGGGGGTCACCACAAAGCAGACGAAGAAGAACAGGGCGGGCAGCAGGAACAGGTAGGACACGACTGTCTCACGCCGGCGCAGCACCGGGCTTTGAGACATGGCTTGCTTGCTCATGGAAGTCTCACTCCCTCAATGTTCGGAAAGTGCCCCCCCTCCCCGATCCGCCAGGGAGGGGGGACACTGCCGCGTCGCTTTTCGCTGTTGTGAAAGCTGTGAAGTCGGGCGGCCGTCAGCCGGTGATGGCCGCGTTGGAATTGGTCACGTAGGTGTCCAGCTCGGTCTGGGGATCGCCGCCGTTGGCCAGCACCCGCTGGAGCATGTTCCACCACTCGGTCCGCATGGTGGTGAAGCCGTCCATGGTGTTGTAGTAGGGGGCGTAGTACTGGGTCCAGGAGCTGAGCAGCTGCATCTCCTCATCGCCGGCGTAGAGGTCCAGCGCCTCGAAGGTGCCGGTGACGGGCAGCGCGCCGGACTGCAGCACGCTCTTGGGGCCCCACTCGTCGTCGGTGCAGATGAACTGGATGAAGGTCTTGGCCGCGTCGATCTTGGCCTGGTCGCCGTTGTCGAACACGCAGAAGCCGTTGTACAGGGTCTCCAGCTCGGGCACGCCGTCGTCAGAGGGGAAGGGGACGGAGACCTGAGTGAAGTCGTCGGAGTGATAGCTGATGGCGTTGGAGGTGCCCCAGCAGAAGGTCATGGCGCAGTTCTCGGTCTGGAACATCTCCAGCTCCTGGGCGGCCTGCATGTCGGTGGCCACGTCCAGATAGCCGGCGTCCACCATCTCCTGCAGCAGGGTCATGGCCTGGACGCCCTCGGGGCTGTTCATGGTGTAGGCGCTCATGTCCTCGTTGGCGATGGCGGCGCCGTAGAGGTTGGAGACGAGGGCGCGGGTGCCCTGGTCGCCGCCCTGGCCGCCGCAGTAGACGATGCCGGGGGTGTAGCCCGCGTCGGCCAGCGCCTTGCAGGCGTTCTGGAAGTCCTCGGTGGTCCAGGCGCGGTCACCCTCCAGGTTCAGGTACTGGTCAGCGCCGGCCGCCTCGAACATCTCCAGGTTGATGCCCATGTAGAAGGGGGCGGAGGACAGGGGATACATCCAGTAGTCGGTGCCGTCGGAGCAGGCGGAGAGGACGGCCTCGGACATGTCGCCGGACGCCTCGCCGATGATGTCGTTCAGGTCGGCCAGCTCGCCCGCCTTGCCGTACTCGATGATGCGGCCCGGGGCGTCGAACAGCACGTCGGGGGCGGTGTCCGCCTCGATGGCGGCGGTGAGGGTCTGGGGGCCGGAGGTAAAGTCGATGATGGTCAGCTTGACCTCGATCTCCGGGTGGACCTCGTTGAAGGCGGCGATGAGCTCTTCCTCATAGCCGGTGGCGTTGCCGAAGGTGGGGAAGGCCCACCACTCGATGGACACCTGCTGGGTCTCAGTGCCGGGGGTGGTCTCGCCGGGGTCGTTGGTGGGCGTGGGGTTCTGCTCCACGGTGCAGGAGGCCAGGGCGAACACCATGGCCAGCGCCAGGAGCAGCGCAAGAATTCTTTTCAGTCTCATGTTGATTCATCCTCCTCTTTTCATTTTTCGACGATAAATACCACCTGAGTTTCTGGTATCTATGTTGAAATTGTACAAGGATAGGCCCCCAATGTCAAGGACAAATCGCAAAAATTTTCCACTTTCCCGATTTTGCAGAAAATTTTTTTCATTTCCGGGCAAAACGTCCCCTTTCGCCGGCCCTCGGGGCGGGTCACTCCTCCCCGTCGGCGGGGGAGAGCCCCTCCTCCGCCGGGAGATATTTCACAAAGATCCGCTCGGCGAACAGGGAGACCAGCAGGGCCCACAAAGAGGGCACGATCAGCAGGGGCACCCACAGCAGCTCGGGCACCAGCCGGGCCAGCTCTATGGTGAGCAGCACCATCACCACCGTGCTGGGCAGGTGCCGGAAGGTGAGACGCAGCCCGGTGGAGAGCAGCCCGCCCACCGAGAACTGGAACCGCCCCAGCAGCGGCCCGATCCAGCAGGCGATCCCCCCGGGCACCACCAGCAGCACCGACAGGCACACGAAGAGCACCACCCCGTCGGAGTCCAGCAGGGCGAAGTAGTACATCCACTGATAGAGGATGTACAGCGCCCAGGCCGCCCCCAGGCAGATGAGGCTGGCGGGCACCCCCTGCCGCAGGTTCTCCCGCAGGGAGCGGAAGAAGAGGCGGAAGGAGCGGTCCTCGTCCTTCTTCCGGAACACCCGGTACAGGGCGTGGTAGAGGGCGGCGGTGGCGGGCACCAGGGTCACCAGCGGGATGGAGCACACCGCCCACAGCAGGGACAGCCCCACCAGGTCCACCAGCCGGGCCAGCGCCCGGAAGATGATGTTGTCAGGGTGGAAAAAGCCCACGGCCCTCCCCTCCTCTCTCAAGCTGTCTTCCCGGGGGTCACTTCTCCCCGGCCAGCAGGGCCTCCCCCGCAGTGTAGATGTCCCCCGCCCCCACGGTGAGGATCAGGTCGCCGGGCCGGGCCAGCTCCCGCAGCCGGGCGGTGACGTCCTTCAGGGTAGGGCAGTAGACGCTGCCCGGGATCTCCCGGGCCAGGTCCCGGGACGAGATGCCGATGGTGTTCTTCTCCCGGGCGGCGTAGATCTCGGCCAGCAGCACCACGTCGGGCCGCCGGAGCACCGAGACGAAGTCGTCGAACAGGGCCTTGGTGCGGGTGTAGGTGTGGGGCTGGAAGGCGCAGACGATCCGCCGGTAGCCCAGCCCCTCCGCCGCCGAGAGCAGGGCGGCCACCTCGCTGGGGTGGTGGGCGTAGTCGTCGTACACCTCGGCCCCGCGGAAGCTGCCCTTGTGCTCAAAGCGCCGGCCCGTCCCCCGGAAGGAGGCCAGCCCACCGGCCACCGCCGCCGGCTCCGCGCCCAGCAGAAGGCAGGCCGCCGCCGCGGCCAGGGCGTTTTTCACGTTGTGGACGCCGGGGACGCTCAGGCTGATCCGCCCCAGCCGCTCCCCCCTCCAGATCAGGTCAAGGGAGGGCAGCCCGCCCTCCCAGGCGAGGTCGCCCGCGTGGGCGTCCCCCTCCTTCAGGCCGACGGTGACCAGC
>CALXTI010000036.1 GCA_944391395.1 uncultured Alphaproteobacteria bacterium
AAATCTCCTCCCTGCTCTTGCCCAACGACGGCAGCTGTGGTATACTGAATCATTAAAGCGAAGGGAGAGGGATGGAGATGGACAACATCACGCTGGTGGGCATGCCCGGCTCGGGGAAGAGCACGGTGGGGGTGGTCCTGGCCAAGATGCTGGGCATGGACTTCGTGGACACCGACCTGCTCATCCAGCAGCGGGAGGGGGCCCTGCTCCAGGAGCTCATCGACCGCCACGGCAACGAGGCCTTTCTGGACATGGAGCGGGACGCCATCTGCTCCCTGAACTGCCGCCGCAGCGTCATCGCCCCCGGGGGGAGCGTCATCCACCGGGAGGAGAGCCTGCGGCATCTCCACGCCCTGGGCCCCATCGTCTATCTGAAGGTGCCCCTGGACGAGCTGCTGGTCCGGCTGGGGGACATCAGCAAGCGGGGCATCACCCTGCCCGCCGGGCAGGGCGTCCCCGACCTGTACGCCGCCCGCTGCCCCCTGTACGAGGCCTGCGCCGACTTCACGGCGGACTGCTCGGGCAACCAGCGCATCGAGGACTCCGCCCGGCAGGTCATCCGCCTGGTGCGGGACCTGCCCGCCCTGCGGGACGTGATCCCCGCCGGGCCGGCCCGGAACTTCTGACCGGGCCACACACCGATCTCCTCCAGCCCCCGGAGGTACAGAGGGCGCGCCCCGGCGCGCCGCGGGGGGCCGGCCTGGCATGCCCGGACCGCAAAGGAAAGGAAGGATCTGCTTGACATTTCAGGAACTGGGGCTCAACGCCCCCATCATCAAGGCTCTGGAGGACATGGGCTACCAGACCCCCACCCCCATCCAGGAGAAGGCCATTCCCCCCGCCCTGGCGGGCCGGGACGTGCTGGGCTGCGCCCAGACGGGCACCGGCAAGACCTGCGCCTTCGCCGCCCCCATCCTCCAGCGGCTCAGCGCCGGGCAGCGCCCCGGCCGGCCCATCCGGGCCCTCATCCTCACCCCCACCCGGGAGCTGGCCCTCCAGATCCAGGAGAACTTTGAGCTCTACGGCAAAAACCTGCCCCTGCGCTCCGCCGTCATCTTCGGCGGGGTGGGGCAGAACCCCCAGGTGGATGCCCTGCGCCGGGGGACCGACGTGCTGGTGGCCACCCCGGGGCGGCTCATGGACCTGTACCAGCAGAAGTTCGTGGACCTGTCCCGCCTGGAGATCTTCGTGCTGGACGAGGCCGACCGGATGCTGGACATGGGCTTCATCCACGACGTGCGGAAGATCCTGCGCTGGCTGCCCGAGAAGAAGCAGACCATGCTCTTCTCGGCCACCATGCCCCCCGAGATCGCCGACCTGGTGAACTCCCTGCTCCGGGACCCGGTGCGGGTGGCGGTGGACCCGGTGTCCTCTCCGGTGGAGGTCATCCGGCAGTCGGTCTACTTCGTGGACAAGGGCAACAAGACCAAGCTGCTGGCCCACCTGCTGGAGGAGCTCCGGGTGAAGAACGCCCTGGTGTTCACCCGGACCAAGCACGGGGCCAACAAGGTGGCCAAGGACCTGGCCAAGCTGGGGGTCACCGCCGCCGCCATCCACGGCAACAAGAGCCAGACCGCCCGGCAGCAGGCCCTGGCCGACTTCAAAGAGGGCAGGGTCCAGTGCCTGGTGGCCACCGACATCGCCGCCCGGGGGCTGGACATCGAGGAGCTCTCCCACGTGTTCAACTACAACCTGCCCGAGGTGCCCGAGACCTACGTCCACCGCATCGGCCGCACCGGCCGGGCGGGCCACGGGGGGACGGCGGTGGCCCTGTGCGACTACGCCGAGATCCCCCTGCTCCGGGCCATCGAGAAGCTGATGGGCCGGTCCGTCCCCGTGGTGGAGGACCACCCCTGGCCCATGGTGGTGCTGGAGGCCCCCAAGCGGGACAAGAACGGCCGCATCGTCAACGAGGAGGACGCCGAGGCCCGGGCCGCCGCCCGGGAGCGCAGCGCCGCCCGCCGGGCCGCCCAGAGGGAGAAGGAGTCCGCCCAGCCCGCCCCGAAGGCCGGGAAGAAGGGCGGCAGGAAGGCCGCCGGCGAGAGCGCTCCGGAGCCCGCCGCCCCGGCGGAGCCCATCCTCCGGCAGGCCCGGCCCAAGCTCACCCGGCCCGGGGAGCGGCTGGACACCGGCTCGGCCATGCCGGTGGTGGAGTTTACCAAGCCCGACCCCCTGGCGGGCGACCGCATCATGGACGCCACCGCCCGGCTGCTGGCCCCCCGCCCGGGGGCGGCGGAGAGCGGGAGCGGCGGCCGGCGCCGGCGCCGGTCCCGGAAGGGCGGCGGAGAGGACCGGGAGGCCGCCCAGCCCCGCCGGGAAAAGGCCCCGGAGCAGAAGCCCGGAAAGAAGAAGGGGGAGAAGGCCCCCGCCGGGGAGAGCGGCTCCGGCCAGGGCAAAAAGGACGGCCAGGGCAAGAAGGGCAAGTCCCGCCGCCGGGACGGACGCCGGCCCATGGAGCCCCAGCGCCCCCACACCAAGGACTCCACCGAGCAGAACAGCCTCATGAAACCGTTTTACCTCACCCGGGACTGACCTCGGGTGGCGGCCCTCCGCCCCCGGGCGGGGGGCCCCGCTTTTTGAGAGAAAGAGGGCGACGACATGGCCCAGCAGCAGAACGATTTTTCCCAGGGCAGCGTATACCGCCACGTCCTCTCCCTGGCCCTGCCCATGACGGTGGCCCAGCTGGTCCAGATCCTCTACAACGTGGTGGACCGGATCTACATCGGCCACCTGCCCGGGGCGTCCTCCCTGGCCCTCACCGGGCTGGGGCTGACCTTCCCGGTGATCACCCTGATCCTGGCCTTCACCAATCTGTTCGGCATGGGGGGCGCCCCCCTGTGCTCCATCGCCCGGGGGAGAGGGGACACGGAGCGGGCGGAGCGGATCATGGGCAGCACCCTGACCATGCTGCTGGCCGCCTCGGTGGTGCTGACCGTGCTGGGGCAGGTCTTCCTGCGGCCCCTCCTCTTCCTCTTCGGGGCCAGCGACGACACCTGGCCCTATGCCGCCGCCTACCTGCGCATCTACCTCATCGGCACCCCCCTGGCCATGGTGGGCACCGGGATGAACGGCTTTATCAACGCCCAGGGCTTCGGCCGGGTGGGCATGGTCACCACCCTCATGGGGGCGGCGGCCAACATCGTGCTGGACCCCGTCTTCATCTTCCTGCTGGACATGGGGGTGTCCGGGGCCGCCGTGGCCACCGTGCTGTCCCAGCTCCTGTCCGCCGCGTGGGTGATGCGCTTCCTGCTGGGCAGGCGCACCCTGCTGAAGCTCCGGCCGGCCAACCTCCGGCCCGACTGGCCCCTGGTGGGGGAGATCGCCCGGCTGGGGACGGCGGGCTTCGTCATGTCAGCCTCCAACGGGGCGGTGCAGATCGCCTGCAACACCACCCTGCGGGCCTTCGGCGGGGACGTGTACGTGGGCGTGATGACGGTGCTCAGCTCGGTGCGGGACGTGGTGTCCCTCCCCTGCCAGGGGCTGAACAACGCCTCCCAGCCGGTGCTGGGCTTCAACTTCGGGGCCCGGAAGTACGACCGGGTGGTCCGGGTGATCCGCTTCACCGCCGCCACCAGCGTGGGGTACATGCTGCTGGCCTGGCTGGCGGTGTTCCTCTTCCCTCGGCCCATCATGTCGGTGTTCAACAGCAGCCCCGCCCTGCTGGACGCCGGGGCCCCCGCCATGCACCTGTACTTCTTCGGCTTCTTCATGATGGCCCTGCAGATCTCGGCCCAGTCGGTGTTCGTGGGGCTGGGCCTGTCCAGACAGGCCATTTTCTTCTCCATCCTGCGCAAGATCATCATCGTGGTCCCCCTGACCCTGCTGCTCCCCCATGTGGGCGGGCTGGGGGTCACAGGAGTGTTCCTGGCCGAGCCCATCTCCAACTTCATCGGCGGGGCGGCCTCCTTCACCACCATGGTCCTCACCCTGCGCCACCGGTCCCACGGCCGGGCGGGGGACGCCCACCGGAGCTGACGCAGCGAGACCGCCTTCCCCCGCGGGGGAAGGCGGTCTCGTCAGCGGGGCCGGTCAGGGGGCGCGGCGCAGCTTGAGGAAGGTCAGCGTCACCGTGCCCTCCCGGGCGTCCAGCGGGCCGGAGTAGGTCAGGGAGAAGACGGTGGGCGCCGGGGCAGTCAGGATGAAGCTCGCCGCGCCGCAGGCGGTGGAGCCGTTGGCGGTGGTGGCAAAATACACCCCCGTCTCCAGATGGGCCGTCCCGTCGTAGAAGGGGGTCACCTGCATATAGCCGGGGGCGTTGAAGATGGCCGACACGCTGTAATTCACCAGATACTGCCCGGCGGCCAGCTGCACATGGGACAGGTCCGACTCGGTGATGGCGCCGGTGGGATCCTGGACCTCCGGGAACAGCTGGAGCTGGGTCCCGTTGTGGAACAGCTCCGACGACCCGATGAAGGCGGCGAACACGTCGTCGGGCGGCGCGGCAGCCGCCCCGGCGGGGCCGGTGGGCCCCTGCTCCCCCTGCGGACCGACGGGGCCCTGTTCTCCCTGGGGGCCGGCGGGACCCTGTTCTCCCTGGGGGCCTGCGGGACCCTGTTCTCCCTGCGGGCCGGCGGGGCCCTGTTCCCCCCGCGGGCCGGCGGGACCCTGCT
>CALXTI010000037.1 GCA_944391395.1 uncultured Alphaproteobacteria bacterium
GGCGGGCTGCCGGAAGAAGCTCGCCGGGCCCCCGCCGGTGCCGGCGGTGACCATCACCAGATAGCCCACGGCTGCGCACCGCAGGAAGCACAGGTAGTCCGACGCCCGCTGCCCGGGCGTGCGCAGCCTGTTCTGGAACACGGTGATGACCAGCAGGATGAACAGGGCCGCCCCGATGGAGGAGTAGCCGAAGTCGTTGGACCACACCGCCCCCAGCCCCACCGCCAGGCCGCACAGGGCCATGGCCTTCCGGGAGCGGAACAGGTCCAGGCTGTCCCACCCCCGGCGCCGGGCGGCCAGCAGCAGCACGGCCCCCAGGAGCACGGGCAGAAAGCCCCGGACCATGCGCATGGAGGTGCCCGGGACGAAGAGGTCGAACAGGGTGGCGGTCACCGGCCAGGCGTACAGCAGGGGGGTCAGCGCCCCCACCGCCATGGCCAGGGTCTGCCGCTGGGTGATCATCCACACCAGCAGCCACACGGTGACGCAGCAGCACACCGCCGTGACGGCGTTGGTGACGAAGAGGCTGCCGGTGAATGTGTCGTGGAAGGCCAGGAAGGGGGCGTCCAGCCACAGCACCCCCATGCCCAGGTAGTTGGTGAAGTCCCGGTAGGGCACCTGCCCGTCCAGGAAGCGGCGCAGGACGTTGTAGTTCTGGAAGTCGCCGTTGATGGCGAAGAAGTCGGACAGCCAGATCCGGCCCGCCCCCGCCGCGATCCCGATGGCCAGCAGGGTCAGCCCCCACAGCACCCACCGGGCCCGGTCCAGACGCCGCTCGGTCAGCATCCCGTCCCCTCCTGCCCGGTGACGAAGGCCCGGATGCGCTCCAGCTCCTCCTCCCGGCGCTCCAGATAGCCGTCCGCCCCCCCCATGGCCCCGGCGTGCTTCGTCCGGAAGTCATAGCGGTAGGGGGGCCTGTCCAGGTGGTTGACGAACTGCCCGCCGTACAGGGCGGCGTACACCTCCCCCGCCGTCACCGGCGGGGTGGCCAGGTTCAGCCGCTCCAGCCCCAGCTCCAGCCCCCGGGCGATGTCCCGCCACAGGCGGTCCAGGCCGTAGAACTGGTACTGGGACCGGCTGTCGGTGAAGTGCAGGGCGGAGAAGCCCGCCCGGCGGAAGGCCGCCTTCAGCTCCTCCCGGGCCTCTCCCTCCACGTCGGGGCAGCGGAAAAAGCCGTCCCCCCGGGGAGCGTAGCTGGCGGCGATGAGGGGCTCCTTCGCCCCCAGCTCCTCCCGCTTGGCGGCGGTGAGCAGGGGGGGCAGAAAGTGGATGCAGTCGTAGAGGAAGTTCTTTTTCAGCCCCCGGCCATACAGGGCGGGCAGCCGGACGATGAGCCGGTCCTCCACGTGCGCCTCCGCCCACTCCTCCAGCCAGCGTCGGTGGGCGCCGTAGGCGGACAGGCGGCTTTTGTCGATGGGGCTGTCCTCGTCGGCCCCCACCGGGTCGTCGTAGACGCTGATGGTGGACACCAGCACCAGCCTTTTCGGGGCGATGCGGGCGATGTTGTCCGCCGCCCCCTCCAGCACCGCCCGGTCGGCCGCCGGGTCGTGGTTGGCCAGGAACATCTCCGCCGGCACCCCGGCGTACACCAGCAGGTCGGGCCGGGTGCCGTAGGCCTGCGCGATGTTTTTGGAGTTGTACAGCCCGTCAAAGGGGTGCTCCGCCGCCAGGTTGGAGCCCACGAAGCCGGTGTATCCCACTAAGCTTTCCATTTCCGTCACCTCGTCACAGGGCGATGAGGGCCGCCCCGGCTAAAATGGCCGCCGTTCCGGCCAGCTTCCGGCCGGTGAGCCGCTCCCCCAGCAGCCGGGCGGAGAGCAGCATGGTCCACAGATAGGTCAGAGAGGTCAGGGGCAGCACCACCGAGTAGTCCAGCCGCCGCAGCAGCAGGATGTTCACCACCGCCGAGGCCAGGTAGAGCAGCCCCCCGCCGTACAGCCAGGGGGTGCGGAACATGGACAGCAGCCCCCCGGCGCCCGAGGCCCGCTTCAGCAGCAGGGCGGCCGCCGACCCCATCAGAGTCATGGACAGGACCAGGAGCAGGTCGGTCATGGCGCGTCCTCCCTTCCCCCGTCGCCGCCGCACACCAGCACCACCCCCACGGTGACGCACACGATGCCGGCGATGCGCAGGGGGGAGATGTCCTCCCGGAGCACCGCGGCGGCCAGCACCACCGTCAGGACGTAGTTCAGGGCAAGCACCGGCTGCAGCACCGAGACGCTGCCGTACCGGTAGGCCGCCAGCATGACCAGCGCCCCCAGCCCGTACAGGGCGAAGCCGGGCAGCAGCCACCACAGCGTCTGGGTGCCCGACAGCTTCCAGAACAGCTGCCCGAGGCACACGCACAGCGACGCGCAGGCCATGAGCAGGATGCCCTTCTTGTTCTTTTCAAAGGAGTCCCGCACGGGCCGTCCCCCCTCGCTTATCTCGAGAGCTTCTCGATGGATTCAAACACGTACCGCTGCCGCCGGAAGCTCAGCTCCACCAGGACGGACAGGTATTTCAGCACCAGGGTGAGGATGGCGAACATGCCGAAGAAGCCGAAGCCGAGAAACAGCATGGTGGTGGTCCAGCCCTCCACCGGGCTGCCCGACAGATAGACCACCACGGTGTACCCCGTGACGATGAGGGTCAGGGCCATCATCACGAAGGCCAGGCACAGGGCCAGGCGGTAGGCCACGTTGGTGAACAAAATCAGGGCGTCCGCCGCCAGCCGGGGCCGCTCCCGGTCCGCCCCGGCCTTTCCGCCGTCCCCCGCCGGGCGGTAGCGCAGCCGCTCCAGCTTCAGCCCGCAGTTGGCGTAGAGGGCCTTGCGGTAGGGGATGGTGCGGCTCATGGCGTGGACCCGGTTGATGGCCCGGCGGGAGAGGATGCGGAAGCGCTCGGTCTCCAGCTGGTACTGGATGTTGGCGTACCGGTTGAACACCCGGTAGAACAGCCGCGAGGTGAACCGTCCGCCCCCCTCCGGGGTGGCGCTGACGATGTCGAAGCCGGTCATGGCGGTGCGGTAGACCTCCATCACCAGCTGGGCGGGATAGTCCAGGGCGGTGCTGTCGAACTCAAAGACGAAGTCCCCGATGGCCAGGTCCACCCCCGCGTTCATGGAAGCCTCCACCCCCTGGGGGTAGCTCATGCGCAGCAGGGAGACCATGGCCCCGTCCACTCCGGCGGCGAAGTCCCGCACCGCCTGGCCGCTGCCGTCGTCGCTGGCGTCGTCCACGCAGATGAGCTCGAACTTCTTGAAGTTCTCCCGCAGGGTGGCGTGGAGCCGGGTGAGGAAGGGGACCACCGACTCCCGGCACTGGCGCAGGTAGACCACGGCGGAGACGAAATTGCTCTCTTTCATGTCAGAACTCTCCTTTCAGCACCCCGTCCAGGTCGTACACCGTGTTGATCTTGCCGGACAGGACGCTCACCAGGGCGGGGGCCCTGCTGTGGACCCGGATGACGGTGGGCCGGGAGTCGTCGATCTCGGACGCCTTGAGTATGGGCTTCATGGAGAACAGGGATCCCTGATAGCGGAAGCCGAACTCGGGCCGCAGGTACTTCCGGGCCAGGCTGGACATATAGCTCCACGCCGTCTCGGGCCGGGCGGGGCAGTCGTCGCAGCCGCCCAGCCGCTCCGGGGAGCAGTGGCCCCCGCTGCGCCCCTGGCAGGGGAAGGTGGGCAGGGCGTCGAAGCTGGCCATGTGGGGGGTGAAGGTCACCGAGGTCAGCGAGTGCAGCCCCGTCTTTCCGAAGGGCATGATGGAGAAGAAGGGCCCGTCCATGACGGTGATGCCCACGTCCTTCAGGGGCTCGTCCACCGTGCACAGGATGATCTCGCACAGCTCGTACTTGATGGGGAACTCCTCTCCGGGCAGGGCCTGCCGGATGATCTGGTTGGCGGCGGCGTAGGTGGCGTTGAGGACGAAATCGCTCTCGAACCGCTCCCCCTGGCCGGCGGTCACCCGGTAGACGCTCCCCGCCCGCTCCAGCCCGGTGGCCGGGGTCCCCCAGCGCAGGACCACCCGGGGGCAGTCCTTCAGCTGCTCCAAAAACCAGTCCCGAAGGATGTGGGCGTCGTAGGTGTACTCCTGGGTGAGAAAGGCCCCGTCGCACATGCCGTCGTT
>CALXTI010000038.1 GCA_944391395.1 uncultured Alphaproteobacteria bacterium
GGAAAACGGATCGTAAACCCAATCATCCTTCAGCGAGTACATGTTGATCAGCCGATAGGCCAGCTCAAAGGGAAACGCGCCGCTCCGGTTTCGTGAGGCGTCTTTTTTCAAATGCTGCGCCGTCCCATTGAGCTCCCACAGATCGGAAAACCACACGTTCCGCTCTTCCCAAAAGTAGGCGCTGCCATGCCGCCGGGCGCTCTCCGCCCTCGAAAAAGTTTTGTTCGCACCCTTTCGGAACACGAGGATGTACTCATGTTCGTATGTAACGTACGCGCACGGAGGGTACATGCCGGACCCCATAAATTTGTTGGGCGCGTTTGTCGGCTTATGCCAATGGATGTCCGGCAGCACGTCATAGCCCATGCACAGGAATTTATGGATGACTCTTGTGTGGTTGGAAAACAGCTTGAACCGCCCGTCGCAATTTTTCGTGGCGTCCCCGATGTTGATGCACACGATGCCGTGATCGGACAGGACCCGGTCGACATCGTCCCAGGTCTTGTCAAGGACGCGGTGCATGGCCTCAAACGCGTCGTCAAACCGACGGTCCTGGAGCGCGTGCTTCACCTCGTCGCTCTGGAGAGAAAAACACTCATCCCACATTTCCACCATCGGGTATGGGGGTGAGGTGATCACCAGGTCCACCGACCTGTCTGCAATCGCCCCGCCCGTATCATTTGAGTTGCAGGCAATGAGTTTATGTCTTGTCCCCATCATTCACGCCTCACAAATGCTCCACGACATCTTCAACCGGACAGTCAAAGCAGGTACAGATCCGGTCAATGACCCCCATGGACACAGGTTCCCCGCGCCCCATCTTGTCCATGGTAGACTTTGATATCCCCGTGGCCGCCATCAGCTGTTTCTTGCTCATCTCCTTGTCGATCAGCAGCTTCCACAGCGGTTTGTAGGAAAACGGCATATGATCACCTCGTTTCAGAGGATAACACAAAAGTGCTGCAGACACAATACTTTTATGCTGTATTTTCATCCATTGCGGAAGATGCTCCCGGCAGGGCTCCTTGGACCGCGCGACACTGGAACAAATGTTTGACAAGCGGGCTGGGCTGTGATATAATACCCTCACCAAGGCCCCGGCGGGGCATCGGGAGGAGCGGTCGCCATGAAGCAGCTTACCCCCAAGCAGCGGCAGATCTATGAGTTCATCCAGGCCTTTTCCGCGGAGCACGGGTATCCCCCCTCGGTGCGGGAGATCGGCGCGGCGGTGGGGCTCAAGTCCCCGTCCACCGTCCACTTCCACCTGAAGGGGCTGGAGGAGGCGGGCATCCTGGTGAAGGCAGAGGGCAAGACCCGGGCCATCACCCTGGCCGGCGCCGCCCGCCCGGTGGCCGAGGAGGAGCACGGGGAGCGGGACCGGGTGCCCGTGCTGGGCAACGTGGCCGCCGGCTCCCCCATCCTGGCGGAGGAGTGCGTGGAGGACTACCTCACCTTTGACACCGAGGGGCTGGAGGGGGAGCACTTCGCCCTCCGGGTGCGGGGGGAGTCCATGAAGTACGCCGGCATCCTCCCCGGCGACCTGGTGGTGGTCCACCGACAGCAGCAGGCCCGCAGCGGCGACATCGTGGTGGCCCTCATCGGGGACGAGGCCACGGTGAAGACCCTGCGCCTCCGGGACGGGCAGGTGTGGCTCATGCCGGAGAACCCCGCCTACGAGCCCATCGACGGCACCTTCGCCCAGATCCTGGGCCGGGTGGTGGCGGTGGTCCGGCGGTACTGAGCGGGCCAGAATGTGAAATACGGGTAAAAAGGGCGGGTAAATTGCTTACCCGCCCTTGATTTTTCCCGCTGAGGGGCATATAATAGCGCTATCCGCCGGATTTTCCGGCAAATAAACAGGAAAAGGAAGTGAGGCAGGATGGAAGGCCGAAGTCGCGCCGCCGCGGACTGCTGTGGTCAGATACACCGTGTGGACCGCCCTGCCTCTGCCGGGCGGGGCCTTCGCCGCCCCCTGTGAGCGGTCGCCTTTTGCCGCCCTTCGGTGTCTCTGAGCACAGCCGCCGGCCCCCGTGGCCGGGCGGCTGTTTTTGTCGTCCGCGTTCCGTCCCGACCCATCTGAAACGGAAAGGAGCGTGATCCCCGTGCAGGAGAACATCGATTTCGACCAGCTCAAGGAGCTGGCCCGGGAGCACCGCTTCCGGGAGCTGCGCGCCCTGCTGGTGGAGATGAACGAGGTGGACATCGCCGAGTTCCTGGAGTCCCTGGAGGACCGGGAGCTGCTGGTGCTGGTGTTCCGCCTGCTGCCCAAGTCCATGGCGGCCGACATCTTTACCTATCTGGAGGACAGCGACATCCAGGAGCAGCTCATCAACGACCTGACCGACACCGAGCTGCGGGCGGTGATCGCCGACCTGTACCTGGACGACGCGGTGGACATCATCGAGGACATGCCCGCCAACGTGGTCTCCAGGATGCTGCGCAACACCGATTCGGCCACCCGCAGCCAGATCAACCAGCTGCTCAACTACCCCAAGGACTCCGCTGGCTCCCTCATGACCCCCGAGTTCGTCACCCTCCACCGGGACGCCACGGTGGAGCAGTCCTTCGCCCGCATCCGGAAGATCGGCATCGACCGGGAGACGGTGTACACCTGCTACGTCACCGAGAACCGGGTGCTCATCGGGGTGGTCACGGTGCGGCGGATGCTGCTGTCCAGCTATGAGACCCGCATCGAGGACATCATGGAGACCAACGTGGTCTCGGTCCACACCCACGACGACAAGGAGGACGTGGCCCAGGTCTTCTCCAAGTACGACCTGCCCGCCGTCCCGGTGGTGGACGGAGAGGACCGGCTGGTGGGCATCGTCACCTTCGACGACGCCATGGACGTCATGGAGGAGGAGACCACCGAGGACATCGAGAAGATGGCCGCCATCCTCCCCTCCGACAAGCCCTATCTCCGCACCGGGGTCTTCGAGACCTGGCGGGCCCGGCTGCCCTGGCTGATGCTGCTGATGCTGTCGGCCACCTTCACCAGCATGATCCTCACCAGCTTTGAGAACGCCCTGATGTCCTACGCCATCCTCACCGCCTTCATCCCCATGCTCACCGGCACCGGCGGCAACAGCGGCACCCAGGCCTCCACCGCCGTCATCCGCGCCCTCTCCCTGGACGAGGTGGAGTTCCGGGACCTGCTGCCGGTGGTGTTCAAGGAGATCCGGGTGGCCCTGCTGTGCGGGGTGTGCCTGGCGGCGGCCAACTTCGTGAAGATGCTGCTGGTGGACCGGATGCTCTTCCAGAACCCCGAGGTCACCGCCGGGGTGGCGGCGGTGGTCTGCCTCACCCTCATCGGCACGGTGACCTGTGCCAAGACGGTGGGCTGCATCCTCCCCATGCTGGCCGAGAAGCTGGGCTTTGACCCGGCGGTGATGGCCTCCCCCTTCATCTCCAC
The DNA here is from genome assembly GCA_944391395.1 of uncultured Alphaproteobacteria bacterium. Lineage (GTDB taxonomy): Bacteria > Pseudomonadota > Alphaproteobacteria > RF32 > CAG-239 > CAAFZY01. The sequence goes on from CALXTI010000038.1 coordinate 3,413, forward strand.
CGTGGTGGACGCCCTGTCCTTGCTCATCTACTTCCAGTTCGCCCGGCTGGTGCTGGGCATTTAGTCCGGACAAAGCACCGCCCCCGCGCCGGCAGCGGCGCGGGGGCGGTCTCTTTTTGTGCAGTTATTTCTCCGGGTAGCGCTCTCCCATGATCTCGATGGCCTGGGCCACGGCGCCCTCGTTGCAGTGGCAGAGCACCCGGGCCCCCCACCGCTTCACCTCCTCGGCGCAGTTGGCCGGGGCGAAGGGGATGGCGGAGATGGCCAGCATGGGCAGGTCGTTCTGGTTGTCCCCGATGCAGTACAGGTCCTCCCGCCGGATGCCCAGCAGGTCGGCCACCCGGGCCACCATGCCCCCCTTGGTGGCCCCCTTGGCGGTGAGCTCCAGCAGGTAGCGGTTGGAGAAGATGGCCTCGTACCGGTCGCCGAAATGGTCCAGCATGAAGCGCTGGGCCCGGAGCAGCACCGGGTGGTCCTGCTCCAGGATCACCTTGACCCAGGGGGTGGGCATATCGGCGATGGGGCACTGGACATAGCTGCCCCCCACCCGCT
>CALXTI010000039.1 GCA_944391395.1 uncultured Alphaproteobacteria bacterium
CACAGGTAAATTCAGACGGGAACATTTTTGAAAAGCGGCCCGGAGCAGTTCGTTGAGAACTGCTCCGGGCCGCTTTTCCCAGCTGAAACAGGTTATAAAGGCAGGTGCCGGGTCACTCCGCGACGTCCGAGAGGACCGTCAGAGTGAAGATACGCATACACGCAAGCGGTTTCACCGTATCTCCCGGCAGGGCGCCGCACAGAGCCACGATGTCACTCGCACAGCCGGGTATACAGCTCCAGATACTGCCCGGCGGAGGCGGTCCAGCTGAAGTCGGCGGTCATGTCCGCCTTCTGCAGGCCCTTCCAGGCCTTTTTGTCGCTGTGGTAGAGGTCCACCGCCTCCCGCAGCACCCACAGCATGTCCCCGGCGTTGGGGAAGGTGAAGGTGAAGCCCCGGCCCTCGCCGGTGTACTTGTTGTAGGGCCACACCGTGTCCTTCAGCCCGCCGGTCTCCCGGACCACGGGGACGGTGCCGAAGCGCATGGCGATCATCTGGCTCAGGCCGCAGGGCTCCGAGATGGAGGGCATGAGGAACAGGTCGGCCCCGGCGTAGATGGCGGCGGACAGGGGGGCGGAGTACATGATCTGGGCGGAGAAGCGGCCGGGGTACTGCCCCTGGGCCCGGCGGAAGGTCTCCTCATACCGCTCCTCTCCGGTGCCCAGCACCACCATCTGCACGTCCATGGCCATGATCTGGTCCAGCACCTCCAGGATCAGGTCGAACCCCTTGTGGTAGACCAGCCGGGAGACGCAGGCGAGGATGGGGGTGTCCGGCGCGGGGGACAGGCCGGTGATCTGCTGCAGGGCGGCCTTGCACTCCGCCTTGCCCGCCATGCGGGAGGGGGAGAAGGGCTTGGCGATGGCGCGGTTGCCCCTCGGGTCGTAGTGGGCGGTGTCGATGCCGTTGAGGATGCCGGTGAGCTTGTAGCTGTTGGCCCGGATCACCCCGTCCAGCCCGTGGGCGTAGTAGGGGTCCTGGAGCTCCCCGGCGTAGGTGGGGGAGACGGTGGTCACCGCGTCGGCGGCGAAGATGGCCCCCTGCATCAGGTTCACGTCGTCGTGGTAGGCCAGCATGTGCTCGTTGAAATAGCTCTCGTTCAGGTCGCACACATCCCCGAGGATGGCCTTGTTGTACCGGCCCTGGTACTCGATGTTGTGGATGGTGAACACCGACCTGGCCCGGGCCAGCTGGGACACGCGGTACTTCTCCTCCAGCAGGTAGACGGGGACCAGGGCGGTCTGCCAGTCGTTGCAGTGGAGGATGTCCACCGGCCAGTCCACCATGACGGGGACGTGGAGCACCGCCTTGGAGAAAAAGGCGAAGCGCTCCCCGTCGTCAAAGTGGCCGTACAGGTCCCAGCGGCGGAAGTAGTACTCGTTGTCGATGAAGTAGTAGGTGACCCCGTCCCGCTCCAGCTGGAACAGGCCGCAGTACTGGCTGCGCCAGGCCAGGGGCACCCGGATGTTGGTGAGATAGGTCATCTGGCTGCGCCAGTCCTCGCCGATGCGCTCGTACAGGGGGAGGACCACCCGCACGTCGTGCCCCGCGGCGGCCAGCACCGGGGGGAGGGAGCCGGCCACGTCGGCCAGCCCGCCCGTCTTGACGAAGGGCGCGCATTCAGAGGCGGCAAAGAGGATGTTCATAGCGGACTCCTTTCGGGTCGTAGGCGGAAGGGACGGGCCGGCCTCAGATCTCGGTGTTCTTGGGGATGGCCAGGGGGTAGGTGGAGTGGCCCATGAGGGTGCGGTTGGAGCGCACCCGGACGTTCTTGTCCCCGATGACGTAGGAGAGGGTGGAGTTCTCCCCCACGTAGGAGCCCTGCATCAGCACGCAGTGGGACACCTTGGCCCCCTTGGCCACCCGGACGCCCCGGAAGAGGATGGAGTGGTCCACCTCGCCCTCGATGATGCAGCCGTCGGCCACCAGGGAGTCCACCGCCGCGGCGTCGGGGCCGTAGTAGGTGGAGGGGTTGGACTGGTCCTTGGTGCGGATGGGGAGCCGGGGGTCGAACAGGTCGGCCCGCACCGCCGGGTCCAGCAGGTCCATGCTCTTCTCGAAGTACTGCCGCACCGAGTGGGTCCGGGCGGCGTAGCCCTGGAAGAGGTAGGGGGAGATGCGCAGGGTGTGGGCCATGCCCTGGAGCACCCCGCGGCTGAAGGAGGTCACCCCGTGGGAGGCGCAGTGCTCCACCAGGCTCATGAGCAGGGATTTGGACATGATGTAGATCTGCAGGCACTCGCAGCCCTCGGGTTGGTTGGGGTGGACGGCGGCGTCGGTGATCAGGCCGTTGGCCCCCACGGTGCAGTAGATGGTCTCCCGGGGGTCGCTGCCGGTGGAGCGGCTGGTGCACACGGCGGTGATGTCCGCCCCGCTGTCCAGGTGGTGCTGGAACACGTCGGACACGGGCAGGTTGACGATCACGTCGCCCCCGGCCAGGATGACATATTCCTGCCGGATGTTCTGGAGGTAGGAGGAGACGCTGGACAGCGCCTCCAGGGCCCCCCGGTACTCCCCGTTCTGCTCGGCGAAGCTGAAGGGGGGCAGGATGCGCAGCCCGCCGTGCTTCCGGCTCAGGTCCCAGTCCTTGCCCGAGCCCACGTGGTCCAGCAGGGACTGGTAGCTCTCGTGGACGATGAGGCCGATGTCGGTGATGCCGGCGTTGACCATGTTGGACAGCATGAAGTCGATGAGCCGGTACCGCCCGCCGAAGGGGACGGAGCAGGTGTTCCGGGGCTGGGTCAGCTCCCGGAGATGGGGGTTGGAGCGGTAGGCGAAGAGGATGCCGTGGAGGTCATTCATGTCACTTCTCCTCCTTCTTCACATTTTCGGTGAGCATGGCCTTTGGGGGGACGGTGCAGCCGGGGCCCACCGTCACGCCGGAGGCCACCACCGCGATGCCCCAGTTGTCACCGCCCGGCGGAGCGCCCACCCGGGCGCCCTCCTCCACCGCGGCGTGCTCGGCCAGGATGGCGTACTCCACCGTGGCCCCCGCCTTTACCACCGCGCCGGGCATGAGGATGGAGTAGCGGACGGCGGCCCCCTCCTCCACCGTTACCGAGTGGAAGAGCACCGAGTTCTCCACCGTGCCGCTGATGCTGCTCCCCCCGGTGACCAGGGAGTGGGTCACCCGGGCGGACTCCCCCATGAACTGGGGGGGCACCCCGGCGGGCCGGGCGTAGATGGGCCAGTCGGTGTCGTGGAGATTGACGCTGCCGTTGGGGGCCAGCAGGTCCATGTTGGCGTCCCACAGGGAGTCGATGGTGCCCACGTCCTTCCAGTAGCCGTGGAAGCGGTAGGCCGTCATCTTCTCCCCCGCCGCCAGCATGGCGGGGATGATGTTCTTGCCGAAGTCGTTGGAGGAGCCCTCGTCGGCCTCGTCCGCCATGAGGTACTCCCGCAGCTTGGACCAGGTGAAGATGTAGATGCCCATGGAGGCCAGGTTGCTCTTGGGGTGGGCGGGCTTCTCCTCAAACTCGTAGATGGTGTCGTTCTCATCCACGTTCATGATGCCGAAGCGGGTGG